>CAKTCT010000040.1 GCA_934539585.1 uncultured Oscillospiraceae bacterium | reverse complement strand
TCCTCCTTAGCTCAGTCGGTAGAGCGTTCGGCTGTTAACCGAAATGTCGTTGGTTCGAGTCCAACAGGGGGAGCCACGATCGCGTCCAATATAGAGTGCATCTATGTTGGACGCGTTTTTTGTTATTTTGCAGGGGAGGTGGGAAGCGGACAGATGCGGATCGCGGCGGACTTGATGTGAGCAAAATTTTGGGCCAAGCGCCCCAACGGAGAGATTCCTATGACGAAAAAAAGCCGTAAGGACAGTTTTCTGGGATTTCATTTTGACTTTCACGCAAATGCAAGGACAACAGGGATCGGCACAAAAACAAATGCAGAGGAGATCGGGAGGCTGCTGGACGAGGTAAAGCCGGACTATATCCAGGTGGATACCAAAGGGCACCCGGGGCTGGCCAGCTACTTTTCCCAATACGCGGTGGTCGCGCCGGGACTGGAAGTCGATCACCTGAAAATTTTCCGGGAGGAAACCGAAAAGCGCGGGGTGGCGTTGTACGCCCACCACTCCGGACTGTGGGAGAGGACCTCCTGCGCGGAGCACCCGGAGTGGGCGGTTGTGCAAAAGGACGGGACCCCCCAGCAAGGACGCCATTGACCCGTCAGGGGAGTATGCGGATCAGCGGCTGATCCCCTGCCTCAAGGAATTGGCGGATAAGTACGGCTTTGACGGCGCTTGGATCGATGGGGACAACTGGTTCATGCGCCTGAGCTGGAAGAAAGAAGCCGTGGAGGATTTTTGCAAAAAGACCGGGTATGAGCGGATCGACGAGGACCCCCTGTCGGAGTCCTATCTGGCCTTCGTGGAGTACTGGAAGGAGAAGTTCACGGCGTATCTGCGGCATTATTTTCAGGAGGTCCACAAGGATTTTCCCGATTTTGAGATGACCAGCAACTACGCTTACTCCCACTTTATGCCGGAAAAGCCCATAGACGAGATCAGTTTTCTTTCCGGCGATACGGTGGGGGTCAATGGACGGATCACTGCCAGAAGCTTCGCGGGGCTGGGCAAGCCCTGGGATACCATGAGCTGGGGCTATGTGGCAAATTATACGTCAGAGGACCCATCGTTTTTCCCCACTACGAACCAGAACCTGGAGCGGATTCTCCGGGAGGCCGCGATTTCCCTTTCCCAGGGGGGCGGGTATCAGATCGTGTTTAATATGACGCCCCAAGGGGAAATCCGAATGTACGAACTGGATAAAATGAAGGAAATTTCACGATTTGTATACGATCGGAAGCCCTTCAACTTCCATTCGGAGCCTGTGAAAAATGCCGCGATCCTGCTTTCCAAGTACGACACCACCCGGAAGCGCATCCGGGGTGGGCTCACGGAGAATCCGTACAGCTGCATGTACCTGGGAGTCTGCGATATGATTCTGGATGGGGGACTGCCCTGCGACATCATCTATGAGCACCAGATTCTGGAGCCGGGGCGGAAGACAATTATTCTGCCGGAGATCGAGTTCCTTTCGGAAGAAGTCAAAAGGGATTTGAATGCTTTTACGGAAAGGGGCGGGAACCTCATTATCTGCGGCCGGAAGGCGTGCAGGCTGTTTGCTGACATGGCGGACGCGGATGTGCGGGACTACGACGGCTACATGGTGCATGTGGAACAGGACGGAAACATGTTCGGGCGGCACGATGCCGTGGTCTTTGACAAAAAGGGCGCGGTGGATATGGCGGACTGCTACTGCGACGCCATCAGCCTGGATTCCCCGAAAGTGTCGGCGGTGATTGCCAACGCCTACGGGAAGGGGAAGGCCGTCTTTGTGGGGCTGGACATTTTTACCGATTACGGCGCTTTCTGCTCCTTTGAGGAGGCGGAATTCATGCGCCGGCTGCTGCTGCGGGTGGACCCGGACCAGGCGGCGTATCTGGAAGAAGGGACCAAGCGGGTTGAGATCGTTCCGGCGAGGAAGGACGGGAAGCTCCTGGTCAATCTGATCAACACCGTGGAGTATGTCAACGGCGGGGCGCCGAATGGGATTCCCAAGCTGTATGATCTGACCATTGCGGTGAAGTGCGATGCGGAGCCCAAGAAAATCTTTCTGGAGCCGGAGCATGTGGAAGCGCCGTACCGTTACGATGGGAAATACGCCCATGTGAAGGTGGACGCGCTCCATATCCACCGGATTCTTGTGGTGGAATAGGGACGAAAAAAGAGTAGCCATGGTCGTCATGGCTACTCTTTTTCGAATCGGATGATGTCCTGGACCTGGCAGTCCAGGGCGTAGCAGAGGGCATCCAGGGTTTTGGTGCTGATGGCCATGCCTTTTTTGATGCGGTAGAGGGTGTTGGCGGAAAAGCCTTGCTTGTAAATCAGGTAGTACTCGGTCAGACCTTTTTGGAAAAGGGTATCGTAGAAGGGTTTGTAACTGATCATTGCAATCACCGAGTTTATTCTATCATACTTAAAATATTGACAATACTCAACAAATTGAGTATAATGAAAGCAGGAGAGGTTCCTTGCGGCCAGGCGGACGGGAAAAACGCGGGTCCGGGGGCCGCAAGGGGGACTTGCAGGAGGAAAAAGGCGGCGGGATTTCCCGGGCGGGCGGAGGAAACCGGCGGGAGATCAGGGGAAAACTCACGGCGGGCAAGGAAGTCTGCGGGAGCACTTCCGGGGGCGAAACGGCGGAAAATCCGCCTTTTGGGCGGGAAATGCGGCGATTTTTTGAAACGCAAGGGCTGCTTGACAAAATTCAAAGCAGATTGTATTGCTTGCGGGGGCGGAAGCGTGGTAGAATACCTACAAATCTTTCAAGAGGAAGTGGCACAATGCTGGCGGAGAACATCCGGAAATACCGGAAAGAAAAGAACATGTCCCAGGACGAGCTGGCTGAGAAGCTTGGCGTTTCGCGGCAGAGCATCAGTTTGTGGGAAAACGGGCAGACGCAGCCCACCATCGAGAATATTATTGCCCTGGCGAAGATTTTTAACGTTTCTACCGACGCGATTCTGGGGAACGCGGAGCAGGCAGACGTGGAGATTCCCTGGGAGGCGCCTTTGGAGGCGGAAACCAAACGGAAAAGGTGGGTCATCCCTGTGGCAGTGATTGCGGTGGTGCTCCTGATCGGGGCGGTGGTGCTTTTGGTGAAGCTCGGGCGGAGAGGTCCGGAGGAAGATGTCTTTGCCAGTCAGGCTTCGGACAGCTCGGTCTCCCAGGGGGAGAGTTCCTGGGAGGAGCCCAGCGCGGAGGTATCCCAGGAGGTGTCCGAGGCGGTCAGCGAGCCCGGCGGTTCTTCGGCGAAGGAGAGCGCGCAGTCGGAGACGTCCAAGGAGGAATTCTCCAGCGCCGCGGTCCAGGAGAGCGAGGCTTCTTCGGAAGGGGAGTTGTCCCAGGTGGGGGCGGACATCGATCTCTTTGAATACTGCAAGGATTTTGCCATTGCAAAAGGGGTGCTCAACGGGGATTACTGCATGTATCAGCAGCCGGCCACGCTTTACGGCGGCTACGACAACGAATACTTTTCCATCTCCTACTGGGGCGACAGCAACATGGTGGAATTCTGCCTGCATTGTCCCTTGAGCGAGACCTTCAGCATCAATTTCTACCTCCGGATGCGGGGCGGGTACGACGGGACCTATGAGTATCTGTCCTCCCGTTATTACCGGGACACCGGCGAGAGCCTGCGGAGCGCCAGCGGTTCCATCGACCCCAAGGTGTTTTCGGACAGCTATCCGTTGAACTGCGACGAGTACATCGGCAGCTTTGACGGGCAGAGCGATTTTATGGAGGAAAGCCGGGTGGGCATCTGCGACCTGATCCACTGCCTCAAAAATTTTGCGGAGGTCGAGGGGATGGAGTGCGGGTTCTCCGCCTTTGGATTTGTGAATTACTGAGGAAAAATCCCCCGTCCTGGATGCCAGGGCGGGGGAGTGCTATTTCTGGGCGTGCTGCTTTCGGTAGGCTCTGGGGGAGCAGCCGGTGTGGGTTTTGAAGAACCGGCTGAAGGAGTAAATGTCCGTGAAGTTGAGCCGTTGGGACAGCTCGGTGACAGAAAGGGTGGTGGCGGTCAGGGCGGTTTTGGCGTAATCCAGGCGCTGGGCGCGGTAGTAGGCCAGGATGCTCTGCTGGTACATGGCCTTGAACCGGCGCATCAGGGTGAATTTGTTGAAATAGAACTGCTTGGCCAGGGAATCCAGGGTGATGATGGAGAAAAAGTTGTTGTCGATGTAGTTTTTGGCGGCGATGATGGGGTCGGCGGCTTCGCTGTTCAGGGTCGGGGCGTGGTCGAACTGGGTGAGGATGCAGTGGAGCAGCTCCAGAAGCCTGGCTTTGTACAGGAGCTCGGAGCCGTAGGCCCGGCTCTGGAACAGCTGGATGATCTTGAAAAACAGGGCCTTGAAGCCGCTGCTGTCCCCGGGGGTAAAGACATTGGGGATGGGGACGGCGGCGAAAATGTCCGGCTGGATCAGGGAAAGCTCATGAGGGGTCATGCGGCTTTGGGGCTTGAAGGAGACGAAGCGCTCCTCGCTGGCTCCGCTGTAAATGGGGTCGAAGTGGATATGGGGCTGGACGAAATCGCAGTCCTCCACGCAGTCGAACCGGTGGGGAACGCCGGGGCGGAGGAAAACCACGTCGCCTTTTTTGCAGAGGTGGGGGACGCCGTCGATGGTGATCTGGCATTTCCCGCCGTCCACCAGGATGATCTCGTAGTCAAAAATCGCCCGGGGGCTGATCTGAAAGGGGGCGGTGAGGGTGGAAAACATGGCCACCCGGATGTAGGGGGACATCTGGAGAAGATTCATGAAGGACACCTCTTGGAAGCTGGGTCAAGAAATGATAAATTTTTCGGCACGGTTCTGCTATTTTATGTTTGGCTGCCGACGGCTATAATGATAGCATACAATCCTGTCTGCGTCAAGGAGGTCATCGAATATGCTGAATCTGTCGAAAATGGAAAATCTGGAATCCCGGTCAATTTCTGCGGAAAACTTTGCCGGCGAAAAGGGAAAAGGGGGCATGGCCGAGCACGGCACCGGGGAAAAGGCTGCCCGGGGTCTGGGCAGGGGCTGGAAGGTCTCGCCCTCCATTATCATTGAGCCCGGCGACACCGTTGAGATCGCCAACATTGACGGTCCCGGCATCATCAAGCACATGTGGTTCACCGACAACAGTCCCCAGAACCGGATGCTGATCATCCGCATCTACTGGGACGGCAGCGATACGCCCTCGGTGGAGGTCCCATTAGGCGACTTTTTTGCCTGCGCGGAGCACCAGACCTACACCCAGCTGACCTCCATCCCCGTCTGCGTGAACCCCAAAAGGGCGTTCAACTGCTACTGGGACATGCCTTTTTACAAAAAGTGCCGGATCACCGTGGAAAACCGGTTCTCCAAGGGCGTGATGCTGTTTTACCAGATCGATTACCATCTGGGGGAGGTCCCGGAGGGCCACGGGTACTTCCACGCCCAGTTCCGGCGGGTCAATCCCCTGCCATATAAAGAGTGCTACACCATCCTGGACAACGTCCACGGCCGGGGCCAGTATGTGGGGACCTACCTGTTCTGGGGAGTCAACAACTGCGGCTGGTGGGGCGAAGGAGAGATCAAGTTCTTCATCGACGGCGATGGGGAGTATCCCACCATCTGCGGCACCGGCACCGAGGACTATTTCTGCGGCTCCTACGACTTTGAGGTGGACGGGGTGTACCGGGAGTACTGCACGCCTTACGCGGGGCTGGCCAAGGTGATCCGGTCCGACGGGAATTACAGCTCCCAGCAGCGGTTTTCCATGTACCGATGGCACATCACCGACCCCATTTACTTCAAGGACGACCTGAAAGTGACCATTCAGGCTCTGGGCTGGCGGAAGGACGGCCGGTACCTGCCTTTGAAGGACGACATTTCCTCGGTGGCCTTCTGGTACCAGGACAGCGTGTGTAAGGATTTCCCCGCGCTGCCGGATTTTGACGATATGGAGATCATCTAAAGCGGGAAGCGCCGCGCTCAACGGAAGGGTTGGGCGCGGTTTTTTTATTGGAGCAGCTCCTCAAAGGTCTTGCCGAAAACCTTTTGGAAGGCGATGAGCTCGATGTCCGTGACGAACCGCTGCCGGGATTCGATGCGCTGGATGGCGTTTTTGTCCACGTCCAGGCCGATGAGCTGGAGGCGGTCGGCCAGCTCCCGCTGGGAAATTTTCAGTTCCTTGCGGAACCGGGCGATGTTCTGGCCGCAGACATTGTTGCCGTTGTCGGATGCTTTATTGATAAACATAAAAACCTCCTGTTTTTGACATTTAGTGCTTGTCAACAACACGATTATATGGTATACTAAAAGCAAACATGACATTCATTGAATGTCAAAATAAGGAGGATATTTATGGAAACCATGGAAAAGACCAAGTTTTGCAAGCACTGCGGGGCGAAGATTCCCGAGGACGCCGTGCTCTGCACGTCCTGCGGGCGGCAGGTGGAGACGATCCAGAAGGCCGAAGCGCCCCAGGTGGTTATCAACAACTCCAACAGCAATGTCAATGCCAACGGGCTGGCGGGGTTCAAGCAGTGCAACAAGTGGGTGTCGTTCTGCCTTTGCCTGTTTTTGGGCGCGGTGGGGGCCCACAAGTTCTACGAGGGGAAAGCGGGCATGGGAATCCTGTACATCTTTACCCTGGGGTTATTCGGCATTGGCGCTCTCATCGATCTTATCAACATCCTGCTGAAGCCCAATCCTTATTATGTCCACTGAATCGGAAGGAAAACAAGGCGCTCACCCGGAGGGGTGGGCGCTATTTTTTGCACATTTTTTGACGGAGGGGCAAGTCTTACATATCATGTAAACAGAGTGTGAATTTTTCAAGAACATTAGCACTCAACTATTGACAGTGCTAATTCTCCGTGCTATACTATAAGCGTACCAAGAGAAAGGGGCACGGAAGGCCCCCGGAAAGGTACCAGCATACAATTGCATTGGAGGAATGACTTATGCTGCCTAGCGTTTTTGGTGAGAACCTTTTTGATGAGTTTTTTGACGATTCTTTTGAAAAGAACTTCTTCGGCGGAAGAAACCCCCTGTACGGGAAAAACGCCAAGAATTTGATGAAGACCGACGTGAAGGAGCACGACGGCGCTTATGAAGTGGACATCGACCTGCCCGGCTTTACCAAGGACGAGGTCAATGTGGAGCTCCACGAGGGCTACCTGACCGTCACCGCCGCCAAGGGCCTGGATAAGGACCAGGAGGAGAAGGACGGTCGGTACATCCGCCGGGAGCGTTATGCGGGCTCCTGCAGCCGGACCTTCTACGTAGGGAACCTGAACCCCAGCGACATCAAGTGCAAGTATGAATCCGGCGTTCTGCAGCTCACCGTTCCGAAGAGGGACCGGGAAGCGCTGAAAGCCCAGAACCGCATCGCCATCGAATAAGCGGCTTGGCAATCCGAATCCCCCGGGCGTATCCCTGAAAAGATACGCCCGGGGGATTTTTTGCGAAATCTATGGAAAAAGTCCGGCGGCTGTGCTACAATGGAGAAAAACTCCCGAAAAGGATGTGAACCTATGATTCTTGACGCAAAATGGATCGCCTGCGGAAAGGAATGTGAAACGCCCCTCATCGCCAAGGAATTTTTCCTGGACGACCCCCGGGAAGGGGTCATCGAAATCACCGGTCTGGGTTATTTTGAGCTGTACCTCAACGGCCGGCGGGTCTCCGACGACTGCCTGGTCCCCGCCCTCAGCGACTATCATGACCGGGACCTGACCAAGGCGGCCTATCCCATCCACGACAAGGTGTCCCACCGGGTGTACTACCTCCGCTACGACGTGACGGGCTTCCTGCGGCCCGGGGAGAACCGGATGGAGGTCCTGCTGGGCAACGGCTGGTACCGGCAGCTGGAGCGCTACGGCGAGGGCCGGCTGGAATTCAGCTGCGACGGGCTGTTGGCCCGGTTCGCCATGGAGGTCCGCTGCGGAAACGGGGAGACGGTGACGGTCCGCTCCGACGGCTCCGAGACCTACACGCCCACCTTCATCACCTACAACAACCTGTACATCGGGGAAATCCAGGACGCCAGAGAGCGGCGCCTTCCCAAGGAGCCCAGGGCGGTGGAGCTGGTTCCCGGCCCCAACGCACCGCTGATGCTCCAGACCTGCCCGCCGGACCGGAAAATCCGAGAGATCACGCCGAAGCTCATCGGGTTCAACGGCTCCCGGCGGATTTACGATGCCGGGGAGAATATCAGCGGCTGGGTCCGGGTCCGGAGCTGCCAGCCGGAAGGGGCCGCCGTTACCCTGCGCTTTGCCGAGATACTGGATGAGGCCGGGGAGCTGGATTTTGGGACCATAGGCTGCGAATACGTGGGCCTCAGCGGGCGTCACCAGATTCAGACCGATGTGTTCATCGGCGACGGCAGCGACTGCACCTTCGAGCCCCGGTTCACCTTCCACACCTTCCGCTATTTCGAGGTGGAGGGGGAGACCCGGGAACTGACGGTGGTGGTGGTCCACAGCGATGTGGCGGTGACGTCGGACTTTTCTTCCGGGAATCCGGGGCTCAACTGGCTTTACGAGGCGTTTATCCGCACCCAGCTGGACAACATGCACGGCGGCGTTCCTTCGGACTGCCCCCATCGGGAGCGGCTGGGCTACACCGGCGACGGTCAGGTGGCCTGCGAGCCTGCCATGATGCTGCTGGACAGCCGGAGCTTCTATGAAAAGTGGATCGGCGACATTCTGGACTGCCAGGACCCGGTCAGCGGCCATGTCCAGCACACCACGCCCTTTATGGGCGGCGGCGGCGGTCCCGGGGGATGGGGCAGCGCTGTGGTCATCGTGCCGTACCGGTACTACCGGAATTTCGGCGACTGGAACATGCTGGAGCGGTGCTATCCCGCCATGAAGAAGTGGGTGGGCTACATGAACGCCCACAGCGAAAAGGACCTGGTCACGACCGAGGAGCCCGGGGGCTGGTGCCTGGGGGACTGGGCGGCCATTGACCCCATGGCTATTCCGGAGCCCTATGTCAACACCTGCTACCTGGTTCGTTCCCTGGAAATGATGGTGGAGATCGCCGAGGTCCTGGGGCTGCCCCATGAGGCGGAGGACCTCCGGGAGGAGATCAGCCGGAAAAAGGCGGCCATCCGCGGCGCGTATTACGATTCAGAGACTGGCAGCTTCTGCGGCGGGGTCCAGGGGGCTGACGCATTTGCTCTGGACATCGGCCTGGATGAGGACCCCCGGACTTTGGAGAATCTCTGCAGGAAGTATGAGGCGCTGGAGTACTTTGACACCGGGTTCCTGGGCACGGACCTGCTGGTGGAGGTGCTGTTCCGGTACGGGAAGGAGGACCTGGCCTTCCGGCTGCTGTCCACTGAGAAGCGGGGCGGCTACCTGTGGATGCGGGACCACGGGGCGACGACGATCTGGGAGTATTTCGTGGGGAAGCGGTCCCAGTGCCATCCCATGTTCGGCGCGCCGGTGCAGTATCTGTTCTCGGAGATTCTGGGGATCCGGCAGGAGAAGGGGTCCGTCCGGTACGACCGGGTGGAGATCGCGCCCCGGATTCCCGCCGGGCTGGACCACGCCTGCGGGCGGATCACCACGCCCCACGGGGAGATCGTGGTAGACTGGTGCAAGGAGGGCGGCAAGGTCCGGCTGGCGGTGACGGTGCCGGAGAGCCTCCGAGCGGTGCTGCGGTTCCAAGGTCAAGAAACCGTCTTAGCGGCGGGGAGCAGTGTGGTTGAGGGATAAAAGTACCACGTCAGGTAGGTGCCCTTTGGTACAGCATCAGGCCGCCGCCAGCCACTCACGTCAAGCCGACGCGTATCTCCGAATCCTTATACAGGAATCGAAGCGATAAAAAGTGCTGCACGGTTGCCTACTGTCTGAGCACCGATAGCGGCGGCGGGAAGTGTCGCGTGCGGCTATGTTTATCCAGCGCCTACCGCCATTGGGGTTTTTAGGGGTGCAACCCCTAAACGGACTTTTCTGCTTACTCTTTTCCTCCGGGGAAAAGAGTAAGTGCGCTATGTAGGACATAACAAATCTGTACAACGTAAGTAGCCGCATAGGCTAGTAGGAACTGCCAAATTCGATTTGAAATCGGCAGCACTACCGGCCTATGCGGCTACTTACGTTTTTTTATTATCGATTGGTCCGTCATAGCACCCATTCTTTTCCCGCGCGGGAAAAGAATGGGGAGAAAAGGGCGCTCGGTGGGCTCCCGCCCCCCGAGACCCCCTGAAGTCGCGTCTGGGGCTTTGGAGGACCGCGATATTACCTCGCGGTGGACACGGCCGCCGCAATTGGTGCTCGGACAGTAGGCATACGCCTACCACTTTCCAACGGTACTCTCCTAAAGACAGGCTTCTGGGGCAGGCGGCGGCCTGACGCTGTACCCATTGGTACACACGGCTAGGTGCTTTTGGTTTTCGGAGGGAATTGCGGACGGTTTGATGTGGGGGGTGGGTGCGATTTGGGTGCTTATCGGGGTGGTTTTGGGGAGGGTAAAGGGAATCGTGGGTGGGCTGACGTAGAGCCGGTATGTATCCGGGTGGGCTCCTTATTTTGGGAGCCTACTCCCAGCGGAAGAAGCGGATGGCGAGAAGGGTGCAGAGAGCGGTCAGGGCGGTCATGACGAGGATCGGGGGCAGGAGGCTTTCGGTATGAATCCCCAGGAAGGCGTTTTTCATCATCGTGATGCCCTGGGTCAGGGGGAAGTAACGGACGAGCTTCTGCATCCCCTGGGGCATGACTTCAAGGGGCAGCGTGGCGCCGGAAAAGACCAGCATGGGGAAATAAAGGATGGACGCCAGAACGCTGGCCTGCTTGGTGTCCCTGGCCACGCCGCCGACCAGCAGGCCCAGGGACAGCGTTGACAGCATGGTGAGCAGCCAGCTCCCCAGGAAGCCGGGAAGGGAACTGGGGAGCCGGACTCCCCACAAAAACGCCGCCGCGGCCAGGGCCGCCAGGGATACGGCGCAGTAAACGATGTACATGGCAAGGTCCACGCCCAGGAGAAACACGGGGCGGACCGGCGTGACCCGGAAGCGCTTGAGGACCTTGCGCTCCCGGGAGCCGGATATCGCCTGGGGCAGCCCCATGAGTCCGCCTGCGCAGATGGCGATGGACGCGCTTGCGCCGAAGGACTGCTCCAAAAAGGTGTAGCCTGCGCCGTCGTAGGCGGGCTTTGCGCCGTAGATGACGCCGAGAATGACGAAGACCACCAGGGGCATGATGACGGCGAAAATCGGCATGTTCATGTCCCGGAGGCTTAGCGCCAGCTCTGTTTTCAGAAAGATCAAAAAGCGTTTCATCTGTCTGTCTCCTCCTCCGAGAGATGTAAGTAGGCGTCCTCGAAGCGCTGGCAGCCGCACCGGGCTTTGGCCTGCTCCACGGTGCCGCGGAAAACCGGGACGCCTTTTCGCAGGATGCAGATTTCGTCGCACAGGGCCTCGACCTCGTCCATGAAATGGGAGGTCAGGAAGATGGTCAGGCCCTGTTCCTTCAGGGATTCCAGGGTTTTCCAGACGCTGCGCCGGGCTTTGGCGTCAAGACCGGTGGTTAGCTCGTCCAAAAATACCAGCTCCGGCTGGGGGATCAGCGCCAGGACGATGAAAAGCCGCTGGCGCTCCCCGCCGGAGAGGCTTTTCACCGATGCGCGCTGCTTGTCGCCGATGCCGAACTCCCGGCAGAGCCTGTGCCAGTCGGCGGGGCGGCGGTAGAGGCTGGCGGTTTCCCGGCAGAGCTCCGAGACCCGGATTTCCGGGGGATAGTCCCCCTCCTGAAACTGGACGCCGATCCGCTGGAAAAGGGCGGAGCGGTGCTTCCGGGGGTCCTGTCCCAGCAGGCGGATCGTGCCGGAGTCGGGCTGTCTGGTCCCCAGGATGCACTCGATGGCGGTGCTTTTTCCTGCGCCGTTTGCGCCCAGCAGGCCGAATACCCGGCCTCGTTCCACCGAGAGGTCCAGGCGGTCCACCACGAGCCTGCCGCCGTAGGATTTGGTGAGTCCTTCTGCAAAAACCGCTTCCGTCATTCCGCGCACCTCCGGATGGCCCGCAACTCGATGTAGCCCCGCCGTCCCCGGGGCTCCAGCTGAATCCGGGGGTTCTCATCGTCCCAGCGGCAGCCGATGACGGAGGGGTCGTAGCGGTCCATGGCGGCCTGCACGGTGCGGATGGCCTGGCAGTACTCCTCCTCCGGGAAGGGCGGTCCCTGGAACATCAGGTACTCCGCTTCCGGCAGGCGGATGGTGTCGAAGCCGTCGGGGACGACGCCTGTGTAGCCGGTCTCCACCTCCACGCCCTGGACGTAGGTGGAGGTGTCGGGCTTTTTGTACTTTTGGGGCAGCCACATGGCCACCGGCTCCCCGGAGAGGGAGGGCATGCTCAGGAGGATGCCCCACACGTCGCAGCTGACTTCCTGACAGTAGGGGAAGTAGTCCTCCGCGCGGACGCCGCGCTTGATGATGCACAGGCGCTCCGGCTTGCGGACAGCCTGGATGAAAATGGGTTGAATGTTGGACACGTCGATGTTCTCCTTTCGCAGTTCACGGAATTTTGCGCCGTAAGGAACGAAGAACGGGACCGGAACGGGGCTTTTCATATATTCGCTGGGATTGAGGCCGAACTCCCGGCAGAAAGCCCGGGTGAAGGTGTCCGCATTGGAAAACCCGGCGGCAAAGGCCGCGTCGATGACCTTGACGTCTCCGGCACGAAGCAGCCGGGCCGCCTGGGTGAGCCGGTATTTGCGGATATACTCCGTAGGCGTCACGCCCAGGTACTCCCGGAACAGCCGGTAGGCGTACCACGGGGAAAACAGCGACGCCTGCGCCAGGTCCGACAGGCGGATGTCCTCCCCCTGGTTCTTTTCGATGTAGTCCTGCATCCGCTGGACGGCCAGCACCTGTTCTTTCATCCGTCTCAACTCCTTACAGGAACAGTATACCATCTCGGGGAGAGTTTTTCTCGACGTTCCTTGCGATTCTGCGCCGGGCCTTAATGATCTGCGGCAGCGCCGGGTTTCGCCGTCCAGATGGTGGTTTCCGATGTTTTTGTCTTGCAGACGACCGTATGAATTTCGCCCTTGAGGGGGATGGCAACATCAAAATCGCCTGTTTCAAAAAAGCCGAATACGGCGCTGAAACGGAAGCCGACATAGAGCGTTCCGTCCTGTTCCTCGGCATAATAGCCGCAGAAGCCCTCCGGGAACGAGCTGGGGTAGAAGCCCTTGACCGTCACGGCGGTTTCACCGACCTCCACGGATTCAATGCCCGCACCCTGGCAGGCACGGAAGCCGAACAGCTTCCAGCCATAGCGGCCGGCTGCGAAGACGGCAATCAGTAATATGGCCGCGGTCAGCAGTGTTATGATTGCTTTTTGGTAGTTTTTCATAGGTCCTCCTATAAGTTCATTGTTGAGAAAAGGACTGTTGATAGGCAGGCAGTACCCGCTTCCAGAATACCAGCCCATTTGCAAGGAGCAGCTTGCTTTTGGCGAAGAACAGCCATGAACCGCTGGGTTCATGGCTGCTCCTCCTTGTGCGCCGCGCTGCGTCCTTCGCCCCACCAATGGGGCAGCAGTTCTTTGAGGGTGACGGTTTTTCGGCTTTCGTAGTCCAGCAGAATCTCCATGTTTTCGTTTTCTTCGTTGAGCTGGCAGAAAAACTCACGGCAGGCGCCGCAAGGCATACCGCTCCCGCCGCCGTAGGGGGCTTTGTCACGAAAGGCGATGAGCCGCCTGATCCGGGTCTGGCCGCTGCTTGCGTACATGTTCAGGGCGGCGACCCGCTCTGCGCACAGGTTCATGACGCCGCTGCAGGATTCGATGCAGAAGCCGGTATAAATGGTTCCGTCTGCGCTTTCCAGGGCGCACACGACGTGGTGGGCGCAGACGAAGGGCGAGACATCCTCCGGGTGGTATTCCTTTTTGGCTTGTCGGTAGAGTTCTTCCCAGATGTCCATGGCGGCCTCCTTGGGTGGTTTTACGGTTGGGGTCGGTTGATTTTTTTGAAAAAGAGGAAGTAGACCAGCAGGCCGTCGATGAGGAAATCGTAGACCCGCAGGCGGTCAAAAAGCAGGATGCTGGACAGGATCGAGACCGTCACGATTCCGGCCCCGATGATTTTGGGGAGGGGGCCCCGCCGCTTTGTCATCCAGGCGAACCAGGCCATCACCGGCGAAAGGAGAGCGAACACCGTCCAGCCGATGATGAAGGTCCGGCTGTATACGCCGCGGGTGAGGGCGGCTGTGGCGTAGTAGGTGAGCAGCATCCCCATGCAGAAGGGGAAAATGTTCCCCATGGCGGCCTTTTGGGTGGGGCTGTATATGGCGATCAGCGTTCCCAGGAGGATCCAGACCGCCATCTGGGAGAAGATGTCTCCCAGGGTCGGGGCGTAGATGTCAAAGAGCCTGGCCGCCGCGCCCAGGAGGAGTCCGGCGGCCAGGGTGGAGATGGGGTTCAGCAGGTTTCGTGGGTTCATGGGGCCTCCTGGATGTGATTGGGAAGATGCGGGGGTTGCGGATGGGGGTGATGTGGGGGGATATTTTTATTTGGATAACATTTGTTATTATAATGGTTTGCAGGCTGATTGTCAATCGTTTTTCGCAATATTGCATATAAAACGGCCTCAAGTAAATTTCTCCACTTGGGACCAACGATTTCAGCTTATGTCCAATTGTATTCCGATGTCCTCTGCGATCCGGGTCATAAAGAGTTTCATCGTTGGAGCAGCGTTGTTATCAAATTCGATCTTTAGAATATCCGGGAGCTCCTCTTTTGCAATTGCGATAAGATCCGGGTTGGTGCTGATGATCTGCACGTTTGGCTTCATGAGAAACTGGATATAGCCGGGAGAAAACATGCGCGGGTTTTTATAGGAAAGAACGGCAATGCTCTTGCCGTTAAAAGAAGCAGTCGTTGTCCCGGGACCGTATTTCGTCATGACTCTGGTTGTGATGACGATTTGATTATCCTTGATGCACAAGCCAACATTTCGGAAATGGAATTGTGCAAAATCGCGCATCTTCATATCCGGGTTCTCGCTGCTGGCGGCATCTTTGTTTACAGCTGTATGCTCACGGGAAGCGAGGTTCTGCCCGGCATCGTGGTTTCCGCTTTTTGTTGTCTGCCATTGCGCTTTTGTAATAAGAAGCTGCCGCGGTTTTGCTCCTTCCATAGGTCCGATGATTCCACGCTTTTCCATCAGATTGACCAGATTGGACGCGGTATTGTAACCTACCTTCAGCCGGTGCTGAAGCGTTGACGCCGATATCTGTCCCGATTCAAGGGCGGTATCAACGGCGGCGGAGAAAAGCGCTTCTTCGTCAACTGGAGGAGCAGAGGCGTGGTCGTTTTGGGAATCCTCAAAAATCTGTGCGGCCATGGTTCCGAGGACATTCATATTCGTCATACGCTGATGACGGAGATTGCGGATCGTCCGTTGGATATCCTCGTCCGGCATATACACGCCCTGACATTTTAACAGGGTATTCTGCCATCGGAACAGGAGCTCGCCCGGTACACGGAGTCCTTCGGCGCCAGTTTGTTCGATTGCGGTTCTGGAATCTGCTTTTGTTGAAACACAGAAGGAAATCCTGCAGGGAATATTTGGCAAAATGTATTTCTGGAAGCT
Organism: uncultured Oscillospiraceae bacterium; assembly: GCA_934539585.1. Lineage (GTDB taxonomy): Bacteria > Bacillota > Clostridia > Oscillospirales > Ruminococcaceae > Merdivicinus. Next base: position 8,894 of record CAKTCT010000040.1, on the reverse strand, counting down.
CCTGGATGACGCCAGTGAGGTTACAAAGATCAAGTGGATTCCAACGGAGCGGCCATTCTGGAGAATGTCCATCAAAGCAGCAGAATCCTTGTCGAACTGTAAGGAAGCGCAGTCGTCCAAAATCACAAACAAATGCGGCAGTTTTTCGTTGGCGGGGACCGGAGCCTGTTTGCTGTAGGAAAAGATATCTTTTGCAGAAGAACCGGCAAACAGTTTCAGCCGTTTTTTGCATTCCAATGACAGCCATGCAATCATTCCGGCGGCTTTCCTGCCGTCGTTTATAACCGGGATAAGAAGGTGCGGCAGGGCGTTAAAGCTGTTATAATCGATAAATTTGGAGTCGTAGATGAGAAACCGGATTTCTTCCGGAGGATAATGGGCTGCTGAATAGGTTGTAACGGTCTGAACAAAGGATGTTTTCCCGGCGCCGGAAAAACCGCATACCAAAAAGTGCGGGATCTGGCTGATGTCCTGGAAGAACAGTTCCCCATCTGGTTTTGTACCGATGGGGGTAAGAATCTCTCCGGTTCCCGACACGCTCGGCTGCGGGATGGTGTCTTCATAGGCGCAGTTTTGCGCGGGGCCGCCGGTGAAAATATCCGTATCCATTCGGTTCACCCTTTCTTTGCAGCGTTGAACACATCCGATTCCGTAATAGTGCTTAACTCCCGGGCGGAATGAATGCTGCTTTTTGCAGCACGTTTGGCTTGCTGTGTGACAACTTTTTCAAACAGGTTTCGTGCGCCGCGGCCATTGCCGATATCGGGAATAGAAACCGACGAAAAATAGTCTTTGATTGCTGCTGCTGCATCCTCTGACAACTCGTACTGATTTTTCTTGCAAAGAGAGCGGAAGATGCGGCCCATTTCATCAACGGAATAGTCCGAAAAATGGATGTAACGGTTGAATCGCGACTCCAATCCCGGATTGGAATGAACAAAATCATCCATCTGCTCATCGTATCCGGCGACAATTACGACCAGGTCTTCCCGCTTGTCCTCCATGGCCTTCAGGAGGGTGTCAATTGCTTCCTGGCCAAAGTCATTTGCTCCGCCGTTGGAAAGGGTATATGCCTCATCGATGAAAAGGACCCCGCCCAAAGCGCTTTTTATCACTTCCTGGGTCTTTATTGCGGTTTGCCCCACGTATCCGGCGACAAGGCCGCTTCGGTCGGTCTCCACAAGATGGCCCTTTGATAATAGGCCCAATGATTTGTACAGCTTTGCCACATAGCGGGCAACGGTAGTTTTTCCTGTGCCGGGGTTTCCCATAAAAACAAGGTGTAGGGACAGCGACGGAATCCTCAGCCCTTGCGCTTTTCTTCTTTGTTGATGCTGTACCACGTACACAAGGTCGGAAATCTCCTCTTTTACCATACCAAGGCCGACGAGTTCGTTGAATTCTGCGAAGATTTCTTCAAGGGATTCTTCTTTGTGCCCGGAATTCTGACACCACGAAACATCATCTGCAGTGATTGTGGAGAGAATTTCTTCTGTTTTTTCTTGTTCGGCAGCAATCCGTGACGCCTGCTTTGCGATGACGCTCTCAAAGAAGTTTCTTGCGGTACGGGCATTGGCGAAGCTTTCATCGTGGGTTTCGCAAATTTCCGTAAAATACTGCCGGATGATCTCACCGGCGTCGGCGGTTACGGTGTAAGCATTTTTGGCACAAAGTGCGTTGAAAATCGCCAGCATTTCTTCGGCCGTATAATCTTCAAAATGGATAAACTTATTAAAGCGGGATTTTAAGCCGGGATTTGACTCGATGAATTGCTTCATAAGATTGTCATAGCCGGCGACAATTACGGCCAAATCTCCTCGGTGGTCTTCCATTTCTTTGAGCAAGGTATCGATGGCTTCTTGTCCGTAGCCTTGTCCGTTTTTATCGAAAAGGGCATAGGCCTCGTCGATAAACAGCACGCCTCCAAGCGCTTTTTCAATGACTTCTCCGGTTTTGATTGCGGTTTGGCCGACATAGCCAGCTACCAAATCCTTTGCGGCCGCTTCAACAAGATGGCCTTTGGATAGAATCCCCAGCTCTTTATAAATCCGGGCAACCAATCGTGCCACCGTCGTTTTTCCGGTTCCCGGATTACCGGTGAAAACCAAGTGGTAGGACATTTCAGATATTGGCAGCCCATATGCCGTGCGAGCCTTCTGCACTTTTGCAAAATCGCGGATTTCCTTGATCTCCAGTTTTACTGCGGACAAGCCGATAAGCTGGCTCAACTCGTCAAATGCGGATATTTTATCAGAGGACGGATGGGGACGTTTTGCGGGTTCCTGCTTGATTTCGGAAGCGGCGCGGGCATTTGTGGGTTCCGGCACAGCGGATATGATTGGCGAAGTCACCTCGTCAACGTCATGGACGAAATCAAAAGGATCGACCGTATCGTCGAAAGAAATAATATGGTGATCATCACAGGCCTTTACCATATCGCCATGAAGCTTCGTGATTATCTTTGCTTCTTCATATTCGACGGTTCCGTCGATCAAAGCAAAGAAAATGAATACCAGGCCGAAGCATGCCGCCAGTTTTCGGCTGTAATTTGTTCCGTCTTTCAAATCATTCTCAATGATTTTGTTGAAAAACGCCGGTACTGGCAGAGAATAGTGGTGCTCCGACAGTTCCGTCATGGCGGCCTGCACTTGATTGGCGGTGAAGAGTCTCTTTTGGCTGTCTTCTGTACATAGGACATTGATACATTCGGTACAAGTGTTTAGATCGACGGAGAAGAAATGCCATAGATATATGGCACAAGTGCGGCAATAATTATCGATCAGCGTTATAGCATCGGGTGAGATATACGGGTATATACGAGTAAAGGCCTGTATGGATTTTTGGTAATTGGAATGCAGCTTTTCTTTATAGGTCTCCCGATATGTTTCCATTTTTATTCCTCTTTCAAAAACATAGACATGGCATCAATGAGGCTGTTATCACTGGCATCAGAGCTGCCTTCCGCGCTCTCTGCTGCAAATAAATCGGAACGGTCCGGAAGACTTGCTTTTTCTGAAATGCAATCCCATATCAATCCCTCAATCGCTGCAAGCAGTGTTACATTTATAATATAGCATGGGCTGTACGAAAAGACAAGATATTCCCATAAATACTACGCCGTGATTTGATCGGCCCTCTCCCGGCACGAAAAATTTCTAGTACCGTCCAATAAATGTTCTGGATACCGTAGAGAAAATCGGCGCCAATTTTTGTTTTCACACTTTTGGGATAGAATAAGACGGTGGAAAAATATGTCCGGGATGCCGCGGCTTTTGCGGCATATATGCGGGATAGAGCAATCACAAAGGAAACGGTGATCGGGTACAAAAAGAACTTGCAGGGGCGCTGCGCCGTGCGGAGCGTCAATTCCATGCTGGCCAGTCTCAACGGTCTGTTCGCCTTTCTGGGCTGGCACGATCTGAAGGTGAAAATGCTGAAATTGCAGCAGCAGGTCTACTGCCCCGAAGAAAAGGAATTGACCCGGCAGGAATACACCCGCCTGATCCGGGCGGCGGAGCGCAGGCACAATCGGCGGCTCTGCCTGATCTTGCAGACCATCTGCGGAACCGGCATCCGGGTCAGCGAGCTGCGGTATATCACCGTGGAAGCGGTCAGGCGCGGAGAAGCGGTGGTGAACTGCAAGGCGAAGACTCGGGCGGTTTTTATCGTAAAGGCGCTGAAACAAAAACTGCTCCGCTATGCGGCGGAGCAAGGGATCGAAAGCGGGATGATTTTCGTGACCCGCACGGGCAAGCCCGTCAACCGGACAAATATCTGGCGGGAGATGAAATCCCTGTGCCAGGAGGCGGAGGTCAACCCGAAAAAGGTGTTTCCGCACAATCTGCGCCACCTGTTCGCCAGGGTGTTTTACGGCATCGAAAAGGACATTGCAAAGCTCGCCGACATTCTCGGTCACAGCAGCATCGATACGACCCGCATTTATATCATCTCCACCGGCACGGAGCACCGCCAGCGGATGGAGAATATGCATCTGATCTTATAAGCAACAGAATCCCGATTATGTTGTAGTTTCGGTTCGATAGAGAGCAATCTACATATAGAATTATAGCATCGATCTGTAGAAAAGTAAAGAATACATCAAAGGAAAACTCTGGGCCTTCTGAAATCGAGCACAACAAGAAAGCCTTTTCGGCTCGCTTTTTGAAGCGGTAAGAGAAGGCTTGCTTTTTTGTACCCTTTTGGGCCTGTCCGTTCTGGGGCAGGTCTTTAAAATCTTTTTTGCTTTCGTTCGCCATTTTGCCACCTCCTGCTTTAAGGATAACTGATTTGCCATCTCTATGCAATGAGACTGTTCAAGAATTTTGATAAATCCTGATTTGTTATGTCCCGCGCCCGGCCCCGGGCAGGCTGAATCCGCTTGGAAGCATGGGAAATGGCCGCCGTCTCCGTCTCCTGTCCGGCAATGGCCGGAAGGCCCATGGCCATCCGGGTCCGGGCCGCCTGTACTGCCTCCGGGCCGGAATTCGTCTGGATTCCCCGTTCCTCCCGGTACTTTTTGATGTCCTCAATCGTCAGCGCCATGGTGTCTCCCCCTTAATATACCCGCATGGTGTTCTTGGAGCCGGAGCCGCTCAACCCTCTCCCACTTCCGCTTTTGCCGGAACTGGCCTTGCGGGGCTGCTCCAACGCCCCCATCAGTCCCAGATAGGTCAAAATGTCATAGGCCTCCTCATCGGTGATGTTCTGTCCCAGGATGTACTCGGCAATTTCCGCGTCGGATTTTTTTCCGGCGTCCACCTGCTTTTCCGCCCGTTTCAGCACGCTGGAATACATCTCACTATGGGAACTCCCCGCCTTACCGCTGCTCTTGCCGGATCCGCTGCTCTTGGAAAGCGACGCATTGTACTGCATCAGCCAGTTTTTCTGGCTTAATGCGTCCTGCTCCTTCTGATAGTCAAACTGGGCCTGCCAGTTCTTCTGGCTCAACGCGTCCTGCTCCTTCTGGTAGTTGAAGGTCTGGTCGGTGTAGTAGTCGTTTATCTGGTCCCGGTAACGGGCGTAGTCCTGGTCCTCCATGGCCTGGAGGGCGCTTAAGCGGTTTAGCAGCGCCGTCCCCTCGTCCTGGTACTTCTGGTAGGCCAGCTGCTCCAGTTCCGGCACCCGGTCGTTTAGCTGGGAAAGGTAGTAGTCGTAGGCCTGGTATCCTGTTCTCCACCTGTGGCGCAGCCGGACAGGGTGTCATACAAAGTGGCTGTCATTTCCGTTTGACGTCCCTGAACCAGGGAACGGATGGCGGCCAGTATCGCGGCATGGAGAGCGCCTTCCTCCAAGGTGGGAGAGGCCCCGCAGGCTTTCGGCCCGAATTCCAGCCGGCCGAGGCACCGCCAGACAATTTGTTTTCTCCCGTGGATGCTCCAAGTCACCCGGCGGTAGTAAGAGCCGCAGTTTCCGCAAACCAGCCGTTCTGAAAGCGCATATTTGCTGGTGAACCGTCCCCGGTTGGTCTTGGATTTTTTCGTGCCGGCGGGCTTTTTGCTTCTTCTTCGGGCCAGTTCCTCCTGGATTTCCAGGAACATTTCCCGCGGGAGAATGGCTGGATGATTGTTTTCGATGTAATACTGCGGCAGCTCGCCGTTGTTTTTCTTGACCTTTCCTTCCAAAAAATCGGAGGTGTAGGTTTTCTGCAGCAGGACGTCGCCTGCATATTTTTCATTTTGGAGAATCCGGAGGATGGCTTGGGTCTGCCATTGCTGCCTTCCCGCCGGTGCGGGAATCCCGGCGTCCTCTAATTTTTCTTTGATTCTTTTCAGGCTGTCGCCGTTCAGAAAATTCTGGGCGATCATGCGGATAGTTTCCGCATCCTTGGGGATAATCTCCGGTTCCCCATCCGCACCCTTCTGATAGGCAAATCCTGTATAGCGGAAGGCGAAGCGTCCCTGTTTGTAGCCCATGCGGATTCCTTTGGTCACATTGCCGCTGATGGACTCGCTTTCTGCCTGGGCGAAGGAACTCAGGCAGGTCAGGATCATTTCGCTGTTCATATTGGAAGTGTCGATGTTCTCCTTCTCAAAAATAACCGGGATACCCCAGCTTTTAAGGATTCGGACATGCTTGATGCAGTCCAGGGTATTTCGGGCGAACCGGGAAATGGATTTGGTTAAAATCAGGTCGATTTTCTTTTTCCGGCACAGCTCAATCATTTCATTGAACTGATCCCTCTTTTTGGTCCGCACTCCGGAGATCCCGTCGTCCGCAAAAATCCCGGCCAGCGTCCATCCCTCATGGTGAGTGATTTTATCCGTGTAATAGGCCACCTGCACCTCAAAGCTGTTCTGCTGTTCTTCTTCCTCGGTACTGACCCGGCAGTAAGCGGCTACCCGAAGAGTCTGCCTGTGCTTCCGCAACTCATCCCGCATGGGATTGACGGGAATCTCTGTAACAGTTTTTTTCAGCATGGGAAATTCTCTCCTTTATAAATGACACCTCCTGCAATTCCTCCCGTATGACCTGCCGAATATCCTCCAATAAAAAGCTGCTTGCGGATGTCTGCCGCTGCATTTCATTCAGAACCGCCGTTACAATAAAAGCGTTGCGGGATTTATTCAGCGCCTGTAAATATTGTGCGGCGTTCGCCTCTTTTGGCTTGTCCAAATCAAACCGCACATTGATCCGATACTTGCTCATTTCTTCGCCTCAGCCTTCATCTGCGCCTCAGCCAGATACTCATATCCCTTTGCGGCGGCGCAGATGTCCTCAACGAATTTTACGCGGTCGGCACTGAACTTATAAAAGTTCTTTACAAGGCAGCCGCCTCCACCGGTCACATACAAGGTCATTGTATTCTCATCATAGCCGTGCTCACGAAGTCTGCGGAAGATGTCCCGCACATACTCGGCGGCGACGCCCTTGATGATTTTCAGGTCGGCAGGCGCAATATTTGCCGTACCGGTGATCAGCACCTCGTCGATGATGGCGTCGTTGATCTCCCGCTGCGTTTTCTGCATAAACGCCTCACGAACGGCAAGGGTACACTGGTAAGTCCCGAATTTCTCGGTGAACATTTTGCCCTGCTGCGGCTTGCCGTTGATCATATACAGGGTGTTCATCGTGCCGTTGCCGATGTCAGCAATCAGGTTGACACCTTTCAGTGTGGTTGCAAAGCTGGCAATGGCGGCGTAGCCCTGCGGATAAATGCGCACATCGTCGATATAGAGGTGGTAGTCCGCCTTTTTGTAGGAGAACTCCACCTCGGCATTTTTCATCAGATATTCCTTGAAGTCCGCCTTTTGTCCGCTTGTCCAGGTCAGCGGCAGACCAGCGGCAATCACAATGTGCGCCTCGGTAAGATTTTCGGCTTTCAGCTCCTTGGCGATGGCCGCAAGGGTCAGCACATAGTAATCCTCATCCTTGATCTTGTCTGGTGCAAATTCCTTGTGCCCCTCGCCGGTGAGATAATACCTGCCGCCGTAGACCAGCATATCCGCCGTGAACAGCGGCTCGTGGTCATAGGCGGTGATGCCGGTAGGAAAGCAGCAATTGGCCGTTTTCATATTCCCGTACCCGTGGTCGATGCCGATGATTTTTGTGTTGTGGATTGTTTTCATTTCCTTATCCTCCTCATTTATTCTGATCTCTGATTTGTGCGTATAACTCACTATCGGACGGCAACACCGCCCGGCGGAAATAGTTGCAGTAGATGCCGCTCCGGCTGATGATCTGCACACAGCGATGCGGCTCTCCGTCATCCAGCAGGATGCAGTTGCCGTGGTCATAGCAGCAGCATCGCCGGCGCACCAGTTTGTTGACCCGCCCTCGCTGGGACGGGTATATTCTCCATTTCATAATCTCCACCTCCGTTTGGACATAAAAATAACACCTACCGATTTCCGATAGGTGTTATCCGATGATTTTGCCGCTCTCAAAGCCGTAGTCCACGCCGGTATAGGCCTCGTAATCCTGCCCGATCTTTCGGATGCGCTTAAGCACGCCGCTGTGATTTTTGTAGCCCAGCTTTTCGGCAATCTCCTCCAGCGTGTCGCCGCTCATACGCAGTTCAAGGATCTGCATATCCTTTTCGCTGAGCGTGGCCTTGAACTGATCCACCAGTGCCTGTGCTACCGCTGTTTCCTCCACATTCTGCGACGGGTCCGACTCCTCGTATTCCTGTCCGCCGTGGGCGTCGGCATAGGCCTCCTGAAATTCCTCCAGAGAGATTATCGGGTGCTTGGTGCGGGTGTGGTACCATTTTCGGATGAAGTCCGTTTTCTGGTTGCTCTTTCGGAAGTCAAAGTCCTCAAAGCAGGGGTACTCCCGTGCCACTTGGATGATCTCGTCCATCCGGTGCTTTTTCATCACATTGGGCACGATGTAGCGCAGATAGATGTCGATCTGCCATTCCGGCACATACCCTAATTCTGAATGGCAACCTTTGAATAATTCGCCGGCGGACGCCAAGATGCCTTCGTCCGTCAGCTCTTGAATCCAGTAGTCCGGGCAGTGGGCAAACCGCCACGCCGGGTCGTAGCCGGAGTAAATTTCCATATACTCGCCGAAGCCCATATACGGCCAAACCATAAAGGCGGTGGCGTCTATGATGAGCAGCCGGAACAGGTCACTCTCCACGAATTCGCAGGCGGCCCGGTTGTGAAATAGCTCCTGCGGATTCCGTGGAATGGCGTTCAGCTCCGCCCCACAGCGGGACAGGATGCTTTTCGGGATGAAGTAGTAGAACGGGATGTACTCTGCGTTGCGGAACGGCGTAGGTGGGCCGTCCTTTCTGGTCAGCATAATTGGCATTTTTATCGTCTCCTTTCCAGAGGGTCAGCGCCCTCTATTTTTTAACGGCATAAGCAAGCACCGATTGTTCCTGCTTTTCAAAAATAATTTTAGCATAGTTGCTGTCCAATAAAAATCCCTACAAGCGCAGAAAACGA
>CAKTCT010000039.1 GCA_934539585.1 uncultured Oscillospiraceae bacterium | reverse complement strand
TTCCGGCAGGCGGGCGCGCCGCTCCGGCAGCACGGCTTGTGGGCGTCCTCCGGGAAGAACACGGCGAAGTCCCCGGGGGCGAAGGAAAGGGTCTGGCAGCGGCAGCCATTCTGATAAAAGCCGATGTCCGATTCCTCATGGACAGGGGCGTTTGAGGTCAGAGCGGAGGCTTTTCGTGCCAGCTCCGGCGCATCTCCTCCTTTGACGATGGGGGTAATGGCTGTTCAGTCCAGGGCGACCTTGACGATGAGCTTCCGGCAGGCGGGCGCGCCGCTCCGGCAGCACGGCTTGTGGGCGTCCTCCGGGAAGAACACGGCGAAGTCCCCGGGGGCGAAGGAAAGGGTCTGGCAGCGGCAGCCGTTCTGATAAAAGCCGATGTCCGATTCCTCCTGGAAAGGGGCGTCGGGGGTCAGGGCGGAGACCTCCGTCACCTGCATGGCTTCGCCGCCGGAAAAGACCAGCTGGATGTCGGCGTACTTCCGGTGGGCTTCAAAGAGGGCGTCCTCCGGCTCACGGAGGGAGGAAGTGCCAACGGTGGCGTAGATTGCTTCCCCGTCAATGGGAAAACGGCCGTCGGTCAGGGCGGACAGGTCCAGGTCTGCTAGGAAGTCGAAGGCCTTGCGGAAGTTTTCGCTGAGGCTCCGGTAGCGGTGGGCGTGGTCGATGCGGTCAAAAATCATGGTGCTCTCTCCTTACGGTGTATTGTCTTTTCGGAAACGGTTGGGGGGCATGCCCTCGATCTTCTTGAACAGTCGGAAGAAGGTGGTGCGGTTCTCAAAGCCCACCGCCGTGCCGATGTCCTCGATTTTCATATCCGTTTTGATTAGCAGCTCCTTGGCCTTGCTGATCCGCATCATGCCGATGTACTCGGTGATGGTGATGCCGACTTTTGCCTTAAAGACCCGGGACAGGTATTTGGGGTTCATGTTCACCCGCTGGGCGATGAGGTCCAGGTACAGCTCCTCGCCGTAGTGGTTGGTGATGTAGGAGAACACCTGGCTGATGTTTTCCTCCTCGGAGGCGGCCACATGGGTGACGTCCACGCAGCGGCCCAGGAAGCTTTTCAGGGCCTGGCTGGGGTTCTTGGAGGAATCCTCCAGCTCCACCTGGTCCCAGAACTCCTCGGCGGCGGTCCTGGGGTCCAGGTTGCAGGCCAGGAGGTAATCCGCGGCCACGGCGTACAGGCGGATATAGATGAGCTTCATGGTGTCGTAGTGGACGCTCTGGCCGGTGTTTTCGTCCAGAATCTCGTCGATGGCGGCGAAAAGCTCCGCTTTTTTCCCGGAGCGCATGAGATTATAGAGCCGGCTGACGTCGTTGGGCACCAGCACCGGACGCCGCCGGGTCTGGTCGGGGTCGTACTCCACCACGGCGAACTCCACGCCGTCCCGCTCCAGGTCGCTTTGGGAAAGGGCGCCGAAAGCCTGGGACACCACGGCGGAAAGTCCCCCGGAGGGCCGGGTCTCCGTGCCGGAAATGCCGCAGGAGATATGGCAGTAGCAGGCATCGGACTGGAAGACGCCCCGGAGGCTTTCCAGGACGTCCCAGAGCTGTTCCCGGGTGTCCTCGCCGCCGTTGAAGAAGCAGACGAAGCAGTCGGCGTCGTACCGGGCCAGATAGCTGGGGAACCGGCTGCTGAGCATTCCCCGGAGGACCTGGGGAAGGGCCTCGGCCACGGCGGAGCGCTGGGCGTCGGTGAACTCCGCGGCGTAGGCGCTCTGGAACCTCAGCTCTAAGACCATGCAGTTGAGCAATTCCGGGGAAAGGCCGGTGGCCCGGAAGAAATAGGGCTCCGTCTGGGACAGGGGCGCGGAAACGACGCTCCCCCGGGCCAGAAGGACGGCGAAATTCACGTACTGCTCCAGAAGCTCCCGCTGCTCCCGGAGGCTGCTTTCCGCCTGCCGCCAGTTTTCCACGGCGATGGAGTTGTCCTTCTTCAGAAGCTCCATGCTGCTGAGGATTTCCTGAATGGGGTGAAAGAGCTTATTGGAAAAGAAGATGGTCAGCAGGAACAGCGTCACCATGGTCCCCACAAAGAGCACCAGAAGATACCGGTTGGTCTGATAGGCCGCCCGGGTCAGGGTCGAGGAGGGGGTCAGAACGTAATAGGTCAGCTCGCTGGAATCCTGCATACCGCAGAGGTCGTAGCTTTTTCCGTTGAGGGTGACGCCGCTCAAGGTCGTGGGCTCCCCGGTTCTGGCCACCCGGTTGTTGAGGGCCATCAGTTCCTCGGGCTTCAGCTCCCCGTCCAGGGTGTTGAAGAAGGCGTTGCCGTAGGGGTCGGCACAGAGGACCTTCTGGCCGTCCAGGGTGAGGTTTTCCTCCATGATCCGGCGGATCATATTGTCGGCCAGCTCCACCACCAGGGTCATGGTCTGCCGGTCCTTGGGCCAGGAGGATACCAGGGGGACCACCCGACGGGTGGAATTGTCCTTGCAGACCGTGTCCACGGGGTAGCAGGAGAAGATGTTCTCCCCGCCCTGCTTATTGAGCCAGTAATCCGCGTTGAAGTAGGCGTGGCGGTAGATGCGGTCGAAATAGCTGCGGAAGCTGTAACTTCCGTCGGTGGTCAGGACGTGGCGCTGATTGGTGAAGAAGTAAATCTGATAGGAGTAATCGGAAATGGAGCTGGAAAGCTCCCCCAGCTGCTCCACCAGGTCGGAGACGCTGCGGTAATCCGCCGGGGTGTACTCCCCCATGGGCGGGATGTCGGAGTAGACGCTGACCCGGTAGAGGAACTTATAGGCGGCGTTGTGGATGCGGCGGACGTACTGGTCCATGAGGTTCACGTCCACCCGGAGGGACTGCTCCACCTGCTTCCGGAGACGCTCCCGCTGCTTGGACACCATGGTGGCGTAGGTCACGGAGGAGACCAGGACGAATACCAGGAAAAAGGTGAAAAACAGGGCGAAAATCTGCTTGTACCGCAGCATGGAGGTCTTTCGCTTCCGGATGGTCAGCCGCTTCATTCCCCTTGCACCCTTTCCTGGTTTCTGCTTCCATTTTACCGGCAAATCGCCGGAAAGTCAAGGATTTCCAGGGCGTGTCGATGCGCCCTGGAAACCTTGGAGGTCCTGTCTATTTGATGCGGTCGTAGGCATCGTTGTAAATCTTTTCCATTTCTTCCGCGCCCTGGGCCTTCAGCTCCTCCACGAAGGCGTCAAACTCGGAAATGGGGCGGTCGCCGGTGATGAAGCGGTCGATGTTGGAGTTGAACACCGTCAGGGTGTTGGCCTGGAGGGTGGCCAGCTTATCCTGCTCCTCGTTGGTGAAGATCAGGACCATGTCGTCCTTGGCGTACTGGATCTTGCCGGCTTCCACGTTCTTCCGGATCCGCTCGCCCTGTTCGATGAACAGCTCGGGGGCGCACTCGGCCTGGAAGGACTCGTCGCGATAGACGTCGAAGTAATGGCCGCCGCCGATGTACTTGTCGATCTCGCTGTGGAGGTTGCTCTTGGGCACGTCGGCGAACTTCTCATACATGGCGGGGGCGATCTTGGCCTTGCCGTCTTCCACCACGTAGGTTTCGCCTTCCTTGCCGAAGTTGCTGATGAGAGCGCCTTCCTCGGAGTAGAGCCAGTCAAAGAACTTCACCACGTCGTGGGGGCGTTTCACCTTGGCGTTGATGACCACGTCGTTGCGCTCCAGCCAGTCTTTCTGGAAGATGTAGGCCCGGGTCTCGCCGAAGGAGTTCTGGAGGGGGTCCATATAGTCCAGCTTGGCGTCGGGGTCTTTGTCCTGGAGGGCCACGTTGTAGTTCCGGGAGGCCAGGGAGTTGTTGTCATAGTAGAACAGCAGGGAGCCGTTGGACATCTTCTCCACGAATTCGTCGCCGCTGTTGGTGCCGTAGTCGGGGTCCAGGAGCTTGTTCTCATAGAGGCGGTGGAGGTAATCCAGGACCACCTTGAAATTCTCGTGGATGGGGCCGAAGCGGTAGGCGTTGTCGTTGGGCTCATAGTACATGGGGTTGGTTTTCAGGAAGGTGGGGAAGCCGCCGCTGCCCAGGGGGTAGGCGAACTGTCCTACCAGGTAGTTGGTGCCCTGGCGGCTGGACAGCATGTACTTATCGGGGTAGATTTCCTTGAGCTTCATGAAGGTTTCAAAGAGCTCCTCGAAGGTGGTGGGCATGGGAAGGTTGTTCTTCTCCAGGAGGTCGGTGCGGATGACGGCGGCGGTGGCCACGGGGACGCGGTAGCGCTCCAGCCGGGCGAAGGTGTACAGATTGCCGTCCAGGTAGAGGACCTTGGTGGCGTCCTTCCGGTCGTCGGCGTTAATCAGGGCCATGTAGTTGGGCATATCCTCCTCATAATCGGAGAGGTTCAGGAACATGCCCAGGGGACCGTACTGCTTGATGTTGGTCAGCTCGCACCAGACGGCGTCGGGGATGTCGTTGCTGGCCAGCATGGTGTTGCGCTTGGTGCCGTAGTCGCTGGGGATGGCGTTGATCTTCAGGTGAACGTTGGTTTTCTCCTCGATCTCCTTCATCATGATGCCGTCGGGATCGAAGTTGTCGTTGCCGCCTAAGAGGAACTCGATCTCCAGGGGCTCGTCAAGGAGCTTGCCCGAGGAGGCGGAACCGCTCTGGGACGTGGGAGTGGAGCTCTCCGTCTTGGAGCCGGGGGTGGAGCTGGAGGAACCGCCTTTGTCTCCGCAGCCGGTCATTCCGGCCATGAGCATGCCGCAGCAGAGGAGTGTCAGCCCGCGCTTGATCCAATTGGTTTTCATTGTGAAATCTCCCTTCTGATATTGGTATTCGAAAAACGCCTTTACCCTTTCAAGGAACCGACCATGACCCCCTTTACGAAGTATTTTTGGATGAACGGGTATACACAGAGGATGGGGAGCATGGCGATGAACACCATGGCGTAGCGGACGCTGACACCGATGATCTCATACTCGCCCTCTTGCTTACTCATATAATCGTTGAAGCCGGAGGTGCTGGCCTCGATGACCACGGAACGCATCCACAGCTGCATGGGCATGGCCGCCTGGTCGTCCAGATAGATCAGGGCGCTGAACCAGGAGTTCCAGTGGCCCACGGCGTAGAAAAGGCCCAGGGTGGCAAAGGTGGCCGTGGACAGGGGGATGACGATCTTCGTCAGAATCTGCAGGTCGTTGGCCCCGTCCAGGTAGGCGGATTCGTACAGCTCCTGGGGGATGCCCTGGAAAAAGGTCCGCATGATGACCATGTTCATCACGCTGATGGCTCCGGGGAAGATGATGGCGAAGATGGTGTTCCGCAGGTGGAGGGTCTTGACCACCATGTAATTGGAGATCATCCCCGCGTTGAAGAACATGGTGAAGATGATGAGAAAGGCGAAGAAGTTCCGGCCGTAAAAGTGCTTCCGGGACAGGGGGTAGGCGCAGAGGACGGTCATGACCATGTTCACCGCGGTGCCCAGGACGGTGTAGACCACGGAATTCAGGAAGGACCGGGGGATGTACTTATTGGAAAGCAGCGCCCGGTAGGCTTTGAAGTTGATCCCCACCGGCCAGAAGGACACCTCCCCCCGGGAGACGGCCAGGGCGTTGCTCAAGGACACCACCAGCATGTGCCACACCGGCAGCAGCATACAGAGGCAGACGATGAGCAGGATGAGAGCGTTTACGATATCAAAGGTGACTTCCCCTTTGGTTTTGCGTTTTCCGACGATCATGGGGCTCCTCCTTTCTTACCACAGGCTGGTTTCGCCGACATGGCGGGAAATCTTGTTGGCCGCCCAGACCAGCAGGACGTTGATGGCGGACTCGAACATGCCCACTGCCGTGGCGTAGCTGAATTCGGAGCTTTGCAGGCCCCGGCGGTAGACGTAGGTGGAAATGACGTCGGCGGTCTCATAGACGCTTCCGTTATAAAGAAGCAGGACCTTTTCGAATCCCACGGACATCAGTCCGCCCAGGGAGAGCAGGAACTGAATGGTGATAATGGGCAGGATGGAGGGGATACTGATGTACCACATCTGCTGGAGCTTGCCTGCGCCATCGATGATGGCGGATTCGTAAAGTCCCGGGTCCACGCCGCTGAGGGCCGCCAGGTAGACGATGGAGCCCCAGCCCACGCCCTGCCAGATGCCGGAGGCGATGTAAATGGTCCGGAAATACCGGGGATTGGTCAGGAAGGCCACGGGGCCGAGATTGAATACGGACAGGAACTGGTTGACGATGCCGCTGGTGGACAGCATATTCACCACAATGCCGCAGACGATGACCGTGGAGAAAAAGTGGGGCAGATAGGAAATGTTCTGGACGATCTTCTTAAAGCGCTTGTTATGGACCTCGTTGATGAGCAGCGCCAGGATAATGGGCATGGGAAAGCCCCACAGGAGGCTGTACACGCTTAAAAGGAGGGTGTTCCGCAGGAGGCGGAAGAAGTCCGGGGCGGCGAAGAAAATCTTAAAGTACTTGAAGCCTACCCAGGGGCTCCTGAAAAGGCCCACGATGGCGTTGTAATCCTTAAAGGCAATGGTCAGCCAGACCATTGCGCCGTATTTGAAGACGATGAAGTAAACAAATGGGAGGAAGAACAGCAAGTACAGGTATCGGCTGGCCCAGATCTTTCTGCGGATCACCGCCCACTTGGATTGCGGGACCGCGGCCCCTTGGGCGGAGGCCATGGTTCGGACAGCTGCCATTTCGGAATACCTCCTTCGGGAATCGTTCGTAAACTGTATTTACAGTATAGCCGCCGATTTTTCAGGCGTCAAGTTACATTTTCGCCGCTTTTCACAAAAAACCACTTTTCCGGCCGGACATCCTGGGAAATATCCGATTATTGCGCGGGAAATTATTTCCCGGACGTGTTGCAGATGGGAAATTTGTATCATCTTAGTAATAACTGTTGACAAAATTGCATTTTTCTTTTATACTGATAGAAAAAGGAGGTTTTTCTATGGATACCATTCAAAATCCCGGCGGTATGTGGCCGGTCATGCTGACACCCTACACAAACGACGGGCGGGTGGACTATCCCTCCCTGGAGCGGCTCATTCATTGGTACGAGGAAAACGGCGCCGACGGGCTCTTTGCCGTCTGCCAGTCCAGCGAAATGTTCTTCCTGAGCCTCCGGGAGCGGGTCCGCATTGCGGAATTCGTCAAGAGTCATGCCTCCATTCCGGTCATCGCTTCCGGACACACTTCTTACGATCTGGAGGACCAGAAGGCGGAGCTCCAGGCGGTGGCCGCCGCCGGGGTGGACGCCGTGGTCCTCATCACCAACCGCATGGACTGCCACTGTCACGGCCGCAACGCCGCTGAGTGGCTGGAAAACCTCCAGCGCCTGATGGACGCGTTGGACCCGGAGCTTCCCCTGGGGCTTTACGAGTGCCCGGCGCCCTACAAGCACCTGCTCAGCGACGAGGAAATCCGTTTTGCGGCGGATTCCGGACGGTTCCTCTTTTTAAAGGATACCTGCTGCGACATGGACGTCATCCGGAGACGGCTGGACATCATCAAGGGGTCTCCCCTCCGGCTTTTCAACGCCAACTCCTCCACCCTGCTGGATTCCATGCGGGCGGGGGCCGCCGGGTTCTCCGGGATCATGGCGAACTTCCACGCCGCTCTTTACGCCAAGCTCCTGGCCTGCTGGAAGAACCAGCCGGAGCTGGCGGAGCGCATCCAGGCCCATCTGAGCCTTTGCTCCCGGATGGAGGGCCAGTGCTACCCCGTCAACGCCAAGTACAGCCTGAAAAAGCTGGGGGTCCTGAGTACCATCAACTGCCGCTCCAACGATCCCGCCAGGTTCTCCCCCCTCATGGCCCAGGAGGTGGATTACATGACCCGCATCACCGACGACCTTCTGGCGTCCCTGGGATAATACAGTTATAAGGTAGAAAGGACCCGGTTTATGAAGTTTTTCATCGATACCGCCAATGTGGAGGAAATTCGCAAGGCCAACGACATGGGCATCATCGCAGGCGTCACCACCAACCCCAGCCTCATCGCCAAGGAGGGCCGGGACTATCTGGAAACGCTGCGGGAGATCGCCTCCATTGTAGACGGCCCCATTTCCGGCGAGGTCAGGGCCACCACGGAGACCGCCGGGGACATGGTCCGGGAGGGGGAGGAAATCTTCGCCCTGGACCCCGGACGGATGGTGGTGAAAATCCCCATGACCGTTGAGGGGCTCAAGGCCATCCGGCGGCTTTCCGCCAAGGGCATCCCCACCAACTGCACCCTGATCTTCTCCGCCAACCAGGCGCTGCTGGCCGCCCGGGCCGGAGCCGCTTATGTCAGTCCCTTCCTGGGGAGGCTGGACGACATCGGCCAGCCCGGCATCCGGCTGGTGGAGACCATTGGGGCGGTCTTCCGGAACTACCCGGAAATCCATACGGAGATCATCGCCGCCAGCATCCGGAACCCCATCCACGTCACGGACTGCGCCCTGGCCGGGGCGGACATTGCCACGGTCCCCTACAAGGTGCTGGTCCAGATGACCCGGCATCCTCTTACCGACGCAGGCATCGAGAAATTTCAAGCTGACTACCGCGCTGTTTTCGGCAGCTGAACCAAGGAGGTTTTCCCATGTCCCAAGTGAAAAACGTTTATATGATCGGCAACGCCCATCTGGACCCGGTGTGGCTCTGGCACTGGCAGGAGGGCAGCGCCGAGGCCAAGGCCACCATCCGCTCGGCCCTGGACCGGATGAAGGAGTTCCCGGACTTCAAATTCGTCTGCTCCTCTGTATCCGTTTACGAGTGGATCGAGGAGTTTGCGCCGGAGATGTTCGAGGAGGTAAAGGCCCGGGTCAAAGAGGGCCGCTTCATCCCGGTCAACGGCTGGTACGTCCAGCCGGACTGCAACCTTCCCTCCGGGGAGGGCTTCGCACGGCAGAGCCTGTACTCCCAGCAGTATTATAAGGAAAAGTTCGGCGTCACCGCCACGGTGGGGTACGACGTGGATTCCTTCGGCCACAACGAAATGCTGCCCCAGATTCTCAAAAAGAGCGGCATGGATTCCTACATCTTCATGCGGCCCGGGGAGCACGAAAAGCATCTGCCGGTGAACCTGTTCCGCTGGCGCTCCCCCGACGGCAGCGAGGTGGTGGCCTACCGCATCACCGACGGCTACGGCTTCAGCTTCCGGGATGTGGAGGAGCTGAAGGAGCGGGTGCAGAAGGTGGCTGCGGAGTGCGACGAAAACGCCGAGGACGCCATGCTCTTTTACGGCGTGGGCAACCACGGCGGCGGGCCCACCATCCGGAATATCGAGAAAATCCATGAGTACCAGCAGTCCGGAGAGACTCCGGCGCTGGTTTTCGGCGACCCCGCGGACTTTTTCCAAAAAGCTGCCCGGCGGGAGGACCTGCCGGTCTTTGCCGAGGAGATGCAGCACCACGCCAGCGGCTGCTACGCCGTGGTATCCGGCATCAAAAACGCCGTCCGCCGCAGCGAACATGAGCTCTGCGACGCCGAGGTCTACTCCACCCTGGCCAACCGGCTGGCGGAGCGTGAGGTCCCCACGGCGGAGCTGCGCCGGGGATGGAAGGACGTTTTGTTCCTCCACTTCCACGACATCCTCAGCGGCACCTCCATCAAATCCGCCTATGAGGACTGCAAAATGTTCGCCGGGGAGGCCCGGATGATCGCCAGCCGCACCGCCAACAACGCCCTCCAGACCATTTCCTGGATGGTGGACACCCGGGATACCTCCAAGGGTGTGCCCGTCCTGTTCTTCAATCCCCACTCCTGGGACTACGACGGCCCTGTGACCATCAACGAGCTGGCCTTTTCCGTGGTGGACGGTGAGGGCAATCCGGTGGTCTCCCAGCACGTTTTCGGCGAGGTCGTCAGCGCCTTCGGCCGCAGCGACACCCTGTTCCACGTACATATCCCGGCCATGGGGTACGCCACCTATTTCTTCTCCCACGAAGCCCCCGCCCAGGCGGAGGAATTCCCCTCCGGCGTCGCCGCGGGCCGGTGGCTTCTGGAAAACGACAGGCTCCGGGCGGAGTTCGACCCCCACACCGGCTGGATCGCCCGGCTCTATGACAAAGCGGCGGAAAAAGAGCTGCTCTCCGGCCCCGGCGCAGAGCCGGTGGTCATCGACGAACACCACAGCGACACCTGGAGCCACGGCATCTTCACCTTCGACCGGGAGATCGGCCGGTTCACCGACGCGGTCCTCACCGTTCTGGAGGAAGGGCCCCTCCGGGCCGCCATCCGGGTGGAGAGCCGGTACGGGGCGTCCACCCTGACCCAGATTTTCACCCTGGAAGCCGGGGAGGACAAGCTCCGGGTCCAGACCAAGCTCAACTGGCAGGAAAAGCACAAGATGCTGAAGCTGCGGTTCGCCGTCAACGCCGAAAATCCGGCTTCCTACTGCCAGATTCCCTTCGGCGTCACCAAGCGGCCCTGTCTGGGCACCGAGGAATTCGGCCACGAATGGGCGGCCCTCAAGGGCGAGAACGGCGGGCTGGCTATTTTGAACGACAAGAAGTACAGCTTCTCCTTCCAGGATAACCTGCTGAACCTCACCGCCATCCGCAGTCCCCTCTACGCCGACCACGGCGCGCGGCCCCGGAACGACCGGAGCCCCTTTACCGACCAGGGCGAGCACGAGTTCCAGTACGTCCTCCTGGCCGCCGGGGAGTCCTTCAGCGCCCTGACCCGGGCCGCCGCGGAGCTCAACGCTCCGCCTACGGCACTGGTGGAGACCTGGCACGCGGGGACCCTGCCCCTTCAGTACCAGGGCATCTGCTGCGGCTGCGGCAGTGTTTCCGTTTCCGCTCTGAAGCGGTCCGAGGACGGCAGGGCCCTGATCCTCCGGGCTTACGAGACCGACGGGAAGCCCGCCCGGGCCGCCTTCTCCGGAGAGCTGATCGGTACGGCCCTGACCGCGGACTTCACCCCCTATGAGGTGAAAACCTTCCGCCTGGACGACGGCAGCGATACCTGGCGGGAAGTCCTGCTGACGGAATTCGACCGGTAAGGACGTCCTATCCATTTCACGAAAGGGAGGCGAATCCCTTGCGCATTTTTCAGCGGGGCTTCAACTTTTCCCAGGACGGTCCCGGGAACCGCCTGGTCTATCATCTGCAAGGCTGCAATCTCCGGTGCCCCTGGTGCTCCAATCCCGAGGGGCTGGACCTTCACGGCGGGACCCCGGCGGCCGTGGAGGAGCTTCTCGACGAGGTCCGACGGAGCAGCCTCCTCTTTTTCGACGGCGGCGGCGTCACCCTCACCGGCGGCGAAGCCACGCTGCAGCTGGACGAGGTCCTGGACTTTCTGACCAGGCTCCGCGCCCAGGGCGTTTCCACCTGCATGGAGACCAACGGCATCTCCCCCCGGCTGCCGGAGCTGTTTCCGGTTCTGGACCTGCTGATCCTGGATGTGAAGCACCATGACCCGGAGGTCCACCGGCAAGTCACCGGGCTTTCCAATGAAGGAACCTTTGCAAATCTGCAAAAGGCCCTGGATTCCGGGGTACCATTAGCACTCCGCATCCCCCTCATCGGCGGCTTCAACGCCTCGGAGGAGGACGCCCGGGGCTTTGCGGAGCTGTTCGGCCGGCTGGGGGTCCCGGGGAGGGCCACGGTGGAGCTGCTGCCCTACCACGAGTTCGGCAGGAGCAAATATGAGGAGCTGGGGCTCCCCTACCCCATGACGGAAAGCGCCCATGTCTCCCGGGAAGCCGTTGCCCGCTTCGGAGAAATTCTGTCCGGGGCCGGTATCCAGATGATCCATACTTGAAAGAAGCGAGGGAATTCGATGAAACTCTTTGAAACCTCTACGCCGGAGGTCCTTACACAAAAAGCCAAGGCCCTGTACCGCCAGGAGCGGGAGCAGCACAAAATCCTCAACGGCTGGTTCCTCTCCCGGGAGATCGCCGCTGACGTGGACGAGAAAATCGGCGGCATCCAGCCGGAGCTCCGGGCCGCCGCAGAGCTTTCCGCCGTTATTGAAAAGCTCCCCCTGGAAATCAGCGAAAACGCCATCCTGGCCGGGACCCAGCGGGACGCCTTCGCCGCCAGCTACGCCCTGATCAACCCCGCCTTCCAGGTGGAGACCTTCCGGGGCTACTGCGACCCCCTGGAGGTCTACGACTACGCCACTCCCACCGAGGAAATCCCCCAGGAGCGCATCGACACCATGCGGAGCCGGGCCGCCCAAAGCCCCAACGTCAAGGCGCTGTCCGCCGTTTACGCCCAATTCGGGGAGTACACCGACGAAGTAGCCTTCTTCGTGGAGCAGGTCACGGGGCACATGATCCCGGACTTCCGCCCGGCGCTGAAAAACGGCGTCCGGGCCCTGATGGAGGCCATTGACCGGAAGCTGGCCGCCGGGGGTCTCCGGGAAAAGCAGGCGGAAAATCTGGAGGCCATGAAGCAGAGCCTTTCCTGCGCCATCCGTCTGGCGGAACGCTACGCCGATTTGGCTCACTCCCTGCAAAAGACCGCCCGAACCCAGCGAAAAGCAGAACTGGCTCTGATGGAGGAAACTCTCCGCCGGGTGCCGGAGTTCGGGGCCCGGAGCCTTCTGGAGGCCATGCAGTCTTACGTTCTTCTCTGGCAGGTCATGTGTCTGGAGCAGGCTCCCAATCCCTTTGCCTTCTCTGTAGGCAACGCTGACCGGATCTTCGAGCCTTACCGAGCCATGGAGGGCCTTTCCCGGAAGGAAGCCGCCGCTTTGTTCAAGCACTTCCTAGTGTTCTTCAACATCGGCGAGCGGAGCTGGGCCATCTCCCAGAACATCCTCATCAGCGGCAGGGACCTGGACGGGAACGACCTGACCAATCCCATGAGCTACGCCATTCTGGACGCTTACTATGACATGAACCTTCCCCAGCCCATCCTTTCGGTGAAGCTCCACAAGAACACCCCCAAAAAGCTCTATGAAGAAATGGGCCGGTTCTTCTTCACTCCCGGCTGCCTGACCCCCTCCCTGTTCAACGACGACTCCCTGTTCGACACCCTCCGGGAGCACGGCGTGGAGGACGGGGACCTGCCGGAGTACGCCGTGGCAGGCTGTCAGGAACCCCTGATCATGGGCAAGGACAACGCCAACACCACCAACAGCTGGCTCAACATGGGCAAGGTCCTGGAGCTGACCCTCAGCGGGGGAAAATCCGCCATCACCGGCCGCCCCATGGGACCCCAAAGCAATCTGGACGCCGAAACCATCCTCCGGAACATCCGACCCTTATTCTACAAAAATCTGGAATTTTTCGCACGGAAGATGCAGGATGCGGCCAATGGAGCCTCCCGGGCCATTTCGCTGCTGCCGGTACCCTTCCTCAGCTGCTTTGAGGGCGGCATCGACTCCGGCATTGACGTCCGGGACACGGAGGAGCAGGGCACGAAGTATAACGGCAGCGGCTGCCTGATCCACGGCCTTTCCGTGGTGGCGGACTCCTTCATCGCCATCGACCACCTCTTAAAGGACCGGCCCCAGGACGCCCAGAACCTCATCGACGCCTGCCGCTGCAATTTTGAGGGCTACGAGGAGCTGCGGGAGTACCTGAAATCCTGCCCCAAATACGGCAACAACGTCCCCGAGGTGGACCGGGAGACCGCCGAGATCGCCGACCGGGTCTCCGACATCGTGGGGAGCCTGAAAAACTACCTGGGCAACCCCTTCCGCCCGGACTGGAGCTCCCCTTCCACCCATCTGCTCTATGGCTACTGGGTGGGGGCCACTCCCGACGGCCGGGCCAGCCGGGAGATGCTGGGCTACGGCGTGGACCCCCTGTTCAGCCGGGCCGGATCGGGCCTGGGCTTCCGGACCCTGTCCACCATGCAGCTGCCCTTCTGCAAGATGAACGGCGGCTGCGCCTCCCACTTCGGCATCGACCCCAAATACTTCACCGCCGACACGCCGGAGGAAAAGGGCGTGCAGTTCTATGAGCGGGTGCTGCGGCCCCTGTTCTTCAACCCCGGGAACCCTCACCGGGCGCCCTTCTACCTCTACGTCAACGTCACCACGGCGGAGACGCTGCGGAAGGTCCTGGCCAATCCCAAAAAGTACGCCCCCAGCGGCGTGTACATCATGCGGATTCACGGCACTTTCGTCAATTTCCTGGACCTGAGCCCCGCCATCCAGAAGGACATCATCACCCGGCTGGACCCCGGCTCCACCAGCTGCTGAGGAGGGCCTATGAAAATCCTCGGCCTGGACATCGGAACCACCACCATCAGCGCCGTGGTATTGGAGGACGGCCGGGAGCTGGCCTCCCGGACCCGGCCCAACGGCGCGTTTCTCCCGGACCGGGAGCCCTGGGAAAAGCTCCAGGACCCCGCCGCCATCCGGGCCGCCGCTCTGGACACTGTGGAGGAGCTTTTCCGCCGCTATCCGGACATTGCCCGCATCGGCGTCACCGGCCAGATGCACGGCATCCTCTATCTGGACCGGTCCGGGGCCCCGGTGAGCCCCCTCTACACCTGGCAGGACGGCCGGGGCGACCGGCTCCGGGACGGGAACGAGACCTACGCCGCCTGTCTTTCCCGGCTGACGGGGTATCCCCTGGCCACGGGCTACGGCCTTGTGACCCACTTTTACAATCTGGAAAACGGCCTGGTCCCGGAGGACGCCGCGGTGTTCTGCACCATTCACGACTATCTGGCCATGGTCCTCTGCGGGGCCTCCCGGCCGGTGACGGACGTCAGCGACGCCGCCAGCTTCGGGGTCTTTGACGTGAAGCGGGGGCGCTTTGACCTGGACGCTCTCCGGACCGCTGGGATGGACCCCGGCCTCCTTCCGGAGATCGCAGAAGCCCCCTGCATCGGCCATTACCGGGACAACGTCCGGGTCTGCGCCGCCATCGGCGACAACCAGGCCAGCTTCTTAGGAGCCGCCGATGGGGACCTGGAGCGGATGCTGGTGAACATCGGCACCGGCAGCCAGTTTTCCGTCTACACTCCTGCATATCTGGGCTGCCCCGGCCTGGAGACCCGGCCATTCCCCGGCGGCGGGTATCTGCTGGTGGGGGCCTCCCTCTGCGGGGGGCGGGCGTTTGCCCTGCTGGAAGAATTTTTCCGCCGGACCGCCGGGATGCTGGGGGTGGATACGCCCAGCTGCTACGCCGCCATGGACGCGCTGCTGGCGGAGTCCCCCCGGCCCCGGGACCTTCCCCGGATCACCCCCCTGTTCCAGGGCACCCGGCAGGAGCCGGGGCTCCGGGGGAGCATCCAGGGGCTTTCCACGGAAAACTTCACGCCCCTCCACCTGATCTGGGCCATGATGGAGGGCATGACCCGGGAGCTTTATCAGATGGCAGCCCTCTACGAAGCCGCCGGCGGGGCTCCGGCCCCTCTCATCGGCTCCGGAAACGGCCTGCGGAAGAACCCCTTCCTCCAGGACTGCATCCGGGAGACCTTCGGCCGGGAGCTCCGGCTCTCCTCCTGCAGCGAGGAAGCCGCCACCGGCGCGGCCCGGTTCGCCGCCCGGGAGGAAATATCGTCTTTTGATTGCTTTTAGCAGAACGGTGTTGTATAATGAGAAACAGTAGTACCGCCGTTTCCCCTACAACGCATCAGAAAGGACGATCCTCATGAATTTTGACGAAATCCGCCGCGCCATTGCAGAAGGAAACACCTCCCTTGGCATCGAGCTTGGCTCCACCCGGATCAAATCGGTCCTGGTCGGGCCGGACTGCCAGCCCCTGGCCACCGGGGAATTCCAGTGGGAAAACCAGCGCCGGGACGGCCTCTGGACCTACGACCTAGCCGACGCCGTCTGCGGCGTTCAGGAAAGCTACGCCTCCCTGGCCGCCCGGGTCCGGGAAAAGTACGGCGAACCCCTCCGCAGGGTGGGGGCCCTGGGCATTTCCGGCATGATGCACGGATACCTGGCCTTTGACAAGGACGGGAACCAGCTTTCCTTCTTCCACACCTGGCGGAATACCCACGCCCAGGAGGCCGCCGACCGGCTGACGGAGCTGTTCCAGTTCAACATTCCCATCCGCTGGAGCATTGCCCAGATGTACCAGGAAGTGTTAAACGGCTCTGAGCACGTGGCCCGGTTGGACTTCCTGACCACCCTGGCCGGGTACATCCACTTGCGGCTCAGCGGCGAGAAGGTCCTGGGCGTCGGCGAAGCCTCGGGGATGTTCCCCATCGACTCCGCCGCCCACGACTACGACGGGGAGATGCTCTCCAGATTCGACCGGGAGGTCGCTCCCAAGGGCTACTCCTGGAAGCTCCGGGACCTGCTGCCCCGGGTCCTCTGCGCCGGAGACCGGGGCGGCGTCCTGACTCCCGCCGGAGCGAAGCTCCTGGACCCCACCGGAACCCTGGAGCCCGGCGTTCCCATGGCTCCCCCGGAGGGTGACGCCGGAACCGGCATGGTTGCCACCAACGCCGTCCGGCCCGGCACCGGCAACGTTTCCGCCGGGACCTCCATCTTCGCCATGATCGTCCTGGAAAAGAACCTGAGCCGTCTCTACCCCGAGATCGACATGGTGACCACCCCCGCCGGGGACCCGGTGGCCATGGTCCACTGCAACAACGGCACCTCGGACATCGACGCCTGGGCCGGCGTTTTCGCGGAGCTGCTGAAGCGCTTCGGCGTGGAGTTCTCCATGGGCCAGCTCTATGATCAGCTGTTCCAGAGCAGCCTGGAGGGCGACCCCGACTGCGGCGGCGTCCTGGTCTACAACTACCTTTCCGGCGAGCCCATTACCGGATTTTCGGAGGGCCGCCCCATGGTCTTCCGCGGGCCGGATCACCCCTTCCGGCTGGCGGATTTCACCCGGGCCCAGATTTACTCGGTCCTGGCCTCCCTGCGCATCGGCATGGAGATTCTGTTCCGGGAGCAGGTGAAGATTCAGTCCCTGGTGGGCCACGGCGGCCTGTTCAAGGCCAAGGGCGTGGCCCAGCGGTATCTGGCCGCCGCCATGGAGGCCCCCATCGCCGTTACGGACACCGCCGGAGAAGGCGGTCCCTACGGCATGGCCCTTCTGGCCGAATACATGCGCTCCCGGGAGGAGGGCCAGTCCCTTCCCGACTTCCTCCGGGACTGGGCCTTTGCGTCCGCCGGCGTTTCGGTCATCGAAGCCCGGGAGGAAGAGATCCGGGGCTTCGCCGCGTTCTTAGCGTCTTATCAAAAAGGTCTGGCCGCGGAAAAGGCGGCGGTGACCGTATAACACAAAAGGGGCGCAGGAGTTCGGAAGGATTCCTGCGCCCCGGCCTTCGGGGGCGGAATCAGGCGCTCCGCCCCGGGCCATTGAAGGAGGATGCGTTATGACCGAACAAACTGTGCCCTGGATGCAGCCGGTTTTCTTCCGACGGAACCGGGTTTTCCGGGTCTACCTGGGAGGAAAGCTGTTCCATGAGTTTTTAGGCGACCCCGACGAGGACGGCAATCTGCCGGAGGAGTGGATCTGCTCCGCCGTCCGGGCCATCAACCCCGGCCATACCGACCCCTTGGAGGGCATCTCCCTCCGGGAGGAGGACGGCATGCCCTTTGACCGCATCTTAGCCGCCCATCCGGAGGAGTACCTGGGGGGCCGGGAAAACATCGGCGTCCTGGTGAAGTACCTGGACAGCGCCATCCGCCTTCCCATGCAGGCCCACCCCACCCGGGAGTTCTCCCGGAAAAGCTTCGGCAGCCCCTACGGCAAGGCGGAGTCCTGGCTGATCCTGGCCACCCGGCCCGGGGCCTGCCTCTACTTCGGCTTTGACCGCCGGGTCTCAAAAGAGGAATTTTCCGCCGCCGTGGAGCGCAGCGAGGCCGACCCGGAGGCCATGACGGCCTTCGTCAACCGCATCCCCGTCCGGCCCGGCGACGTGTTTTTCGTGGGGGCCGGGGTCATCCACGCCATCGGAGCGGGCTGCCTTCTTCTGGAGGTCCAGGAGCCCACGGACTTCACCATCCAGCCCGAGCATTGGTGCGGGGACTACCGCCTGAGCGACCGGGAGATGTACCTGGGCCTGTCCAAGGACACCGCCATGGACTGCTTCAACTTCGACCTCTACGGTCCGGAGGTGGTCGCCGCCGGGCGGAAAACGCCCCGGGTCCTTCTGGAGACCCCGCACCTCCGGACGGAGGTGCTCATCGGACCGGAGGATACTCCGTGCTTCTCCATGGTCCGCCACACGCTGAAAAGCGGCTCCTTCTCTCTGGAGGCTCCGGCCTCGGTCTGGGTCTGCCTGGACGGACAAGGGACCGTGGAGGCGGAAGGATACCGCCGGGATATCCGCAAGGGGGATTATTTCTTCCTCCCCGCGGCGGCTGCCGGGCACTGCGCCGTCGCCACGGAGTCCGGCATCACGCTGGTTTGCTGCGCAGGCGGCGCGCCGACTTCCTTCTGAACCAGGCAACCTTCCTTTCGCATTCCGGCAAAATCAATTACAGGAGATCACTGACATGAAAAAAGAGCTCTACGATTATGACATTTTCCCCAAGGTATTCCCGGTGAGCCGGAAGGTGGACATCACCGTCCGGGGGCTGGGCGAGCACGTGCGGTTCCGGGGCGAGTACCGGATCGTGGTCCAGCGCCTGAACTCCGGCAGCACCCGGCAGGAGTTCACCGCCTGGAACCACACCGATTTCTGCGTTTCGGCGGCCCCGGACAACACCCTCCGCTTCTCCTACACCGCCGACACCGAGTGCGAGCACTTCGTCCGCATCGAGCAGGACGGCAAGCGGCTGGTCCAGCTTTCCGTTTACGCCCTGGAGGCCGATCTGGCCTGCCGCCTTCCCTTCCGGGGGGACCTGCACATGCACACCTGCCGCTCCGACGGCCACGAGGACCCGGCCACCGTCTGCGCCAACTACCGGAAGATCGGCTACGACTTCATCGTCGTCACCGACCACCACCGGTACTACCCCTCCCTGGAGGCCAGAAGGGCCTATGCGGGCGCGCCCATCACCCTGAACATCCTCCCCGGCGAGGAGGTCCATCTGCCCTTGACGGACGTCCACATCGTCAACGCCGGCGGGACCTTCTCCGTCAACGGCCTGCTGGAAACCTCCTGGCAGTACCGGGAAAAGGGCGGCGACCCGTCCGCCCGGTCTCTGGACGGCGCCGCGCCGCCCATGGTGCCCATGGAGACCTATGAGCGCCAGGTCAAGGCCCTGGGCCAGGCGGCGGGCTGCCCCGAAGACGTGGACCCCGTCTCCTACGGCGTCTGCTGCTGGGCCTTTCAGAAAATCCGGGAGGCCGGAGGGCTTGGCATCTTCGCCCACCCCTACTGGATCGCCGACATGTGGCACGTTCCCGAACCCTTCACCCGGTTCATGCTGAAGGAGCACCCCTTCGACGCCTTCGAGGTCCTGGGCGGGGAGAGCTACTACGAGCAGAACGGCTTCCAGACCGCCCTGTACTACGACGAGTACCGGGAAGGCCGGGTCCACCCCATTGTGGGCTCCACGGACAGCCACAACTCCACCGAGCACAACCGCAACGGCGCGGTGTGCTCCACCGTCGTGTTCGCCCACGAAAATGAGCGGACGGACCTGCTCGCTTCCATCCGGGACCGGTATTCCGTGGCCGTGGACACCATTTCCAAGGAGTACCGGCTGGTGGGCGAGTTCCGGCTCCAGAAATACGCCTGCTTCCTCATGGAAAACTGGTTCCCCATCCACGACCGGGTGGCCGCCATGGACGGCGAGCTTATGCGGGAGTACTACCTGGGAGAGGCGGACGCTTCCGAACTGGCCTTAACACGAAAGAAGGCCGAAGACCTGCTGGACAAGTACTTTATTACCTCAAAATAAGCGCCGGAGCCCGTTAACGGCACATAACGAACCCCCTCATTGCAGCGCGGAAAATCCGCCGCAATGAGGGGGTTCGTTTTGCTTTTTGGGGCTGTTTGTATCCCTTACGAATGGCTCTTCACAAAATCCACGATCATCCCCACGTCCTCCAAAGAATGAGGATGATGCCCGCACCCCGGCTTGACCACGCTCTCCACAGGGATGCCCTCCCTGCGGCAGTAGTCCAGCAGGACCCCGGCGTTTTCGGACAATGGGACCGTCTCGTCCGCATCCCCGGCAATCACCAGCAGCGGGAGCTTCAAGGCGAAGAATTCCGCCAGATTGTCCAAAGGATTGTCCCGGAAGGCCGCCAGGGTCTCCGGCGTCAGGGAGTACTCCGCAAACATCTGGGCCTGCTCCGTGCTCCCCTGGGGCGGCCAGGACTTCAGGTCCAGCACCGGCGCGTCCAGATACACCGAAGCCACGTACTCCGGATAGCTCAGGGCAAAATTGAAGGCGTACAGCCCGCCCCGGCTGAACCCGAACAGGTGGCACCGGGGAGCCAGCCCAAACCGCTCCGTGACATACCGGTAAAACCGGTGCATCCGCCGCACGGCCCGGTAGCTGCCGTACTGGTCGCTGACGCCGTAGTACACCCGGGCGTAGCCCTCCGCCAGCAAGGCCCGCTCCGCCTTGTCAAAAGCGTAGAGAAACTCCGTCTTCCAGACCCACTGGCCGTTAAAATTCTCCGGGAGAATCACCGTGGCCGGATAGCCGCCGTAGGTGAACTCAAAAGTCTGTTCCATCCAATCCCTCCTGAAAGCGCCCCACGCAGTGCAGCGAAAGGGCAGGCGTTTTGTCCGCGCGGTTCCCCGCGAAAAGAAATTCCTGCGTCCATTTTACATCGGCCAGAGGGGCCTTGTCAACGGTTCCGGAAAAATCGTTGTCCGTCACGGCGATTTTTCCGTGGACGAACCCCGAAAACCCCGGCTCCACCACCTGGGGCTCCACGGAGATCACCGGCTGGGGCTGCCCCGGAACCGGCCCGTAGCCGCAGCCCTCCACCCGGTTCCTGCGGAAAACCACGTCGGCGGCATACCCGGATTCATACCAGAAATTGCAGTCGTCGCAGACGCAGAGGACCGCCCCGCCGGTCCTGTAAAAAACGTTGTCCTCGATGACCGTCCTTCCCCGGGAGGTGCAGAGGATTCCCCGGCCCATGGACGGCCCGAAATGATTGCCCCGGATGACGATCTCCGGCTCAGCGGAGGCGTTTTCCACGCAGTCCCCCACCCGGGCGGCCGGCTCCTCCCGGAAGGTCAGCTCCATTTCCGTAAGGCCCAGCATCCGCGCCGCCTCCACGGTTCCGCCGCCGTAGGGGAGTAAGGTCCGGCGGCAGATGAAATCCGCCCGGTCCCCCGGCGCAAATACCGGGAACCCCCAGGTATTGGGATTGGGGAACCGGACCCGCAGGACCTTCCCCGCCCGGCCCACGATTTCCAGATGGACCCCGTGGACGTTGACGAAGTCGTCGTGGCCCTGGGCCAGGACGCAGTTTTCCACCAGCACCCGGCCCCGGCACCCGGAAACGTGGAGAAAGTCCGCGTTGCTGGCAATGGTCCTCCCCGGGCCGGGGGTGATGTCCAGGCCCCGGAAGGTCACGTTTTCGCAGCACTGGGCCAGGATGCCGAAGCCGTTCATGGCCCGGATAGCGACGTTTTCCAGCACCGCGTCCTTGCAGAAATGGAAGCACCCGCCTGCCTGGGTCCGCGCCGTGTCCCGGGTCTGGACGGTATTCCCCGCCGGGAAACAGGCGTCCTTCTCCCGGAGCCGCACCCGGAGGGTCCGGCTGTCCAGCCGCTCCGTCACCTGAAATTCCGGCGCCGAAGGGAACCGCCGCCCCGCCTCCGGAGGGAAGAACCGGGTCTCCTCCGTCTCCGGGTCCCGGAGCATGGAAAGACACCGCTCTCCCCGGTACCCGTACTGCCAGAGATATGCCCCGTCCCCGCCAGGCTCCCCGTGCCAGAGCAGCCGGCCGTCCACGATGTCAAAGAGGGAATCCGCCGCCACGCGGATGACCGCGCCGCCTTCCCCGTCGTTTTCCTGGATGGTAAATTCGCTCATGGTGGGGTGGGCGTAGTCGAAGGTGAAGTTTTTCAGGGTGATCCCCCGGCAGCGGTCAAAAAGAAAGGGCGTCAACACGCCGTGGAGCACCACTTCCGTCCCGCCGCCGTCCAGGGTCACGCCGGTTTTGTCCTTCATGAAGATGGGGACCGGCCGTTCTCCCCGGGGATTTTCCTCAAAACTGGCCGTGTTGCTCAGATGGCAGCCGGTGAACACCGGGCACTGATCGCTCCACACGTGGATGGTCTGCTTTTCCAGGCGGATAACGGAATGGTCCGCCGCATTCCGGCAAAGGGCCGCCAGCTCCTGCTGATTCATAACGCCTCCCCGCCGGTCATGGCGGAAAAGAGCCAGTCGCCGTAAATCCGGTGCCCTTCCGGCCCGGGATGGACGCCGTCAAACATGTACGCCTCCCGCTGGCCGGGGTCCCGGGGGTCCACGGGAAAGGTCCGGCCGTCCACCAGGGCAAAGCCGTACCGCCGGGATACCGCGGCCAGGGCGTCCCGGTAATCGTCCAGGAGAAGCCCCCGCCGGTTCCGCTCATAGTCCGACCGGGGAATGGGCGTGACCACGAAAAAACGCCCTTCCGGCGCTTTTTCCCGAAGTCTGCGGAACACCAGGTCCGCCGCTCCGTAAAAGGAGACGTCCTCTCGGTCGGCAGCGGTCCCCAGGGGCACGCCGGTGCCGAAATCGTTGGTCCCGGCGGCCAGGACCGTCACGTCCCCGGGGACAAGGGCCTCCACCTGCCGGGCCAGGGCGTATTCCGGCAGCGTGTCGGTCCGGGAGCAATAGGAAATGCCGTTCATCCCGTAGTTGACAAGGCTGTCGGCTCCTAGCCGCTCCTTCAGCAGCGTGGAAAAACTGGGGTCCGCCACGTTGTCCGGGATCGCCCCGTTTCTGGGGGTGAAGGTCCCTTTGGTGATGGAATCCCCGATGGTAACGAGCTTCATACGTTCACTCCTTGATGAGTCGGTTTTCCCGGATGCAGCCAAGCAGCACGTCGGCAAAAAGGGCGTGCATCTTCCGGGAGGGGTGATTGATCCAGTTGCAGAGCAGCTGGGTGGTGTCCACGCCGTAAGCGTCCAGAGCCTTCCACCGGGCGTAGGCGTCGGCCACCGGCACGCCGTACTCCGCCGCCTTAGCACGGGCCGCGTCCAGATACCGGTCCAGCACCCCGGAATTCTGGCAGTCGGCGCAGTCCCGGGCGGTCTCTGTCACCGCCTCATTTACATAAGGCGAGACGTAGCGGTTGAGCATATTGGGGGTCATATACACCACGGACACCCCTTTTTCCCGGAGCATCCGGAACATCTCCCCCAGCCGCCCGGCAAAGACCTCCGGGTCCCGGTAGTAGACATCGTTCAAGCCGAAGCAGAGCACCACCAGGTCGGGATTCCGGTCCAGGACCGCCGTCTGAATCCGCCCCAGGCCGTCTGCCGCAGCGTTGCCGCTGATCCCGGCGTTGAAGAATTCAAACGCCGTCCCGGGATACTCCCGGCGGAGGCCATCCTCCACCCGGCTGGCGTAGCAGGCGGGCTTGTCCCGGAGGATTTCCGTCCGCCCGTTGACGGTGACGATCTCAAAGCACCCTTCGGTGATGCTGTCGCCGAAAAATCCGATCTTCATTGTCCTTCCTCCCCGGAAAATTTCCCGAAAACGGCAAAGTCGATGACGCCCAGCCCCAAAGCCCGGTTCCAGCCGATGACGGACAGCCGGACCTTCCGGCAGGCTCTTACCGGAAAGGCGCGGTAGTCGATGTTCGTTTCCTCCGCGTTTTCCCGCCGGTCGATCAGGGGGAACCATTCCCCGTTGTTCCAGCCTTCCAGCAGGTAGCGGATGGGCTCCGGCAGCTTTCCCGCCGCCGCGTCCAGGCCCACGTCCCGCCAGAAAATCCGCACCGCGCCCACATCGAAAAGCCCGGACAGGTCGCACTCCAGCGTCGGCGACAGGTCCCCCTTTTCCGGCTGCCAGAAGGAGAGGTTGTTCTCGTCGGTGGCGTAGACCGCCTCCCGGCCCTCCTTACTGCTGGAAGCCGTCGGACGGACGGCGGCAGTGAGGTTCCGGTACCCCGGAGCGTTGCCTGCCGCCGGGTCCTTCCGGAACCCGGGGACGTACTGGGGGGTATCCGTCACGCCGAAGGGGCAGTAAAGCTCCCCGTTTTCGTCCACGTCCACCAAGTCCATGCCGATGCGCCGCTCGTACCGGTGGAGGTAGGGCGCGGCGATGGTGTAAAAGGCCCAGAGTGTCCCTCCCGGCCCGTGTTCCACGCTGCCGTGGCCCGCCCCGGTGACGACGCCGCCCCGGTGAGCCGTCAGGGGGTTCCGCTTCTGGCAGGCAAAGCCGTCCAGGGGAGACTGGTCCGAAACGTACACCGCCATGCAGTAGGAGGCGTCGCAGGTGTCCGGCGCGGCGTAGATGAGGTAGTACCGCCCGTTGTGTTTCAGAAGATGGGGCCCCTCGCACCAGCCGAAGGACCGGTCCTGATTATAAAGACCGTGGCGCTCCCAGGGCTTGCGCTCCGGGTCCATGCGGATGAGCTCCACCGGCCCCCGGACAATCTGCCGGGGATTGTCCCAGTCCAGCTCATAGCCCACGATGTCCACCCGCAGCCCCACGGGGCCGTCGTCGTCCAGGCACCGGACGGCGTAGAGGTAGAGCCGGTGATCATCGTCGGCGAAAATTCCCGGGTCACAGGGCAGAAACGGGCTGCCGTCAGGGAGAATGTACGCCCCCAGTTCCCGGAAAGGCCCCAGGGGCGTATCCGAGACGTAGAGAGGATTGTTCCAGGACGCCATCAGGAACTTCCCGTCCTTCCACGGGACGATGGAGGGGCTGTACTTGGGGTCGTAAGGCGTGGTCCGGACGTGCTCCCACCGTTCAAAATCCTCCGTGACCCAGGCCATGCCGTAGCTGGGATAGAGGTACCACTTCCCCTCCCAGTAAAAGACCGTGGGGTCGCTGATGGAGCGGTAGTCCGGGTTCCGGTTCTCCGGCGGCTTGCGGTAGCCGTCGAACATCCCCGGCTGTTTCGCCAGCCAGTCGTCGGTGCCGAAAGGGATTTCCGGCAGAGACAGCGGATTCGCATAAGTATGTAAGGCTTCGTTTTCCATGGCTTTCATGATCGTCCTCGCATCAGTCGGGCCGGGTCTCCAGCTTCAGGTCAAAATCCCCCAGCTTATGGACCCGGAACCCGTTTTTCTTGTATTCGTCGTAATCGAAGGCTTCCAGCTCGTCGATGGCCAGCTTGTGGAACTCATAAAAATAGCAACAACATCGACCCCGTCACCCGGCTGCTCCTTATGGACGGCTCCCTGACCCCGGCCAATATCCAGATGGCCACCATCGTGGTCATCATGCTCCCCATCCTCTGCATCTACCCCTTTGTGCAGAAGTACTTCGCCAAAGGCGTCATGGTGGGCAGCATCAAGGGCTGACCCCCGACCCCGTTGCACTGCGGCGGTCCGGCCGGGAGGCCCGCCGGAAGGAGGCTGCATCACCGGGCAGCCCGCCTGACCCCGCTTATTTTGAAAATCCAATGAATCTGGAGGACATTATGAAAAAGATGAAACTTTTCGCGCTCTGCATGGCGTCTGTTCTGGCCCTCTCCGCCGCCCTGACCGGCTGCGGGAACGGCGGTTCCTCGTCCAAGCCCGCCGGTTCTTCCTCCGATGGCTCCGGAAGCTCCACGGCCCCCATCGACGTCAGCATCACCACCGTGGACTTCGGCCAGTCCCCCGACGGCACCCCCATCCAGGAGGAATGGGAGCGGCTCATGGCCGAAAAGCTGGGCAAGCCCATCAACTTCACCTGGTACCGCTACGCCAGCGGCGATTATCCCGAAAAGATCCAGACCGTGGTCTCCAGCGGTGAGATCACCGACATCGTCACCTACTTCAACAACGGCGTGGACGCCATCACCTACGGCGAAAAGGGCATGTTCGTGGACCTTTCCAAGTACACCGACCTGACCCCCAACTACAACGCCGTCCTGGCCTCGGACCCCGACGCCAAGACAGATTCAGCACCTTGTCAATCTGTTCAAGGCGCGTCGTGATTTGCGGAATACGCTTCTGCTGCTTTTTGGTCTGGTCGG
>CAKTCT010000038.1 GCA_934539585.1 uncultured Oscillospiraceae bacterium | reverse complement strand
ACCAGGGCACCCAATCTTTTTTACGGAAAAAAGATTGGGGAGAAAAACCGTTTAGGGGCTCCCGCCCCTAAAAACCCTAAGTCGCGGGGTTTGGCTTCGGAGGACCCCAATACTACCCCGCGGTGGACACGGCCGCCGCAATTGGTGCTCAAACAGTAGGCATCCGCACACCACTTTCGGACGTTTCGTTCCTCACGATGGGCTTTGGGGGCAGGCGGCGGCCTGACGCAGTACCAGTTGAAGCCGCGTTGCGGCTCATTTCTGCGGATACACCCGCCACCGGGTGGAAATGGTCAGCATCCCCTCCGCCAGCTGGGCGCTGACCGTTCCTTCCATCTTCTCGCACAGCGCCTTGACAATGGCCAGCCCCAGGCCGGTGTTCTTCCCCGTCCGCATCCGGTCAGCGGTGAAAAACCGGTCGAAAAGCCGCCCGCATTCCTCCTGGGTCAGGCCGGGAGCCTCGTTCCGGAAGTCGATGACCACCCCGTCCCCCTGCCGCCGCCCGGCGATCCATAGGGTCCGTCCCCCGTGCTTCATGGCGTTCTGCATCAGATTGCCGAAAACCCGGGTCATCCCCCCGGGGTCCGCCCACACCGCCGGAAGGTCCGACGGGATCTCCAACCGGGGCTCCACCTCCGCCGCCGTGAAATCGGCGTAATAATCCGCCGCCAGCTGGCAGAGGACCTCCCCCGGCCGCACCGCCTCCATCTTCAGCGGATAGCCGTCCGCCCCCAGCCGGGATAGGTCGTAGAACCCCGTGAGCAGCGTTTGCAGCGCCTTGGCCCGGCTCTCGGCGACCTCCAGATACTCCTGCCGCTCCTCCGGGGAGCAGTCCTCCTGAGCCAGCTGGAGGTACCCCA
Source organism: uncultured Oscillospiraceae bacterium (assembly GCA_934539585.1). Taxonomy (GTDB): domain Bacteria; phylum Bacillota; class Clostridia; order Oscillospirales; family Ruminococcaceae; genus Merdivicinus. Next base: position 24,991 of record CAKTCT010000038.1, on the reverse strand, counting down.
GAATCGAGGTCAGCGGCGTCCGCAGGTCGTGGGAGATGTTGGCGATCTCGCCCCGCCGCTCCTGCTCCGCCCGGCGGTGGGCGGTCTCCGCCTGCTGCTTTTCTTCCAGGAGACGGTTGACCTGCCGGGTCAGCTCCTCCATGTTCCGGTCCGGCGTGGAGAGGCGCAGGCGGCGGCTGGCGTCTGCGTCCTCGATCTCCCGCAGCGCCTTGGCCGTTTCTTTGAGACTCCGGCGCAGCCAAAAATACAGCGCCCCGAAAACCACCGCCGCCAGAACCGCCAGCCAGACCATCCTTCTTCCCCCTTACTTGATCTCCATCCGCCGGAAAACCGCCCAGCCCGCCAGGCAGAACACCAGGCTATACGCCGCCCCGCTGACCCACGCCCTGGCCATCTGGGGCCCGAAATCGATAATGGTACAGGCCTTGCTCAGCTGCACGGAAATCAGCCACACTTTCATCTGGCCAAAAATCGAATAGCCGATCTCGTCCAGGATCGACAGCGCCACCTGGGTCAGCGTCACCAGCCCCAGATAGAGGAATGACGCGCCGGTGCTGCTGCGGACCACGCTGAACAGCATCATTGCCAGACTCAACGCGGCGACCCACAGGGGAAAGCTCCCCAGAAGGCACCATAAAAGCCCCCGGAAGCACTGCGCAAACACCTCCCCGTCCCCGACTCCCAGGAACAGGAACCCAAGCCCCAGAATGGCAGCCATCACCGCCGCCAGCACCAGGACCGAGTACCACAGCCCCGTCAGCAGCTTGCCGAAGAACACACTCCCCCGGGGAACGCCGTAGGAAACGGTGTTTTTCAGCGTCTGCTGCCGGTGCTCGTCCGCGAACGCCACATGAGCGGTAAACAGGATGGCGTACATCCCCATGGTGGGGAGCAAGGCGCTGATCAAGGGAAACGTATCCTCCAGATGCAGCCGCAGCGCCGGCTCCGCCACATCGCGGTTGGCGAAAAAGCTCACCAGCATCATGGCCAGCAAGGCCAGCCAGCACCCGCCCACAAAGCCGTAGAGCACCTTCCGATGGGCCGTGCGGTAGCACTCGCTTTTGATATAGCGCAGAAATTCCATCTCACTTCACCTCCGCGCGGCGGAACCCGAAATACCCCGCCGCAACAAACAACGCGGTAAAAAGCAGCCCCATGACCCAGCACCGGGCCATGAACCTGCCGTCCTCCAGCAGCATCCCGTTGGACAGATCGTCCAAGAGCCCCATGGGAAAGTGCGTGCGGATTTTCTCCCACACCGGCTCCAGCCGGGCCATGAGCTGGAGCATCAGATTTCCCAGATTGAAAGCCGCGATATAGCTCATCACCACAAAAACGCTTTTCCGCAGAACGCAGGACAACGCGTTGGCCGCCGCCGCGCCGCAGAGCCACAGGGGAAACGCCGCCAGCACCGTCCGTCCGAACAGCTCCATCTGGATGCCGAAAATCTCCCAGTCGCGGACCCCCAGAATCAACACCCCCATCCCCAGAACGGGAACCGCCAGCAGAATCATGCCCAGCACGCAGAAAACCAGACAGTTGATGAGCTTGCCGAAATACAGGGTCCCCCGGGAAAATCCGAAGGAGATGTCGTTTTTGAAGGTCCCCAGCCGCCGCTCATCGGAGAAAGCCCCGTCGTTGATCAGCAGAATGGCGTAAAACCCCACGTAAGGCGTCAGGGTGACGATTTCCTCCACACCGCTTTCCAGCCCGATGGGCCGGTCCCCGATGGCGGCCCTGACCAGATACAGGTACAGCGCCCCCAGGGCCAGAGCGGCGGCCAGCGCGATATACAGGTACTTCCGCCGGACCGTGCGGTACCACTGACTGTGCAGATAGTTAAGCATGGTGCGTTCCCCCCACCAGATTGAGGAAATAGTCCTCCAGACTGCCGCTGCGGGGATTCATCCGCTCCAGGCCCGCGCCGCCTTCCACCAGGATGCGGGCCACCTCTGCGGACCGGTCCAGATGGCTGTACAGCCGCAGCTCCCCTTCGGGAAGGACCTCCAGATCCCGGATGCCCGCCTGCTCCAGCGCCGCGGCGGCCTTGGCCGGGTCCTGGACCCGGATCTCCAGGCAGTCCCGGCAGCGGCTGCGGATCTCCTCAGCGGAGACCTGCTCCAGCAGCCGTCCCTTTTCCAGAAAGCCGTAGTGGGTGGCCAGGTTGGAGAGCTCGCTCAGAATGTGGCTGGAAATGAGGATGGTGGTCCCCTTTTCTCGGTTCAGCTTCAGAAGAATGTCCCGGAACTCCACGATGCCCATGGGGTCCAGCCCGTTGATGGGCTCGTCCAGGAGCAGCAGCTCCGGCTGGCCCATAATGGCCAGAGCCAGCCCCAGCCGCTGCTTCATCCCCAAGGAGAAGTTCCTGAACTTTTTCTTGCCGGTGTCGTCCAGCCCCACCTGGACCAGGGCCTTGTCCACTGCCTCCTTGCCGGGGATGCCCCGCTGGATGCGGTAGTATTCCAGGTTCTCCTGGGCGGTGAGATAGGGGAAAAAGCTGGGGGTCTCCACCATGCACCCCAGCCGGGAGCGCATCCCCATAAGCTCCCTGGCCGCGGTGGCCCCGAACAGGGACATTTCCCCGGAGGTGGGCAGGGTCTGGCCGGTAAGCATCCGGATCAGGGTGGTCTTGCCCGCGCCGTTCTTTCCCACCAGGCCGAAAATCTGGCCCTCTTTCACTTCCAGGGAAGCATGGTTCACCGCCGGTTCCTTATAGGTCTTGCAGAGGTCCCGGGTGGTCAGAATATTGGTTTCCATTGACGAATCCTTCCTTCCGTATTTCCTTTGTTCTTATGATACGCGGAGAGGTGTAAAACGCCGTAAAGAAAACCTTAAATGTTTCTTAAACTCCCCGCTGCTTCGCCGCCTTGAACCCCACGCCCCAGACCGTGGAAATGTATTCCCCCTCCGGGTCCAGCTTCTGCAGCTTGGACCGGAGGTTGCTGATGTGGACGTTCATGGTGTTGTCGTCCCCCAGGTAATTCTCCCCCCAGACCGTCTCGAAAAGATTCTGCCGGGTGAAGACCTTGTTGGGATAGCGCAGCAACAGCGCCAGGATGTCGAACTCCCGGGCCGTCAGCGCCAGCGGCTGGCCGTTGACCTCCGCCTCCCGGCTCTCCGGGTCCAGAGTAAGACCGCCTAACGTCAGCCGCTCCGGGACGCCTGCCGGAGCGGAGAACTCCCGGGTCCGCCGGAGCAGCGTCTGCACCCGGACCTGGACCTCCTCCACGTCAAAGGGCTTGGAAATGAAGTCGTCAGCCCCGGATTTCAGGACGTTGAGTTTGTCCTCCTGTCCCTTGGCGGAAATGACGATGATGGGAACGGTGCTGTCCCGGCGGATTTCTTCGATAAGCTCCTCCCCGGTGGCCCCGGGGAGCATCAGGTCCAGGAGCACCAGGTCAAAGCTCCTGGGCTTCAGCAGCCGTGCCTCACTTCCGGAAAAAGCAGAGGTGGTGTCGTACCCCGCCTTGGCCAGAATCCGGGCCAGCAGACGGTTGATGTCGGGGTCGTCCTCGACGATAAGAATCCGAAATGGCATAAAACCCTCCTTGAAAGGAAAAAGCCTCCTGCGCAAAACAGGAGGCTTTTGGTGAAGCGTGAGCAAGGCGCTTACTCGACGGTAACGCCCTCGATGCCCTCCAGGTCGGCGGCATACTGGGAAGCGGCAGAGGGTTCTTCCTCCTCCTCGTCTTCCTCAGCGGGCTCCTCGTCCAGGGTGGCGCGGATGGACAAGCTGACTTTCTTCTTATCGAAGTCGATGTCGATGATCTTGGCGTTGACCACGTCGCCCACGGCCAGCTTATCGGAGACCTTGGCGATGCGCTCGTTGGCGATCTGGGAAATGTGGATCAGGCCGTCCACACCGGGGATGATCTGGGCAAAAGCGCCGAAGGAGGTGATAGAAACGATCTTCACCTCGACCACAGAGCCGATCTGGTAGTCGCGTTTGAAGATTTCCCAAGGATTGTCCTCGGATTTCTTGTAGCCCAGGGAGATTTTCTTCTTCTCGGTGTCGATGTCCTTGATGTAGACCTCCACCATGTCGCCCACATGGACCACTTCTTCGGGGGATTTGATCCGGGTCCAGGACAGCTCGGTGATGTGGATCAGGCCGTCCACGCCGCCCAGGTCCACAAAGGCGCCGTAAGAGGTGATGGACTTGACCTCGCCGTGGTAGACCTTGCCCACCTCGACGTTGGCCCAGAATTCTTCCTGTTTGGCTTTCTTCTCGTCAGCCAGAACCGCACGGATGGAGCCCACAGCGCGGCGGCGGCGGTCGTTGATCTCGATGATCTTGAAGCGGACGTTCTTCTTCAGCAGAGTATTCAGGTCCTCCACCTTGCGGTCAGAGGTCATGGAAGCGGGAACGAACACCTTGAGGCCGTTGGTCAGCACCAGGACGCCGCCCTTGACGACTTCCACCACAACGCCTTCCAGAACGGACTGATCCTCGTACGCTTTGCAGATCGCGTCATAACCTGCTTCAGCGTCGCAGCGCTTCTTGGAAAGGGTGACAATGCCTTCCTGGTCGTTGACCTTCATGACGATGAGCTCGATCTCGTCGCCCTTCTGGAAGGACTCGGTGGTCACAGAGGGATCGTCGCTGAGCTCAGAGGCGGGAACGATGCCGGCCTGCTTGGCTCCGACGTCCACATGCAGTTCATTGGGAGCAATATTGGTGATGATGCCTTTTACCCTCTTGTTTGTATATAATTTCTCATTATTCGCATTGAGAGATTGCTCCAAAAGTTCGGCGAAGTTCATCTCTTCGTCCTGGTTTTCCAAAATTTCAGTCATGGTATTTAGAACCTCCTTGATTATATCAGCCGGCGTTGATGCACCGGCAGTAACGCCTATTCTATTATGCCGTAAAATCCGACTTTTGTCAAGGTCTGATTTGGATTCTGCCAAAATCGTTTCGCAAAAACGGGAGCAGATTTCAAAAAGCTTCAGCGTATTGGAGCTGGACCTCCCGCCGATGACCACCATAAAGTCCGATTTTCTGGCAAGCTCTACGGCCTCTTTCTGGCGCGCAGTGGTCGCACTACATATTGTATCAAAGATTTGTGCGTTTGTATATAGTTTTTCGATAATTTGTTGGAATTTTTTCCACAAAATCTCGTGAAAGGTGGTCTGGGCCACCACTGCCACAGGTTTTTCGCCCTCATCCTTTAGTTTTTTTAGGATTTCCATCAATTCTTCCTCGGTCTGGAAGGGAATCGCCGTGGTCTGACAGTAGCCGATAATGCCCTGGACCTCCGGGTGCCCCCGGTCCCCGGCGATGAGAATGGTCTTCCCCGCGGCGGATTGCTCCGCGGCGATCCTGTGGATTTTCTCCACGAAGGGACAGGTGCAGTCCACGATCTTCCGCCCCGCCAGAGCGTCGTAGACGCTTTTCCCCACGCCGTGGGACCGGATGAGGACCGTCCTCCCCTCCGGTACCTCCTCCGGGGAGTCCACCGGGCAGAGCCCCAGCCTGGCCAGCCGCTCCACCACCTGGGGATTGTGGATCACCGGCCCCAGGGTCACGGCCCCGGTCTCCTCTGCGGCCAGCTGGAAGGCCCGGTCCACGGCCCGCCGGACCCCGAAGCAGAACCCGGCGGTTTTAGCCAGCGTCAGCTTATACATGGATTTCCTCCAGCAGCCGGGAAAGCTCCGCCGTCAGCAGCCGGTTGGCGGCCTTGATCTCCCCGGGGGTCTGCTCCACGATGCCCAGGTCGGCGTAGGGGATGAGCTTACCGTACCGCACCGTCACCGTCCGCCGGAGGAACCGCCGCTTTCCCTTTTTGATGGCGCAGGGCAGGATGTCCGACTGGGTCCGGGCGGCGATGACCACCGCGCCGGATTTCAGCTTCTGCAGCGCCCCGGTCCGGGAGCGGTGGCCCTCCGGGAAGATGGTCACCACCCGGCCGCTGCGGATCAGCTCCACGGCGTGGTCCACGGCGCTGGTGTCCCCCTTGCCCCGGGCCACGGGGAAGGCCCCCAACGCCCGGATCAGCGCCCCGAAGGGCTTGAAGCGGAACAGCTCCTCCTTGGCCATGAAGGTGCACTCCGGCTGGATCCAGCCCCCCACCAGAATGGGGTCAAAGGCGGAAATGTGGTTGGGGCAGAGGAGAAAGCCGTGGTCCGTGGGGACGTTTTCCAGTCCCTCCAGACGCAGACGGTAGAGCATCCGGGCCACCACCCGGACCACCCCTTGGGCAAAGCGGTAAAAGCTCATTGTTCCTCCCCCTTCCCGGCCAGACGCTTCTCCACCAGAGAGCGGATCAAAGCCACAGACTGTTCCAGTTCAAAGCCGGTGGTGTTGGCCAGCACCGCGTCCGGAGCCTGGCGCAGCGGGGCGATGTCCCGGTGGGTGTCGTTGTAGTCCCGCTGGATCACGTCCTTGAGGACCTCCTCGTAGGTGACGTCCTCCCCCTTGGCGGCCAGCTCCTCGTACCGGCGGCGGGCCCGGTCCTCGGGGTCGGCGGTGAGGAAGATTTTCAGCGCCGCGTCGGGGAGCACCACGGTGCCGATGTCCCGGCCGTCCATGATGACGTTGTTCTCCCGGGCCATGGACCGCTGGAGCTCCAGGAGAAACGCCCGGACCGCCGGCACCGCCGACACCTGGGATGCCGCCATGGAAACGGCCGGGGTCCGGATGGCGTCGGAGACGTCCGCCCCGTTGAGGTAGACCCGCTGGACCCCCTCTGCGTGGCGGAGCTCCAGGCGGATGTCCGGGAGGCTTTTCTCCACGTCCTCCGGGTTCCGGGGGTCCCGGCCCTGTTCCAGAACGTAGTAGCCGATGGAGCGGTAAAGGGCCCCGGTATCAATATAAAGGAAGCCCAGCTCCCCGGCGACCTTCCGGGCGATGGTGCTTTTTCCGGCTCCGGAGGGGCCGTCGATGGCAACGGAAATCATAGCGTTTTCTCCTTTTGACAACGCCCGCCGTCCGGAAATCCGGCCAGCGGGGCGTTTTGATATTTTACCAGATGTACTTTTTCGCGAAATTATTCACGCTGTATTCGTCACGAGGGTCAAAGCCTTCCTCAACGGTGCGGAGCTCCCAATGCTCCACGTGGTCCACGCTTTCGCCGGGAGCCACGGTAGCCAATTCGCCCAGGCTTTCCATTTCCAGGAAGTTCTTGCAGGTATAGGTCTCAAAGGAGCAGCCGCCGTCAGGGTAGTTTCCGCCCTCCACGGTGTGGAACCGCTTGATGAACAGCTCCCGGCCCAGAAGATAGCTGGACCACTGCTTTTCGTGGTTGAGGCCCAGCTTGAAGTTGGTGTCCATGTCGGCCCGCTGGGTCAGGGTGATGTACTTGCTGCCCCAGAACACCCGGGGATCGGACATGTCGGTGTAGGGCCACAGGGCCAGGAACCGGTTGGAGAGCAGTCCCGTGGGCTTATCCGCCTGGGGAACGATTTCCACGCCGCCGGGAGCCAGCACCGACAGGCCCCAGGGCGCAAAGGTCTTGGGGGCGGTGTCCCGGTTGTAGATGGTGTGGGCGATGGTGGCCTTGGTGCCGTTTTCCTCCAGGGTGATGCGGAAGACCAGCTGGACGTGGTTGCCCTCCTGCTCCTTGGGGGTCAGGGTGACAGTGTTGCCCTCCACGGTATACGGAACGGCGAAGTTGTCGGGATAGTAGGTCTCCGGCATGGATTCCGGAGAGAGCCACAGCCGGTGGCCGCCGTAGATGTGCCATACCGCGCCGGGGTAGAAATAGTTGTCAAAGTCCGGCCCTTTCTGGGTGGTGGCATCCTCCCGGTCCTCGTGCATCACGTTGGGCTCGCCGTGGAGCTGGTAGCAGATGATGTGGGGGCCCTTGTCCAGGGTGACCACCAGACGGCAGAGCTCGTTGCTCATTTCCAGGCAGCGGCCATAGACTCCATACTGAATTTCTTTGCTTTGTACGCTCATGAAGATCGATCCTTTCTGATTACCAATATCAAAACCCGCCTGCTCCCAGGCGGAAGGAACCCATTTTAATTTCCGGGGAGATGGTGCCCGACCGCGGCACGCAAAAAAACCGCACCAGGCTTTTTAGAAAACCGGAAGGGAGACTTTCCAGCCTCCTTTTCGGCACAGCCTCCAAAGTGGGAAAAAACATTCCAGCTGCGAATCAGGCCGTACCCTAACCGCCCCTGCCCGCACCGAACCCGCACCCTAGCGTGACACATTTTTCCCCGCCTGAATTGGATTTTCACGCCGGAATTGCGCCGAATCTGCACCCAGACGCGACTCGTTTTCCCCCTCCCGAACGAAGGCCAACCCTACGTTCCGGCCCCCGGAACTCCCGTCCCGGACTCTGGAAAAACCTTCCGAGAAAAGACGCCCGCCAGATTCCTTTTCGGTGTGAACCTCAAGACGGCAGGCCGCCTGTGTTCCGCCAGGAAAAAGGCGCTTGTCCGCGTCTCTTTTCTGCGCAGATTCGAAAAATGACCCATTTTCCCGACGGTACCAAACCCAACCTCGCACCCCGCACCCCGGAACTCCCGCCCCAGGCTTTGGAAAAACCTTCCGAGAAAAGACGCCCGCCAGATTCCCTTTTCGGCGCGAATCGGGCCCCGGCAGAGGAGCGTCCGCCAATGTTCCATCACTGGATCAAGCCCCGCCGAAACGGTCCCCGTTCGATGTAAATCTTCCATCAACGGGGAGACGACAGACCAGCAATGTCTCGCCAGAAAAAGAAACCTGTCTGCACTCCTTTTCCGCGTGGATTCGAGAAGCGCACCCATTCCCCCTCCGGAACCAAGGCCGGACCCGCATCCCTGTACTTGGAAAACCCGTCCCGGACTCTGGAAAAACCTTCCGCGAAAAGATTCCCGCCAGATTCCCTTTCCAGCGCGAATCGGGCCCCGGCAGAGGAGCGCCCGCCAATGTTCCATCACTGGATCAAGCCCCGCCGAAACGGTCCTCCTCGGTGCAAATTTTCCATCGTCAGAGAAGTGGCAGCCCGGCAGCGTTTTGCCGCAAATCCAAAGCCGCCGAAGCAGGCTCCGCTCGGTGTGAATCTTCCATCAGCAGAGGCGGCAGACCAGCAACGTTTCATCGCGAATCCAAGTTCACCGAAACAGCCCCGCTCGATGCAAACTTTCCATCGGCAGAGAAGCGGCAAACCGAAGCGGTTCACCGCGAATCCAAACCCACCAAAGCGGCACCCTCCCGGCGCAATTTCCAAATCGATGAAGGAGCGATAACCCGGCAGCGTTCCGCCGCAGGTCAGGCCATCCCTCAACCGCACCCTGCCCGCACCGAACCCGCACCCGAAAGCAACCCATTTTTCCCGCCTGAATGGAAATTTCACGCCGGAACTGCACCGAATCTGCACCCAAACGCGACCCTCATTCCCCCTCCTGAACGAAGGCCGGACCCGCGTCCCGGTACTCGGAAAACCCGCCCCGGGCTTTGGGGAGAGCCGCCGCGAAAAGGAAGCTGGCCATAGCCTCCTTCTGAGCGTGGACGGGAAAGTCCCGTTCCAGATCGGCGAAGGAGTGGTAAATCGGCAGCGTTCCGCTTTTCTTGGCCGCCCGGAGAATCTCCCGGCCCCGCTGATTGAAGGCCAGGACCCGGATATAGCCGGGCTTCAGAGCCGCGTCCTCCCGGGTGATGCCCAGGGTGGCGCAAAGGAGAATCCGCTTGATGCGGCTCATGGCGTAGCGCTTGCTTTTCACCTGCATGAGGAGCCCGTCCAGGGAATCGGCCCGGAGAGCCGCCTCCCGGAACCGGTGCTCCAGCCCCTCCCGGACGTCAGGGAGCTCCGCCAGCCGGGCCGCCGACAGGGTCCGGAGGTGATAGAGGATCACCTGCTCCAGTCCGTACATGGAGGCGCCGCCCCGGCCCAGGGCGTAGTCTCGGTGATAAAGCTCATAGGCCGGTTCCGGGACAAAGGGCTGAAGCTGCCGGACGCCGTACTGCTGGGCGCGTTGCCGGAGCATGGTGGCGCTGGCAAACTCCCCGGAGGGGGAAAGGCTGTGATAATCCGCTCCCACCCGGCGGATGGTGTTGGGGGTAAAGGGCGCGCCGGTGCGGCGGATGGCCCGGAGGTACTCCACGGCCAGGATGTCGTTGGGGTTCTGGAGGATGGCGGCGGTCTCCGGCCCGCAGAGGTCCGTCAGGGCCCTGGTCCGGGCGCTGGCAAAGGGGAGGCCCCGGTCCAGGTAGCCCCGGAGCTCCGGGGAGCCGTCGATCTGCCGGAGGGTATCGGCGCAGGTTTCCAGGGCGGACAGGTCGCCGCACTCGCTGCCGAAGCAGAGGGTCCCGGGGATGCCCAGTCCCGCCAGGGTCGCCACCGCGCCGCCGGCAAAGCCCTCGGCTGAGGCGCAGGCGTAAATGGCCGGGAGCTCCACCACCAGGTCCGCCCCGGAGAGGACGGCGGCCCTGGCCCGGGTGAGCTTATGGAAGCAGGCCACCTCCGACCGCTGGACCACATTGCCGCTCATGACCACGGCGATGTGGGTGGCCCCCTGGCGGCGGATTTCCTCCAGCTGGTACCGGTGGCCGTTGTGGAATGGGTTATACTCCGCGACGACGGCGGCGAAATTCATGGTTTCACATCCCATCTGTGGACTTTGCGCCGGAAAACCGGCGTTTTTTCTTAGAATGTGCCGGGTTTCCTGGCAAAATTCGCCGGAAGTGCGAAAAAACACTTGAATTTTCGCTCCTATTATACTAATATATAATGTAGAAGTCTTAAAGTCAAGCCCGGCCGGAAAATTCCTGCGAAAATCGCGGCGGTTTCCGGCCCGGCTTTGTTGCCGTCTGCGGACGGCGGCAGGGATTCAAAAAAACAAGGAATGGTGGTTAACGAATGAAAATCCTGGTCATCAATGCAGGAAGTTCTTCCATGAAGTACCAGCTCATCGACATGGAAAACGAGCATGTCATTGCCAAAGGCAACTGCGAGCGCATCGGCATCGAAGGCGGTCTTATCTCCTACAAGACCGATTCCGACGTCAGCGGAAAAGAAGATTGCTACTTCCCCTCCCACACCGAAGCCTTTGCCAAGGTCATCGAGGTCCTGACCTCCGGCGACGGCAAGGTCATCGACTCCGTGGCGGAGATTTCCGCCGTGGGCCACCGGGTCCTCCACGGCAGCGAGGTCTACAAGCAGTCCACCCTGATCACCGACAAGGTCATCGACGACATCGAGTCCTTCTCCGACTTAGGGCCGCTCCACAATCCTCCCCAGGCTGCCACCATGCGGGCCTGCCGGAAGGTGCTGGGCCCCGACGTCCCCATGGTCGCCGTGTTCGACACCTCCTTCCATCAGACCATGCCCGAGAAGGCTTATATGTACGCCGTGCCCCACGAGTACTACGAGAAGTACCACATCCGCAAATACGGCTTCCACGGCACCAGCCACCGGTATGTCAGCAGCCATTACCTCCAGATCACCGGCAAGGACCCCAAGGGCACCAAGATCGTGGTCTGCCACCTGGGCAACGGCTCCTCCATCACCGCGGTGAAGGACGGCAAGTGCGTGGACACCACCATGGGCTTCACCCCTCTGGCCGGCTTGATGATGGGCACCCGCAGCGGCTCCATCGACCCCTCCGTCGTCACCTACCTGATGAAGAAGGAGAACCTGACCCCCGACGAAATGTCCAACATCCTCAACAAGAAGTCCGGCTTCTTAGGGGTTTCCGGTCTGTCCTCTGACTCCCGGGACCTGGTGGACGCTTCCCACGAGGGCAACGAGCGCGCCATCCTGACCTGCGATATGTTCCGCTACCAGATCAAGAAGACCATCGGCGCTTACGCGGCGGCCATGGGCGGCCTGGACGCGGTGCTCCTGACCGGCGGCATCGGTGAAAACTCCGACGAGCTGCGGGTGGACATCTGCGAAGGCATGGAGTTCCTGGGCATCGAGCTGGACCCCGCCAAGAACATCCAGCACGTCCGGGAGGACCTGCGGATTTCCAAGGACGGCTGCAAGACCGAGGTCTGGGTCATCCCCACCAACGAGGAGCTGGCCATTGCCCTGGATACGGTGGAGCTGATCAATAAGTAAGCAGCTGCCCGTCAGCCAAAGAAAGTTTTCGGTCCAGCCTTTTTCAAAAGGCTGGTGGGGTCCTTAGGGGCAAAGCCCCTAAGTCGCCCTCCGCAGAGGGCGAAATCCCCCAATGATCCCAAAGATCAGGAAGGGAGGCAAAACGTCCCGGTGGGACGTTTTGCCGTGGGGAACCCTATCAAGGGGTTCCCCGCAGGACGCAGTCCTGCCCCTTCCTCCCACCAAACAATAACCGCGCCAGCGAGAAGAAACGGCAAACGCTTCGACTCGCTGGCGCGGTTTTTCGCTTTGGAAAATGGAGAACTGCGTCATGCCGCAATTTCTTTGAAATTGCGGCCGCGGGGACATCCGCGGGCGGCCTGCGGGCCGCCTTTCCTTCTTTTTGGGTTGCGCCCGAGGCGCAACGGGGTTGGATTTCGCCCTCTGCGGAGGGCGAGGAGGGCTCTGCCCTCCACCTGCCAGCCTTTTGAAAAAGGCTGGACCGAAAACTTTCTTTGGGACGATGGGCAGGTAGTGCGGATTCTGGTCCTTTAGTACTTCAGCTTCCGGTCCTTGAGTTTTTTGGCGCCAAGGCCCTCTTTATTCACCTGCCGCGCCCGGGCAATGGCGAAATCGCCGTCGGGAATTCCGTCGGTAATGGTGCTCCCCGCCGCGATAAAGGTATTATCCCCCACCGTCACCGGGGCCACCAGGTTGGTATTGCAGCCGATAAAGGCGTTATCCCCGATGGTGCAGCGGTTTTTATGCGCCCCGTCGTAGTTTACCGTGACGCAGCCGCAGCCGAAGTTCACGTTCCGGCCCACGTCGCTGTCGCCCACGTAGGTCAGGTGGGCCACCGCCGTGCCCACGCCGATATGGGAGTTCTTCACCTCCACAAAGTCGCCGATATGGACGTGGTCGGCAATGTCCGAATCCGGCCGGATATGGGAAAACGGTCCGATGGAGACCTCCTTCCCGATCCGGGAGCGGTAGCACTGGGAGGCGTTGATGGTGGTCCCGTCGCCGATGATGCAGTCCTCGATCCGGCTCCCGGAGGTGATGGTGCAGCTTTTGCCGATGACGGTTCCGCCACGGAGGACCACCCCGGGCTCGATGACGGTGTCCGGGCCGATGGTCACGGTCCCGTCGATGATCACGCCGTCAATTCCCAGGAAGCGCACCCCGTTTTCCAGATGCTTTTCCAGCACGGCCAGCCGCGCTTCCTCCAGAGCTTTCAGGGCTTCCGGCAGTTTTTTCTCCATTGTTCATCCATCCTTCCGTAAAAAGCCGGTATAAAAATCCGGTTTCCGCCCAAAATTCTCTTGCAGTCTATGAGCGGAGCATTTCCTATTATGCAGCTTTTTGCTGAGTTTGTAAAGCCCTCTGGGGAATCTTTTGCGGAATCTGTTAAATTTCATGAAACGCAACTTTTTTTGCAAAATCTATGGTAAAACGTCGGAATTTTTGCTATAATGGATAAAGTACAACCAGATATTCCATCGTGGGGACTGCTTCGCCCGATTTTTCCGCTTGCCAGCCGTTTTCCGGGGCCTTTTCGCCGGGATTCTGCCTTGCAGGCTTGTTGCCATGTTTGGGTGAAATGTGAAATTTTTGTTAGGAATGTCGGAAGGTTCCTTCCGGCTATCCATATATTATTGGAGGTAGATAGGAAATGCAGAAGAAATACGTGTATCTCTTTTCCGAGGGCAATGGCAAAATGCGCGAGCTCCTCGGCGGCAAAGGCGCAAACCTTGCTGAAATGACCAATCTGGGCATGCCCGTGCCCCAGGGCTTCACCATCACCACCGAAGCTTGCACCCAGTACTACGCCGACGGCGAGACCATCAACGCCGACATCCAGGCGCAGATCATGGAGTACATCACCAAAATGGAAGGCATCACCGGCAAAAAGTTCGGCGACGACGAGAACCCCCTGCTGGTCTCCGTTCGTTCCGGCGCCCGTGCTTCCATGCCCGGCATGATGGACACCATCCTGAACCTGGGCCTCAACGAGAAGGTTGTCGAGGTCATGGCCAAGAAGTCCAACAACCCCCGTTGGGCCTGGGACTGCTACCGCCGCTTCATCCAGATGTACTCTGACGTCGTCATGGAAGTGGGCAAGAAGTACTTCGAGCAGCTCATCGATGAGATGAAAGAGAAGAAAGGCGTTAAGCAGGACGTGGAACTCACCGCTGACGACCTGAAAGAGCTGGCTTCTCAGTTCAAAGCCGAGTACAAAGCCAAAATCGGCAACGACTTCCCCGACGATCCCAAGGAGCAGCTGATGGGCGCCATCAAGGCTGTGTTCCGTTCCTGGGACAACCCCCGTGCAATCTACTACAGAAGAATGAACGATATCCCCTCCTCCTGGGGCACTGCCGTCAACGTCCAGATGATGGTCTTCGGCAACCTGGGCGATACCTCCGGCACCGGCGTTGCCTTTACCCGCAGCCCCTCTACCGGTGAGAAGAAGCTGTTCGGCGAGTTCCTGATGAACGCTCAGGGCGAAGACGTCGTGGCCGGCGTCCGCACCCCCCAGACCATCGATCAGCTGGCTCAGGTCATGCCTGAAGCCTACGCTCAGTTCGTGGACATCTGCGCAAAGCTTGAGAACCACTACCGGGATATGCAGGATATGGAGTTCACCATTGAGGACAAGAAGCTCTATATGCTCCAGACCCGTAACGGCAAGCGTACCGCCGCCGCCGCTCTGCAGATCGCTGTTGACCTGGTCAACGAAGGCATGATCTCCAAGGCTGAGGCTGTCTGCATGGTCGATCCCAAGCAGCTGGACGCTCTGCTCCATCCCCAGTTCGACGCCAAGGCCCTGAAGGCTGCCAAGCCCGTGGGCGCTGCTCTTCCCGCTTCTCCCGGAGCTGCCTGCGGCCGGATCGTCTTCACTGCGGAAGACGCCACCGAGTGGGCAAAACGGGGCGAGAAGGTCGTTCTGGTCCGTCTGGAGACCTCTCCTGAAGACATCGAAGGCATGCACTACGCCCAGGGCATCCTGACCGTCCGCGGCGGCATGACCTCTCACGCTGCCGTTGTGGCCCGCGGCATGGGCACCTGCTGCGTTTCCGGCTGCGGCGACATCAAGATGGACGAGGAGAACAAGTGCTTCACCCTGGCCGGCCGCACCTATGTTGAGGGCGACTACATCTCTCTCGACGGCACCACCGGCAACATCTACGGCGAGGCTCTCCCCACCGTTCCCGCTTCCATCTCCGGCAACTTCGGCACCCTCATGGGCTGGGCGGACGAGTTCCGTCAGCTCCAGGTCCGCACCAACGCCGACACCCCCAAGGACGCCAAGAACGCCTTTAACTTCGGCGCAGAAGGCATCGGCCTCTGCCGTACCGAGCACATGTTCTTCGATCCCGACCGTATCGCCGCCATCCGTGAGATGATCTGCTCCGATACCGTCGAGCAGCGCAAGACCGCTCTGGCCAAGCTGGAGCCCATGCAGCAGGGCGACTTCGAGGCTCTCTACGAGGCCATGGAAGGCAAACCTGTTACCATCCGCTTCCTGGATCCCCCTCTGCACGAGTTCGTTCCCACCGAGGAAAAGGACATCGAAGCTCTGGCCAAGACTCAGGGCAAGACCGTCAACGAGATCAAAGCCATCATCGCTTCTCTCCACGAGTTCAACCCCATGATGGGCCACCGTGGCTGCCGTCTGGCTGTGACCTTCCCCGAGATCGCTGAGATGCAGACCACTGCTGTCATCCAGGCTGCGATCAACGTGAAGAAGAACCATCCCGATTGGAACATCGTTCCCGAGATCATGATCCCCCTGGTCGGCGAAGTCAAGGAGCTGGCTTACGTTAAGAGCGTTGTCACCGAGACCGCTGACAAGCTGATCGCCGAAGCCGGCGCTGACCTCCACTACAAAGTCGGCACCATGATCGAGATCCCCCGTGCGGCTCTCACCGCTGACGAGATCGCCAAGGAAGCCGAGTTCTTCTCCTTCGGCACCAACGACCTGACGCAGATGACCTTCGGCTTCAGCCGTGACGACGCCGGCAAGTTCCTGGGTGCCTACTACGACAAGAAGATCTACGAGTCCGATCCCTTCGCAAAACTGGACCAGGTTGGCGTTGGCAAACTGGTGAAGATGGCTGCCGATCTCGGCAAGCAGACCCGCCCCGACATCAAGCTAGGCATCTGCGGCGAGCATGGCGGCGACCCCTCCACCGTGGAGTTCTGCCACAACATCGGCCTGACCTACGTTTCCTGCTCTCCCTTCCGCGTGCCGATCGCCCGGCTGGCTGCTGCGCAGGCTGCCATCAAGAATCCCCGCAAGTAAAAATTGACGCGCAGAGCGTAGGGAATATCCCATAAAACAGATTTGCCCGCACGGTTTTCGGAAACTGTGCGGGCGTTCTTTTTTGCTTTTTCCAAAAGGCAAGAGCCTTTTCGGCAGGTTGTCCTTGCAAAATTTGAATAGATACCCTATAATAAGCATGGACATGCATGTGATTTCAAAAAAGGGGGGCTTTCCATTGTATCGTGTCGTAATCGTAGATGATGAGCCATGGTCGGTAATCGGAATACAAAAGACCTTTGCCTGGAAAGAGAATGGTTTTGAAGTAGTCGGCTTTGCAAATAACGCTTATGAAGCCTTGGATAAAATCGAAACGCTGCACCCCGACCTAGTTCTTACGGATATTCGGATGCCGGAAATGAGCGGTCTTGAACTGATTGAGAGCGTAAAAGAACGGAACATTGCCTGTCAATTTGTAATCCTCAGCGGGTTTGGGGAATTCGCTTATGCCCAGCAAGCGTTACGCCATAAGGTTCTGGACTATGTCCTTAAACCGATTTCCGCTGAAGAGGCGGACCGAATTTTAAAGAAAGCGCACCGTTTTCTGGATCAGCAAACAGCTGAGGAGGATTTTCAGATTTTTGAGCAATTGGGAATCCAGCCTGGTCTGTTTGAAAAGGTCTGTCACCGTCGCGGCATCCTATTGAATCCTGAAAACCTAACGGTTACGGCGGCCTGGGGAGCCGGACTTTCCTCTGATACGATCGAGGGTGCTGAAGATGGTACTGCCCTCTTTTTGAAGAGCGGCATCCACGGCGGATGGCCTGTATACCTGATTTTTCACAACAAGCCGCTGCAGTTAGGAGAAGGCGTTATTGGCGGGTCTTCACGCATCTGCAGATCTGAATCCGATCTCCATGCCGCAGTCAAAGAGGCACTGCTGGCATTTCATACGGCGCTTTTTTTGGAATACCCGACTGCTTATTCCTATGCGGTCAACGGACAGCTGCGCCGCTTGGCACGTTTTGAGCTGGTACTCAATCATTTTACCAAGCAGGTCCGGGAGGGCGGGGAGACGCTGACAACATTTCTGAAAGAGCTCCCTGAAGTTTTTGTGAAAGAAAATTTTGACCTAAAAGACGCGGTCCAGCTGCTGAATCATGCTTTTCTATTGGCGGGAGAACGGGATTCCGGCATCTTTTGGGATACAGATTCGCTCCTGTCCGAATTTGCGCACTTTCGGAATGCCTGTGATTTTTTATTGAGCCTGTTTGAAAAGGAGAAATGCGCCGCTTCCGAAGGCGTGAATGAAGGGTTCCGTCACCTTCTGGACTACATCAACCAACATTATACAGAATCCTTGTCCCTCAGCACATTGGCTACCGAATATTATCTGAACTTCAGTTATGCGAGCAGCCTGTTTAAGAAAACAACCGGTCAGACCTTTTCCGAATATCTGACAGAACTGCGGATGAAGCGGGCAAAGGATCTGCTGGCTGATCCTGCCATGTCTATTTCTGAAGTGGGCACCCAATGCGGGTATGAAGACAGCTATTATTTCAGCAAGGTATTTAAGAAGCGGTATGGGGTAACGCCATCGGCCTATCGTGCTGCCCGATAAGATACCGTTGGCAGACACATCATACCACGGAAAACGGGGGTATCCATGAAACAGCAATCCAGGCACAGATTTTTCTTCCGCAACGCCAAACTAAAGAATCTTGTGATTCTTCTGGCTGCGATTGAGATTGCTGCAGTGATTGCAATTTTATCGGCGACCTATATGCAGCAATATCGGACGGCCAATGCCATAGCAGCCCAAAGCATCCAGAATCCGCTGCAACAGGTGCAGCAGAACTTGCAGAATAATCTGGATCAGATTCAGAATGCGGCGAATCTGATCGGCTATAACTCCTATGTCTCAAAATATCTGTTGGCCTCAGAGGTTTCGGAACGTCGGGAAATGAGCAATTCTGTCCTGAGTCTTTTGAGCAATACCGAAGCGCTGAATAAAAATATTTTTCAGATCCTTTTGCTGGACAGGCAGGCCAATTTTCTCAGTTCCAATGGGTTCGTATACAGCGTGAACAGCAGTCTGGGATACGCCTACTATTCCATGGTCGATCCAGAAATGCTGACCGACCCGTTGCTGAACGAAAGCTATGCCGACGGGACGCTGCGGCACGCCAGTCCCCTCAATATCCAGCTGTATAGTTATACTATCCCCATTTACTCCGTCCTTGCCAGCAGTTCTTTGGAAAAAATCGGTCTCTGCGTTTTTGTACTGCAGGCGGATTATGTGGAAAAGCTGCTGGAATCCTTTGAGCTTACGCCGGGTGCTTTGCTGTCGGTGCAGGATTCGGCGGGGGAGTTTGTTTACGCAAATGACCCGGCTGCTCGGGCTCTTATACCACGCTTGGACGAGGACGTGACAGACGAAAAATCTGTCAAAATCGATGGAACGCAGTATCTAGTGGCTCAGACAGTGTTTGAGCCTTTTGACTGGAAAATCACTTGTATGATTTCCCAAAAGGTGCAGACCGCATCCCTTCGCCGTATTCTGATGATATGGGTGGCAGTCTGCTTAGGGGCGACGCTGTTGATTGTTGTGATCGCCTCAGCGATCATCCGCAGCATTACCCGCCCGGTTTCCCAGATTGCGGAGTTTACCTCCCGTAATCAATGGAAGGGAGAGGATCGGCGGTTGGTCATCAATTCTACCAATGAAATTGGTCAGCTGGCTCAAAACATCAATCAGATGCTTGGAGAAATCCGGCAGGCAAACGAAGAAGTCCTGATTGCCAATACGCATCTTTATGAAGCCCGGCTCAGTCAGAAGCAGACGGAGCTTTGCGCCCTGCAAAGCCAGATCAATCCGCACTTTCTCTACAATACGCTGGACTGCATCCGCTCCATTGCACTGGCAGGCGATATTCAGGAGATTGCCACCATTTCAGAGGCCATGTCCCATATTTTTCGTTACAGCATCAAGGCGGATGACATGGTTTCTGTAGAGCAGGAGTTAAAATGCGTCCAGGCGTATATGGAAATCATGCAGATTCGTTTTCCCAACAAACTGACATTTGAGATGGATATCGATCCGGAAGCCGCCAAGCAGACCATTCCGAAAATGATCCTTCAGCCCATTGTAGAAAACGCGGTTTATCATGGGCTGGAGGCGAAGCTCGGGGCCGGAACGCTCCGTCTATGCGGCCGCATGATAGAGGATTCTGTGCTCTGCTTTGAGATAACAGATAACGGCGCCGGCATGGAACCGGAAACCGTAGCCCGGCTGAACCGGGAGTTATCCGAAATGTCCGGATATCCGTTTAACGAGACCAACCGGCGCAGCATTGGGCTGCGAAACATCATGGGACGGTTACGGCTGGTCTATGGAGAGCGATGCGGCATGCGGGTCATCAGCGAACGCAATGTTTATACGACCATTCGTCTTTATATGGAAATATTGCCAAGAACAAAATAGCACTATCCAAAATTTTTACCAATTCAGATAAAAATTCAAAAATCGTTCCATTTTGCATTCCTCCTTGTTTCGCTATAATAAAAGCAGAAGAAAAAAGGAGGGCGCTTAAATGACAACGAACGCGTCACAATCAGTCCGCTGGAAACAGATTGCATTGAAGTTCAAGGAATACCGCTTCATTTTGTTTCTGATCCTTCCCGGGCTGATTTATTTTGCCATTTTTTCGTATATTCCGATGTACGGTGTGCAGCTGGCATTCAAGGAATACATTTACTCGAAGGGCATTTGGGGCAGTCCCTTTGTGGGATTGCAGAATTTTCGTTACGCCATGGCGGATCAACAGTTCTGGCTATCCTGGCGCAATACGATCATCATCAGTTTATGCCGTCTCGTCTTTGTATTTCCGGTTCCGATCATTCTCTCCTTGTTGTTAAACGAGTTGTCCAGCGGGGCATACAAGCGGGTTCTGCAGACCATCTTTACCTTCCCGCATTTTCTCTCCTGGATCGTGATCGGCGGAATCATGGTAAATATGTTCAGCTCCAGCGGTGCCGTAAACAACCTGATTGCCGCATTGGGAGGAGAACGGGTCCAATTTCTGGCCGCACCGGAAAAATTCCGTCCAACGGTTTATCTCACTGACATCTGGAAGGAATCCGGGTGGTCCTGCATCATCTACTTGGCGGCAATTACAGGCATCAGCCCGGAATATTACGAGGCTGCTACCGTAGACGGAGCGAACCGGTTCCACAAGATTTTGTACATCACCCTTCCGGGCATTGCTTCTACCATTTCGGTTCTGCTGATTCTCAGCATCGGAAATATCATGAACGGCGGTTTCGACCAGATCTTCAATCTCTACAACCCCGCTGTTTATGAAACCGGCGACATCATTGACACCTATATTTACCGCACCACTTTCCAGACGGGCGGAGATTTCGGAATCAGTACGGCAGTCGGTCTGTTCAAATCCGTAATCAACCTGATCCTGCTTACGACCGCCAACATGGTTTCCCGGCGGGTATCCGGCAGCAGTCTGTACTAAGAAGGAGGGACGCAGAATGAGCGGAGCAGCTATCAGAAAAAGGCGTCGTTTTTCCGCCCCGGATTTTATCATCGGCGCGATTCTCTTCCTTTGGATGCTAATCATTTTATACCCATTTTATAACAGCGTGATGATTTCTCTGGTCACTCAAAAGGAATACCTGATGTCGGATTTCCTGCTTTTCCCCAAAAACATCACGTGGGACGCATACAAATTTGTCTTCACATCCGATTCCCTCTTCGATGGATTTAAAGTGACCGGCATCGTCGTGGTGGTCGGTACGATATACAGCATGCTGCTGACCACGGCGCTGGCTTATGGCCTAACGAAAAGTTTTCCCGGCCATAAGGTCGTAATGCAGCTGATTATCTTCACCATGTATTTTTCGGGCGGCATGGTCCCGTCCTACATTCTGATCAGCAAGCTGGGCCTGATCGATAAAATCGGCGTATTGATCATCCCCGCAGGCATCAGCACCTTTTATCTCATCGTAATCAAAAACTTCTTCCTGAGCCTCCCGGCGGAACTGGAAGAAGCCGCCAAAATCGACGGCGCAAATGACATTGTTATCTTCTTCAAGATCATTCTTCCCCTTTCTTTGCCGATCCTGGCAACATTCGGACTTTTCTACGCCGTGGATCATTGGAACAGCTGGTTCGCGGGGATGATGTACATCAAATCGGCAGACAAGCGTCCGCTGCAGCTGGTGCTGAAAAACATTCTGGCTACCATCGATTCCGTGCGGAACCCCGCTGCTGCGCAAAGTGGCCTGAAGGCCAAGGTGTTCGGAGACGGCGTGAAAATGGCCTCGGTCATCATTACAATGCTGCCGGTCATGGTAATTTACCCGTTCTTACAGAAGTACTTTATGAAAGGGCTCCTTCTGGGGGCAGTTAAATCATAAAGCATAAATTTTAAAAAGGAGCGAGATCAAATGAAGCGAATCCTTACTGCAATTCTGGCAAGCTGCATGGCACTTTCAATGCTGGCAAGCTGCGGAAGCAATCCAGAGTCCTCCAGCAGCACAGGAACCAGCACTCCGTCTGCAGCCGAGAGCACCGACAACTCCGGAGACTCCAGCGAAGAAACCAACCCCTACGCAGAGAAGATCACCATTACGGCGGCAGGTCCCAACTTTGAGGGCGTTGATCCGGAAACAAACGAATTCTGGAAAGCCATTTGCGAACGGTTCAATATGCAGATTGACCTGGTAGAATTGACTTACAGCGGCTGGAGCGAAAAAGTCCGTACATGGATTAGCTCCGGCGATATGCCCGATGTCGTCCAGTGGGATTTCCTGTATACCGATTACCTGAACTTTGCCAAGAGCGGAGTTCTGCGGCCTGTCCCTGATCTTTCCAAGTATCCCAATATGCAGGCGCTGAAAGATTCGATGGACATTTGCAAGGCCATTGAAGTCGACGGACAAATGTGGGCATGGCCCCGGAAACTGATCGTCAACCCCTATAACAACGTCGACCAGAACCAGTACCTGTACCGCAAAGACTGGGCAGAAGCGGTCGGCATGAGCGATGTGACGGATAAAGGCATCCTGACGATGGAAGAATTTGAAGCCTTGATGAAAGCCTTCAAGGAACAGGATCCCGGCCATCTCGGCGACAAGAATATCGTGATGGACTCCAGCTTCAACTTCCCGCTGATGTCCGGCATGAACTTCTATAATCCTTACTTTACCAAGTATGTTGAACGGGACGGCGAGTATGTCTGGGGCGCCTCTCTGCCGGAGACTGTCGAAGGTCTGAAATACATGAAGGACCTTTACGACAAGGGCTACATTTATAAAGACTTCTATTCCAGCAAGGGCTACGATGCCAGAGCGCGGTTCTTCTCCGGCATGGTAGGTATTTACGCCGACAGCCCGAACCTCGGACACTACACCGAATACCGCACGGAATTTACCAAGGCCAACGATCTGGATGGATATGAAGTGCTCGGTTCCTTTGTAGTCACCGGCCCGGACGGGAAAGTCAATACCAATCAGGTTTCCGAATACTGGTCCGCTTCCCTGTACAGCGCCAAAATGTCGGACGAGGCTCTGGATCGCCTGATGCAGATGGCCGACTGGCTGGCCGGACCGGAAGGTTCTAATTGGGCATTCTACGGCATCAAAGGCAAGGATTGGGACGAAAATGCCGACGGCAGCATCGAGATCAAGTGGCCCAAGGACGAAAACGGCAATTATCAGGCTCTGGATTACGGCAACGCGATCTGGATCCGGCAGTTTGCACTGGCAGGCGGCGATCAGGACTTTGTAAATCCCAGCGTTCCCGCCCAGGATGTGGAAGACTGGAAAACGTTTGCAGAGAGAAAAGGCAGCGTAGCTAATATCATTCCGATCAACTACGCGCTGGACTTCCTGAACACCCCGCAGAAGAGCAAATTCGGCACCTTCTCCTCGGATATTAAAGACGAGATCACCAAACTGGTCGTGTCCTCCAATGATATTGAAGCCGACTGGAATGCATGGGTGGAAAGCATGATGCCGAAGGTTCAGCCGATTCTGGATGAAATCAACGAGGCAATGAAATAAACCGAATTTCTTCAAAACAGATTTCCCCACTTGCGTGGGGGAATCTGTTTTGTGTAAAAAGGAGCAACCAGTACATGGCAGGATATCAAAAATTGAGTGTCCTTCTTACGGAGGAACTGGACGAATTGGCAGAAGAAGGGCGTTTGCTGGATCGCGACGCATTTCTGCGTGAAATTGAAGCATGCGGCGATGACCAGAACCGTTTGCTGGAAGTCTATAACAAACTGCGTCTTCTTCCCATGCGCCCGGACTTCCCTTATCAGGAGCCCTCGGACTATGGCGAGATTTTGGCCGCATGCGGCGATCCGGACAGTCCATCTCCGCTTTCCGACGAACATCTGCAGGATCGGATATACGGTGCGTGGCTGGGGCGTTGCATCGGATGCGCTGTTGGCCAACCGGTGGAAGGATGGAAACGGGAAAAGGTCCGCGCCTGGTGTGAGGGAGCGGATGCTTATCCGCTGACCGGCTACATCCCGACACATTCCCGTGCGGAGTCCGCGGGATGCGTGCTTGTGAACAATGCCTGCACGACCGAATACCTTCAGGGAATGCCCAGCGATGACGATATCCGCTATACAATTCTTGGGCTGGATCTGCTCAAAAAACACGGTTGTGATTTTGACACCTGGGATGTGGGAACCCATTGGCTGGAACATCTGCCGTTTCGGATGGTCTGCACGGCGGAGACGCAGAGTTATCTGAATTTCGCAAATCTGGATCAGAATGGGCCGTGGAAGGTGCGTCCGGATCATGCCGCCGCTCTGGCCCGAAGCTGTGCCAATTACATAAACCCCTACCGGGAATGGATCGGCGCACAGATTCGAATCGATGCTTACGGATATGCGGCGGCAGGAAATCCCGTACTCGCCGCTCAGCTGGCGTATCAGGATGCATCTTTCTCCCATGTGAAAAACGGAATCTATGGGGCCATGTTTTTCGCCGCATTGATTGCCGCTGCATTTTCCAGCAGCAGTATCCGGGAAGCAATTGAAATCGCCCGGCACTTTGTACCTCCCAAAAGCCGCTTTGCAGAAATGGTGGAACAGGCCATTGCAGCAGGAGAGTCCGCAAAATCCGAAGAAGAGCTGTTGGATCGTGCACTGGCTATCGGTTCCGGGTATAACTGGGTGCACACGCTGAACAACGCCGCCCTCTGTGTGGCTGCCCTTGTTTACACAAAAGGGGACTTCGACCGGGTGATCCCTTTGGTCGTGATGGGCGGGATGGACACCGACTGCAACGGCGCTACGGTGGGGTCGATCGCAGGAGCCTTCCAGGGCGCCAAACAAATCCCGGAAAAATGGAAAGCTCCCTTGCAGGACACGGTGTTTTCCGAAGTGCCCGGATATCATCCGATCGCGATTTCTGAACTGGCACGGCAGACGGTAGAAGTCATCCATACAAAAATCTCCAAGCCGCAGAAATAATCACTTGGCATTTTCATTCTTTTCGCGGGCTTTTTGAAGCGAAATCTGCGTATTTGCTCCTTCTATGAGAGACCCCACGCTGTCTCCCATAGAAGGAGCAATTTTATGTGTCCAAACAAGTTTACCCGATGATGGGGAATGGATATTTTCCATCATCCTCACCATTGGGATATTGTAAGATAAATTGCGCAAAAAGGAAAAGGCATAGAAGAAGACATAGTTTGCAGACTCTGGTAGAATGAAGT
>CAKTCT010000037.1 GCA_934539585.1 uncultured Oscillospiraceae bacterium | reverse complement strand
AGCTCCTCCTGTTGCAGTTTCTATTCTACAACAGGAGGTGCTTTTTTTCACTGTCCGTTTTTGGGGGGATGGTCCATCGCAGCAGGAGGCATTTTTCGTTGCCCGCTTCGGGAAGGCGCAGCCCCTTCCTCAAGCCGGCGATGTTGATTCCTTGGCCGTACCCTGTCCGTACCCGGACCGCACCTATTTTTCCCAAAAATCACCGCTTTTTCCCACGGCTTTTCACCCAAAAGGGCAGGTGGAACAACCCCACCAGCACTGTTCCCAGCCCCAGCAGCCGGAAAAAGTAAACGTACCATCCGTGGTCCAGATTGAGGTAGGGCAGCCCCTCCATGGGCGGCCGGGTCAGATAGAAAAAGTTGGTGTCGTAGATGGAAAGGGCCCCGTTGACATACAGCATCCCGAAGGCCAGGGCCGCCAGCAGCCCCAGATTTCCCAGAAAGCTCCGGAGGCTGCCCAGCTGCGCCTGACCGGAAAAAATCAGATATAAAGAGAACCACATGAGCCCTCCGTGATACACGAAGCACTGGTAGGCCGGCAGCGTCGTGAAGTCTGTTCCATTGGTGGGGATGAGTATAGCGAAAAAGCTCCCCAGGGTCCCCATGACCGCCGTGAAATTTGCCAGCAGCTGCCGGAATCTCCCCTCTTTTCCGAAGGTCAGGTACAGCACCGCAAAGAGCATCAGGCTGCACAGATGAAGGGGCAGGTTCAGCGGGTCCAGATGCATCCCGCCGCCGGGGCTTTCCAGCATCCCGCCCAGAACCTTGCTGACCTCGCTGAAAGCGCAGAGGACCGTCATGATCATCCCCGCCCTCCGAAGGGAAAATTTCCGCTTTACACCGATCACGGACATCCCGGCCACAAAGGCCGCGCACAGCCCGATCCATATAAAATGCTCCGTCGTAAACATATCGGAGTCCTCCGTTTTCTCAATGTCATTCTCGCCGGATCATCCGGAGAAATTCCTCCCCGTACCGCTCCAGCTTCCGCTTCCCCACCCCGGAAACCTCCAGGAATTCCTCGGAGGGGTGGCAGGACGGCGGCGGCACACATCGGCTGCGTTGGTGAAAACCAGATAGGCCGGGATGTCCTGCTCCCCGGCCAGCTTCTCCCGCAGCTCCTGGCGGCGCTGGTGCAAGGCCGGATTCAACCCGGGCAGAAGGGTTTCTACTCCGGGACATATTCCCGGATTGCCCGGAGAAATTCCTCCCCGTATCGTTCCAGCTTCCGTTTTCCCACCCCGGAAACCTCCAGGAATTCCTCGGGCGTGGCGGGGCGGCGGCGGCACATGTCCTCCAGGGCTGCGTTGGTGAAAACCAGATAGGCCGGGATGTCCTGCTCCTCCGCCAGCCTTTCCCGCAGCTCCCGGAGGCGCTGATATAAAGCCGGGTCCACCTCGGGCAGGGGCTTTTTCTCCTCCGGAACATATTCCCGGATCACCCGGAGAAATTCCTCTCCGTACCGTTCCAGCTTCCGCTTTCCCACCCCGGAAACCTCCAAGAATTCCTCGGGGGTGGCGGGGCGGAGGCGGCACATGTCCTCCAGGGCCGCATTGGCAAAGACCAGATAGGCGGGGATGTCCTGCTCCCCGGCCAGCCTTTCCCGCAGCTCCCGGAGCCGCTGGTACAGGGCCGGGTCTGTCTTGCCGGAGGCGGATTTTTCCGCACGTTCCCGCTTTTTCTCCCGCTCCGAAAGGGCACGGTTCCGCCGGATCACCACCTGCCGCTGGCCCCGGAGGACCTCCAGGGAGCCCTCGGTCAGCTTCAGCACCGGGTAGTCCCCGCCGCTGTCCCGCAAAAGCCCCTGAAGCTCCAGATTCCGGATGAGCTCCCGCAAAACGGCCTCCGGCGTGCCGGCCAGGATGCCGTAGGTGGTCAGCTTGTCCAGCTGCTGCTGGCGGATGCGCTCGGTCTTTCCGCCCCGGAGGACGTCGCAGACCATCTTCACTCCGAACCGCTGCCGCATCCGGGAAACGCAGGACAGAATCTTCTGGGCCTCCACGGTGACGTCGGCGGTCTCGAAATTTTCCCGGCAGTTGCCGCAGTTCCCGCAGAAATCCGGGGCCTCCTCCCCGAAATACCGGAGGAGATACCCCCGCAGGCAGTCCGGCGTGTGGCAGTAGAAGGTCATGGCCTTCAGCCGCTCCCGGTCCTTTTCCCGGAGCTGCTCTGCCGTTTCCGGGTCCAGGTCCCCGCCCACGGAGCAATCGATGAGGAACCGGTTGGTGATCACGTCCTGGCCGCCGTAGAGCAGGATGCAGCTGGCCTCGGCCCCGTCCCGCCCGGCCCGGCCCGCCTCCTGGTAGTAGCTTTCCAGGTCCTTTGGCATATTGTAGTGGACCACCAGGGAGACGTTGGACTTGTCGATGCCCATGCCGAAGGCGTTGGTGGCGGCCATAACGGGCTTCCGGTCGTAGAGGAAATCCTCCTGATTGGCCTGGCGCTCCTGGTCGGAGAGGCCGGCGTGGTAGCGGGTGGCGGCGAAGCCCTCCCGGCAGAGGAGCTCGCAGACCTCCTCCACGGTCTTCCGGGTGGAGCAGTAGACGATGGCGCTCTGGTCACGGTGCTCCCGGAGGATTTCCAGGAGCTCGGCCTCCTTGTCCCGGGGCTTCCGGACCTCGAAGTAGAGGTTTGGCCGGTCGAAGCCGGTGGTCAGGACCATGGGGTCCCGGAGCTCCAGAATCCGGACGATGTCCTCCCGGACCTGGGCCGTGGCCGTGGCGGTAAAGGCGCTGACCACCGGCCGCCGGGGCAGCGCCTGGATGAGGCGCGGGATTTTCAGGTAACTGGGCCGGAAATCCTGGCCCCACTGGGAAACGCAGTGGGCCTCGTCCACACAGACCATGAAAATCTCCGCGCTTCTGGCGAAGTCCAGGAACTCCTCGGTCTCCAGCCGCTCCGGCGCCACGTAGAGGATGCGGTAGGCCCCCGCCCGGGCGTTCTCCATGGCCCGGCGGTACTGGGCCGGGGTCAGGGAGCTGTTCAGATACGCCGCCCGGACCCCCGCCTGAGTCAGGGCCCCCACCTGGTCCTTCATCAGGGAGATCAGGGGCGAGACCACCAGGGTGATCCCCTCCCGGGCCAGGGCCGGAATCTGGTAGCACAGGGATTTTCCCGCCCCGGTGGGCATGATCCCCAGGGCGTCCCGGCCTTCCAGGATGGCCCGGATCAGCGTCTCCTGCCCGCCCCGGAAGGAGTCGTAGCCGAAGACGTCTTTCAGAATCTGTTGTGGTTCCATGGGTGTCTCCTTTACTTTTCAAAACAGCGGTCTTATTCCACTGTTCTGTCATTGGCCTTGAAGATATCCCTTTTCTTCAGCGCCGCAGCAAAGCACTTACCCAATTCCAGCCCTTTTTCTTGGGAAAAAACATTGTTTTTTTCGCCAAAATAGCAGGTTTCTAGGGTAAACGCAACCTCCGCATTGGGATTTTTCAGAATGTAGTTTGCAAAAGTCGGCGTACCCGATTGATTCCAGCCGGTATTTGGCAATAGATCGTCTTTGGTATCATATTGCATGGATTTATCCGTAATGCACGCAGTAAGGAGTTTTCCAAATCGGATATATTCTGCGTTCTTTCCCGGGTTCCTACGTACAATGTACACCTTGTCGTTTAATTCACCCAAATGCCACGGTGAGTGAAAGTCAAAACCCATTGTGACATTATGCTCATCCACATACTTCCGGATTGCCGCAGTTGTCTCATAAAGCGGCAGCTCACCGGGAGCGTAGTCCCGATTGTGGTCATGCGGCACCCGCGATTTGCCTTGATCTCCATCACAAACCCCATCATAGTCCACCATTGGAACGCAGAAGACAACAGTATCGTCAAGGGGATTCTCATACAATTCCTTGATCAGACCTTCCAGCACATAACTTCCCGTCGCTTCACAAGCGTGATGGCGAGCCGTAAGGACCATATGCCGTTTTCCCGCTCCGAATTCAAAATATGGGATATCTCGCCCTTTGCGGCTTTTTCCGAGAGTTTTCACTTCGATTCCATTTTCGTGAGCAAAGTCAAAAAGCATATCGCGGGTATACAGCATATCGTGGGCAAAATACACTTTCCCCTCGTTCTCTCCGAAGGTATAGCTGAACGATGCACCGTCTATGCAGGTATTGCTCCATTCCCAATGTTTGAAATCCCGGCTTACTGCGGCTCCGTAATAGCCGACACGGATTTGATTGTTCAATACAAATTTTACGGTTCTCCCATTGGCGCCCGTTACACAAAACGCCCAGTAGAACCAATCTCCGGCGCTGTCACGCATTTCGTTTTCAAGATAAACGGTGTCGCCGTCCACTTTCACGACTTGGATATTTCCACCGGAAAAGCTCTTTGATATTTCCATTTTGCATCTCCTTAGAGTCCGATATAAAATGTCTTCCGTGCTTTTACGGCGGCGTCAGCGATTCCGAAATTTTTCTGAAAGCTGCCGAAAACATCTCCCTAAGTATAGCAGAAACCGCCTGAAAAGTCCACTCCCGGCCCGGTTTTCCCGGGGAATCACCCTTCCGCCGCCGGGCCCATAGGATGGAAGGACCCATTTTACCGGAAAGGACGGTTTCCCATGCCGAGAATCTACTTAAGCCCCTCCACCCAGGAGAAAAACCTCTACGTCACCGGCGGCACCGAGGAATACTACATGAACCGCATCGCCGACGCCATGGAGCCCTGGCTGGCTGCCAACGGCATCCACTGGACCCGGAATACCCCGGAAATGACCGCCGCGTCCTCCATCGCCCAGTCCAAAGAGGGCCGCTACGATTTCTACCTGGCCCTTCACTCCAACGCCGCGCCGGAGGGCCGCTACGGCTCCATGCGGGGGACCGACGTCTACTACGCCCCCAACAGTCCCAGGGGCCGCCGGGCCGCGGAGATCATCGCCGCCAACCTCCGGCGGATCTATCCTCTCCCCGACCGGGTCCGGGCCCTGTCCACCACCGCTTTGGGGGAAGTGACCAGGACCGTTCCCCCGGCGGTGCTCATCGAATTCGCCTACCACGACAACCCCGACGACGCCGACTGGATCACCGAAAACATCGAACGCATCGCCCGGAACGTGGTCTTTTCCCTGACGGAGTACTTCGGCCTCCCCTTCGCGGAGCCCATCCCCGTCCGCACCGGAGTCGTCGCCACCCGGACCGGCCCCCTCCGCATCCGGGAGACCCCCGGGGGACGGGTCCTGGCTCTGGCTCCCAAGGGCGCGCCCCTGACCGTCTACGGCCAGTGGGAGGGGTGGTACGTGGTCCATTACGGCTCCGTGGTGGGGTACGCCGGCGCTGAATTTGTCATTCTGGAATAGCCGCCGGCGAAATTTTCCCCAAACCCCTTGACAAGCCTCCCGTTCCGGAGTATTCTATATGCAGTTAGCATATGCTAACTACTCGAGAAACCGCTCCCCGGACAGCGCCTGGAGCCGAAGGCACTGCCGGGTCTGCTCCGCCCGGAGCCGCAGTCCGGCCGCCGAGTGAATCTCCTCGTTCTGCTGATGGAGCCGCATCTGAAGCTCCACCGGCAGCGAAAGAAAATACCGCCGGGAGCTGCTGCTCCCCCGGATCAGTTCCTGTAAATTGCCATAGCGCATACCAACGCCCCCTTTGGGGTATTGTATGCAGCTTCCCACCAAACATGCAAGGAGGCTTGCCCATGCTCAGAACCCTTGCCGCCCCGGAATTCTGGTACGCTCTGGCCCTGGCCGCGGTCCTTGCCGCAGCCGTCATCTGGGTCAAGGGCCGCCTGAAAAAGTGGGCGGAAAAAGACCGGAAATAGTTCCGTACAGCAAAACCGCGCCCCCGCCGTATCGACACGGCAGGAGCGCGGTTTTTCGTTTACTTTTTCATGGAGGCGGCGAAGCGCTCGCCCAGCTGCCGGGCCTTTTCCAGGTCCTCCTCCGTGGGGACGAAGACCACCCGGAAGGGCTCCTCGAACAGGGCCATTTTCAGCCCGTCCAGCCGGGCCTTAAGGTTGGCGGCGGCCTCCCCGCTCCAGCCGTAGGAGCCGAAGATCAGGGCCGGGCGCTTGGGGCTGTTGACGGCGTCCACCCGGCTCAGCAGGTCCCAGACCGGCTGCACCGCGTCCCGGTTCAGGGTGGGGGACCCGATGGCGAAGCCGTCGCAGCCGTTGAGCATGGCCGCCAGCTCCCCCATGGGGTGGCGGATGATGTCATAGGTCCGGGTGCAGGCGTCGGGGACGGCCTGCCTGATCCCGGCGCAGATGGCCTCGGCCAGCCGGGCGGTGTTGCCGTAAGCGCTGCAATAGAACACCGGAACCGTCAGCACCGGATTTTTCCGGGGCGCGGACCACTCCCGGTACTTCTCCAGGGCGTACTCCAGGCGGCAGCCCTTGGTCAGGACCGGGCCGTGGCTGGCGCAGACCATTTCCGCGTCCAGACCGGCGATCTTGGCCAGCCCCTTCTGGACAAAGGACGGGAAGGGCCCGAAAATGGCGTCGTAATACCCCCGGAACGCCCCCTCGTAGGCTTCGGGCCGGGAAACGGCGGTGTCCAGGACGTAGGGCTCGCAGTAGTGGCTCCCCAGAAAGTCGCAAGTGAACAGCACCCGGTCCTCCCGGAGCCAGGTGAACATGGAATCCGGCCAGTGGAGGAAGGGGGCCATGCGGAATTCCAGGGTCCGGCCGCCCAGGTCCAGGGTCTCGCCGTCCTTCACCACGTGGAGCCGCAGGTCGGTCCGGTTGGTGATGTTTTTGATATAAAGGGACGCCGCCTGGGAGCAGTAAATCTCCATCTCCGGGTTCTGTTCCAGCAGACGGGCCGCGGAACCGGTGTGGTCGGGCTCGGTGTGGTCCAGGATCAGGTAATCGATGTCCCTGGGGTCGCAGACCTCCCGGATGTTTTCCAGATACCGGTCGAAATAATTGGGGTGGCAGCACTCGATGAGGGCCGTTTTCTCCCCGCCCCGGAGCAGGTAGGAGTTATAGGAGGTGCCGTACTCCGTGGACATGATAATGTCAAAGACCCGGAGGCCGGGGTCCTCGATCCCCACGGCATAGAGTCCGTTCAAAAGCTTTTCCGCAGCCATATCATTTCCGCCTTTCGTGGTCGATTTTTTGGAACGATTATACTATACCACAGCGGTATGCGTTTGTCAATACGATTTTAGAAAAATTCTAAATCACAGTAGCGGTTTCAGATAGTGTCCGGTGTAGCTGGCCGGGACCTTGGCCAGGTCCTCCGGCGTGCCCTCGGCCACCAGGGTGCCGCCCCGGTCGCCGCCCTCGGGGCCCAGGTCGATGAGCCAGTCGGCGGTTTTCAGCACGTCCAGATTGTGCTCGATGACCACCACGGTGTTGCCGCCGTCCACCAGCCGCTGGAGCACCTCGATGAGCTTCTGCACGTCGTAGGTGTGAAGGCCGGTGGTGGGCTCGTCCAGGATATAGATGGTCTTGCCGGTGCTGCGGCGGGAGAGCTCCGTGGCCAGCTTGACCCGCTGGGCCTCGCCGCCGGACAGGGTGGTGGCGGGCTGCCCCAGCTTGATATAGCCTAGGCCCACCTCAAAGAGGGTGGCGATCTTCCGCTGGATCCGGGGGAGGTTGTCGAAGAAGCCCATGGCCTCCTCCACGGTCATTTCCAGGACGTCGTAGATGCTCTTGCCCTTGTATTTGACCTCCAGGGTCTCCCGGTTGTACCGCTTGCCCTTGCAGACCTCGCAGGGGACGAAGACGTCGGGGAGGAAGTGCATCTCGATCTTCAGGATGCCGTCGCCCTCGCAGGCTTCGCAGCGGCCCCCCCGGACGTTGAAGGAGAACCGGCTGCTGCCGTAGCCCCGCATCTTGGCGTCGGCGGTCTGGGCGAACAGCTCCCGGATGTCGGTGAAAACGCCGGTATAGGTGGCCGGGTTGGACCGGGGGGTCCGGCCGATGGGCGACTGATCGATGTTGATGACCTTGTCCAGCTGCTCCATGCCCTGGATGCCGTCGCTCAGGCCCGGCTTTGCTTTGGCGCCGTTCAGCTCCGCCGCCAGGGTCTTATAGAGAATCTGGTTCACCAGGGAGGATTTCCCCGACCCGGACACGCCGGAAACGCAGGTGAAGGTCCCCAGGGGGATTTTCACGTCGATATTTTTCAGGTTGTTCTCCCGGGCCCTACGGATGGTGAGAAAGCCCCCGTTTCCGGGCCGCCGGGAGGAGGGCACCGGCACCTTCCGGGCCCCGGAGAGGTACTGGCCGGTAATGGAGTCCTTGCAGGCCATGATCTCCTTGGGGGTGCCGGCGCAGACGATCTGCCCGCCGTGGACGCCGGCTCCCGGGCCCACGTCCACGATGTAGTCCGCGGCCCGCATGGTGTCCTCGTCGTGCTCCACCACGATGAGGGTGTTGCCGATGTCCCGGAGCCGCTGGAGGGTGGCCAGGAGCTTGTCGTTGTCCCGCTGGTGGAGGCCGATGCTGGGCTCGTCCAGGATATACAGCACTCCCACCAGGCTGGAGCCGATCTGGGTGGCCAGGCGGATGCGCTGGCTCTCGCCGCCGGACAGGGTGGCCGACGCCCGGGAAAGGGTCAGGTACTCCAGGCCCACGCTCTGGAGGAAGCCCAGCCGGGCCTTGATCTCCTTGAGAATCTGGGCCCCGATCATGGCCTCCCGGGAGGAAAGCTTCAGTCCCTCCACGAAATTCAGCGCGTCGGTAACGGACATTTTGCAGAACTCGCTGATGTTCTTCCCGCCGACGGTGACGGCCAGATATTCCGGCTTCAGCCGCTCCCCGTGACAGTCGGGGCAAGGCACGGAGCTCATGACCTGGGTGATCTCGTCCCGGACGTAGCTGGACTGGGTCTCCCGGAACCGCCGCTCCAGGTTGTTGACGATGCCCTCAAATTCGGTGTCGTAGCTGCCGGTGCCGTACTCCTTTTTCCGGACCATGTGGATGCGCTCCCCCTTGGTGCCGTAGAGGAGGGCGTCCAGCTGCTTTTTGGTCAGGTCCTTCACCGGGGTGTCCAGGGAGAAGCCGTAGTGCTTGGCCAGTGCTTCGTAGTACATCTGGGCGATGGTGCCGCTTTCCCCGATGTACCAGCCGCTGGCCTTGACGGCCCCCTCCCGGATGGAAAGGTTCTTGTTGGGGATGACCATGTCCGGGTCCACCTTCATGAAGGTCCCCAGGCCGGTGCAGGTGGGGCAGGCTCCCATGGGGTTATTGAAGGAGAACATCCGGGGCTCCAGCTCCCCGATGGAGACCCCGTGGTCGGGGCAGGCGTAGTTCTGGGAAAAGAGCATCTCCTCCCCGCCGGGCACGTCGGCGATGACCAGCCCTCCGGACAGCCGGATGGCCGTCTCGATGGAGTCGGTCAGCCGGGATTTGATGGATTCGCTGACGGTCAGCCGGTCCACCACAATCTCGATGTTGTGCTTTTTGTTTTTTTCCAGCTTGATCTCCTCGGAAAGGTCATAGAGGATGCCGTCCGCCCGGACCCGGACAAAGCCGCTTTTCCGGGCGTTTTCCAGCTCCTTCTGGTGCTCGCCCTTCCGCCCCCGGATCACCGGGGCCAGAATCTGGACCCGGGTCTTCTCCGGCAGCGCCAGAATCTGGTCCACGATCTGGTCCACGGTCTGCTGGGTGATCTCCCGGCCGCAGACCGGGCAGTGGGGCACGCCGATCCGGGCGTACAAAAGCCGCAGATAGTCATAGATCTCCGTCACCGTCCCCACGGTGGAACGGGGGTTTTTGGAGGTGGTCTTCTGGTCGATGGAGATGGCCGGGGAAAGGCCCTCGATGGAGTCCACGTCGGGCTTTTCCATCTGCCCCAGGAACATCCGGGCGTAGGAAGAAAGGCTCTCCACATACCGTCGCTGGCCGTCGGCGTAGATGGTGTCGAAGGCCAGGGAGGATTTCCCCGACCCCGACAGCCCCGTAAAGACCACCAGCTTGTCCCGGGGGATGGTCACGTCCACGTTTTTCAGGTTGTGCTCCCGGGCTCCTTTGACGATGATTTTATCCATTGCCATCTTGCAAAATTCTCCTTTTCGGGGATGGATTCCCCCGTCGTTTTCCGTGACTTACCGTTTTTTGCTTCCGCCGTCCAGCTCCTCCTGGAGCTTCTTGATCTTATCCCGCAGGAAAGCCGCCTGCTCGAATTCCAGGAGCTTGGCCGCCTCCTTCATCTCGGCGGTGTAGGCTTTGATGAGCTTTTCCTTTTCCATCCGGGAGAGGCGCTTGCCCTTCTTGTCGATGGTGTCCTTGGCGGAGATTTCGATGATCTCCGCCACCGACTTGACGATGGTTTTGGGGACGATGCCGTGCTCCTTGTTGTAGGCCATCTGGATTTCCCGGCGGCGGTTGGTCTCCCGCAGCGCCCGCTCCATGGAGTCGGTGACGCTGTCGGCGTACATGATGACCTGGCCCCCGGCGTTCCGGGCGGCCCGGCCGATGGTCTGGATCAGCGACGTCTCCGACCGGAGGAAGCCCTCCTTATCAGCGTCCAGAATGGCCACCAGGCTCACCTCGGGGATGTCCAGGCCCTCCCGGAGGAGGTTGATGCCCACCAGCACGTCGAAGACCCCCAGCCGCAGGTCCCTTATGATCTCCATCCGCTCCATGGTGTCGATGTCGTGGTGCATGTACCGGACCCTGACCCCCATGCCCTTGAGGTAGTCGGTAAGGTCCTCGGCCATTTTCTTGGTCAGCGTCGTCACCAGGACCCGCTCTTTCTTCTCTATCCGGAGATTGATTTCACTCAACAGGTCCTCGATCTGCCCCTCCACCGGCTTCACCGTCACCTCCGGGTCCACCAGCCCGGTGGGCCGGATGACCTGCTCGGCGATATTGGCGCTCCGCTCCCGCTCGTACTGGGCCGGGGTGGCCGAAACGTAGATGATCTGGTTTAACTTTTCGTTGAATTCATCAAAATTCAACGGCCGGTTGTCAAAAGCTGAGGGCAGCCGGAAGCCGTAGTCCACCAGGGTCTGCTTCCGGCCCCGGTCGCCGAAGTACATCCCCCGGACCTGGGGCACCGTGACGTGGGATTCGTCGATGAACAGCAGGTAATCCTTGGGGAAGTGGTCCAGCAGCGTGTAGGGCGTGCTCCCCGGGGCCCGGCCGGAGAGGATGCGGGAGTAGTTCTCGATGCCCTTGCAGAAGCCGATCTCCTCCAGCATTTCCATGTCGTAGCGGGTGCGCTGCTCGATGCGCTGGGCCTCCAGGAGCATATCCCGCTCTTTGAAATACCGGATCCGCTCCTCCAACTCCTTCTCGATCTCCGCCACGGCGGCATGGAGCTTCCCGGGCGGCGTGATAAAGTGGGAAGCCGGGTAGATCATCACATGGCTCATTACGGCTTTCACCGCTCCGGTCAGGGGGTCGAATTCGGAGATCCGGTCAATTTCGTCCCCGAAGAACTCCACCCGGACGGCAATGTCCCCGCTGCCCGCCGGGAAAATTTCTACCACGTCCCCCCGGACCCGGAATTTCCCCCGGACGAAGTTGATGTCGTTGCGGTCGTACTGCCGGTCCACCAGCTGACGGAGCAGCTCGTCCCGCTCCATCTGCATCCCCGGCCGGAGGGAGACCACCATGCTCCGGTAGTCCTCCGGCGCGCCCAGGGAGTAGATGCAGCTGACGCTGGCCACGATGATCACGTCGTTCCGCTCCCCCAGGGCGCAGGTGGCCGAGTGGCGGAGCTTGTCGATCTCGTCGTTGATGGCCGAGTCCTTTTCAATATAGGTATCCGTGCTGGGAATATACGCCTCCGGCTGATAATAGTCGTAGTAGCTGACAAAATACTCCACGGCGTTGTGGGGGAAGAACTCCCGGAACTCCGAGCAGAGCTGGGCCGCCAGGGTCTTGTTGTGGGCCAGGATCAGGGTGGGCTTCTGGACGTTGGCAATGACGTTGGCCATGGTAAAGGTCTTGCCGGAGCCGGTGACGCCCAGCAGCGTCTGCTCCCGGAACCCCTTTTTCACGCCCTCGGTCAGGCTCTGGATGGCCTGGGGCTGATCCCCGGTGGGCTTGTAAGGGGCGACCAGTTCAAATCTGCGTGTTTCCTCCATACTGCATCCTTTCGCACAAACAAATGTTGGACCATTACCAGGATAGTGTACCACATTTTCAAAAAGTTTGCAATCGCCGGAAGGGGGAAATCCGAAAATTTCCGAACAAAATTTCCGTGCAATCCGCGCAAAAATCCCCGGAGGGTCCTTCCTCCGGGGATTGGGTCAGAGCACTGCCACGCACTCGATTTCCACCAGGGCGTCCTTGGGCAGCCGGGACACCTCCACGCAGCTCCGGGCGGGGTATGCGCCTTCTTTAAAATAGCTGCCGTAGATTTCGTTGACCGCGGCGAAATCCCCCAGGTCCCGGACGAAAACCGTGGTCTTCACCACGTTGTCCAGGTCCGCGCCCCCGGCCCTCAGCACCTCCCGGAGGTTCCGGAAAGCGGCGTGGGTCTGGGCTTCGATTCCCTGGGCCAGAGTCCCGGCGGCCGGGTCGATGCCCAGCTGCCCGGAGGTGTAAATGACGTTTCCCGCCTTCACCGCCTGGGCGTAGGGCCCGATGGCGGCGGGGGCCGCGTTGGTGTGCAGGGTGTTCTTTTCCATAAAAAACGCTCCTTTCAAAAGTCCATGTCCCGGGTCCGGCGGATGCCCAGGTACCCCAGCTCCATCATGGAGACGTAGTCGTTCCCCGCCACGATGAAGTGGTCCATGAGCTCCAGATTCAGCTGCTTCAGGGTGGGGGCCAGGGACCGGGTCAGCCGGATGTCCTGGGAGGACGGCCGGGGCACCCCATGGGGATGGTTGTGGGCCAGAACCACGTTGACGGCCTTGCACTGGAAGGCAATCTCCACCAGCCGCCGCAGGTCCACCTGGGCGCCGTTGAGGCTCCCCTCCGACAGCAGGTCGCACCGGAGCAGCCGGCAGGCGTTGTTGAAGCAGAGAAGGTAGACCACCTCCTCCGTCCGGCCCAGGAATTTGGGGATAAGGAACTCCCCGATCTTCTCGCTGCTGTCCAGGATGTCGGCGCTGTCCGACACCGCCTCCAGGTACCGCCGGGAAAGCTGGGGGACCATCCGCAGCAGCAGCGCCGCCGACGCCGTCATCCCCGGCACCGTCCGGAGCTGGTCGTAATCCGCCGCAAAGACCTGGGCGAAGGAGCCGAAGCGCTCCAGCAGCCGGTGGGCCGGTTCGTTGGTGTCCCGCTGGGGGATGCCGAAGTAAAGGAGCAGCTCCAGAATCTCGTGCTCCTCAAAATGGTCCAGCCCCTCGCTGAGGAACCGCTGCTTCACCCGCTCCCGGTGCCCGGCGTGGAGGTTCTTCTTTTCGTCCTTCTCCAAAGCCGTCCCTCCGTTTTGTGGAATTTTTTTCAGTATACCACACTTTTCCCCATCTGTAAACCGGGAAAAAGCCCCCGTTTTTTCCCGACAGCAGTAGAAATTTTCACAGAAATGTAGTATAATATAGAAATCATGGTCTGCCGCGGCTTTTCCCGGCAGAAAAAAGGAGCCTTCTCTTTGGAAATCTACCTGGATAACTGCGCCACCACCCGGGTCTGCCCCCAGGCGGCGGAGGCCTGCCTCAAGGCGATGACCGCCGACTACGGCAACCCCTCCTCCCTCCACCGCAAGGGCATGGAGGCCGAGGCCATCCTCACCGCCGCCCGGAAAACCGTGGTCCGGATGCTCTCCTGCCCCCCGGAATCGGTGCTTTTCACCGCCAACGCCACGGAGAGCAACAACCTGGCAATCTTAGGCAGCGCCGCCGCCCGCCCCCACGGCGGCAGGACCATCGTCACCACCGCCGTGGAGCACTCCTCCGTGGCCAACGCCGCCGCCTTTCTGGAAAAGAAGGGCTACACCGTCAAGCGGGTCGCCCCCCGGCCCGACGGCCATTTCGCCGTCCAGGATTTCCTGGACGCCCTGGACCCGGACACCCTCTTAGTTTCCTTTATGATGGTCAACAACGAGGTGGGCACCGTCCTCCCCTATGAGACCCTGATCCCCGCCCTCCGCCGGAAGGCCCCCAGGGTCCTCATCCACATGGACGCGGTCCAGGGCTTCGGCAAGTACCCTCTGAACCTGAAGCGCCTGGACCTGGACTTTCTCTCCTTCAGCGGCCACAAGCTCTACGCTCCCAAGGGCATCGGCGTCCTGTATCTGAAAAAGGGCGTCCGCATCGCCCCCCTGGCCTACGGCGGCGGCCAGGAATCGAACCTCCGCCCCGGCACCCAGGCCGTGGAGCTGGCCGCCGGGCTCAACGAAGCCCTCCTCCTCTGCCAGCAGGAGGGGAAGGAGTGGGCCGCCCGGTGCGCCTCCCTGAACCGCCGGCTCCGGGAGGGCCTGGCCGCCCTTCCCCGGGTAAAGATCAACTCCCCGGAGGACGGCGCCCCCCATATCCTCAACCTGTCGGTTCTGGGCATCCGCTCGGAGATCCTCCTCCACTTTCTGGAGGAACGGGGCATCTACGTTTCCAGCGGCTCCGCCTGCTCCAAGGGGGCCAAAAGCCCCGCCCTGGCCGCCTACGGCCTGACCCCGGAGGAGATCGACTCCGCCATCCGGGTCAGCTTCTCCAAGGACACCACCGAAGGGGAGATCGACGCTCTGCTGGCGGCCCTGTCCGACGCCATCGCAAAGCTCCGCCCCATTATTGAAAAGAACGGAAAGGAACGGCTATGAACGAGATCATTCTTCTGAAATACGGCGAAATCGCCCTGAAGGGCCTGAACAAAAACGTCTTTGAGGACATCCTCCTAAAAAACATCCGCTGGCGGATGCGGGACCTGGGCCCCGTCCGGGTCCGGAAGGCCCAGTCCACCGTCTACCTGGAGCCCGGCGACCCGGAGACCTTCGACTTTGACGAAGCCCTGGACCGGGCCTCCAAAATCTTCGGTCTGGCCGCCATTTCCCGGGCCCTGGTCATGGAAAAGGACATCCGGGACATCTGCGCCAGGGTCCCGGGCTACCTGGAGCCCATCCTGGCCGACGCCAGAACCTTCAAGGTGGAGACCCGCCGCTCGGACAAGCAGTTCCCCCTGAAATCCCCGGAAATCTCCGCAGAGGTGGGCGGCGCCATCCTGGACGCCTTCCCCCACCTGACTGTAGACGTCCATGAGCCCGACGTGGTGGTCAACGTGGAAATCCGGGACTTCGCCGCCTACGTCCACGCAGGCTCCATCCCCGGAGCAGGCGGGATGCCGGTGTCCTCCTCGGGCAAGGCCATGATCCTCATCTCCGGCGGCCTGGACAGCCCGGTGGCGGCCTACATGATGGCCAAGCGGGGGCTTTCCCTGTCCGCCATCCACTTCCAGTCGCCCCCCTACACCAGCGAGCGGGCCCTCCAGAAGGTGGAGACCCTCTGCGAAAAGCTGGTGCCCTACACCGGGTCCATCCGGTTCTACTGTGTCCCCTTCACCGAGCTCCAGGAGGCCATCCGGGAGCACTGCCCCGAGGAGCTGTTCACCGTCATCATGCGCCGGATGATGATGCGGGTGGCCACCGAGGCCGCCAAGCGGGAGGACATCCGGGCCCTTGTCACCGGCGAGAGCCTGGCCCAGGTGGCCAGCCAGACCCTGGACGCCCTGTACTGCACCGACAACTCCACCGACCTGGTGGTCCTCCGGCCCCTCATCGGCATGGACAAGACCGAGATCATCCGGATCGCCTACCAGATCGACACCTACGAGACCTCCATCCTCCCCTACGAGGACTGCTGCACCGTCTTCACCCCCCGGCACCCCCGGACCAAGCCCAAGCTGGCCTTTCTGGAAAAAGCCGAGGCCCGGTTCGACTTCGAACCCCTGATCCGTCAGGCCGTGGAAGGCATCACCGTCAAGACCATCTCCTGACGAATCTCTCCGAAAGCAAGGACCCGTTTCATGAAAATTCTGCTGCAAATCTGCGCCGTCTTCGGCGTCTGCTGGATCGGCGAGGGCCTGGCCATGGTCCTCCCCCTGCCCGGCAGCGTCATCAGCATGGTGCTGCTCCTGATCCTCCTGCTGACCCGGCTCCTGAAGCCGGACCACATCCGGGAAAAATCCGACTTTCTCCTGAAAAACATGGCCTTTTTCTTCATCCCCGCCGGAGTGGCCCTGATGGAGAGCTTCGGCGTCCTGGTCCGGAACCTGTTTCCCTTTCTGGCGGTGTGCCTCATCAGCACCGTCGTCACCTTCGCGGTGACGGCGTACACCGTCCGGGGAGCCGTCTGGCTCCAGAACCGCCTCCGGAAGCGGAAGGAGGCGAAGCCCCGTGACTGAGTGGTTCTCCTCCCCGCTGTTCGGCGTGGTCCTGAGCATCCTGGCCTACGCCTTGGGGGTCTGGGTGAACAAAAAGCTCCGCACCCCCATTGCCAACCCGCTGCTCATCGCCATTCTCCTGGTCATCGCCTTTCTGAAGCTCACCGGCATCCCCCTGGACGCCTACCGGAAGGGCGGCGACTTCATCAGCATGTTCCTGGCCCCGGCCACGGCCTGCCTGGCGGTCTCCATTTACAGCCAGCGGAAGCTGCTGAAAAAGAACCTGTTCCCCGTCCTGGCCGGATCGGCGGCGGGATCGGCGGCCTCCATGGGCTGCGTCTGGCTCCTCTGCCGGCTCTTTCGGGTGGAGGACAGCTTCACCGCCTCCCTCCTGCCCAAATCCGTCACCACCCCCATCGCCATGGGCGTGGCGGAGCAGCTGGGCGGCGTGGTCCCCGTCACCGTTGCGGCGGTGATCTTCACCGGCATTCTGGGAGCCGTCCTGGCCCCGGTCCTGATTAAACTGTTCCGGGTGAAGGACCCTGTGGCCGCCGGACTGGCCATCGGCGCGTGCAGTCACGCTGTAGGCACCTCCAAAGCGCTGGAGCTGGGCGAAGCTCAGGGCGCCATGAGCAGCATCGCCATCGGCGTCTGCGGCCTGACCACCGTTTTGTTCGCAATGTTTCTCCACTGACGAGGGGAGGTTTTTATGGAAGAAAAACTGGGATATGACGCTCTGGCGGAAGCTCTGGTCCGGAACCTGACGGCCAGAAAGCTCACCGTCGCCGTTGCCGAAGCCGGGACCGGCGGGCTCCTGGCCCAGACCTTGTCCGCCGCCCCGGGAGCCGAAAAGGTCCTCCGCAGCGGCGTGGTGATCCTGAACGCCGACGGCATGAACCGCCTGGCCGGGGTCCGGAAGCCCGTCTGCCGCCGGTACGGCCTGGGCTCCAGGGAAGCCGCCGCCGCCATGGCCCACGGCGTCCGCCGGAAGGAGCCCGCAAAAATCGGCATCGGCGTCTCCGGCACGGACAACGGCGCTCTCCACGCCGCCGTCTGCGTCAGAAGCGGCCCCCGGACCTGGATGGCCCTGATCACCGCCGCCCCCCTCCCCTGCGAGGAGCCGCCCCATCTGCGCCAGCGGGTGGTCCGGGAGCTTTTCGAGCTCCTCAACGGCTATCTGGAGGAGGACCCGGGCAGCCTGGCCGCCTTCGGTCCTCTGAAAGCCTACCGCAGGGTCTGCCGGGCCCCTCTGCCCCTGCGGATTCTCCAATTCTTCCTCCCCTGGCCCGGAGACAGGGCCGGAGACGTGACGGTGAAGCTCCTGCTCATCGCCGCCATTGCCGCCGGAGCCTGGGCCGGGGTCCAGCTCTCCCAGGACACCGTGGCCGGGATGCAGTCCGCCAAGGTCATCGAACGGGCGGTGGAGGCCCTGGAAAAGCCCCCCACCCAGGAGCAGGTCCGCGACCTGCCGGAGGGCTACCTGGACAAATTCGCCGCCGCCTACGAGATCAACCACGACCTGGCGGGGTGGATCACCATTCCCAACACCAACATCAACCTCCCGGTGGTCCAGTGCGAGGACAACGCCTACTACCTGAACCACTCCTTCGAAGGCCAGCCGGACACCCTGGGCACCCCCTTCATGGATTTCCGCAACGAGCTGACCCCGGAGCTGAGCACCAACACCCTGATCTACGGCCACAACTGGAACTCCGGGGCCATGTTCCACAGCCTTCTGGAGTACCGGAGCCTGGATTTTTACAAAACCGCCCCGGTGATCACCTTCGACACCGTCTACGAAGAAAGCCAGTGGAAGGTCATCGCCTGCTTTGAGGCCACCACCGACCCCGCCATCGGCGAAGTCTTCAACTATTTCAACTTTGTCCGCACCAAAAACGAGGAGCGCATCCAGTGGTACCTGGACCAGGTCCAGGCCCGGAGCTTCTTCCTCACCACCGTGGACGTCAACACCAGCGACAAGCTCCTGACCATCCAGACCTGCGCCAACGACCGCTACGACACCAAGGTCTGCCTGGTGGCCCGGAAGGTCCGCCCCGGCGAAAGCGCCGACGTGGACGTGGAAAACGCCGTGGTCAACGAAAACCGGGTGAAACCCAGCCGCTATTGAGCCTGAAAGGAGACTCTCTCATGAAAAAATTCATCGACGCCGTGATCCGCAACATCTGGATCCTGGTCCTGGCGCTGATCCTGGCCCTGGGCGGCCTGACCCTGCTCATCGGTGCCTCTTTTGAAGAAGTGGCCACCACCTCCAAGGGCCTTTCCTCCAAGGCATCCTCCGAGGAAGAAAGCTCCGAACTCCCCGTTTCCTCCGGCGACGACCTGGACGATTTCCTGAACGGCAGCGGCGCGTTCGGCGACTGGGAGGACTTCTCCAGCTTCTATGTGGAGTCCAACCCCGTCCCCCCGCCTGCCTCCAGGCCCTCGTCCCAGACCTCCTCGGAGCCGTCCTCCGCGCCGGAGGAATCCTCCGA
Source organism: uncultured Oscillospiraceae bacterium (assembly GCA_934539585.1). Taxonomy (GTDB): domain Bacteria; phylum Bacillota; class Clostridia; order Oscillospirales; family Ruminococcaceae; genus Merdivicinus. The sequence continues at coordinate 7,267 of CAKTCT010000037.1, read as the reverse complement.
GCTGCCCGAGCCCTCCGAGACCCCTTCGGAAACCCCATCGGAGCCCGGCCCTGACGCCTCTTCCGAACCCGGCGAGTCCTCCGAGACCCCGGTAGAGCCCAGCGAACCCGACGCTCCCGGCGGCCCCGAAGAAAGCACCCCGGAAAGCGTCGTGGACAGCGGCGCAGGCGGCCCTGAGGGCGCCCCCTCCATCTCCACCGAGGACGAGACCCCCGCCGGGGAATGACGCGAAAGGACCCATCATGCGAAAAACCTATCTTCTGGTCATGGCGGCCATTCTCACCGCCGCCGGGCTGGCGGTATCCGCCGCCTTTTCCGTAGGCTCCGTGGCCTGGGCCAACGAGGTAGACGTCCTGCTCCCCGCAGACCCCTCCAACACCGGCGGCACCCCTCTGGACATCGATCCCCTCCCCGAAAGCAGCGAATCCTCCGAAGCTTCCGCGGAGTCTTCGGAGGAAGAATCCTCCCGGGAAGAAAGCGCCGAAAGCTCCCAGGCGTCCTCCGCCCCCCAGAGCTCCCAGCCCGCGTCCTCCCGGCCGGAAAGCACCGTTTCCAGCCGCCCGGCGAGCAGCGCGCCCTCCAGCGCCCCGGCCTCCAGCAACCCGGCGGGACCGCCACCGGTGGACGGCTCCTTTACCACCTCCGACGGCTCCAGCACCTCCCACGCGCCGTCCCCGGAGCCTTCCGTTCCGTCCTCGGCTCCCTCCTCCCAGCCCTCCAGCGCCCCGGAAAGCAGCTCGACGCCCAGCAGCACCCCCTCCGGCAGCTCCACCCCCAGCAGCGCCCCTACCGACGGGGAGATGCTGCGGGTCAGCTTCGGCGGGACCGTCACCACAGCCGACGCCTACTCCATCCTCTGCCGCATCGTGGAGGCGGAAACCGGCGGCAGCTTTCACACCGAAGCCCTGAAGGCCCAGGCCGTGGCGGCCCATTCCTATATCCGGTATGAAAACGCCGCGGGCCGGACCCCCTCCATGCCCAGCCGGACCCCCACCCAAAAGACCCAGGACGCCGTGGCGGCCGTCCTGGACCAGGTGCTGACCTACAACGGCTCCGTGGCCTTCACCCCCTACCACGCCAGTTCCGCCGGAGCCACCAACTCCTCCGCCGAGGTCTGGGGAGGCAGCTACCCCTACCTTTCCAGCGTCACCAGCGCCTACGACCCCTCGTCCTCCTACCGGAACGTCCAGACCACCCTGTCTGCCGCAGCCGTCCGGGAAAAGGTGGAGAGCTACCTGAAAATCACCCTCCCCGAGGACCCCGCCGCCTGGTTTGCCGACCTCACCGCCAACTCTGCGGGCTACGTCTCCCAGGTCCGGATCCCGGATGCGGAGGGCGGCGTCCACACCGTCACCGGCCGCCAGGTCCGGGAGAACATCCTGGGCTACGCCATCCGCAGCCACGCCTTTACCGTGGCGGTCAACGGGGACAACCTGATCTTCACCACCAACGGCTACGGCCACGGAGTGGGCATGAGCCAGACCGGCGCCAACGCCTACGCCGTCAACGACGGCTGGACCTACGCCCAGATTCTGGCCCACTACTACCCCGGAACCACCCTGAAATAACCGAAAGGAGCACCTATGGAACTCGGATTGCAGCGCGGAACCGCCAAAGTCCTCCCCCACCAGCCGGAATGGCGCGCAAAGGCAGCGGAAACCATCGGAATGCTGAAAGCCCTCCTGGGCGATACCGCCGTGGACATCCAGCACGTGGGGAGCACGGCCATTCCCGCCATCCACGCCAAGCCCATCATCGACCTTGCAGTCGGCCTCCGGGACCTGCGGGACATCCAGCCCTATATCCGGCCCCTGGAGCAGGCGGGCGTCTGTTTCCGCGGCGAAGATGTCCCCGGGCAGATGCTTTTCGTCATGGGCGACCTGGAAAAAGAATTCCGGACCCACCACGTCCACATGGTCCAATGGAACAGCGCCGCCTGGAACAACTACCTGAACTTCCGGGACTACCTGAACGCCTTTCCCGAAAAAGCCGCGGCCTATGACGCCTGCAAGCAGGACCTGGCCGCCCGGTTCCCCAATGACCGCAGGCGCTACACCGCCGGAAAGCGCGAAATCATCGACCGCCTTCTGGAGGAAGCCCGCCGCTGGAGAGCCTCGGACCCCTCCTGACAAAAAACCTCCCCCGGACACCGCCGCGCGGCCTGTCCGGAGGAGGTTTTTCACTTTTTCGGCTTCCGCTCCACCTGGGAGGGAAGCTCGCCCATGTACTTTTTGTAGGTCTTAGCGAAGTAGGAAAGGTTCGAAAACCCGCTGTGCTCGGCGCTTTCGCTGACGTTGTACCGTCCCGAGGCCAGCAGCTTCCTGGCGTAGCTGCACCGGGTGTAGTTCAGGTAGTCGATGACCGTCCGGCCGGTAATTTCCTTGAATCCCCGGCAGAAATAGTACTTGCTGAACCCCGCCGCCGCGCTGATCTTCTCCACGGTCAGGTCATCGGCCAGGTGAAGCTGGATGTACCGGATGGCCGCCTTGACCATGTCCAGCCGGTTGTCCTTCCGGCCGCTTTCAAAGGACCGGCTTTCCAGCCAGTGACGGCACAGATGGACCAGAAATCCCCCCAGGTCCGCCCGGACCGCCGGTTTGTAGTAGGCGCTGCGGGTCAGCATTTCGTCCACGATCATGTCGAAGTACTCCCGGGCCGTGTCGTCGGAGACCCGCAGCCGGAAAATCAGCTCCCCGATGGGGGCCCCCAGCTGCTCGCAGAACTCCCGGTCGGCCAGCATGCAGTAGTACCGGCACACCGGCGTCAGGGCCCTGACCTCATGGATGTGGTTGCTGTTGATCACCGCGAACTCCCCGACGCTGATCTTCTGCCGCACCGTGTCGGACATGACCTCCGCCTCGCCCTCGACGAAATGCAGCACCTCCAGGCTGTCGTGCCAGTGGATATTGAAGGACCGATCGGCCCGAAGGGAATCCAGGTGGAAGATCACCGGAAGCTCCGGGTCGGAAAAGACGACGTTTTCATAAGGAAAGGGCTGCATCTCTCATTCTCCCTCCGTTTGGCAAAAAGCAAGATACTGTTAGTTTGCGGCAGATTTTTCCCTTTACAAATTCCGCTCCTATTATATAATAAAAGTATCAGAACGTCAAGATTCTACTGGAAAAGGAGTGCTTTTATGTATCAGTTTCCCATTGGCGTGATCCTCGACTCTTTCCGCCTGGACATCCCCTCCGCCCTGAAAAAGGCCGTGGAAGTCGGCGCGAAAGGCATCCAGGTCTACTCCACCTACGGCGAAATGTCCCCGGAAAACCTCACCGGCCAGAAGCGGAAGGACTTCCTCAAGATGGTCAAGGACAACGGCCTGGTCATCTCCGCCCTCTGCGGCGACCTGGGCCACGGCTTCGGCAACGCCGAGAAGAACCCCGAGCTCATCGAACGTTCCAAGCGCATCCTGGACCTTGCCAAGGAGCTGGAGACTGACATCGTCACCACCCACATCGGCGTGGTCCCCAACGACCCGGAGCACGAACGTTATAAAATTATGCAGGACGCCTGCTTCCAGCTGGCCCAGTACGCCGACTCCCTGGACGCCCATTTCGCCATCGAGACCGGCCCCGAGATCGCCGTCACCCTGAAAGGTTTCCTGGACGCCCTCCACTCCACCGGCGTGGCCGTCAACCTGGACCCCGCCAACCTGGTCATGGTCACCGGCGACGACCCCGTTCAGGCGGTCTACACCCTGAAGGACTACATCGTCCACACCCACGCCAAGGACGGCCAGCGGAACTACTACCGCGCCCCCGAGGAGGTCTACGGCCTGGTGGAATCCGAGATGCTGGCCAGCCCCTCCTTCGTCGAACTGCCCCTGGGCGAGGGCAAGGTCCCCTTCCCCGCCTACCTGAAAGCCCTGGAGGACATCGGCTACAAAGGCTTCCTGACCATCGAGCGCGAAGTCGGCGACAACCCCGAGGCCGACATCCGCAAAGCCGTCGGCTTCCTGACCGACCTGATGAAATAAGGCACCCATTCTATTTTAAATAGAAGAAAGAAGGATTTTTCATGAGCCAGAAACTGAAAGTCGCCATCATCGGCACCGGCAACATCTCCGAATCCCACATCCACGGCTATCTCCAGAACCCCAACGTCGAGCTTTACGCCTTCTGCGACATCCGGGAGAACCGCCTGAAGGAAATGGGCGAGAAATACGGCATCACCCGCCTTTACACCGACAAAGACGTGATGCTCAAAGAGCTCCCCGAGATCGACGCCGTCAGCGTCTGCACCTGGAACAGCCAGCACGCCCCCTGCACCATCGCCGCCCTGAACGCCGGCAAGCACGTCCTCTGCGAGAAGCCTATGGCCACCTCCGCCGCCGAGGCCCTGGAGATGAAGGCCGCCGCCGAGAAGGCCGGCAAGCTCCTGATGATCGGCTTTGTCCGCCGCTACGGCAACGACTGCGCCATCCTGAAAGACTTCATCGGCGCGGATTACTTCGGCGACATCTACTACGCCAAAGCCACCTATCTCCGCCGCAACGGCAGCCCCGGAGGCTGGTTCGGCGATAAGTCCCGGTCCGCCGGCGGCCCCCTCATCGACCTGGGCGTCCATGTCACCGACCTGACCCGGTACCTCCTGGGCAATCCCCAGCCCGTTTCCGTCTACGGCGCCACCTTCCATAAGCTGGGCGACCGCCGGGAGCTGAAGGACAAGAAGGGCTACACCGCCTCCTCCGCCACCGGCGACGAGGTTTTCGACGTGGAAGACCTGGCCACCGCCATGATCCGCTACGACAATGGCTCCGTGGTCTCCATCGAGGCTTCTTTCTCCCTGAACATCAAGCACGACGAGGGCAAGATCCAGCTCTTCGGCACCAAAGCCGGCGCCATGCTCAACCCCGAGCTGGAGATGTACAGCACCGTCAACGGCTACATGGCCGACGTGAACCTCTGCGCCCCCACCGCCCTGTCCTTCGACGGCCTCTTTGAGAACGAGATCAACCACTACGTGGACTGCGTCCTCAACGGCACCCCCTGCAAGTCCCCCGCCGAGGACGGCGTGACCCTGATGAAGATTCTGGACGCCATCTACGAATCCGCCCGGACCGGCCACGAGGTCGTCATCCAGTAAGGACGAAAGGAGAACGTTATGAAAATTTCCGTCAGTTCTTATAGCTTTTCCCAGTACCTCAACGACGGCCGCCTGACCCAGCTCACCTGCATCGCCAAGGCCAAGGAGCTGGGCTTCGACGCCATCGAGTTCACCGACCTGCAGCCTCCGGAGGGCGTCACCGAGGAGGAGTACGCCTGCCAGATCAAGGCAGAATGTGACCGGGTGGGCCTGCCCGTCTCCAACTACACCATCAGCGCGGACCTGCTGAACAACGACCCCAAGGCCGAGGTGGAGCGCCTGAAAAAGAAAGTGGACATCGCCGCCATTCTCGGCACCAAGAGCATGCGCCACGACGCCGCCTGGGGCTGGAAGGGCGAAAACGTCCGGGGACCCCAGGGCCTGCGGAACATCGTGGACCGCCTGGCCGACTGCTGCCGGGAAGTCACCGAGTACGCCGCCACTAAGGGCATCCGGACCATGGTGGAAAACCACGGCATCTTTCTCCAGGACGCCGACCGGGTGGAGCTGCTGATCAACACCGTGAACCACCCCAACTTCGGCTGGCTCTGCGACATGGGCAACTTCATGTGCGCCGACGAGGACCCCACCGTTTCCTGCGGCAAGGCGGCCCCCTATGTTTTCTACGCCCACGCCAAGGATTTCATTTCCAAAAGCGGCAATGAGCCCGATCCCGGCGAAGGCTTCTTCCAGACCCGCAGCGGAAATTACCGCCGCGGCACCATCATCGGCCACGGTGCGGTTCCGGTGAAGCAGTGCCTGCGGATTCTCAGGAACAACGGCTACGACGGCTACCTGGGCGTCGAGTTCGAGGGCATTGAGGACAGCCTCCTGGGCCTGCGCATCGGCCTTGCCAACCTCCGCCGCTTCGTCAGCGAAGTGTACGGCGAATAATCTTCGGAAACAGCAAAAGACACCTCCTGCTCAACGCAAGCAGGAGGTGTCTTTCTGTTCAGACAATGATCGTCCGGAATTTACTTGAACAGCTTCGGTTTTACCGGTTTGCCGGTAGCCGCGGATTCGTAAATCGCCATGCAGGTCGCGACGGTGTTGGCGCCCTCATAGACGGTGGTCTGCACCGGCTTGTCGTTGGCAATAATGTCGTAGAATTCCAGGAACTCTCCGGCAGTATTGTGGTTGTTGACGTCCACGGGAACGGTGATGGGCATGGTCTCTTTGTTCATTCCGGGGAAAAGGTCTTCCTTGAACACGGTCATGGTGGGGCTGGTGTTGTCCACAATGATGGTGCCCTTAGTGCCGTAAAAGACCGAGCGCATGGTGTAGTTCCGCTTGCAGCTGACAGAAACGAAGACCTTCCCGATGACCTCGTTGGGGAATTTCAGCACGGCTACATGGGTATCCGCGTAGGGGGTCAGGTCTTTGAAGGTCTTGTGGGTGCCATAGGCCACGACTTCCTCCGGATTGCCGGCGATCCAGCGGAGCAGGTCCACCGCATGGCAACCGCCGCCGACTACGCCGTTGCGGTTGGGGTCTTTCCGCCAGGTGCTGGAAATTTTGCTGTAATCGTGGGCGTATTCCGACTCCACAAAGGTCAGCTCGCCGATGGCTCCGGAGTCGATGATCTCCTTGGCCTGCCGGAAACCAGGGGTGTAACGGCAGATCTGGCCCACCATGAACTTCCGGTCGCTCTTTTCCACAGCGGCGGCGATGGCCTCGCAATCCTCCCGGGTGATAGCCAGGGGCTTCTCGCAGAGGACGTGCTTGCCGGCCGCCAGAGAATTCTCCACCATTTCCCGGTGCAGCTGATCGGGAGTGACGACGATCACCACGTCCAGAGCCGGATCGGCGATCATGTCCTTATAGTCGGTATACACATGAGGGATCGACTCCTCCCGGCCCACTTCTTCGGCCAAATGCTGATTGATATCGCAGATAGAATAGACCGCAAACGCGGGAATCTTGTGGCCGTCAGCATCCAACGTAAAGTGGGATGCCGCCGCCTTTTTAATACCTCTAACATGGTGAAGTCCCATGCTGAGCCCAATAATGCCAACATTCAAAGTTTTCGTAAGCATAATATGCCTCCTGAATAATAAAATTTATCAAATATCTAAAATTAGATATTTAATCCAATTGAACCGTCAGCCCTTCACCGCCCCAATCATCACGCCCTTGACGAAGTACTTCTGCAGGAACGGATACACGCAGAGAATCGGCA
>CAKTCT010000036.1 GCA_934539585.1 uncultured Oscillospiraceae bacterium | reverse complement strand
GTGTCATCTGTTTATCCATAATTTCATTATATCACATTTGGCACTATCTCGCTCCTTTTTCTGTGCGGTGTTGCCTTCACATTTCTATGATCAAATCCCGTTGGGTGATTTGGTTAAGCGATACCAAGAACAGCGGTGGTTCGTTCCATACTCCCGCCCAGCACGATAACAACAGGTTAGTAACAAAATGGGCTTCAAGCCCTGAAATATCAGCACTTTGCATTTATTGAATTATGAAAGAAGGATGAAAAATGTTGATTGATTTGTGTGAACAGTATTTCAGCAAGGCTGAACAGCTTCAAAAAGAAATCGCTGAATATAAAAAGCAGTTGGGCGATTTGTCAGAAGGCGGGGTGACATTATGACCACCGAGGATGCCAAGAAATTATTGGAACAGTTTCAGGCGGAAACCCAGCTTATTCAATCCGTTCAATCTGTAATTGCAAATAGCGTCGCTTTGACCTTGCCTGATGGCCGTTACATAACCGGCAAAGAAGCATTGGAAGCCGAATTAGTTTCCCAGCTTGATTTGTTAATCAAGGATGAAGCCCGGATTATTGCGGCAATTATGCAAATGCCAGATATGCACTTCCGCACAATTCTATTGGATCACTATATCAACGAAAAGGGTTGGGAGCAGATCGCCGCACAGTTTGAAGTGGCCCGGCAAACCGTGTGCAAAAAGTGGTTAGAACCAGCCCTTGAAGAATTTTCACAGAAGATGGACTTCATTGATTATTCCGATGCCGCTTCCGCTGGTTACAAGTTCGGCCAAGGGATTGCGGATAAGGTTTCCGGGTTCTTCGGCGGCGGTTTGGATTCCATTGATGCCTTCAACATGGGAAACGCTTGGGATGGGATTTATGGAAATACTGCTGACACCGCCGCAAACACAGCGGCTACGGCTGAAGCCTTGGATGTTGCTGAAGAAGATTTGGCCTATCTTCGTGACATTGCAGAGCGTGAAGCAATCAACCGGTTCACTACCGCTGAAATTAAGATTGAACAGCACAATGAAAACCATATCGCTTCTGAAATGGATGTTGATGGTGTTATGGCCGCATGGACAGAAAGCTTTGTTGAACAGTTGGCGGTATCGGCGGAAGGGGTGCATGAGTAATGAACCGGATTTCTTTGAAGGCCCGTCCACCCCCTACATAAAATGATTCACAACAATAAATTAAGCCCACATCCACATTCAAGGTTTCTTTCGGGGTTTCCTCGGATGGGCGGCGAAGCGTCAAATTGTAATTCAAAATCAGCTCACAGGTTTCACCCGCCTGTGGGCTGATTTTTGCGTATAGTAACACCGATAGTAACAACCATAGCTTGAAACCCTGTTATATCAACGGTATTCAAGGGTGTGAACCTATATTGGCTGATGAAAAAGGGCTTGTGAAGCTATTTTTCCGGGATGATCCCACCGCTATAATTGATCTTGCGGTTCGCCGCAAATCTTTTATAGGAGGTTCACACGATGAACACGAAACACAGCTTTTGGAACCGTCTGTTTGCCGCTTTACTGCTTGCGGTCATGTTGGTAACGCAGACCACCACGGCCTTTGCCGTTGAGGACAGCCCCGAACCCACAGAACCAAGCACGGTTCAGGCACAGGACAGCGACACCGGCGCAGAAGAAGCCGGGGAAGGTAGTGACCCCTGAAGATGAAAGCCCGTCAGAGGGGCCAGAAACGGCCTTGCAGACGGTTTCCAGCTTGGAAGAATTGCTTCAGGCAATCGAACAGGCGGAAGCCGGGGCCACCATCGGGATTGGATGTGAAATCGTCTGCCCGGATGGAACGGTTCTTGGTGACACATACAAGCGGGTTACACTTCGGAGAACGGCCCCTGAAGGCCATATCAGCACCTATTCCCCGGATGGAACCGGAAATGTAATCATTCAGGCCATTGATTTTGACGGTGGCAATGTGGAAGCTACCACTCCATTTGTTCAGGCAAGCATTTCAACGGCATATTCAGAGTGTCACTTTTCAGATTGCACGGCAGGGGCCGTTGAGGCTGACAACGGGGATCAGAACTTTGGATATTGTGTTTTTGAGCGAAACACCGCCCAATACGGCGCACATATCCGCATGAACGGCGGTTCGGCCAACCTATTCAACTGCGTCTTAGGTAGTGGTACAGCTACCATTCGGGGCGGGGCTATTGCCTGTTATACAGATCAGGAAGTAACCCTTGAAAAATGCTCCATTTGGGGAAACACAGCCGCCCAGCATGGCGGGGCAATCTGGAACCGGGGCAAGTTGACAATCACCCAAAGCACGATTCACAACAACACCGCCAACGGTGAACCAGATGATATTGTGAACGAATATTCCGGGCAGTTGGCTTTGATGGATGATTATGATGCGCTGGTTGCCCTATATGCCACCTATGGCCTGATCCCTAATAAATGGGCCGTTGATACCTTCATTGATGAAGCGGCGGAAAAGCCAAACATGGTTTTCAGTATGTCCTTTGCCACCAATGATCCAGAGCCTTCCCCGGAGCCTGAACCGGAACCCACGCCGACACCCGATCCGGAACCGAAAATCATTTACAGAACCCGCACGGTGGAAAAGCTGGTGAAGGAACCTGAAGTGGACCCGGCCACCATTACTAACAGGAAAGCCGTTCTAAAAGCCCCTGACAGCCGTTTTTGGACAGGGTATGAAATCGGTCACAGCGGAGCCGGTGGAACCGTCACACGGGCTGATTTTGCCGCCCTGATGCTGTCTATGATGGACGATGAAAGCCGGGAACGATATTACACAGAAACAGCGCCCTTTGATGATGTGGCCCCCGGTGTGTGGTATGCACCGGGCATAGGCACGGCTACCAATGCCGGGTTTATGCTCGGATGCGGCCTTGGGGTGTTCCAGCCAGAACGGAACCTAACTTGGGGTGAACTGATCACCGTGTTTTCCCGGTTCACAGAGGAAGGAACGCCGCCTGAAATCTATACCGGGAACCATTGGGCCAAGGATGCAATCAACACGGCGATTTCCTTGGAGTGAATCAGCGCCGGGATTGATCCGGGGGAAACCGTGACCACAGGTGATTTGGCCGGGTTCGTTCAAACGGTGTTCAAATGGGCTAAAAAAAGTTGAATAACACGATAGTAACAAATCAGCCGAAAAGCACAGTAAAACCGGCATTTTGTAATTATTAGGCCACAAAACCCGCCCTTGTGAATGTCACTTGGGCGGGTTGCGTTTTGCTGATCCCTGTGTTATTCTGTCTGTGGTGCTACCGATAAACGGCAAGCGGTTAGTTCCCCTGTTTCGTCAGGGGGCGCTTCTTGGCCCCCTGATCTTACGAAAGGGGGGCTGACAATGGTTACATACTCTGATTTGGTTCAAGTCGGTATTCTGATCGTTGGCATTATCAGCCTTTTCATACAGGCTCATAAAAAGAAGTAACCGCCCAGCTTCCCGGCCAGCGGTTACTTCTGTAATCCAGTAGGGGGCTAACCGTCTGCCGGTAGCACCCTTGTTTCTATATTCAGTATAGTTCAGCGTTTTGAAATTGTCAACATGATTTTGAAGGGTGGTGGATCGGCGTGGGAAGGGTTTATAAATGCCCCGTGTGCGGATTTCAAACGGAATACCCCATAGACCGGGGCTTTATGACCAGCACGGAAGCCGATGTGGAGCAGGAAACCATCTTGGCGGGTTACTATGGCCCCAAGGCAAAAGCGGCCCTTATCGCCCACCCTGAAGCCACCGTGGAAGTGGAACACGCCCTGTTTCAATGCGGAGCCTGTGGCAAGCTGGAAAGCTGCTTGGCGGTCACGCTGAAAACACCTGATCAGGTGCGGATTCTTCAGCGGTGCGATTGTGGGAAAGCTATGCACAGAATCAGAGCGGAAAAAGATATGGTTTGCCCCGAATGTAAACGGCCCCTTGAAGTAACTGATTTTGTGGCCGTTACCATGTGGAATTGAAAGGCGGTGGGATTGTGGATCAAAATGGAGATATGCGGTTTTCATCAACGGAAGAAACCTTCCGCCTTGGGGATAAATTGACGAACCAGCTTGAAACGGATTTCACCGCCCGTTTTGGTGGGTGCTTCTTCTACACCATGCCTGATGGTCGGTATGTCTACCAGCGGCGGGGCCGGGATTATCTTTTGGAAGGTTCTTCGGCCAGCCCCGAAGCGGTCATGAAGGCCAGCTTGGAACAAGGGGAAAATCTTCTGATTACAACCTTCCCGGTAGTTGATTTGTACCCTGATCCTGATGCGGTGTATTGACCTTGAAAGTTGATTTTCAAAAAGGAAAACCGTGTTATTTGTTTGTTACTAATAGCCCCGAAAATCAAGCGGCGTTCCCTGAAGCTGAACTTTGAACTTCCTTGAACTTGCAAGGGTTTCCGACGCTATGCGGCGCTCAAAATTCAGTAGAAAAATTGAAAAAATTATGATACAATAAACAGAGGAAACGGAGGAGAGAGGATGGAACTGCTGGTCATTGACGCCCAGGGAGGCGGTATCGGAAAACAGGTGGTCGCATTGGTAAAGCGGAAGTTCCCCCAGCTGACGGTAACGGCGGTGGGGACCAACAGCGCCGCCACCGCCGCCATGCTGAAGGCCGGGGCAGACGCAGGAGCCACAGGGGAAAACGCCGTGGCCGTCTGCTGCCGGAGGGCCGACCTGATCGTCGGGCCCATCGGCATTGTCATCGCCGACGCCCTGTTGGGAGAAATCACGCCGAAAATGGCGGTTTCCGTGGGACAGAGCCGGGCCAGACGGATTCTGATCCCCGTCAATTACTGCGACAACCGCATCGCAGGCGTCACCGACCTTCCCATGGGAAGGATTCTGGACGGCGTTTTGGAGGAAATCCGCCGGTTTTTGGGCGCGGCGGATTGACAGCCCGGAAACTTTCTGCTAAAATGGAACTATCGTCGGCAGGAAGCCGGCAAAAAACGCAGAAGCGTTGGTTTTTCAGGCAGAGCTCAGATTATATATGCATCGGAAGGCATACGGTACTCCAGCGGGAGGCCGTATGCCTTTTTCTGCTTTTGGAGAATCAGCGCGACGCGGATTTTAGGAGGTAACTACAAATGGCATGTGTTCTTGTACCGGCGGCGGAGGCCGTCCTGACAACGGCGGCGGAAAAAGTTCTGGCTGCAAAAGAGGGCGGACATTCCCAGGCGGGACTGTCCTTTTCCCGGAAGCTGAAATGGCTCAATCATCTGCTTTGGGGTGGCAGCGCTCTGCTGGCCTTTGAGCACGTCTGGCACGGGGAAATCACCCCCTGGTTCCCCTTCCTGACGGCAGCAGGAAACCCGGCGGACGCGGCGGAAACGCTTCAGGAGATGGCCACGGCCGGTGTGGGCATGGCCGCCCTCTGTACAGCGGTCTGGGGCGTGATGCTGGTGGTTTCCGCACGGATCGAAAAGCGGAAAGAGCAGCCCCTGGCCTCGGAATAAGGAGGTCCCATGACGCTTCTTGCAGCAATTTTTGCCGCAGCGGCGGCGACGGCGGTCTGGTACGGAAGCGCCGCGGCCCGCAGGCGGAACGTGGGGGTGCTTTGCTGGCTCTACTGGGGAGCTTCCCTGATGTGGCTGGTGGACGCCGTCATCGGTTATGTGGAAGAAGGCGCTGCTTTCTTCACGCCGGAACCGGCACAGATGCTCAACGACCTGTACCTGGGGCTGTCTGTGATTGCCCTGGGACTGGTCATTTGGATCATCGTGCTGCTGGTCAAGGACCCGGACGGTGTGATTCGGGACCGGCTTCGCGCCAAGAAATGAAAGCAGCCGCAGGAAAGCCCTCCTGCGGCTGCTTTCTATTTCGAAATATCCGGCACCGGGACCGTCTGATCAGAATACGCAGAGTATATCAGGCATTCCTTTATCCCATTGGGAAACAGCGGCTCCAGGGCCCGGCGGTAGAGGGACAGCTGGAGGGCGTAGCGGCGGACCAGCTCCTCCGGAGGGGCGGCGTCGGTTTTGTAGTCCAGGATGACCCCGGTTCCGTTTTCCTCCAGGACGCAGTCGGCGATGCCCTGGATGAGGATGTCCCCGGGGCCTTCATATCCCACCTGGGCGGCGGGGACCGTGCTGAAGAAGCGGTACTCCCGGAGGACCCGGTCCGCCTGCAGTATCCGGTCCATCAGCGCCGAGCGGAAAAAGGCGGCGAAGCGTTTCCGGGAGACGGCTTCGGCCTCGGCGGCGGTGAGGTAGCCCCGGTCCACCAGCCGGGCCAGCTCCCCGTCCGGGTCCCGGCGGCCGGCGGCGTAGTCGGCGAACTGCAAGGCCCGGTGGAAGATGCTCCCTTTCTGGGCCGGGGTGAAGCCGATGGCCTGGGTAAAGGCCGGAAGGGGCAGCCTGGGGCCGTCGGTCTCCTCCTGCTGCCGGACCAGGTCCGTCACCGCCAGCTTGGCGGGGATTTTCGTCCGGGATTCGTGGGGGTACTGCCACAGGGCCGTTTCCCGGAGCCGTTCCACCAGCCGGGGGTCGGCGGGAGGGGCGGGCTCCTGGGCGGCGATTTCCTGGCCGGTGGCGGCTTCGGTCCAGCCCAGGTCCAGGGGGAAGGTCTCCTGACGATGCTCCAGGGTCAGGCCGTACCGCCGCCGCACCTCCCCGAAGCCGGGGTGCCGCAGCAGCGCCGCCAGGAGCCAGTCGGACCAGCTCTGGGCCTGCTCCGCGGCGTAGGGGCTCAGGGGGGCTGTGGCTTCCAGCAGGCCGGAGAGTCTGCGGAGCTTCCCCCCGAGGTTTTTCTCGGTGATGTTGAGGATCAGGGTCTCCCGGGCACGGGTCATGGCCACATACAGGAGCCGCTGCTCCTCGGAGACGGCGTCTGCCCGCTCCCGGAGCCGCGCCGCCGCCGAAGGGACGGTCTCGTACCGCTGGGCGGTGTCCCGGCGGATCACCCGGAGGCCGTAGCCCGCCTGGGCGCTGTAACAGACGTCGCCGGTCAGGTCCCGGAGGTTGAACGCCTTGGAGCAGTTTCCCAGAATGACGATAGGATATTCCAGGCCCTTGGACCGGTGGGCCGTGAGGATACGGACGGCGTTGGCCTCCTCGGTGAGGGGGTTGGCCACCTCGAAGTCCTTTTTCTCCTCCATGAGCCGCCGGATGTAGGCCACAAAGCCGGAAAGCTCGCCGCTGCCCTGCTTTTCGTAGCTCCCGGCGTAGTTCAGGAGCAGCTTCAGGTTGGCCTCCCGCTCCGCCGAGGCGGACAGGCCGGAGACCACCTCCACGAAATCCGTGGCGTCGTAGATGTACTGGATCAGGGCCCGGACCCGCTTGACGGCGGCCTTCTCCCGGAGGGAGGACAGCAGAGAAAGCAGCTCCGCCGCCTGGGGGTCCCCGGCCCGGGCCTCGTCGTTCAGGGCGTTATAAAGGGGCGTGTCCGGGTGCCGGAGCCGGAGGGCCGCCAGGCCGTCGCAGGTCCCGCCGCCCATGGGGGACAGGTACAGCGCCGCCATGGGGATGTCCTGCAAGGGGTTGTCCAGGACCTCCAGAAGGCTGAGCATCACCGCCACCTCCCGGGAGGTGAAATACCCCTCCGACGCGGTGACGGAGGCGTCCACCCCCTCCTCCCGGAGGGCTTCGCAGTAGATGCCATCGGCTCCCTGGGCGCTGCGGAGGAGGATGGCGAAATCCCCGCCCCGGCAGGGCCGGAGGACGCCTTTTTCCGTCACCGGGTGCCCCTTCCGGAGCATGGCGGCAATCCGCCGGGCCGTCTGCCGGGCCTCGGCCAGGACCCGGGAGTCCTCAGTACCGCTCTCCTTCAGGTCGATGAGCTGGACCTGGACGCAGGGCTCCGGCCGCTCCGGGTAGGAAGCCCCGGGATGGACCATTTCCCCGCCCTGATAGGCCACGCCGCCCACCTCCGGGCTCATGATCTGGGAAAAGACGCAGTTCACCGCGTCCAGGACCCCCGCCCGGCTGCGGAAGTTCCGGGAGAGCCGCAGCAGCGCCGGAAAGGCCCCGTCCTCAGAGAACCTCTCCTGCTTTTCGGCGAAAACCGTGGGGTCCGCGCTGCGGAAGCGGTAGATGCTCTGCTTTAAATCCCCCACCAGAAAGAGGTTTTCCCCGTTCCGGGAGATGGCCCGGAAAATGCAGTCCTGGAGCCGGTTGGTGTCCTGGTACTCGTCCAGGAGGATTTCCTCGAACTGGCCGGAAAGCTCCCGGGCCAGGTCCGTGGGGGAGCCGTCCTTTTGGGCCACCAGGTCCAGGGTCCAGTAGGCGTAATCGGAAAAGTCGGCGGCGCTGCGCTCGGCCTTGGCGGCGGAGAATTCCTCCCCGAAGTCCCGGACCAGGGAGAAAATTCCCCGGACCACCGGGGCCAGGCGCTCCAGGTCCTCCCGGAAGGCCAGGGAGCTGCAGGGGACGCACTTCTGGGCCTCCTCCATGGCGGACTTGCAGAGGGCCCGCATCTGCTGGGCCTGGTCCTTAATGGCAGGCGGCGCGTTTTTCGACGCCCGGCCGATGGGGCCGAAGGACGCCGCGGCGAGAAATCCCGCCAGGCCGTCCCAGTCCCCGGCGTCCGCCAGCTGCAAGCCGGTCCGGAACATCTCCCAGTCAGAGGCAATGGCCGGGCCGTAGCTTTTGAGCAGGCCCTCGTCCCAGCTTAACAGCGTCCGGATCCGCCGGGCGGTTTCCTCCCCGGCCTGGAGGGCGTGGCGGGCCCGGGACAGGAGCTCCTTCCCCCAGGAGGTTTCCTCCGGAGGGAGGGCCGTCCCGTAAAGGGCCTGCTGGGCCTCCATCCAGCCGTTGGGGTCCGGGAGGGACCGGGTCTTTTCGTAGACGTTCAGGACCTCCCGGCCCAGGACGCCGCTTTCGTCGCCGAAATACTCCGCAGCCGCCAGGAAATCCGGGTCCGGCTGGGAGAAGCGGCGCTCCAGCACCGCGTCCATGGCTCCGGCCCGCATGGCGGCCAGCTCCGGCTCGTCAGCGATGCGCAGAGTGGGGGAGACCCCCAGGCGCTCAAAGTTTTCCCGGACCATGGCGGAGAAAAAGGCGTCCATGGTGCAGATGCGGGCCTTGGAAAGCAGGAGCAGCTGCCGCTCCAGGAAGGCGTTTTCCGGCTCCGCCGCGATTTTTTCCCGGAGGCGGAGGGCGATGCGGCTGCGCATTTCCGCCGCCGCCGCATTGGTAAACGTGACCACCAGGAACCGGTCGGCGGGGACCGGCGACGGGCCCTCGGTGATCCGGCGGATGACCCGCTCCACCAGAACGGCGGTCTTTCCGCTGCCGGCCGCGGCGGCCACCAGGATGCCGCCCCCCTGGAGGGAAATGGCCCGCTCCTGCTCCGAGGTCCAGCTCCGGCCCTTTCGCCGGGGGAGACGGAAGGGCTTTCTGGGGGCCGGGACCTCCCGGGTCTGCCGGGCGAGGATGCGATAACGCTTCATGGACGGGGCTCTCCTTTCTCTGCCGATTCACAGGCGGCGGCGATGTCTTCCAGGGTGGTCTTTCCCAGGGAGCGGAAGCCGTCCCGGGACTCGTGGCCGCAGACCGCCCGGTAGTCGCAGTAATTACAGGGGCAGACGCTGCCGTCGGCGTAGGGGTCCGGGCCGATCTCCCCCTGGAGGAGCCGGTCCGCCATGGAGCGGATCAGCCCTTCGGTGTACATTTCCAGGTTCTCGAAGTCCTGCCGGGAGGCCAGGTACTTGCCCTTCATCCCGTTTTTCCCCAGGGATACCGGCAGGAACCGGCCGGAAAGGTCCGGCTCCATGGCGCAGAGCACCGTCCGGTCGTCTAAAAGCAGGCCGTTCATGGCGTAGCTTTCCTCCAAGGCCCGCTGCTGCTCCTGCTCCCCGGCGTTTCGGGGGAGGTCGGGCTTCACCGCTCCGGCAGGCATGTAGAGGATGCCCGCCGGGGTGGCGTTTTCGTACTCGCCCCGGCCGTTTTTCCACAGGGCAAAGAGGTAGAGGAGCATCTGGAGGTTCAGGCCCTGGGCCATGGCGTCCAGCTGGAACTCCTTGCCGCCGGATTTGTAGTCCACGATCCGGACGTAGTTTTCCTTTCCGTCCCGGAAAAGGTCCACCCGGTCGATCTTGCCCTCCACGGTCACGGTGGTCCGGTCGTCCACCCGGACGGTGAGAGGGGGAATCTTCCCGCCGTCGCCCACCGGCTCCTCCAGGCCGGCCACCACGAACCGGGTCTGGGCGAACTCCGCCCGGAGCGCCTTGAAAACGCCCAGGGCCGCCGTGCTCATCCGGCGGTAGTAGTAGAGGAACTGGCGGCTTTTCTCCTGGGCGCCGCCCATGGCCTGCTCCAGATATTCCAGAAGGAGCCGGTCCAGCAGGTCCTTCAGCTCCGGATCGGAAAAGCCCAGGAAGTCGCCGTAGTCCCCGGAGAGGACCCGTTCCAGAAGGAAATGGAGGACGCTGCCCCGGGAAAGGCGGTTCAGCTCCGCCCGGGTCCGGGCCTTGAGGCGGAGGCCGTACTGGCAGAAGTACTGGAACCGACAGGCGTAGAACCTTTCGATCTGGGTAGGAGAGATCCGCAGCGCGCCGCCGAAGAGCTCCCGGGCCAGGGCCGGGTCCTTGAGGCGGAACCGGTCCCGCTCCAGGGTCTCGTCCAGCCGGGAGAGCCGGTCCTGCCAGCCGGTCTCCTCCAGAAACGCCCGGGCGGAGGCGGTGAAGACCGTCCGGTCGGTGCAGCTGCGGACGTATTGGAGAAAGGCGGTCCGGGGGGTGCGGCAGAAGAACTCCGGCGGGAAGCTGCCGGGGCCTTTCACCGGGGTATCCGGGAAAATTTCTCGGAAGGAGGACACCAGGGCCGAGGGGTACCGGGGCTTTCCGGCGATGTCCCCCAGGGAGTAAACCACCGTCAGCCGCTCCGAGGGGCAGGACAGGGCCTGCCAGGCCACGAAGCGCTCCTCCAGGATGCGCTCCTCCTGATTGCCGGTGAGCTCCAGACCCAGGGCGGCCAGCTCCTCCCGCTCCTTGTCGGTAAAGACCCCCTCCGACGAGGGCAGCAGGGGGAACTCCCCTTCGTTGGCCCCCAGCAGGAGGACGGCCTTCTTCCCGGCCACCCGGACCCGGTCCGCGCCGCCCACCTGGACGCTGTCCAGGGTCTGGGGGATGCGGCCCAGGCTGCACCCTTCGGCGCAGACGGCAAACAGGTCCCGGAACTCCCGGGGGGTGAGCTTCTGGCCGGTGAGCATGGTTTCCATGGTGTTCAGAAGCTCCATCACCGCCGACCAGGTCCGCTCCAGGTCGTCGGCGTCCTTCTGGCGGCCTTGCCGCCGCCGCTCCTGAATCCAGCCGGACATCCGCTCCGGCAGCTCCAGGCCCAGAAGGAGCCGGTAGGCTGCCTGGGGCCAGGAGGTCTCCTCCCCGTCCCGGCGGAACCCGGACAACAGGCCGCAGCAAAGCTCCCGGACCTTTTCGGCCCGGGCCAGCTCCTCCTGCTCCCGGGCGGACATCTCCCGGGGGGCGTATCCGGCGGGATTCTGGCGGAAGGGAGTGAAAAATCCGTCGCCGCTGATGTTCCAGACGTAGGAATAGCCCTCGAAGGCGTCCAGCTCCTCCAGGGAAAGGCCGGTCATGCCGCACTTTAAGAAGCTCAGCACCTCCGTCCGGTCAAAGCCCGTGGCCAGGGCCCCGACGGCGTGGAGCAGGAACCGCGTCAGGGGCATGACGGCGATGCTCTCCACCCGGTCCATGTAATAGGGCACGCCGTACCGGTCCAGGGCGGCCTCCAGGAGGGGGGCGTACCGGTCCATGTCCCGGACCAGCACCGCCATTTCCTCATAGGCGTAGCCCTCCTCCTTAGCCAGGCGGAGAAGCTCTGCCGCGGCGAAGGCGGCCTCGTCGAACTCGTTGAGGAGCCCGCAGCAGCGGACCCCGGTGTTTTCCCCGGGATAGGGCTTAGGACTGTTTTTCAGCGCCTGGTCCGCGAACCACCGGAGGGAATCGTCGGCAAAGCCCCGGGGCTCCGTCAGCCGCTCCGGGGAGGCGGTCCGGGCCCCCGCCTTCCGGGCCAGGGTCCGGAGCCGCCGGGCGGTCTCCTCGGTGGTGGAGAACCGGCTGTCCCCGGAGGTCAGGGAAAGGACCGCCGTGACCTGGGCGTTTTGCTCCAGCATCAGGCCGATGATCTGCTCCTGGGCAGCGGTGAAGCTCTTGAAGCCGTCCAGCCACACCGCCTTTCCGGCGAACCACCGGTTCTCCCGGATCAGCTGGGCCGCCCGGTCCAGATCGTCCTCGTCGTCCCGGAACCGGGCCCCCAGCAGCGTTTCATATGTATTGCGGATCAGGGAAAGGTCCGCCAGCTTGTCCCGGAGAAAGCCCTGGGCCTTCCCGGCGGCTTCCTCCAGGGCGTCGGGGGAGACGGCGGCGTGTTTCAGTTCCGCCATGGCCCGGACCATCTGGCCGGGGAAATCCGGCCGCCGGACCAGGGGGCCGTAAAGGGCCAGCTCCCCCTTGCAGTCCTGGAGGGCCAGCTTCATGGCCAGGAGCCGGGCGGAATCGTCGGCGGTCTCCCCCGCCAGGCCGCCGTACTCCCGGAAAATCTCCTGGGCCAGCCGCTGGAAGCTCAGCACCCGGACCCGGTCGGCTCTGCGGATGCCCAGGGCGGTGAAGTATTCCCGCTCCGTTTCATAGGAAAACTGCTCCGGCACCAGGAGGACCAGCCCTCCCGACGCGGCGTCCTCCTGCCGGGCCAGGGCCAGGAGCTCCTCCCGGACCCGGGTGGACTTCCCCGTTTTTGCGCCGCCCTCGATGAGTCGCAGCATGGCTGTCTCTCCTTTCTGTCAGCCCCCTTTCCGGGAGCGGAACCACATACCGATCTTTTCCGCCAGCTCCACCAAAAAGAACCGGACCTCGTATCTGGGCTCCGATTCCAGCAGAGCCCGTTCCTCCGCCGAAAACCGCCGGAGCTCCTCCGGCAACTTCTCCGCCGCCGAAATGCACAGGGGCGGGTAGAGGACGCACCACCAGTTATGGCCCTTCCCCTCCCCGATGACCACCCGCAGAGCGTCGTACCACCCGGCGGGCATGGTGAAGCCGTCGTAGACCCGGGTGTCGAAAAACATCCGGACCACCTCCGCCCGGACTGGCTCCCCGGAGCCCGCCTCGTCCAGAGCCGCCCGGGCGGCCCGCTCCACGGCGGAGAGGCTCCGGGCCGCCGTTTCCCTGGCGTCGGAAAGGCTGTCCGCCCGGTCAAAGGCGTCCCCGGTCTCCGCCAATATCCGGTCCCGGACCCGGAGCTTCAGCGCCTGGTCCTCCGGACTGTCGGAGTTGGCCAGGACGTGGAGCCGCAGCACCTCCTGCCGGACCTGGGCGCACTCCCGGTGAAAGACCGAGAAGCTGTCCAGGAAAATTCCCAGGAGAAAGGCCAGGGCCACCGTCAGCACTATCCGCCGGAGCCGCCGGTCCTCCCGGCAAGGCAAAATCTTCATAAAAACCGTCCTTCCTTTTGCTGTCTTGCACCAAAAGTATGGACGGCTTTTTCGTTTCTATTCTTCCCGGAGGACCTCCACGCCCCGGGGGACCGGACGGGTCACAAAGACCTGCCCCTCCCCGGCCAGTGCGGCGGCGCTGTGCCGGGCGGCGGATTCCTCCCGGAAGACCCCGAACACCGCCGAGCCGCTGCCGGTCATCCGGGCGGCCAGTGCGCCGGTGTCCAGGAGCTTTTGCCGGATGCGGGCCACCTCCGGGCTGCCCTCGGACTGCTCCAGGACGTTTTCCATAAAGGGGGCCAGGGCTTCCAGCTCCCCCCGGGCCATGGCGGCCAGGAGGGCGGCGTTGTCCGGGTGGGTCAGGCCCTCCGCCCGGTCGAACCGGCGGAAGGCTTCGGCAGTGGAGATGCCGAAGGGGGGCTTCACCACCGCAAGATACCCGGCGGTGAGCGGAGAGGCGGGCTCCACCCGCTCCCCCATGCCCCGGACCCGGGCGGTGCCGCCCACCAGGCAGTAGGCCACGTCGGCCCCCACGGAAAGTCCGGCCCGGCGCAAGGCTTCCGGAGAGAGCCCGGCGTTATAGAGCCGGTTCAGGCCGATCAGGACCGCCGCCGCATCGGCGCTGCCCCCGGCCATTCCCGCCTGGGCGGGGATTCGCTTGGTCAGCCGGATGGAAACGCCGCCGGTGATCCCCGCCGCAGCGAAAAAGGCTTCCGCCGCCTTCCAGGCCAGATTGGCCGGGCCGTCGGGGGAGCCATCGGAGAGCACCGAAATGCCCTCCGCCCGGGAAAGCTCCACGTCGTCGGAAAGGTCCACGGTCTGCATGACCATGTCCATTTCGTGGTAGCCATCGGGGCGCTTCCCCAGGATGTCCAGGGAAAAATTGAGCTTTGCCGCCGCCTTCAGACAGACGCGCTCCATCAGCCTTCCTCCTTTTGAGCCAGAACCCAGTCCCGGACGGCGAAAAGGTCGTCCAGCACCGGGACCCCCAGGGCTTCCAACGACTGCCGGGACTGGTGTCCTCCGGCGGTGAGGACGCAGCGGCAGCCCAGGGCTTTGGCCGTCTCCCAGTCGTGGTCAGTGTCCCCGATGAGGACCGCACCGGCGGGGTCCGCGCCGCTCTGGGAAAGCCAGCGGCGGCCCAGCTCGATCTTCCCGCCGCCGTAGCCGTTATCCAGGGCCAGGACCTTTTCAAAGGCCCCGGCGAGCCCCAGGTGCTCCAGCTGCCGGGCCAGGCACCCGGATTCCGCCGAGGAGAGGATGCTCTGGGCGATCCCCGCCTCCCGGAACGCTGTAAGGGCCTCCGCCGCGCCCTTGGCCAGGGGGCAGCGGAGGCTTTCCTCCGGATATTCCGCCAGGTACTCCGCGGCCAGGGCCTCATAGCTTTCCTTCCGGAAGTCGAAGCCCGCCGCCCGGTAGTACTCCCGGATGGGGAACTGAAAAATCCTCCGGTAATGGTCTAGGTCCGGGATCACCGGCATCCCCCGCCGCCGGAGCATCCGGTTCATCAGGGCGCAGTTTAAGTTCACGTCGTTCAACAGGGTGCCGTTCCAATCCCAGATGACGCGGTCGATCATAAGGTCCTCCCTTTCAGAGCTTCAAAAGCCTGCTGCGCTTGACCTGGATGGCGTGGATGGGACACATCTCGTGGCAGCAGTAGCAGCGGATGCACTTGCTCCGGTCGATGCAGGCTTTCCGGTCCACAATGGCGATGGTGTGGGCGGGGCAGCTTTCGGCGCACTTGCCGCAGCCCACGCACTTATTTTTCAGCACCTTGGGCCGGGGCGTCAGGTACCGCCGGATAATGGGCTCGCAGATGCCCCGGAGGGGCCTGGGGATGCTGGACACAAAGTCCACCGTCCGGGACCGGGGCATTCTGAAGTCGGCAAAGGTCCGCAAAGGGTCGCCGCAGAGCTCCACCCCGTCGGCGGAGCTGGGACACAGCCCCCGCTCCCGGGCGCAGTCCACCAGAGGGATGTCCTCCGGCTGCCGGCCGATGACCTTTGTCAGCACCAGGTCCAGCTCATAGGGGTTGGTGGCGCAGAGGGTCATGTCCGTCTGCCGAAGGTCGCCGGAGGAGGGGCCATCGCCCTCCATGGACACCACGGCGTCCACAAAGGTGATGCCCGGCTTCACCGTGCCGCAGAGGTCCAAAAGCATCCCGCAGAAGTCCCGCTCCTGGGGGTAGCGCCAGTGGAACTCCGGCTTGGTCAGCCCGGGGATGCAGCCGAAAAGGTTCTTCACCCCGCCGGAAAGGCCGGTCATGCAGTGGCTTTTCAGCTTGCAGATGGAAATGATGAAGTCCGCCCCGGCAATGGGATTGATGAGGTCGAAGGCTTTGCAGAGCTCCCCCTCCGGATGGGGGACGTGGGTGGAGCCGGTGTCGTAGTTGAGGACCGCCCCGGTCCGCCGGGCCACCTCCTCCATGCCGGAGGCTTTGTAGATGCCCTCCAGGGCCGCCCGGGTAAAGGGGCCGCCGGGGGAGTCGGCAATGGTGATCTGGGCGTCGGACACCTTCTGCACCCGGCGGATCACCGCCTCCACCAGGGAGGGGTGGGCGGTGGTGCCGTCCTCGGGACGCCGCTTCATGAGAAGATTGGGCTTCACGGTGATCTTCCCTTCCCTGGGGATCAGCCGGTCCAGGTCCAGGAGGTCGAAGTGGCGGTCCACCGCCGCCTGAACGGTCTCCCTGTCATAGGAAAGGGTGGTCTGTACGGAAATCATGTCATTTCTCCTTCAATTCCTGCAAAAAGGCTTCGATGCGGCGGACAGCCTCGGTGATGTGCTTCACGGAATAGGAATAGGACACCCGAACGTACCCCTCTCCGCTGGCCCCGAAGGCGTCGCCGGGGACCACGGCCACCCGCTTGCTGTACAGGAGCTGCTCGCAGAAGTCCTCCGACGAAAGGCCGGTGGATTTGATGCAGGGGAAGATATAGAAGGCCCCCTCCGGCTCGAAGGTGGGCAGGCCGATGCGGTTGAAGGCGTCCACGATATACCGCCGCCGGGAGTTATACTCCTCCCGCATCTGACAGATGTTCTCCTCGCAGTTGTCCAACGCCTCGATGGCGGCGAACTGGGAGGTGGTGGGGGCGCACATGATGGCGTACTGGTGGATTTTTGTCATCTGCTTGACGGCGGCGGCCGGACCCGCGGCGTATCCCAGCCGCCAGCCGGTCATGGCGAAGGTCTTGGAGAAGCCGTTGACCACGATGGTCCGCTCCTTCATCCCGGGAAGGGAGGCGATGGAGACGTGGCGGCCGTTGTAGGTAAGCTCCGCGTAAATTTCATCGGAAAGGACGATGAGGTCGTGGCGTCTGATCACCTCGGCGATGGCCTCCAGGTGCTCCTTCCGCATGACGCCGCCGGTGGGGTTGTTGGGGTAGGGCAGGACCAGCAGCTTGGTCTTCGGGGTGATGGCGGCCTCCAGCTTTTCCGGGGTCAGGCGGAAGTGGTCCTCTGCGGAGGTGGGGATGGCCACGGGCACGCCGTCGGTGAGCCGGACGATGGGGTCGTAGCAGACAAAGCACGGCTCCGGGATCAGCACCTCGTCGCCGGGGTTCAGGAAGGCCCGGATGGCCAGGTCAATGGCCTCGGAGCCGCCCACGGTGACGATGACCTCCTTCTTTGGGTCGTAGGAAAGGGAAAATTTCCGCTCCAGATACCGGCAGATGGCCCGCCGCAGCTCGATGAGCCCGGTGTTGGCGGAGTAGCCGGTCTTGCCGGACTGTAAATTCTCGATGCCCGCCCGGCGGACGGAGTAGGGGGTCTTGAAATCCGGCTCGCCCACGCCCAGGGAGATAACCCCATCCATTTCGTTGGCGATGTCGAAGAACCGCCGGATGCCGGAGGGCTTCAGGGCCACGGCCCGGTCGGACAGCTTTTTCTCAATTTCTATCACAGCGATACGTTGCCCCTTTCATCCTGGACCGGCCCGGAGATGATCACGCCCCGGTCCTTGTACCGGGAGAGGACAAAGTGGGTGGCCGTGGAGACCACGCCGTCCAGAGGCGCCAGCCGGTGGGAGACGAACAGGGCCACATCCTTGAAGGTCTTTCCCACCACCTCCACGTGGAGGTCGTAGCCGCCGCTCATGAGGTAGACGCTGTCCACCTCATGGTAGCCGCTGATCTTCTGGGCGATCTCCTCAAAGCCGAAGTCCTTTTTGGGCGTCACCCGGATTTCGATGACCGCCTCCACGTACTGGGTGTCAATCTTTTCGTAGTCCAGCAGGGGCTTATAGCCCCGGATGACCCCCTGGGCCTCATAGGCGGCGATTTTTTTCCGGACCTCCTCCTCGGTGATGCCCAGCATCACCGCCAGGTCCCGGGCGTCGGTCCGGGCGTCGTCGTTCAAAAGCTGCAACAGCCGATCCATCATAACCTGTCACTCCTTACAGTGGGTTTTCCCGGTTCCGGGTCTTTCGCCGGAACGGTATACATGGTTTTATTATACCAAATCCTTGGGCGGATAGCAAGATGGGCGGGGACTTTTTCCGGGCAAAGCAAAATCCGGGCCCCAGAAAGGGCCCGGACGCCGTTTTTCGCAGCTTACCGCAGAAAAGTCCCCACCCGGTCCTCCCCCGCGCCGAAACGGGTGATGACCAGCTTTTCCTCGGTGACGGAAAAGACGTCGAAGGCCGTTTCGGTAATGGTGCCGAACTCCCGCTTGGGGCAGCCCGGGGCCCACTCCTGGACAAAGGAGCAAAGGGAGGTGATGGACAGGATCCGATCGTCGTAAAGCAGGTTGTCGTAATGCACGTGGCCCGCGATCATGGCCCGCACTTGGGGGCAGTGCTTGATGGCGTAGTAGATGCGGGGCCCGTTGAACAGGTCGTCGTAGGGCTTGATCCCCAGGGGCATCCCCTCGCTGCCGAAAATCCCCGCGTTGTGGATGGGAGAATGGCTGAAGATGAAAATCTCCCGGTCGGTTTTCAGGGCGTCTCCTTCCAGCCACTCCGCCTGCCTGTTGGAAGCCTCCAGCCGCCAGCCGAAGGGCTCCTTTTCCTCCAGGTCGGCAAAGTACGCCTTGTCGCTGGTGTTTAGAAAGACAAAGCGGTAGGGGAGCTTCGGGTCGTCGATATAATAGTAGTTTTCCTTGGTGGGGCTGTATTTCATGCAGAGGGCGTGCATTTCCTCGGGGAAAATGCCCACCTCCCGGATGTTCCTGTTCCCCCGGTCCAGGGAGTTGCCGATGCCGTCGTCGTGGTTGCCGATGACGCAGTGGACCGGCACCGAAAGGCCGTACAGCGCGTCCATGACCTCCTGGTGGGAGGCCCGCATTTTGGCCGGGTCCGGGTCGTAGTCGTTGCCGATGTCCCCGCCGCTGACCACAAAGGAGATCTCCGGGCAGCGGTCCAGGATGTACTGCATGGAACGGATGGCGTTGGCCGCCAGCTCGTACTGTCCGGGGGCGCTTTTTACGGCCCGCTGGTTCAGGCGGTTGTGCATGTCGGTGATGAAGATGAAGTTCAGTGGCGCGCCGGTCTCTTTGATCCGGCGGATCTTTTCGTCGTAGTGGCTGGTCAGGTAAGTCAGGTCGTTCATGATGGTCTCCGTTCCGCCGCCGGAGGGGCGGCTCATTTTCGTTGCTGGGCCATCCTCCGCCGGAACTCGCCGGGGGTGGCGCCCTCGTACTTTTCAAAGGCCCGGATCAGCAGGTTGGAGCTGTGGAAGCCGCAGCTCTCCGCGATGCGGTTCAGGTTATCCGAGGTGTTCAGCAGCTGCTCCCGGGCGAAGGCCACCCGGCGGCTGTTCAGGTAGTCGGTGAAGTTCAGCCCCTTGTTCTGCTTGAAGCACCGGGAAAGGTGGTTGGGGGTGTAGCCCAGAATCTGGGCCACGGTAGACAGGTTGATGTCCTCCCGGAAGTGGGCGTTGACGTAGTCCGTCACCTGGTCCACCACCGTGGCCGCCGCGCCGGAGTCGGTGAGCCGGGCCGCCACCGCCAGGTTGGACAAAACGATCTCCCGGCAGCGGAAGGAGGTGTAGACGCAGCTGGCGGAGTCGATGCGGATCAGGTCGGCGTAGGCGATCTCGTCCTTGCTGCGGACCACCCGGCCCACAAACTGGTTGATGACGTCGCAGGCGGAAAGGTACGCCTCGTAGGTCACGTTGTTCTGGTAGTTCCGGTCCAGGATGCTCTTGACGTAGGCGGTCAGGTAGGGCAGCACCGGCTTTTCCAGCAGCTCCCGGAGCCGGACCTCCAGGTCGTCGGGGAGGAAGGGCAGCGCCGCCGGAGGATTCTCCGTCCCGGCGAGGATCACCGTCTCCCCGGACTGGACCGGCCGCCGCCGCAGGGCGGCAATGGACTCCTCATAGCAGTGCCGGAGCTCCCGGATGCCTGCGGCGCAGCTGCTGACCCCGGCGCAGAACACCGCCCCCGGGACCTGCTGCTGCCAGTCGCCGTAGGCTTCCTCCAGGGCTTCGGCCACAGTGGCCCGCTCCCCGGGGTCCTTGAGGCAGAGGACCAGGGTGTACTCGTCGGGGAGAGTCTCCAGCATCTCCACGATCCAGCCGCCCAGGTGGGCCCGGAGGACCTTGTCGAAGCGGTCGTGGTACTTGGTGTAAAAGAGCTCGTCCTGATCCGAGGGCAGGTCCAGCCGGATGACGGCGGTCTCGTAAAGACCGTCGGAAAGGGCAATCTGATAGGGCTCGGCGGAGGCCAGGACCTCCTCCACTGTGGGGCTGCCCATGATGAGCTTATAGAGCACCGCCTGGAGGACCATATGGCTGCTCCCCTCCATGGCGCTGCGCATGGAGCGGTTCACCGACAGCAAATCCAGCACCCGGTCGGTGATGAAGGCGGTCTCGTCGGTGACATCCTGGGCGGCGGAGGGGTCCTCCAAAGCGTTCAGCAGGCCCCGGAAGGGCCGGGACAGCTTCCGGGAGCTGCCGTAGGCGTAGAACAGCAGCAACACCACCGCCGCCGCGGAAAAGAGGTTGGCCATCCAGAAAATCCGGTCGAAGGTCCCGGCCAACTGCTGGTAGGGGGTGAAGATCACGTACTCCACGCCGCTGATGGCCGACTCCCGCCGGGAAAGCATCCCCTTGCCCCGGAGGTACCGGCTGGCATTTTTCGCCTCCTGGAACTCCTTGGCGTACCGCAGCTTGTCAAATTCTACCCCGGCATTGGAGGTAATGACCTGCTGGTCCTGGTCCAGGACGTAGATTTCCCGGGCGGAGACGAACTCCTGGCTGCTGAAAATGCCGTTGACAAAGGATTCCTCCAGAGCCAGGCAGATGGTCCCCACGTAGCGGTTCCCGTTGGTAACAGACTGGAGCAGATAAATGCCGGAAAGTCCGGTGCGGTTACTCAGGTTGACCCAGCTGCCCTCCGAAGGCTCCGCCTCCGCCTTTTTCAGCGTGATCCGGCTGTACCGGCTGCCCAGGAGCTGGTTCCAGGCGGAGAAATCCCCGTCGAACCGGTTCTGGAAATAGACCTGCCGCTGGGTGATCCCCTGTTTGGTGTACAGGTAGGAGGAATCGTCCCATTGGATGAGAATCTCGTCCAGACCCGGAGAGGTGAAGGAAAAGGTCTTCACCAGGTTCAGAATGTCCTCCTCGTTCTGCAGATACAGCTCCCGGTCCCGGTAATCCGACAGGCAGCGGTTCTGGAGGGCCTCGCTTTGCTGCAAATGGATGATGACATTCTGCAGCGCCTCAAAGGTGTCGTCGATGGCGGACACATAGGTGTCGATAAAGACCTCCTGCTCCTGCATTTTCTGGGAAAACAGCCGGTTCCGGATAAAAAAGGTCATGGCAAGGTTGAACACGGTGGTGATGACGATGATCACCGTGAGAATGGTAAATATCCTGCGGAAAATGCTGCCGTGTCCTGCGGGTCTCGTCCTCATCTGCACCTTGTCCTTTCTCGCTTCCAATATCTGCGCCCTTTGAATATGCCGAAACACACGGAAGGGCGTTCCGTGTGTTCCAGCGGCAGAACTGCCGGATTATTTCGCCACGAAAATCCGCTCCGGATCCCGGACGATGGTCTTGGCGTTGTTATAGAGGTCCAGCAGGTCGTCGATGCTGGCGATCTTTTCCAGCTCGGCCACATAGGCGTCCCACTCGCTCATATCCCGGATGCCGTAGATGAACTTGGCTTCGTTTTCCTTGATGCAGGTGGTCAGGGCGTTTTCAATGGTAGCCTTGTCCGCACCGTCGTCGCCGTTAAAGATGGTAAAGACGGGGTCGAACCGGGCCTTCATCGTGCCGTCCAGGAAGTTCTTCTGATTCAGGTCGATGCAGCCCTGCGTCAGGGTGTATCCATTGCCGTCTCGGACGGTGGGGCCCATGCCGACCATCCAGACTTCGTACTGGGTGCCTACGCCGTATTCCTTCTTGTCAATGCCTTCCTTCATGGTCGGAACGCCGTCCACCACGTCATAGGTGACGCCTTCCACGCCGTAGTTGAAGATGTCTCGGCCGTAGGGGGAGACCACCTGGTCCATGTAGGCGGCCAGATATTCGGGGTGCTCCACCTTGCTGGAGGCCAGGAGGCCCCAGGAGGCGATGCCGTCATGCTGATAAGGGATCTCCATGTACCGGTTTCCGTCAGAATCGGCGGGAGGGGTGATGTTCTGGATGTTAAAGGGAAGGGCCTCGCCGGGCTGCACCTTGAAGATTTCCACTTCCAGAGAGCCATTGTACAGGGTGCTGAAGGCCCATTTGCCGGAGGCGATGGCGTTCTGCTCCTGCTCGAAGGACATGGTCTGGATTTCGGGGTTGATCAGGCCCTCCCTGTACATATCCGCCAGGGTCTGGATCAGCTCTTTCCGCTTGGCAGAGGCTTCCCGGTAGGAGCACTTGTATTCCTTGGCGTCGGTGTCGTAGTACACCAGGCTCCGCTGCGCGCCGATGGAGTTGGCTACCCAGCCTTGGGTATAGTCGATGTTCCAGTAGGACTGGTAGGGGACGATGGAGGGATCCTTCTCCTTAATGGTCCGCATGGCGGCCAGCATTTCTTCAAAGGTAGAGGGAACCTCCACGCCGGCGGCGTTCAATACGTCCATGTTGGCGAACCAGGATTCTCCAGCGAAGTCAATGGGCTGGATGCCCACGATGCCGTACCGGGCGCCGTCGTCGGTGCAGATGTAATCCACGCTGGAGTAGTTCTTGCGATACTCCGCCAGATTGGGCATGTAGTCGGCGTACTTGTTGAAGTCTAAGAGCATCCCGGTAGAGCCGTATTCGGTGATGACGTCCATGATGTTGGGGATGGGCATCACATCGGGGATGTCGTTGGTGGCAAGATAAATCTGGCTCTTTTCGGTGTAATCGGAGTAGGCGGCGAACTCCCAGTCAATGCGGATGTTGCCGATGTGCTCCTTCCAGGCCTTCTGGCAGAGGAGCTCGGGGTTCTGGTCCAGGCCCTCGTAGCCATAGCCCTTGAAGACGATCTCCTCGCCGGTATAGGGGAAGGTGATGGCTTTGCCGTCGGTGGAGCCGCCGGTGCTGCCCTGGCTGCTGCCCTTGTCCCCGCCGCAGCCGGTGAGCCCGGTGAGCAGCAGAGCCGCGCAGACCGCCAGAGAAATGCGGGATGCGGTTTTCTTCTTGAACATATTGGTTCCTCCTTAAAAATTATATGCCATCGGGACAGCCGCGGTCAAGCCTTGACTGCTCCCAGCATCATGCCTTTGGTGAAATATTTCTGCAGGAAGGGGTATACGCACAGAATGGGAAGAATGGTGACGATGGTGGTGGCCGCCTTGACGGTCCGGGGGTTGGCGTTGATCATATCCATGAGCCGGGACATGTCCGTGTCCTTGGCCATTCCCTCGTTGAGCTCCATGTTGACCAGGATTTTCCGGAGGAAAATCTGGATGGGCATCTTGGAGGTGCTGTCCAGGTAGAGCATGGCGCTGAAATAATCATTCCAGAACCCCACGATGGTGAACAGCGCGATGGTGGCCAGCAGCGCCTTGGACAGGGGGATCACAATAGAAAAGAGGATGCGGACGTGGCCCGCGCCGTCAATGGTGGCCGACTCCCGGAGGGAATCCGGGATGCCCTTAAAGAAGTTGACGAACATGATGACGTTCCAGGCGGAGATGGCCCCCGGCAGGATCATGGCCCAGATGGTGTTGATCATGTGCAGGTTCCGGATGTTCAGGTAGGAGGGGATCATGCCGCCGCCGAAGAACATGGTGATCAGCAGCAGGATGTTGATGAGCTTTTTCCCCTTGAACTCGGCCACGGTCAGCGGGTAGGCCAGCAGCGACGTCAGCAGCAGCGACGTCAGGGTGCCGGTGCTGGCGTAGACGATGGTGTTCCAGTAGTAGCGCAGGATGGTGGGGTCCGACAGGATGGTCTGGTAGGACTGGAGGGTGAAGCCCTTGGGCAGCAGGATCACGTTCTGCCCCACCAGGGCCCTGGGGCTGCTGAAGGACAGTCCCAGGGTCATCAGCAGCGGATAGAGGAAGACGGCGCTGAGCAGCACCAGGAATACGGTGTTGAACCAGTCGAAGGCCGTCCATTTTCGTCTGGCCCCTACGGCTTTGGTATGCAAATGGAACGCCCCCTTTCAGAAGATGGAGGATTCGCCGGCTTTCCGGGCGACCCAGTTTGTGACAAGGATGAAGAACAGGGAGATCAGGGAGGTGAACAGGTTGATGGCGGTGGTGTAGCTGTAACTTCCGCCCAGAATTCCTTCCCGGTAGACGTAGGTGGAGATCACGTCCGAGGTCTCATAGGTCAGGGGCGACTGCATCAGCAGGATTTTCTGGTAGTCGTTGCCCACAATGCCGCCCACCGCGAAGATCAGGAGGATCACGATGGTGGAGGAGATGCAGGGGATGGTGATGTGGATGGCCTGCTTCATCCGGGAGGCCCCGTCCAGAACGGCGGACTCGTAAAGCTCCGGGTTGATGCCGGAAATGGCCGCCAGGTAGATGATGGAGTTATACCCGATCCCGGACCAGATGCTGGAAATCACGTACAGCGGCCGGAACCACTGGGGGCTGGCGAAGAAGTCGATCTTCTGGCCGCCCAGCGCCACAATGGCCGTGTTGATGATGCCGTCGTTGGTGCTGGTCATGTCCTTCAGAAGGCCCACCACGATAACCGTGGAGATGAAGTAGGGCACGTAGGAGATGGTCTGCGTCACCCGTTTGAACCGGGGGTTCCGGACCTCGTTGAGCAGCAGCGCCAGCAGAATGGGGGCGGGAAAGGTAAAGACCAGGGTCACAATGCCCAGCATGAAGGTATTCCCCAGCAGCCGCCCGAAGTAGGGCGAATGGAAGAAGTTGACAAAGTGCTGGAAGCCCACCCACTTGCTCCCCAGGATACCCTTGGCGGGCATGTACTTTTCAAAGGCCATCAGCACGCCGTACATGGGCACGTACCGGAAAATGATCAGGGCCAGCATCCCGGGCAGGACCATGAGATAGAGCACCCAGTTCCGCTGCATGTACCCGCGGAAGCTTTTCTTTTTTCCCGGGGCAATTGATTTCATGGAAAGCGTTCACACCTTTCGCGGAAATTCCCCCGGCGGAATTCCTGCCGGGGAGGCGGCGCCGCTGACGTCAGCGCGGTTTCGCTGGTCTAAGTGTATCGGGATTTCCCCGGAAAGTAAAGTGCGAAATTCCATGATTGTCCTCAAATACCCGGCTTTTTCCATCACTTTACATATAAGAATTCCCGCATAACCGGCATTTTGCCGTGAACTTTACCAATTCCTGCTCCGCCCCTTACAAACGTAACGGAACGTAAGCGCTCTGTAAAAATTCTCCCCGCCCGGCCGGGACCCGGACCCCGTAGATTTTTTTCGCCAATTGCCTTGACTTTTCCGGAAAAATCGTGTATCCTAAAAGTACTGTATTTTGCCGGTGTGTTGGAATTGGCAGACGAGGCGGACTCAAAATCCACAACGCCGTTTCATACCACCTTGGCGTAAACCCTTGATTTTACAAGGCTTTTTGAAAACTGAATATGGTTCTTGTTTTTAATGTCCCTCCACGATGTCCCTCCAATTTCTCGGGCAGGACATCGGGAGATGGCTTAAAATATGAGATGCCGGTGTGTTGGAATTGGCAGACGAGGCGGACTCAAAATCCGTTGGGCTAATAACCCGTGCGGGTTCGACCCCCGCCACCGGCACCACACCGAATGGCTCGCAAACCCTTGATATAACTGGGTTTGCGGGCTTTTCTTTATGCTCCGTATTCTTATGTATGTCCCTCGCACATCAACAAATTTGCCGTTTGCAGGCTGATTTTCGGAGGGACATTGGAGGGACATCACGCATTAAGCGGAGGGATATACGCCTAAAATCGCATTGGCTGACGCAACCTTCGAGGTGAAATTCAGGTGCGTGTAAATGTTTGAGGTGGTCGAAATGTCGCTGTGACCCAACCACTCCTGAATTTCTTTCAGGCTTACACCGTTTGCGTACAACAGGCTTGCACAGCTATGCCGCAGATCGTGAAAACGGATCTTCCGCAATCCGTTCTTTTGCAAAACCAGCGGAAAATGCTGTGTGATATAACCGGGTTTCACGAGCTCACCGATCTCGTTGACATAGATATAACCGGTGTATTTTTTGCAATAGGAACGCCCGCACAGTTTTTGATTCAACTCCTGCTGCGCTTTCAGACGGTGCAGCAATTCTTCAAACGGCGGGACAAGCGGCAGACTGCGGTAGCTGGATTTCGTCTTTGTCCGATCCTTTTGGATGATCTTGCTTTTGCCGTCTAT
>CAKTCT010000035.1 GCA_934539585.1 uncultured Oscillospiraceae bacterium | reverse complement strand
GGGAACCCCTTGATAGGGTTCCCCTTCGCCAAAACGTCCCACCGGGACGTTTTGGCTGCCCTTCCTGATCTTTTGGGATCATTGGGGGATTTCGCCCTCTGGGTCGGGCGAGGAAGGGGCTTTGCCCCTTCCATCCCTACCAGCCTTTTGGGAAAAGGCTGGACTGAAAACTTGGTTTGTGCTGACGGGCAGGCTCTACGAATCCCACGGGCTACTCACAATCCGTCGCCGCGCAGCCTGTCGCGCGGCTAACGAAGCTTGACGCGAGGATGATGGCCGCGTCGACATGGGAGCGGCGACACGCCGCTCAGTGAGAATAGGTTGCGGCGTTTTGGAAGCCTTCTTTCAGCTCGGACATCTGCTCAAAGCAGCGGCCCGTGCCGATGCCCACGCAGCGCACCGCATCTTCCGCTACCCGGGTGGCCACGCCGGTATCCTCCTGGATCAGCCGGTCCAGGCCCCGGAGCAGGGCGGTGCCGCCGGTCATGACAATGCCGTTGTCGTGGATGTCGCCGATGAGCTCCGGCGGGGTGCGCTCCAGCACGCTGCGGACCGAGGCCACGATTTCCCCGGCGTGGGGACGCAGCACGTCGAACAGCTCCGTCTGGGTGATGGTGATCTGCTGGGGGTAGCCGGTGAGCAGGTTCCGGCCCTTGACGATGGCCGTGATTGCCGGGTCCGGGTCGAAAACGCAGCCGATCTCCTTTTTCAGCTTCTCGGCCACCTTGCTGCCGATGGCCATTTTGTAGGCGGACTGAATGTACTTGATGATGGCTTCGTCAAAGGTGTTTCCGGCCACCCGCAGGGAGTCCGCCGTGACCACGCCGCCCAGGGAAATCACGGCCACATCGGTGGTGCCGCCGCCGGCGTCCACCATCATATGGCCGCTGGGAGCCGTGACGTCGATGCCCGCCCCGATGGCGGCGGCCAGGGGCTCGTCCACCAGATAGACCTTCCGGGCCCCGGCGCTCATGGCCGCTTCCACCACGGCCCGGGCCTCCACCGGGGTGATGGAGGAGGGAATGCAGATGGCGATCCGAGGCTTGATGAGGAAGCTGCGGGTCACTTTCCGTACAAACTCCTTGACCAAATACTCTGTGTATAAATGATTGGAGATCACGCCGTCCCGGATGGGGCACTCCGTCTGGATGTAGGCCGGGGTTTTCCCCAGCATGGCCAGGGCTTCGTGGCCCACGGCCACCACCTGGTCGTTGCGGATGTTGTAGGCCACCACGCTGGGCTCCTCCAGCACGATGCCCTTTCCGCGGCGGTACACGATAATTTTTGTGGTACCAAGGTCGATACCCAAGTCAACTCCTGCCAATGCAATTCCTCCTTCGGGAATCACCCGCCCGGCGGCGGTTTTTTTCTTATTATACTACAAAATCCAGGGGTTTGGCAACCAAAAATGCGGGGTCTTTTCCGCTAAAATTCATCCAAATCGGTGGAGGGCTCCCGGAGCGCCGTGGCAGCGGTGACTGCGTAGACCTCTGCGGCCCCGGCCCGGAGCAGCACGTTGGCGGCCTCCCGGAGGGTGGAGCCGGTGGTGGTCACGTCGTCGCAGAGCAGGAGGACCTTTCCCCGGACGTCCGCGCCCTTGGCCAGGCGGTAGGCGCCGGAGAGGTTGACCTTCCGCTCCCCGGCGTTGAGGGTGTGCTGGGGCCGGGTCTTCCGGGATTTGACCAGCAGCGCCGCCCAGGGAATCCCGGCCTCCTGCGACAGGAACCGGGCCAGCAGAGCGGCCTGGTTGTAGCCCCGCTTCCGGACGGCGGCGGACCGCATGGGAATGGGCACGACGGCGTCGAACGTCAGCCCCTCCGGCAGCGCTTCCGCCAGGTAGGGAGCCAGCCGCCGGGCGATGGCGGGGCGGTTGTGGAACTTCATCTGCCGGATGGCCCAGGCCGCGCCGTCCCGGTACTCAAAGGCCGGGAACACGCCCTTCAGGGGCCAGTCCTCCCCGCAGATGCAAGGCGCGTTGCCGCAGCCCCGGCACAGGTCCCGGCGGGGAAGGGGCAGCGCGTTTTCGCAGCGGCGGCAGCAGCGGTCCTTCTGGGGGATCACGGCCCCGCAGAAAGGACAGCGCTTGGGAAAAAGCAGGGCGGTCAGCCAGGTGAGTTTCACGGCGCTCCCTCCAAAAAAGCGAAAAGGGAAAGCGGCAGCCGCTTTCCCTGGGGGTCAATAGTTGCGGATGAGAGCGGCCACCTTGCCCAGAATGGTCATTTCCTCCACGATAATGGGTTCGAAATCGGGGTTTTCCGGCATCAGGCGGAAGTGGTCCTTTTCCCGGTAAAAGCGCTTTACCGTGGCCTCGTCGTCGATGAGGGCCACCACGATGTCGCCGTTGCGGCAGACCGGGGTCTTCCGGACCACCACGATGTCGCCGTCCAGAATCCCGGCGTTGATCATGCTTTCCCCCCGGACGTGGAGGGCAAAGTAGTCCTCGGGATTGCCGGAAAGGTTGGGGACCGGGAGGTACTCCTCGATCTCCTCAATGGCGGTGATGGGGATGCCCGCCGTCACGGTGCCCAGCAGCGGTACGGCGAAGGTGGAGCTTCCGGGGAGCTTGATGGTGCGCTTTTTCAGGTCGTCCTTGACGATGTAGCCCTCGTCCACCAGCTCCTTCAGGTAATAGTGGACCGTGGAGGTGGACTTGATCCCCACCCGTTCACAGATTTCCCGGACCGTGGGGGAAAAGTTGTGGTTCAGGATGCAGTCCCGGATGTATTCATAAATAAGCTGTGCTTTTGCGCTAAGCATCGCGATCCTCCTTAGTCGGTGAGCCTGAGTTTTTCTTTGACGGCGTGAAGGGCCTCGTTTTTGGCCACGATCAGCAGCTTGTCTCCGGCGTAGATTTTGGTGTTTCCCCGGGGGATAATGGTCTCGCCGTCCCGTTCAACGGTGACGATGACCGACTGCTCCGGCAGCCGGACGTCGGACAGCGGCTTGCCGGAAAAGGGGCAGCCCTGGGGGAGCAGCACCTCGCTGATGGAGGACTTCCCCTGGTCCAGGGAGATCACGTGGCGGATGGCGGCGCTGTCCACCTCCCGTTCCAGCATCCGGGAGATGTAATCGATGCTGGAAACGGTGATGTCCACGCCCAGCCGGCTCATGACGCCGGCGTTTTTGGGGTTGTTGACCTTGGCCACGGTCCGGGGGACCTGGAACTCCAGCTTGGCCAGCTGGCAGGCGATGAGGTTTGCTTCGTCCCGGCCGGTGACGGCGATGAGGGCGTTGGCCCCGGCACATTCCGCGTCCCGGAGAGCCTCCACCGTGGTGCCGTCGCCGTGGATCACGGGGAGGTCCAGCTCGTCGGCGATGCGGGTGCAGGCCGCCGGGTCGGTTTCGATAACAGAGAGCTTGTGGCCGTGCTCCAGAAGGGCCTTGGCAAGATAAAAGCCCACAGAGCCGCCGCCGATGATCACGATTTTCATGGGAGACTCCTTTAATCCGCGACGCCGCAGACCACCAGCCGGTCCCCGGAGCCCAGCACCGCAGGCCCTTCGGCCAGCAGATGCAGGGAGCCGTCAGCCCGGCGGACCGCAAAGAGGCTTTCGCCGGTGCCGGTCTCGATGCCGTCGGTGGAGACCCCCACCAGCCGCCTGGGGACGGCCAGGTCCCGGAAGCTGACGGTGTGGTTCCCCAGGGAAAGCTGCCGGTGGTCCTCCGGGAGGAGGATGCCCTTGAGGTTGTCCACGGTGATGTTGACGGGGCAGATGGTCCGCAGGCCGAAGCGGCTGTAAACGCTTTCCCGCCGGGGGTCATTGACGCAGGCGATGAGGTCCCTGACCCCGAATTCCTCCCGGGCCAGCTGGCAGACCATCAGGTTCACGTTGTCGTCGGAGCTGACCGCCGCCAGGGCGTCGCAGTTTTCGATCCCGGCCCGGACCAGAACGTCCTGGTCCATGGGGAGGCCCACGGTGCGGTAGCCGGAAAAATCCTCCGGCAGAAGGGCGAAGGCTCCGGCGTCAGGGTCCACCACGGAAACGTCGTGGCCCTCCCGGCTGAGGACTCCGGCCAGCTCCGCGCCGGTCCGCCCGCAGCCCGCAATGAGAATGTTCATGCCTCGGCCCGCCTTTTCGTTGAAATTTTAAAAGAAAGGGCCCAGGGCCGCAGTCTTTTCATAATTATTGTAAAAGAAAATGGGCAGAATGTCAAGAGAAAAAATATTTGTTTTGAGCCTGGCAGGGAAAAACGGCGGAAATCCCCGAAAAAAGGGCAAAATGCCCGATTTCCCCGGCCAGGTCTCCGGATTTTCCGGAAGTCCGCCCCTTGACAAATCCCGACGCTTTGGGTAAAATATATACGATAATTACCTTATCAAGAGTGGCGGAGGCACAGGACCTGTGAAGCCACGACAACCTACCGTTCCGGTAAGGTGCCAATTCCTGCGACGCAGTCGAGAGATGAGGTTTGACACAAAACTGTAAGCGCTCGATTTTTCGGGCGCTTTTTGTTGTGCTGGCGTCTTTCCTGCCGGCCCGGCTCCTTGTGCGGATGGGAGCGGGCTGAACCGTTCCGCACGCTTTTGACGCTGTGCCCAGGCACAGGGAAAGGAAGGGACGCAATGTCCAAATATCTGTTTTCTTCGGAGTCCGTCACGGAAGGACATCCCGACAAAATCTGCGACCAGATTTCCGACGCGGTTCTGGACGCGATCCTGGAGCAGGACCCCATGGGCCGGGTGGCCTGCGAGACCTGCACCACCACCGGTATGGTCATGGTCATGGGCGAAATTTCCACCAGCTGCTATGTGGACATCCCCAAAATCGTCCGGGACGTGGTCATTGACATCGGCTACGACCGGGCCAAATACGGCTTCGACGGCTACACCTGCTCGGTGCTGACCTCCATCCACGAACAGTCCGGCGACATCGCCATGGGCGTCAACGAGGCCCTGGAGGTCCGGGGCGGGGAAGACCACGCCGACGAAAACGGCGCGGGGGACCAGGGCATGATGTTCGGCTACGCCTGTGACGAGACCCCGGAGCTGATGCCCCTGCCCATCTCCCTGGCCCACGCCCTGGCAAAGCGGCTGACACAGGTCCGGAAGGATGGGACCCTCCCCTACCTCCGTCCCGACGGCAAGACCCAGGTGACGGTGGAATATGAGGACGACCGGCCGGTCCGGGTGGACACCGTGGTCATCTCCTCCCAGCACGCCGAGGAGGTCTCCCTGGAGCAGATTCGGGCGGACCTTCTGGAGCACGTGGTGAAGCCGGTGATCCCGGCGGCGCTCCTGGACGACTCCACCAAGTATTACGTGAACCCCACCGGCCGGTTCGTCATCGGCGGCCCCGCTGGGGACAGCGGCCTTACCGGCCGGAAGATCATCGTGGACACCTACGGCGGATACGCCCGTCACGGCGGCGGCGCGTTCTCCGGCAAGGACCCCACCAAAGTGGACCGCTCTGCGGCCTACGCCGCCCGCTGGGTGGCCAAGAACGTGGTGGCGGCGGGCCTTGCCAAGAAGTGCGAGGTGGAGCTGGCTTACGCCATCGGCGTGGCCCAGCCGGTTTCCATTCTGGTGGATACCTTCGGCACCGGAAAATACCCGGACGAGAAGATCGCCGCAGCGGTGGAGAAGGTCTTTGACCTGCGGCCCACGGCCATCATCAACCGCCTGGACCTCCGCCGCCCCATCTACCGGAACCTGGCCAAGTACGGCCACATGGGCCGGGAGGACCTGGGCGTCACCTGGGAAAAGACCGACCGGGTCCAGGAGCTGCTGGACGCCATCGGCGAATAATCCGACAACTGGAAAGGAGCGCACCCCATGATCTCAGCAGAGGGAAAACGCCTGGCCGGGACCTTCGGCCTTACCGTCAACGCCCAGAACGGCGTGTTTTTCGGCACCGTCGGCGGCTATTCGGTGGCTGTCGCGGAAAACACCAGCCAGCGGAAGTACTACATCACCTTCCCCGCCCGGCCCTCCCAGGGTGCGCCGGACCAGGCTCCCGGGGACTTCCTCCACAGCTTTGCCGCCGGGCGGAAGGACCTGGCCGGGGTCGCGGCCCAGGAGTATTCCCTGCACATCGCGGTGCAGATGCGGGGGTATAAAAAGGTGGCCGGGACCTTTCACGCGGTCTTTCAGGCCGTCACCGGCTACCTGACGGAGAACCGGTTCGTCTCCTGCTGCTCCCATTGCGGGGAGGCCCAGGACACCGGCCTGTACGTCTACGGGAACACCTGCCGGACCCTCTGCCCCGACTGCGCAGTGAAGGCCGAGGCCGCCTATCAGGAGGCCGAAGCCAGGCAGGCCCAGGAAAAGAGCAGTCTTCCACTGGGACTGCTGGGGGCCTTTCTGGGGTCCCTCATCGGCGCGGCCGTGTGGGTGGCGGTGTACCAGCTGGGGTATATCGCCGGGGTCATCGGGCTGCTGCTGGTCTTCTGCGCCATGACCGGCTACCGGAAGCTGGGCGGCTGTCTGGACAAAAAGGGCGTCATCGCCACGGTGATCCTTTCGGTGGTCATGGTGTTCGTCTCCCTGTACCTGTGCTACGGCGTGGCGCTGTACCGGGGGATGGACAAGGCGTACAATATTTTCGAGTGCCTGCTGGCGGTGCCGGCGTTCCTGTCCAGCTCCGGGCTGACCGGGAGCTTTGCGGCGGAGCTGTTCACGGGCTACGGCTTCATGGCCGTGGCCAGCGTGGGGATGATCGCCCAGGCCTTCCGGGCGGCGGGACCTGGTCCGGCGTTTACGCGGATCGGGTGATTTCCGGGGACAAAAAGGTGCCGCAAAGGTGCGGAAAAGGGAACAAAAGGGCATCTCTGGGAACCCTTTTGCGGGATGGTTCATACTCTGGTAGCAGGAACCTACGCAAGAGGGAGGAATGAGGGATGTGGGAATACTTTTCGGCGGGACTGCTGGCCGGTCTGCTCCTTTGGATTCTGACGGAGGTCTGCTGCCAGCTGATCCGGCGGCGGCCTCTGGACCGGGCCGGAGCGGCGGCCTTTGCGGTGCTTCCGGCGGCGGGGCGGATGGAGGATTTGGAGTATCTTCTCCGCCGGACCAAGGCCCAGCTGGCGGAAGGGGACCTTCCGGCGGGGCGGATTCTGGTCCTGGACCGGGGGATGGACCCTGCGGCCCGGCAGGTGGCCCTGCGGTTTCCGGGGGCGCGGCTTTGCACCGAGTCGGAGCTGGGACCGCTGCTGGCCGGGATGCTGCCGGGGCGGCGGGACGGGGCCTGAAGGCTCCGGTGCTCCCGGACGAGGGCTGTTTTTGGGGCTTTCGGCGGAGACGCGGATGAGGCCGGAAGGTTTCAATGCGCCTCGGAGCGGGCGGCCTTGGCGGCAGATGCGTTCCGCTGGCTCCGGTACCTTTGCAAGGCTTCGGCGGAGAGGAAATGGACGGAGTGGGGACGCCGGTTTCGGCGTCCTTGCGCTTTTTGGGGGAGGGGAAACCACTGGCAATCTCGGTGAAGGTATCCGCAAAAAGATTTGCCTTTATGCTCGAGCAAAGGTGCTTGCAAAATGATGCGGCAAAAATGGAATGGGCATTGTCCGTTTACGGGCGGCGGGGCAATCAGTGCAATGGAAAGAATATGTCGCCTATCAGTAAAATGCCCTTCTAGGGCTGAATCAAATCTTCGGCCAAGCCGGGGGTCATGACTGGGCGAGTTCTGGGCAGGAGGCGGCAGACGATGAAAAACAGAGGGAATGTGCTTATGATCATGCCGCTGATACTGGGAATCGCGTCTGTCTGTGTGTTTGCCCTCTATCGGTACAGCGCGAACCATGCGCCGTATGCTTACATGGGCTGTATATTTGCCGGGCTGGGGCTTTCCTTGGGTTAGGGAAACTATTGGCTATGCCGGTGAAGGTATCCGCAAAAAGATTTGCCTGCTAGCATCGGGCAAAGGTGCTTACAAAATGGGGCGGAAAAGCGGAAGGGGCATTGTCCTTTTATGGGCGGCGGGGCAATCGGTGCATTGCAAGAACATTTCGTGCGGTTGGATACCTGCCGGTAAAATGCTCTTCTGGGGCGAATTTTGGAGCGGGTTCTGAACAGGAGGGGCAGACGATGAAAAACAGAGGGAATGTGCTTATGATCATGCCGCTGATACTGGGAATCGCGTCTGTCTGTGTGTTTGCCCTCTATCGGTACAGCGCGAACCATGCGCCGTATACCTACACAGGCTGCATATTTGCCG
This sequence comes from uncultured Oscillospiraceae bacterium, assembly GCA_934539585.1. GTDB lineage: Bacteria > Bacillota > Clostridia > Oscillospirales > Ruminococcaceae > Merdivicinus. Next base: position 18,927 of record CAKTCT010000035.1, on the reverse strand, counting down.
GGCCGGTGCTTTCCTTTGCCGGCGTGGTGATTTCTTTGATTACAAGGCGAAGCAGGAAAACGCACCCGGCGTTATGGACGTGGGGGCTTATCGTTTGCCTGCTGGGGTTTGCAGGATGCGTTCTGGTTCTGGTGCTTTTGGGATTGATTTTGGCCGCGGCACTCAACGGAACATGGCTTTGATCTGCCGGGGGCGGGAAGGGCGCTTTCCGGGAATTGGGCGGTGTCCGGCGGTAAAGCGGGTTCAGGGGTAAGGGATATGCCAGGGGGATTCGGGTGTTCCCGGGAACTTGCAATGCCTGGAAGGTAGTTGGCGGACGCGGGAAATCGCGGAGCTTGGTTCTGCGGTCCGGATGAATTTTTGTGGCCGATGGGACTTTCAACATGCTGCTTTTCCAGAGGAGGGGCGCGGACGCGCTTTCGGCAATTTTGGGAAAGGCGGGAGGAGGAATGTTTATGGAACAGCTGGAATTATATGTGCCGAAGCTGGAGGATTTGTGGTTTTATCAGCAAATGATGTCGGACCCGGAGACGATGTCCTATAATGCCAATTGGAACGTGGAGTATGACGGCTATCATCGGGATACCGGCTGCATTGATTGTCCGGATGAGGTCCTGCCCGGTTGGTATCAGGACTGGGTGGGGCGGGAGCCGGAGCGGTTCTTTGCGTACATCAAGCGGTGCTCCGACGGGGCTTGGATCGGCGATGTGTGCTTTCATTACACCCCTGAAAAAGACTGGTGGGACATGGGAATTGTAATCTATGCGCCATATCGCGGGAAGGGATATGCGGTTCCGGCGCTGAGGCTGCTGCTGGATTATGGGTTCCGGGTCTGCGGCATTTCCAGAATCCACAACGATTTTGAGGTGGCCCGCGGCGAAATTGCCGCGTGGGAGACCCACCGCAAGGCGGGGTTCACGGACTTAGGAGTGGAGGACGGGTTCCTCCAGATGATGATTACGAAAGAGGAGTATCTGGCGCGGGCATAAAGCGCGCTATGGCCGGAGCGCTTTTGTAAGGCGGGCTTTTTCATGAGGACAAAGAATTCTGTTTGGGTAAAAATCGTATGCGTCGGCGGGCAATGCAACGCATTTTGGGAGGAATGGGTTTTATGGATGCGAAATGGCGGGAATTATACGACGCGGCAAAGCAGGTGCTGAAGCCGCGGGAGGTTTCCGGCTTTATCGAGGCAGGCGGGGTTTCTGCGGCAGTGGAATCTGTATCAGGCAGAATATACGTCGGGGTTTGCGTGGATACCGCGTGTACGCTGGGAGTATGCGCCGAACGGAATGCGATTTTCAACATGCTCACCAATGGGGAAAATGGGATCAGGCGCGTGATTGCGATGAACAGAAGCGGTAAGGCCATTCCCCCGTGCGGCGCTTGTCGGGAATTTATGACCCAGCTGATGCCGGAGAGTTACCGGGAAATTGAAGTGATGATGGATTACGAAAAGGGCGAAGTTGTGACCCTGGGAGAGCTTACGCCTGGATGGTGGATTTGAGTTTTCCGGGGTGCGAGGAAGGGAAACGATGACGAATCGGGAAATGCTGGAAATCGCCATGAGGCAGTCCGCAGAGGACATGGGGTTCCGGGCGGAGGATTTTCGGGCAGATGAAAATGCGGTTTTTCCCTTGAAACTGGGGAAGAACGCCCGCAAATATCTGAAGGAGCCGATCACCTGTAATCTTGTTTCCTATGGGAACAACGTCGTGGCGGCTTCGATACCGGAAACCATGGATACGGTATCGGAATATATCGGAAAATTTGAATTTTATCACTGCTTTGAGACGCCGAATATGCATTGGCTGAATGAGCGGTTACTGAAACAGGGGCACAAAATCTGCTTTATGGCAGAGTACTATCTGCCGGACGTCCGCAGAATCCCGGACCTTTCCTGCGCGTATCCGACGCGCATGCTGGAACCGGGGGATTTTGGGGATTTGTATCTGCCGGAATGGAGCAACGCCCTTTGCAAGGAGCGGAAGCATCTGGATGTGCTGGGCGTCGGGGCATACGATGGGGACAGGCTGGTGGGACTCGCCGCCTGCTCCGCGGACTGCGGGGATATGTGGCAGATCGGCGTGGACGTTCTGCCGGAATACCGGCGGCGGGGAATCGCCTCTGCGCTGACAAGCGCGCTTACAAAAGAAATCATCGGCAGGAACAAGGTACCGTTTTACTGCACGGCCTGGTCCAACATCCGGTCCGCGCGAAACGCCGTGAAAAGCGGCTTTGCTCCGGCTTGGGTGGAAATGACCGCAAAGCCTGCGGCGATAGTTGATGAGATGAATCGGTGAATCTGCGGCGGCCGGGGTGCGGAAAGGCGCTTTCGGGGCTGGCAGGTTGTTGGGATAAGGAAGGGAAACGATGGCGGAGCGGGAAATGGTTCAGATCCGGGGGACGGTGGAGGAGGTCCTTTACGAGGACGCTTCCACGGGGTTCGCGGTGGTGGAGATCGACACCGGGGAGGAGTATCTCCCGGCGGTGGGGCCTTTGCAGGGGGTGGCGCCGGGGGAGGCGCTGGTCCTGACGGGGCAGTACGCCACCCACCCGAAATTCGGGTACCAGTTCAAGGTGGCGCTGTTTGAACGGAGCCTGCCGGAGACCGCCGCGGCAATCCGGAAGTACCTGGCCTCTGGGGCGGTGAAGGGCATCGGGCCGGGGCTGGCCGGGCGGATCGTGGACGTCTTCGGGGACCAGACCCTGGAGGTCCTGGAAAAGGACCCCTCCAGGCTGGCGCAGGTCAAGGGCATCTCCGCCAAGAAGGCCGAGGCGCTGATCCAGGAGTTCGGGCAGCTGTTCGGGATGCGGATGGTGATGATCTTTCTGGCAAGCTACGGCATCAGCTCCTCCCAGAGCGTGCGCATCTACAAAAAATGGGGGACGCTGACCAAGGAGCTGCTGGAGCAGAACCCCTACCTTCTCTGCGGCGGGGACATCCGGGCGGATTTCCAGGTGGCGGACCGGATGGCCGCCTCCATGGGCATGGAGCGGACCAGCCCCCAGCGGATCTTCGCGGCTGTGACCCATGTGCTCCGGTACAACCTCCGCAACGGGCACACCTGCCTTTCCCGGGAAAAGGTGGCGGCCCTGACCCGGAAACTGACGGACCTGGGGGAGGATGCCGTGGAGATCGAGATCGACAACCGGCTGGAGGAAGGGGAGCTCCGGGCGCTGCGGCGGAAGGGGAAGGACTTTTTGTTCCTGCCGGAGCTTTACGAGGCGGAGCAGTACATCGCCTTCCGGGTGGGGCTGATGCTCCGGAACCGGTACTTCGAGAGCCGGGACGTGGGCGCCATGATTGACCGGGTGGAGGCGGAAAAGGGCATCGTTTATGAGGAGCTCCAGCGCCAGGCCATCGGGGAGGCGCTTTCCCGGAGCATCCTCATCCTCACCGGCGGGCCGGGAACCGGCAAGACTACCACGCTGAACGCCATCATCCAGCTTCTGGAGCAGGAGGGGATGAAGCTGGCCATCGCCGCGCCGACGGGCCGGGCCGCCATGCGGGTCTCGGAGGTGACGGGGCATGAGGCCAAGACCATCCACCGGCTGCTGGAGGTGGATTTTTCCGATGAGAGCCGGTCCCGGTTCCTCCACAACGAGCAGAATCCCCTGAACGTGGACGCAGTGGTCATCGATGAGATGTCCATGGTGGACGTGGAGCTTTTTGAGTCGCTGCTCCGGGGGATAAGGCCCGGGTGCAAGCTGGTGCTGGTGGGGGACTCGGACCAGCTGCCCTCGGTGGGGCCGGGGAACGTGCTCCGGGACCTCATTGCCAGCGGAAAGGTGCCTACGGTGGAGCTGAAGCAGATTTTCCGCCAGGCGGCGCAGAGCCTTATTGTCACCAACGCCCACCGCATCGTTCAGGGGGAAATGCCCGATCTGACGGTGAAGGACCGGGATTTCTTCTTCCTTTCCCGGGTGGAGGAAAGGGCCGCCGCCCAGACCGTGGTGGACCTGGCGGCGGAGCGGCTGCCCAAAAGCTACGGGTTCACAGACATCCAGGTCCTGGCGCCCCAGCGGAAGGGGACGGTGGGAGTTTACGAGCTGAACACCCGGCTTCAGGAGCGGCTGAACCCCGCCGCCCCGGGGAAGAAGGAGCACAAGGGCATCCTCTGCACCTTCCGGGAGGGGGACAAGGTCCTCCAGAACCGGAACAATTACGATGTGGAGTGGGACAAGAACGGGGAAAAGGGCATGGGGGTCTACAACGGGGACATCGGGCGCATCCGGTCCATTGACAACGTCTCCGGGGCCATGGTGGTGGACTTTGACGGGCGGGTCTGCACCTATCCTTTTGAAATGGCCATGGACCTGGAGCTGGCCTACGCCGTGACGGTCCACAAGAGCCAGGGCAGCGAGTACGACGCGGTGGTGCTGCCCATTCTGGGGGGATACGACAAGCTGTATTTCCGGAACCTTCTGTACACCGCCGTCACCCGGGCCAAGAAGCTGCTGGTGCTGGTGGGGTCTGCCCGGCGGGTGGAATTCATGGTGGAAAATCACGTGCGGAACCTGCGGTACACCGGCCTGCGGTACTTTCTGGCGGATTCGGACAACGGGTCCAACATGAACCAGCTCCCCCTTGCATAGATTTGGAACAGAATCTATGGAAAGGGGCGGAGCGGCATGTTTATCAAGTCCTTCCGGCTTCACAATCTGTTGTTCGGGCTGGCCGCGGCGGTGCTGGCGGCGGCCATTGTGGGAAATCTGGCGGTGATAGGGGTCCGGGCCTTCGGAGGCTCCCGGCCGCCGGGGGAGGAGACGGAGGAGACCATGGAGGAGACCTCCGGGGCTGAGGAAAAGGTGGTCTATCTGAGCTTTGACGACGGGCCTTCGGCGGTGACGGCGGAGATTCTGGATGTGCTGAAGGAGGAGGAGGTCCCGGCCACGTTTTTCGTTATCGGGGCCACCACGGAGCGGGGGCTGGGGCTGTACCGGCGGATTCTGGAGGAGGGCCACGCCCTGGGAATCCACTCCTACTCACACCGGTACAGCGAGATTTACGCCAGCGCCGACGCTTACGCGGCGGATTTTCAGCGGCTGGCGGACCATCTGGAGGAGACGGCGGGGGTGCGGCCCACGATTTTCCGGTTCCCGGGGGGAAGCAACAACCAGCACGCGTCCAAGGCGGTGCTGAAGGAGATCAAGGCCCGGATGAAGAAGGCGGGGAACGTGTGGTTCGACTGGAACGCCATTGCCAAGGACGACAAAGCCAAGGCCGCGCCGGCCCAGGAGATGTTTGACAACGTGGTGAAGACTGCCGGGGACAAGGGGCGGATTCTGATTCTCATGCACGACGATGCGCTGAGGACGACGGCTCCGGAGTGTATCCGGATGCTGATCGACCATTATCGGCAGCTGGGGTATCGGTTTGAGAAGCTGACGGCGGAGACGGAGCAGATTTGTTTTGGGTAAATAAGTTTTCGGTCCAGCCTTTTTCAAAAGGCTGGTAGGGTACTTAGGGGCAAAGCCCCTAAGTCGCCCTCCGCAGAGGGCGAAATCTTACTCGTTGCGCCTCGGGCGCAACCCAAAAAGAAGGAAAGGCGGCCCGCAGGCCGCCCGCGGTCTCCGCGGCCGCAATTTCGCAGAAATTGCGGCATGACCTGCCTCTGCTGAATCCGAAGCGTTTATCGCGATAGCGGGTCGAAGCGTCTCTACGTTTCTTCTCGCTGGTGCGGGTTTTGTTTGGTGGACGGGAGGGGCAGGACTGCGTCCTGCGGGGAACCCCTTGATAGGGTTCCCCTCGGTCCGACAGCCCACTGGGCTGTCGGACCTTCCCTTCCTGATCTTTTGGGTATCATTGGGGGATTTCGCTTTCTGCGGAAAGCGAGGAGGGGCGCTGCCCCTCCACCCTGCCAGCCTTTTGGGAAAAGGCTGGACCCAAAACTTGGTTGTGTTGGCGGGTAGGCGGTGCGGGGCTTACGGGCGGTTTATCGTTCTTCGGTGATATTGACAAATCTAGCAAAACAAGGTATGATAGGGGAAACGATATGTTCTGCCGGCGATAATCTGGATTTCCGGCCTGCGGGCCTTGAAATGAAACAAGCAAAAAACTGGAGGTTTACATCTTGGACGACGGACGATCATGGTATCTTGTGCTTTCTTTGCTGTTTTTGGTGTGCAGCGGCTTCTTCTCCGCCAGCGCGGCGGCGATGATCGGCGTGAATGACGCCGATCTCAAGGAGCGGACGGAAAACGGCGACCATCGGGCCCAGCGGCTCACCCGATGTCTGGCAATCCCGGACATCGCGGACAGGATCCGGACCACGGCGGTGGTCTGCGCGGTTCTGGCGGAGATTCCCGGGCTGTTTCTGGCGGCGGAACCGCTTTACCGGCAGTTTGTCCGGATCTCCGGCGCGGAGCCGGAGGCGGGGAGCCTTTCCCATCCGCTGCTGCTGGGGAGCGCGGCCATCTGCGCAATCGTGCTGACCTTCGCCTACCTCAGCGTGGGGGTGAAGATTCCCCAGTTCCTGGGGGCGCGGTACTGCGAGCATTTCGGGTACGCGGCGGCGAAGCTGTATCCCGGGGCGCTGTGGCTCTTTATGCCCATTACCGGGCCCATCCGGGGGTTCTCCGCGGGGGTGGCCAGGGTGTTGGGGGCGGACCCCAAAAAGACGGCGGACACGGTGACGGAGGAAGAAATCCGGATGCTGGTGGACACCGGCAGCGAAATGGGCTTCATTGAGGAAAGCCAGAAGGAAATGATCAACAACATCTTCGAGTTTGACGACACCACGGCCGGGGACATCATGACCCATCGGACCGAGATCGCGGCGGTGGAGAAGGACGCGAAGATCAGCGAGGTGGCCGAGCTGGCCGCCGCCGAGGGATTCTCCCGGCTGCCGGTGTATGAGAAGGATCTGGACAACATCCTGGGGTTCATCCATGTCAAGGACCTGCTGTGCCTGGTGGGACGGCAGGATTCCGGCGGGGTCTCGGTGGGAGACTTTATCCGGCCGGTGCTGTATGTGCCGGAGCACACCAAGTGCCGCAGCGTTTTTGCGGAGCTGAAGAAGAGTCAGACCGCCATGGCTGTGGTGGTGGACGAATACGGCGGCACCGAGGGCATCCTCACCATGGAGGACCTGCTGGAGGCCATTGTCGGCGACATCGAGGACGAGTACGACCAGGAGGAAAACGACGTCCAGGAGCTGGACGCCAACACCTACGCCGTCGAGGGCACCGCCGAGCTGGAGGATTTGGAGGAGCTGCTCCACATCTCCTTCGAAAAGGACGAGGACTACGACACCCTGGGGGGCTTTATGACCCACATGCTGGGACGCATCCCCAAGACGGGGGAGAACCCGGGGTTCGACTACGGCGGCTACCGCTTCACTGTTATGGAGGTGGAGGAGCGCCGGGTGGCCAAGGTCAAGATTCAGCGGCTGCCTCCGACGGAGCCGGATGGAACGGCGGATTCCAAAGAGAAATGAACGGCGGGGGTCCCGGATCGGTTTCCGGGGCCCCTTGGGTGCTTTATGGGCAGTTCTGGCGGGATTACTGGGCGGATTTCCAGCGGCGGATGGTCTGGGCGGTGGTCTCCCTCAGGGCGGCGGCTTTTTCGAAGTCCATGGCGGAGGTGTACTGGGTCTCCAGGGCGTCGTGGATGGCCTTGGCCCGCTTCAGGGAGCGGACGGCGGCGTCCAGAATCTCCCCGGCGGCCCGGCGGTTGAAGTGAAGGCGCTGCTTGCGCTTGGAGAGCTGCTCCATGTCGGTGAACCGGGTGAAGCTGATGACCCGGTAGGGCTCCGGGAGGCTCTCCGGCGGGGTGCTGCGGCCGGCGGTGACGAATCCCAGGCCCAGCTCGGGGATGAGGATGTGGTCGATCTTGCTGTATGGGTTCAGGGGGCAATAGCAGGTGTAGAGGGTTACGTCGTACTCTAAAAGCAAGGAGCGGAGGGCGGTGAGGAGGAGGTTGGAGGCCGCGCCGTAGGGGTCCTTGATCAGGTAGATCCGGGGGCAGAGGGCCCGGATGGTCTCGGTGAAGCAGAGGTTCCCCTTGGGGGTGACGGCGCTGAGGAAGCGCTTCTTTTCCACGGAGGAGCCGTCCTTTTTCCGGCGGCACTCCCGGCTGACGATGCCGGCGGCGGTCTTGGCGATCTTCCGGGTGTTGAGGCAGCTGAGGGCCAGGGCGTAGTTATCGTAGAGCAGAGAGTGGGCGGCGCTCAGAAACCGCACGCACTGCTGGTGGCAGGCGGCGTTCTGGCGGCTCAGGGCGATGATCTCCGGGCGGCGGGACTGGAGAAGGTCCTCGTTCCAGCAGGAGCAGAGGTTCACCGTGGTCTCGTAGGCGCCGGGGTACTGGGGCTCGATGACGTGGGGAGGGGTGGCGTCGGCCAGGGTGACTTTTGCCTTGGGGAGAAGGACGGCGTCCAGGGAATCGGGGTCGGAGGAGCAGTGAATCTCCTCGGGGAGGTCTTCGGCGGGGGAAAATTCTCCGCTGATCTTCCGCATCAGGGAGGACTTGCCCGTGCCGGGGCCGCCCTTGATGACGAAGCTGCGGTAAGTATCGCTCTGGGACGTGATCTCGTCGTAAAAGGAAACAAAGCCGATGGGGGTGTTGGCTCCCAGGAAAAAGTGAAGCTGACTCATGGTTTCTGATCCCTCCAAGCTGTATTGGCGACGGTTTGCGTGATTTCCGGCTCTTACCTTCATGGTATTCGCTTTTGGGGAATTTTGACACTGGAACCAGGCGGGCGGGGCGAAAGAGGTTTTTCGGAGAAATCTCATAATATCGACGAAAGACCCTTGCTTTTTTACCGAAAGATTGGTACAATAGTGCTATGAAGTTTGGAGAGAAAGGAAATTTTCAGCATGATACGCAGATTTGTTCCGGAGGACCGGAAGGTTTTTCTGGAAATGTCCAACGAATTTTACCACACCCGGGCGGTGGACCATGTGATCCCGCGGTCCATGATGGAGCGGAGCTTTGACACCGTCATCGGGGGCAGCCCTTATGCCGACGGCGTCCTCATCGAGAAGGACGGGGAGCCGGCGGGGTACGGGCTCATCTCCCTGACCTATTCCGGGGAGGTCGGCGGGCTCTGCGTGCTGCTGGAGGAAATCTACATCCGGGAGGAGTTCCGGGGCGGCGGACTGGGAAAAGAATTTTTTGCCTGGGCGGAGGGGGAGTATCCCCAGGCCCGGCGGTTCCGGCTGGAGGCCACGCCGTCCAACCAGAGGGCCATGGACCTTTACCGGCGGCTGGGGTTTGAGCCCCTTCATTATGTGCAGATGGTGCGGGACCGGACAGGAGAGTGACGCTATGACGCGGGAAGAATGTCTTCGTCTGTGGAAGGCGGAGGAGAGGGAGCCCTTTCAGGGGTGGGACTTTTCCCATCTCAACGGCCGGTGGGAGGCCGAGGAGCTGCCGTGGAACTATCAGGAGGAGCTGGAGCCTTATCTCAACTACCGGACCATGCTTCTGGACATGGGCACCGGGGGCGGGGAGTTCCTGCTGTCCCTGAATCCCCCCAAGGGGCGGACCTACGCCACCGAGGGGTATCTGCCCAACGTGGACCTGTGCCGGCGGCGGCTGCCCATTCACGGCATCGAGCTGCGGCAGGTCTTTGACGACAGCGATCTGCCCTTTGACGACGAGATGTTCGATCTGGTCATCAACCGGCAGGAAGCCTACGATCCCGACGAGGTGTTCCGGGTGCTGAAGCCGGGCGGGTACTTTGTCACCCAGCAGTACGGCGGCCGGAACAACGAATGGCTGGCCCGGTTCTTGCTGCCGCAGCTGCCGGTGGGGCTCCGGGAGGACCGGGATCTGCGTCACGCCCGGCAGGAGCTGGAGGAGCGGGACTTTGTCATTCTCAAGGCCAGGGAGGCGTTTTCCTCTCTGCGGTTTCTGGACGTGGGGGCGCTGGTCTACTTCGCTAAGGTCATTGAGTGGGAGTTCCCGGGATTTTCCGTGGACAAATGCGCGGAGCAGCTGTGGGAGCTCCAGGAGCAGCTGGAGCGGGACGGCTTCATCGAGAGCCGGGAGCACCGGTACCTGCTGGCGGCCCAGAAGCCCGAGGACGGGGCGACATCATAAAGGAGGGTTCCATTTTGGAAAATACAGGAAAGAAGGTCTCGGCCTGGAAGGGCCAGCAGGGCCGCAGCGGGCTGTACCGCATCCGCTACGGCGAGCCTTTTACGGTGCGGGAGATCGTGACCCTGGGGATGCACTCCACGGCGCTGCGGGTGTTTCTGTGCACGGTGGTGTTCGCCGCGGTCCAGGCGGGGTTCTCCTTTTACGCCTATCCGGTGCTGGATTATCTTCGGGGGAAGGACCTGCTGTTCCTTTTCCTGGGGCTGGTGATCCTGGCGGGGTCGTTTGCCGCCGGGAAGAAGTTCGGGCGGGGGTACGCCATCCTCTTTAAGTGGGTGGGGATGCCTATGGTGTTCCTGGGCGTGCTGGCCTTTGGGCTGACCCGGCTGGGGCTGGCGGCCTTCTGGGTCTCGCCGGTGGATTTGTTTTTGGGGGAGACCTCCCAGAACCTGCTGGCGGAGGAACGGGGGTACACGGCCTTCCGGGGGCTTTTGAAGGGGCTTTCCGGGCTCAAGGGGGCTTTCCTCAAGGGGGACGGCGGGAGCAGCATCTTTACGGTGCTGATGAATCTGTACCGGCGGATTTCGTCGTCCATGAATTTCTACGCCGTGGTGCCGGTGCTGGTGCTGATCTCCCTGGGGGTGTTCCTGCTGACGCTGGTGCTGGTGAACCTCTGCGGGATGATCACCTTGGTGCTGCCGGTGGCGGCGTGCTACTGGCTGACCCGGCTCATGGGAAATCTGGACCGGAAGTTTTAGGCGCTTGCAACAGAATCTCCGTTTTCGGACACGTTTCAGATAGAGGCTGGGAATTTACGGAACGGAGGATGTTGTATGAAACGTTTTTTGGCGGTTCTGGCGGCGGTTTTGCTGGCGGCGGGAGTTTCCGGGTGCGGGCCTTGCGAGGATGAGGTCCTTACCGAGAAGCCGGTTCTGTATCTGTATCCCGAGGAGACGGCGGAAGTGTCGGTGAAGCTGGACTATCAGGGGCGGCTGACCACCACCTATCCGGCCTACAACGACGGATGGGTCGTGACGGCGGAGCCGGACGGGACCCTGGAAATGGACGGGAAGGAGTACTCCTATCTGTTCTGGGAGGGCGTCTCCGATGCGGAGTACGACTTTTCCAAGGGGTTCGTGGTGGCCGGGGAGGACACGGCGGAGTTTCTCCAGGAAAAGCTGGCGCTTTTGGGGCTGACTCCCCGGGAGTACAACGAGTTTATCGTCTTCTGGCTGCCCAGAATGGAGGGGAATCCTTACAATCTGATCGCCTTCCAGGGGGCGGCGTACACGGATTCGGCGCCCTTGGAGGTGGAGCCGGAGCCGGACACGGTGCTCCGGGTGTTCATGGCCTATCAGGCGCTGGAGGAACCGATGGAGGTTCCGGAGCAGGAGCTGGTCCCCACGGAGCGGGTGGGCTTCACCCTGGTGGAGTGGGGCGGAACCTGCGTGGAATAAGCAGAAAAACGCCGCGGCACGGAGAATTTTTTCCGTTGCTGCGGCGCGTTTTTTTATTTTTGGGCCCGGTTCTGCCGGTACTGGTTGGGGGAGACGCCGTACCACTCCCGGAAGGCCCGGATGAAGTTGTTGGCGTCGCCGAAGCCGCACATGAAGGCGATCTGGGCCACCTGGAGGGGGGTGGTCTCTAAAAGCTCCTGGGCGTAGGAGAGGCGGTTCAGGAGGATGTACTGCTTGGGGCTGTATCCCACCTGTTCCTTGAAAAGGTGGGTCAGGTAGCAGTGGTTTAAGAAGAACTGCTCCGCCAGCTGGGAGATTTTGATGTCCTCGGTGAAATGGGCCTCGATGTAGCGCTGGATCTCGCCTACCCGGCTGTTGGGCGCGCCCTCCCGGAAGGCGAAGTCCTGGGGGGCGGCCCGGGAGACCAGGATGAGAATCTGCTCCAGGATGGAGCGGACCATCTGGTCGCTGCGGGGAAGCTGGGAGTCGAACTCCGCCTGGAGCCGCCGGAAGAGCTGCCGGGGGTAGTCTCCCTCCGGGGAAAGGTCCACGCAGTGGCAGAAGCCGCTGGGGCGGTTCCGGAAAATGGAGGGCAGAGCGGAGGCCGGGAAGGCGCGCTCCACCTCCATGGCGTTGACAATGGCGAAGTAGCGGCGGTAGGGGGTGGTCTGGATGTTCACCTGGTGCTGTTCAAAGCTGGTGATAAAGACGATGGAGCCGCTTTGGGCCAGATATTCCTTGTCGTCGATCTCAAAGCGAGCTTCGCCGGAGTCCACGAACACCATCTCGCTGGAAAGGTGATAATGGCTGTGGGGGGGCTGGGCGACGTCGCTGAAACGCATCTGGGAAATCAGGGGGCTCATAGTCGTCCTTTCCGGCAATTATGCCATGGTCTCCAGCATTTTCAGGGAGACCTCCCACTTGGGGGCCTCGCCTGCGGCTACGCGGCTGTATTCCTCCGCCATGTACGCGCCCATCCGGGCCACTTCCTGGCCAAGGCTGCCGGCCAGGTGAGGGGTCAGGAAGACGTTGTCCATGGTCCAGAAGGGGCTGTCGGCTTCGGGGGGCTCGGGGAAGGTCACGTCCAGAAGGGCGGTCCGGGTGGGGACCTCTTTCAGGGCGCGGATCAGGTCCGGCTCCACCACCTGGGCGCCGCGGCCGGTGTTGACAAAGGTGGCGTTGGGTTTCATTCTGGAGAAGTGCTCGTAGGTCAGCATCCCCACGGTGGAGGGGAGGTTGGCGATGTGGCAGGAAATGGTCTGGCACTGGGAGAAAATCTCGTCCAGGGTGGCCCGTTTCGCGCCCAGGTCCGCCAGCTTTTCGTCGCTGGCGAAGGGATCGTAGACCAGAACCTCCACATCGTAGGCTTTCAGCATCCGGCAGACCAGGGAGCCGATCATGCCTGCGCCCAGGACGCCCACCTTGATGCGGTAGTTGCAGGGGAGGGTGTAGCAGTAGTCGACGCTGGGCTGGCGGCCGCCGCTCCGCTCCCGGCGGACGCCCTGGAAGTAGCCTTTGTTGGCCAGGATGATCTGGGCCACGGCGTATTCCGCCACGGGGATCCCATTGGCGGCCCAGGCGCTGAAGACCCGGACGCCCCGGTTCAGGAAGGGACGGGCGAAGTACTGGACCGAGCCGGCGGCGTAGAAGACGGTTTTCAGCTTGGGAAGGTACTCGGCGATCTGCTCCTCGGTCAGAGTGGGCATGCCCCAGGTGGAGAAGGCGTATTCGGCGTTGGCAAGAAGTTCCCGGTTCTCCTCCAGGTTCTGGGCGGTGACGACGGTGCGGGGAAGATTCACCATTTCATCCAGGAGGGCAAGGTTCTGCGCGTCGTAGACCTTCCACAGCCAGCTATTGCCGTTGTTTAAAAAGACGGCGGCGGGCTTTTTGACCCAGGAGTTCAGGGCGGCGGCGTCATCTAAGAAGACCTGGTCGTCTTCGCCCTTGACGAATTCCATAATGAGGTCGTGGCGGCCGGCGATTTTGCGGATCTCGGCGAGATAGGCGTCCCAGGTGGATTTGCCTTCGCTCAGGAGGTGCATTTCATTTCCGGCGGTCCAATAGAAGACGTGGATGTTCAGGAGCCAGGGGGCCAGGGTGCGGAGCTCGCTTAACTGCTCCTCAAAGGTCACGTCGGGGTTGGGCTGCCAGTAGCAGCCGACGTTTTCCAGGTTGACGGCCTTCAGGAGGGCCGCGGCGCCTTCCTTGGTCTGGGTGGCGGTGCCACGGTGGTATTCAAAGCCGATGCGGATGCCCTCGGCGGCGGCCAGTTCTCCGGCGGCGCGGATGCGGGCGGCCAGGGCGGCGAATTCCTCGGGGGTGCTGTTTTCATAGGTCTTGCGCCCGGCCCAGATGCGGATCACCGGTGCGCCCAGGGCTTTGGCCGAGGCCAGGACGGGGGCGAAGTCTTCGCCTTCGCCGGCGTAGAAGTAGGAGCCGTAGGAGAGAATCTCCAGGCCGGCTTCCTTGCAGAGGGCTTTGGCTTTCTGGGCGGCGGCGGTGTCGCCTGCGGGGACGTGGACGTCTCCGCCCCATTCAATGCCGGTGAGGCCGGCTTTTTTTACGATGGCAACGATTTCCTCCAGAGACTTTTTCCGGAAGGTAACGGAGGTCATTCCTGTTTTCATGATCGAGCACCCTTTCTGTCAAAATGTCGGATCGACTGTGCTACCACCATCATACCCCAGCGGCGGGAATTTTTGTTGGCTTTTTTTGCGGAAGGATATGCAAATTTTGCGCTTCTGAAAAGGGAAATTTCAAAAAACCGCAAATTCTACATATCATTCCCAAACAATTGCCGACAATTTTCTTATTTTTTATTCTATCATAAAAGCAAGGAAATGAAAAGCAGAAACAAGAGAGTTTCCACAAATTTTTTACGAATTACAAAAACAGGAGGAGATGGCATGTTCCATTACAAATCCATCGACGAGGTCCGGGAGGCGGCTGCCAAACAGCAAGTTTCCTTGCCCTTTGCGGAAAACGCCGCCGTTCTGAAGGAAAAGCTGGTGGTCGGGGGGAAGGAAATCCCCAACCGCATGGCCATCCAGCCCATGGAGGGCTGCGACGGCACCGCCGACGGCAAGCCCGGCGAGCTGACCCTTCGGCGGTACGACAAGTTCGCCGAAAGCGGCGCGGGGCTCATCTGGGAGGAGGCCACCGCCGTCTGGGAGGAGGGCCGCGCCAATCCCCGGCAGCTGTGGGTCCATGAGGAGAGCCTGGACGCGCTGAAGGCCATGGTGGACCGCATCCGGGAGCGCTCCATGAAGAAAAACGGCTTTGCGCCGGTGATCATCATGCAGGCCACCCACTCCGGGCGGTACAGCAAGCCCCACGGCGTTCCGGAGCCGCTGATTGCCTACAACAACCCCATTTTCGAGAAGGACCATCCCATTCCGTCGGACCGGATCGTTACCGACGACTACCTCCGGCGGCTGGTGGAGCGGATGGGCGAGGCGGCCCATCTGGCGGAAAGAGCCGGGTTCGACGGCGTGGACATCAAGTCCTGCCACCGGTACCTGGGCTGTGAGCTGCTGTCCGCTTACGAGCGGCCCGGCGACTTCGGAGGCAGCTTCGAGAACCGCACCCGGTTCCTCCGGGAGTCCATCCAGGCGGCAAAGGCTTCCGTTTCGCCGGACTTCATGATCACCTCCCGGCTGAACATCTACGACGGGTTCCCTTATCCCAACGGCTTCGGCGTTTCCAAGGACGGCGGGCTGACCCCCGACCTTTCCGAGCCGCTGAAGCTGGTGGGAATCCTCCACAAGGAGCTGGGCTTGCAGCTGATTGACATCACCATCGGCAATCCCTACTTCAACCCCCACGTCAACCGTCCCGCCGACATCCAGCCCTACGAGTCCCCGGAGGACCCCCTGGTGGGCGTGGCCCGGATGCTCGACTGCACCAAGACCATTCAGGACGCCTATCCGGACCTGACCCTCATCGGCTCCGGGCTGACCTATCTGCGGCAGTTTGCTCCGGAAATGGCCGCGGGAGCCATTGAACAGGGCTACTTCCGCATGGCGGGCTTCGGGCGGATGGCCTTTGCCTACCCGGACTTCCCCCAGGAGGTTCTGGCGGGCCGGGAGCTGGACCCTAAGAAGTGCTGCATCACCTGCGGCAAGTGCACCCAGCTCATGCGGTTCGGCTCCATGGCGGGCTGCGTGATCCGGGATTCGGTGTACACCAAGCTCTATCAGGAAAATGTCAACAGCAAGGAAAAACGGGTATAAACACTGCCGCCGGGGTTCCGGCGGGTGTCAGACAAACAACATAAGGAGGAATTTGTTATGAAAAAGATCGCAATCGTTACGGGTTCCCGCCGGGGCATCGGCCTGGCTACTGTGAAGAAGCTCATGAGCGACGGCTACACCGCCGTGCTCTGCGACGTGGTGGAGAAAGAGGAGGTCAAGGACCTGCTGGCGGAGCTGAACCAGCACGGCGAGGCGGATTACTTCCGCTGCGACATCTCCGTTCCCGAGGACCGGGAGGCCCTGATGGACGCCGTGGCCGAGAAGTACGGCCGCATCGACGCCCTGGTCAACAACGCGGGCGTGGCCTGCAGGCAGCGGCTGGACATCCTGGAGACCACCGTGGAAAGCGTGGAGCGGCTGCTCCGCATCAATCTGGAGGGCACCTTCTTCATGTGCCAGGCCGGGGCCAGGCGGATGATCGCCATGAAAAAGGCGGGTCTGCCGGACTACAACCCCCACATCGTCAACATCGCCTCCATGTCCTCCTACACTTCTTCCGTGAGCCGGGGCGAGTACTGCATGTCCAAGGCGGGCATCTCCATGGTGACGAAGCTCTTTGCCGACCGTCTGGCCGAGGAGGGCATTTCCGTATTTGAGGTGCGGCCCGGCATCATCATGACCGACATGACCGCTGTGGTCAAGGAAAAATACGAGAAGCTCATCTCCGAAGGCGTGACCCCCATCCGGCGGTTCGGCCAGCCCGAGGACGTGGCCAACTGCGTCTCCGCCGCCTGCTCCGGGCTCCTGGACTTCGGCACCGGCACCGTGCTCAACGCCGACGGCGGCTTCCACATCCAGCGGCTGTAAGCGGAAAGGGAAACGGCTGTGAAATTTATCGATTTCGGCGGACAGAAGGCCGCGGTCATCGCCCTGGACACCCTGGTCATCGGCACCGGGTGCGCCGGCTTCAACGCCGCCGACACCCTCTATGACCTGGGCCGCACCGACGTGGCCATCCTCACCGAGGGCGTCAACATGGGCACCTCCCGGAACACGGGAAGCGACAAGCAGACCTACTACAAGCTCTCCCTCTGCTCCGACGGGGCGGACAGCATCTATGAGCTGGCGGACAACCTGTTCCAGGGGGGCAGCGTCAACGGGGATACGGCTCTGGCCGAGGCGGCGGGGTCCGTCCGGTCCTTTATGAAGCTGGTGAACCTGGGCGTTCCGTTCCCCACCAACCGGTACGGGGAGTACGTGGGCTACAAGACCGACCACGATCCCCGGCAGCGGGCCACCTCCTGCGGGCCGCTGACCTCCAAGATCATGACCGAAAAGCTGGAGGCGTCGGTGCTCCGCAAGGGCATCTGCATCTACGACGGCATGGAGGCGGTGAAGCTCATCAAGGAGAACGGCCGCATTGTCGGCGTGGCGGCCATTGACAAGAACCGGCTTTCGGAGGACGACTGGGGGCTGACGGTGTTCCGGTGCAACCAGGTGATTCTGGCTACCGGCGGCCCGGCCATTGCCTACGACGCATCGGTCTATCCCGAGAGCCAGACCGGCATGACCGGCATGGCCCTGGAAGCCGGAGCCGCGGCCTGCAACATCCAGGAGTGGCAGTACGGGCTGGCCTCTACCAAGTTCCGCTGGAACGTGTCCGGGACCTATCAGCAGGTGCTGCCCCGGTATATTGCCGTGGACTCCCAGGGCAATGAGCGGGAATTCCTGACGGAATATTTCGAGAAGCCGGAGCAGGCCCTGGACATGGTCTTTCTCAAGGGCTACCAGTGGCCTTTCGACACCAACAAGATCGCCGGGTCCTCCATCATCGACATCATCGTCCACCACGAGGTGTTCCACAAGGGGAATCGGGTGTTCATGGACTTCCGGCAGGATCCCAAGGGGCTGGAAAACGGCTTCGGCGGGCTTTCCGAGGAGACCCGGAACTATCTGGAGCGGTCCGGGGCGCTGATGGCGACGCCCATCGCCCGGCTGGAAAAGATGAACCGCAAGGCCATCGAGCTCTATGCCGCCCACGACATCGATCTGTACAAGGAGCCGCTGGAGGTCAGCGTCTGCGCCCAGCACAACAACGGCGGTCTGGCCGTGGACTGCGACTGGCAGAGCACGGTCCCCGGGCTGTATGTGGCCGGTGAGGCCGCCGGGACCTTCGGCGTCACCCGGCCCGGCGGTTCGGCGCTGAACTCCACCCAGGTGGGGTCCCTCCGGGCCGCGGAGCACATTGCGTTTTCGCCCAGAAAGCCGGTTCCTGCCGAGGAACTGGAGGGCGCTGCGGCAGAGGCGGTCCGGGAGACGTTTGCCCGGATGGAGGAGCTGCTCCGGGGCGGCGACACCGATCTGGCGGCCGGGCGGAAGCATTTCCAGCAGAAGATGAGCCTGTATGCCGCTCACATCCGGGACCCCAAGGCCATGGAAGAACTGGCCGGGGAGCTGGAAGGGGCCTTCCGGGGCTTCTTCGGGGAGAACGGGGCCAGGAGCCCTCTGGACCTGCCCTTTGCCTTTAAGAACCGGGATATGCTGCTGGTGCAGCGGGCCATGCTGTCGGCCATGGCGCTGACGGGGAAAGCCTGTCTCAGCCGGGGCGCGGCGCTGCTGGCCGATCCCTCCGGCAAGGCGGTGGAGATGCCCGGCATGAAGGCCGGGGAGGAGCTGGAGGCGTACCGCTATCTGCCCGGAAACGGTTCCCATCGGGAGGATTGGATCCGGACGGCGTGGGACGGGGAGCAGTTTGCTTCCGATTTCCAGGCCATCCGGCCCCTGCCCAAGACCGACGATTGGTTTGAGAATGTGTGGAACGAGTATAATCGGCGGCTAGAGGCTGCGGGGCTGCGGGAGTAAGAAGCGGCCCGAAGGCTGTACTGCCTGCCCGTCAGCACAAACAAAGTTTTCGCCCGCCTTTTTCAAAAGTGCGGCGAGCCGCCGCTCCCATGACGCCGCGGCGGTCGTCCTCGCGTCAAATTCTGGTAGCCGCGCGACAGGCTGCGCGGCGACGATTTGAGCGGCCCGAAGGTTGTACTGCCTGCCCGCCAGCACAAGAAAGTTTTCGGTCCAGCCTTTTTCAAAAGGCTGGCAGGGTGGAGGGGCAGCGCCCCTCCTCGCCCTCCTCAGAGGGCGAAATCCCTCTAATGATCCCAAAAGATCAGGAAGGGGAGAAAAAACGTCCCGGTGGGACGTTTTTTCGTGGGGGAACCCTATCAAGGGGTTCCCC
>CAKTCT010000034.1 GCA_934539585.1 uncultured Oscillospiraceae bacterium | reverse complement strand
GACGGTCGCAGAACCGGATGACATTGTAGTGACCGAAATGCGTGTCTGCCGTAAAATAAATCATCGTGTATCATCTCAGCCGAACGCTATGCAAGAATGTCGGTCAATTACGAAAATGAGCAGAGGGAGCTTGTCAAAAGGGTCGATGAGGACGAGAAAAGGCTTGCCTGCATCGAACAGACAAGCCTTGATCTGAAAACCCTGCTGAGAGTCCTGCGAAGCAGCACGGCGTTTGAGGAACTGACGCCAACGCTTGTCAACTCGCTGATAAGAAGGATCGAGGTTCACAACAACGATAAGTCAGGCGGTCATTGCTATGTGAGGGTGGACATCTACTTCACAGCCATCGGACTGATTGACATTCCCACTGAGGACGAGATCAAAAGTCTGATGGAGAAAATACAGGCAAACCCGCAGGAATACAGGCTTACAGCCTGAAAGAGGAAACGGTGCAACCCCGAAAATGGGGGTTACACCGTATCTCTGAAAAAAACATCCTTACGGGGCTTTGGCTAATTGGCTGCCTTTTTTCTTTTTCCCTCTTGACAACCTATACCCCTATGTGTATAATATACCCATACCCATATCGGTATAGAAAGGAGTCTTTCTTTTGAAGCGTTTGTGCGAAAAGCTCCAGCAGCTGCTGGATTGGGGCGGCATCAAAAAGGACGTGACCTTTCTGGTCCTGTCCGGAATCGCCCTGGGGGCCAGTCTGCTGGGGTGGGACCCCCTCCCCTTCAACCTGGCCTGGGCGGCCATCATTCTTTGCGGAATCCCCATTATCGCCGAGGCGGTCATCGGCCTGATTACCGCCTTTGACATCAAGGCCGACGTGCTGGTCTCCCTGGCGCTGATCGCCTCGGTGTGCATCGGCGAGGACTTCGCCGCCGGAGAGGTGGCCTTCATCATGCAGCTGGGCGGTCTGCTGGAGGGGCTCACCGTGGCCAAGGCCCAGGCCGGAATCGAAAAGCTGGTGCGGCTCATGCCCCAGACCGCCCGGGTCCTGGCGGACGGCGGAGAGAAGATCGTCCCGGCGGAGGAGGTCCGGGTGGGCGACCGGCTCCGGGTCCTCCCCGGGGAAACGGTGCCGGTGGACGGCGTGATCCTCGCGGGGCAGACCTCCATCAACCAGGCGGTGATGACCGGGGAATCCCTCCCGGTGGACAAGACCGCCGGGGACCCGGTGTCCTCCGGCACGGTGAACCAGTTCGGGGCCTTTGAGATGAAAGCGGAAAAGGTCGGCGAGGACAGCTCCATCCAGCGGATGATCCGGCTGGTCCAGTCGACGGACGCGGGCAAGGCCAGAATCGTGGGCATCGCCGACCGGTGGGCCACCTGGATCGTGGTCATTGCCCTATCCGCCGCGGCGCTGACCTGGCTCATCACCGGGCAGATCATCCGGGCCGTGACCATTCTGGTGGTGTTCTGCCCCTGCGCCCTGGTTCTGGCCACTCCCACCGCCATTATGGCCGCCATGGGCAACGCCGCCAGGCACGGACTTCTGGTGCGGGAGGGCGACGCTCTGGAACGGCTGGCCAAGGTCTCCCGGATCACCTTTGACAAGACCGGCACCCTGACCTACGGCACGCCCCAGGTGGTGGCGGTGAAAAGCCTGGTCCCGGAGCGGACGGAGGCGGAGCTCTACCGGCTCTGCGCCGCCGCGGAGCAGCTGTCGGAGCAGCTGTCGGAGCACCCTCTGGGCAAGGCCGTGACCCGCTGCTTCCGCCAGGAAACCGGCGGGGACATTCCCGCCGCCGGGGAGTTCCGGATGATCCCGGGCCGGGGCGTTTCCGCTGCGGTCCAGGGGAGTGCGGTCCTGGCCGGGAACCGGGAAATGCTGGCCGAGGAAGGGATTTCCCTCCCCCATGGGGCCGTCGAGGAGGCGGAGGGCTTCCGGGCCAAGGGCTGCACGGTGATTTTTGCGGCGGTCAACGGCGTTCTGGCGGGATATCTGGCCCTTTCCGACACGATGCGGGAGGAAAGCGCGGACATGCTCCGTCGGCTGACCCAGCTGGGGATCCACCCGGTGCTCCTCACCGGGGACCATCCGGACGTAGCTTCCGCCATTGCCGGGCAGCTGGGCATCCGGGAGGTCCAGGCCAACTGCCTGCCGGAGGACAAGCTGCGGATCATCCGGGGGTATCAGGAGAAAGGCGAGGCGGTCTGCATGATCGGCGACGGCGTCAACGACGCGCCGGCTCTGAAGGCGGCCAACGTAGGGGTGGCCATGGGCGGCGTAGGCAGCGCCATTGCCGTGGACGCGGCGGACATTGCCCTGGTGGACGACGAGATCAAGGAGCTGCCCCATCTGCTGGCCCTTTCCCGGCGGATGATGATCACCATCAAGCTCAACATGACCTTTTCCATGGCGTTGAACTTCGTGGCCATCGTCCTGGCCATCATCGGGACTCTGAGCCCGGTAATCGGGGCTCTGGTACATAATGCAGGGTCGGTTCTGGTCATCATCAACTCGGCGCTGCTATTGAAATGGAGGAAAAAAGAATGGTTATCAACATCATCGGCACGGTAATTGGGGCGCTGGTTCTGGCGGCGGGGATTTATTATCTCCGCAAGGAGAAGGACGATCCGGAATCCCGGAAGATTTACGGCATCGTCAGCGCCGTAGGAGGCGTATTGTTCATCGTCATGCTGGTGCGGCTCATTCTGGCGGTTTGCTAAGCGCGGGAACCGCGTCAATTGCGCCAATTGCACCAATTGCACCCACGTCAGGCCGCCGCCTGCCCCCAAAGCCTGTCAATAGGAACGAAACGCCGGAAAGTGGCAGCTGGATGCCTACTGTCCTCCCACCAATTGCGGCGGCCGTGTCCACCGCGAGGTAGTATTGGGGTCCTCCAAAGCCAACCCCCGCGACTTTAGGGGGTCTCGGGGGGCGGGAGCCCACCGAGCGCCCTTTTCTCCCCATTCTTTTCCCGCGCGGGAAAAGAATGGGGGCTATGAACCACTTATCGATAATCAAAAACATACGTAGCCGCATAGGCCGGTAGTGCTGCCGAAATCGAATTGAATTTGGTAGGTCCTACTAGCCTATGCGGCTACTTACGTTTGTACAGATTTGTTTTGTCCTACCAGGGCACCCAATCTTTTTTACGGAAAAAAGATTGGGGAGAAAAACCGTTTAGGGGCTCCCGCCCCTAAAGACCCTAAGTCGCGGGGTTTGGCTCCGGAGAGCCTGCTCACCTACCTCGCGGTGAACACGGCCGCCGCAATTGGTGCGTGGACAGTAGGCATACGCACGCCACTTTCGAACAGTATCGTCCTCACGATGGGCTTTGGGGGCAGGCGTCGGCCTGACCAAGTGCCAATAGGCGCACTCACCCAGGCGTTTTCCGGTTTCCGAAGGAAATCGCGGACGATGTCCGCGAAGGAAAAGGCCAGAGCTTTATCGCGAAGCGATATTGCGGGCGGCCTGACGTGGTACGATTGGTGCGTCGATCTGACGTGGGTGCGGGTACACGTACCGGCGCAGAACGGTGTTCTGCGATTTTTTTGCTTCGCTCTTTACTTTTTGCCCAAAATTTCCTATAATAGAACTAACAGCCATTGCGAGAGGAGAATGAAAATGGATGTAGAAATGACATGGAAACTGGAAGACCTCTATCCCACCCCCGAGGCGTGGCGCGAGGCTCTGGAGGAACTCCGGGCCCTTTTCGACCGGCAGGCCGCCCGGAAGGGCCACGTGGCTTCCTCCGCCGCCGAACTGCTGGAGACCGCCCGGATCGCGGAGGAGATCACCGTGCGATTCGGCCGTATTCAGGTCTACGCCTACTGCGGTTACAGCCAGGACCTGGCCGACGAAGACGCCAAAAACCGTATGGGCCTGGTGATGAACCTTTCCACCAGCGCGTCGGAAAAGCTGTCGTTCCTGACCCCGGAGCTGATGCAGTACTCCATGGCGGACTTCGACGCCTACTGCAAGGAGCTCCCCGAGCTGGAGCGCTACCGCGCCTTCGCCGTGGACTTCTTTGAGAAAAAAGCCCACGTCCTGGACCCCACCGGCGAGGAACTCCTGGCCCGGATGAGCGACCTCAAGAGCACCTACCGGAACATCTACGACGACCTGACCATCAACGACACCGAGTACCCCACCATCGACGGCCCCGACGGGCAGAAGGTCCAGGTCACGGAGGCGGGCTACGGCAGCGCCTTGCAGAGCCCCGACCGCCGCTACCGCAAGGACTACTTCGAGGCCCTGCTGGGGACCTACGGCAAGCACTCCAACGTCCTCACCAGCAACTACGCCGGTTCGGTCCAGGCCTACGTTCACCTGGCCCGGAGCCGCCGCTATCCCTCCAGCCGCGCCTGGTCCCTGGGAGAAAACTATATCCCCGAGGAGGTCTACGACAACCTGGTGGACAACGTTCGGGCGGGCGTCGGCCCCTTGCAGGACTATGTTTCTTTGCGGAAAAAGGTCCTGGGCGTGGAGGATTTCCACTTCTACGACTTCTTCGTCCCCATCGTCCCCGATGTGGACCGGGCGTATCCCTATGAGGAGGGCAGGGAGCTGGTGCTGAAGGCCACTGCCGTCCTGGGCGAAGACTATGCCGCCGTGATGAAACGCGCGGTAACCGAACGTTGGATTGACGTTTGCCCCGGAAAGAGCAAGATGACCGGCGCCTACTCCACCGGTTCCTACGACTCCCATCCCTATATGCTTTTGAACTACACCGACACCTTGGATGACGTGTTCACTCTGATTCACGAGTTGGGCCACTCCATGCATACCTATTACAGCAACGCCGCTCAGCCGCCCATCTACGCCGATTACAGCCTGTTCTGTGCCGAGGTGGCCTCCACCACCAATGAGATGCTGCTCTACCATTACCTTTTGGACCATGCCGAGTCCAAGGAGCAGAAGGCGCTGCTGCTGTCCAAGCACCTGGACGACATCCGCTCCACCTTCTACCGCCAGACCATGTTCGCGGACTTCGAGAACCAGACCCACCATCTGGTGGAGAACGGGGAGCCCCTGCTGCCCTCTACCCTCTGCGGCATCCATAAAAAGCTCAACGAGGACTACTACGGACCGGAATTTGTGGCCGATGAGACCATCTCCTGGGAGTGGATGCGGATTCCACATTTCTACCGGGACTTTTACGTTTACGTGTACGCTACGGGTATTTCTGCGGCTATCGCCATTTCCCGCCGGATCCTCACCGAGGGCCAGAAGGCCGTGGACGATTACCGGAAGTTCCTGTCCGGCGGCAGCAGCAAGCACCCCATCGACATGCTCCGCATCGCCGGAGTGGACATGGCGTCGCCCAAGCCCATCCAGGACACCATCGCCGACTTCGCCGAGACCCTGGAAGAACTGAAAAAGCTTCTCTAAAAGCATTTTCTTCCCGGAATCGTTCGGCTAAGCGCACCCAATCGCACCCACGTCAGGCCGCCGCCTGCCCCCAAAGCCCCTCGTGAGGACGATACTGTTCGAAAGTGGCGTGCGTATGCCTACTGTCCACGCACCAATTGCGGCGGCCGTGTTCACCGCGAGGTAGGTGGCAGGCTCTCCGGAGCCTGGGACGCGACTTTAGGGGGTCTCGGGGGGCGGGAGCCACCCGAGCGCCCTTTTCTCCCCCTTCTTTTCCCGCGCGGGAAAAGAAGGGGTGCTATGAACCACCTATCGAGAATAAAAAACGTAAGTAGCCGCATAGGCCGGTAGTGCTGCCGATTCTGATTCGTAATCGGCAAGCCCTACTAGCCTATGCGGCTACTTACGTTGTACAGATTTGTTTTGTCCTACACAGCGCACTTACTCTTTTCCCCGGAGGAAAAGAGTAAGCAGAAAAGTCCGTTTAGGGGCTGCGCCCCTAAAAACCCTAATGGCGGTAGGCGCTGGATATGGATGAACGCACGCGACACTTCCCGCCGACACAATCGGTGCTCAGACAGTAGGCAACCGTGCAGCACTTTTTGCCGCTTCGATTCCTGTATAAGACTTCGGAGATACGTGTCGGCTTGACGTGAGATGATGGGCGGCGGCCTGATGTTGTACCGATAGACGCACACAGCCAGGCGTTTTCCGGTTTCCGCAAGGAAATCGCGGACAACGTCCGCGAAGGAAAAGGCCAGAGCTTTATCGCGAAGCGATATTGCGGGCGGCCTGACGTTGTGCTAGGTGTCGGTTCGCGGGGGCTTCGCCCGCGAACCGATCTTCTTGGAATCAGTACCGCACTTTTACGGTTTTGATCTCGAAGGGGTGGAAGGTCAAGTGGAAGGTCTGGGCGGGGTCCAGGGACGCCTGCTTTTCTTCCAGCATGTTGGTCAGCTCCACGGCTTTGGGCTGGAAACCCAGGGTGACGTCGCTGTGGGTGAAGCTGCCCTCTGCCTCGTAGAGGCGGAGGATAAAGGCCCGCTCTCCGTCCTCGCAAGGCTTCACCGTCTCGATAATCACGTTCTCCGCGCTGGGGAAGGCCAGGGAATCCATGGGCCGTGCGCCGTCCATGACGATGGGATGGTAGTTAAAGGCATAGGCAGGCTGGATGACGCTCTCCGCGGAGAAGCCGCCTGCGTGGGGCAGGAAGCCATACTCGCAGTAGTGCATCCCCTTGTCGCCCCGGAAGTCCGGCCGCATGCCGCCCTTATGGAGGGAAAGCCGCAGCTGGCCGCCTTTGGCCGAAATGCCGTACTTGCAGTCGTTCAGGATGGCCACGCCGTAGCGGGTCTCGGAAAGGTCGGTGTATTTGTGGTTCAGCACCTCGAATTTGGCCTGCTCCACCGAGGTGTTCCGGGTGGTGGGCCGCTTCAGGTAGCCGAACTGGATCTCCTGGCGGACAAAATCGCTGAAAACCGAGGTGTCGAAGGCCGCTTTCAGGAAGCGGTGCTCCTCCTGCCAGTCCATCATGGTCTCGAATTTCACCAGGGGCGACCAGGCGTAGAAGATCACGTCCTGGGTGAGGGAGGATTTTTCCGAAAGCTGGTAACGGTTGCGGATGCGCAGCTCCACAGCGCCCTTGGACACCACCTTGGAGGAGACGAACCTGGCGCTGTCCCGGAATTTCATTTCCAGGTCGGCGTCGATGTCCCAGTTGTCCCAGGCGGCGGGAACGTCCTCGGCCATGAGGAGGGTATTCAGGGGGTAGCCCTCCCCTGCCAGCTCCCGGCCCGCTTCGGTGTCCACAAAGGACTTGAGGAAGCCCCGGTCGTCGAATTTCACCCGGGCAAAGGGCGTGACCAGCTCCCGGCCGTTGATGCCGAAGGGAGAACGGTCGTCGGGGTCGCCGGGCTCCCACTCCAGGACCACGCTGCCGTAGGGGGGAAGCTCCACCCCGGCCACGGCCAGCTTTCTGCCGCCGGTCAGGGTCTCGGTAATCTGCTGGGGGTAGCCCCCGGCGATCCGCATCCCCTCCCGGTAATCCAGGTAGAGGACGTCGCTGCGGGTGAAGGAGGTGGGGTTGGCCACCGTGACCCGGTCCTCTGCCGCCGCAGGAGCCAGGGCCTTCCGAATTTGGGAATCAGCCTCCTGGATCAGGGCGCTGACCTGGGCCTTGGCCTCGTCGTGAGCCTGGGGGATGCAGGTGCCGGGGAGGATATCGTGGAACTGGTTGACCAGCAGGGTCTCCTGGAGGTCCCGGAACTCCGCGTCCGTGGCGGGCTCCTTCCGCTCCACGGCGTTGGCCACCGTCAGGTATTCCAGGTCGTGGAGGGCGATCTCCGCCAGGCGGTTGTTCCGCTTGATGGGGTGCTGGTTGGTCAGGGTGCCCCGGTGGAGCTCCAGGTACAGCTCGCCCTCATAGGTGGAGGGGTTGTGGAGGTTCTGCTCCAGGTCGGCCATGAAGCGGCTCACCGTGGTGTGCTCGGTCCGGGGGCAGCCCTCCAGGTCCCGGGTGCGGCGGGTCATTTCGATCATCTCAAACTGGGGTCCGCCGCCGCCGTCGCCGTGGCCGTAGGAAAGCAGCTTCCGGTCGGAGACGTATTTCTGCCGGACGGCGTCGGGGCTCTTGGAGTCGTACATCAGCTCATAGAAGGTCCTGGGGTCGGGGCCCAGGTGGGTCTTGTTCAGGTGAGCCAGGACCTGGGTGCCGTCCAGGCCCCGCCAGAAAAAGGTGTCGTAGGGGAACTGGTTGGTATCGTTCCAGGCCATTTTGGTGGTCAGAAAGTACTTGACGCCGCAGCCCTTCATGATCTGGGGAATGGCCGCGGAGTAGCCGAAGGTGTCCGGCAGCCAGAAGGCGTCGGACAGGTAGCCGAAGTACTTTTTGGTGAAGCGCTGGCCCCAGAGGAACTGGCGGATCATGGACTCGCCGGAGGTGATGTTGCAGTCGCACTCCACCCAGACGCCGCCGTTGGGCTCATAGCGGCCCTCCTGGACCTTTTTCCGGATCCGCTCGAAAAGCTCGGGGTAGTACCGCCGGATCCACTCGCTGTGGTAGGCGGAGCTCTGGACGAACTTGTATTCCGGGTACTGCTCCATGAGGCTCATCTGGTTGGCGTAGGTCCGGGCGCACTTTTTGATGGTGACGCCGGTGGGCCACAGCCAGGCCGTATCCATATGGGAGTGGCCGATGACTCCCGCCTTTGGGGCGCTGAGAGGGGCCCGCTTGGCCAGAGCCGGGGCCATGATCCGCTGGCCCTGGAGAAGGGCGTTTTCAAACTCCTCTTTGCTGATGCAGGAGGGGTCGTAGTAAAGGACCTCGTGGAGGGCGGTGAGGGTGTTGATGATCTCCGCCTTGCGATAGCTGGTGTCGTCCAGGACCTCGGCCAGCTGGTTCAGGGTCCGGAGGTTAAAGAGGAAGTTGGCCACCCGGTCGTTTTTGACGCAGACCTCCATGGCTTCGAAGGCGAAGGTGAAGTTGGTTTTCCCGGTCTCCTCAAAGGGGTAGCAGCCCTTGACGTAGTGCCAGGTGTAACATTCCAGGGCGATGTCGATCTCCTGGCCGGCTTTTGGGTTTTTGGCGATGAGGTCGCAGTAGTGGTTGCCGTTTTCGGCGGTAAAGATGCCGAAGGGGCGGCCGTCCACCCAGAGCATGGTCTCGCCGTTACCGATTTTGGGCCGCAGGAACAGCGGGGTCCCAGCCAGCTCCCGGGGGACCTGGAAGCCGGTCCTGAACCAGCCGTAGACGGCCTCGCCGCCCCACTGGGTCCCGACGGTCATGGGGTGGAAAAGGCTCTCGTCCGGAATCCCGTAAAGGGACTCCGACGTCTGGTAGAAGGAGACCGGAAGGTCCGCCACCTTATTGAAAATCATGGGCTCTAAGGTTTCTTCGAAACGCTTCAGCTTGGACAGCATCCGCTGGATCTGTTTTTCGTTGAGCATAGAGTTCCTCCTTTTTGTGAAAGAATCGTTGCAATCCTTTAGCTTTAGAATACCCTAAAAGGGCGCTTCCGTCAAGAGAACGGCGGAAATTTGCCCGGAAAAAGTCCCGTTTCCCGGCAAAGTCTCCAAAAGCGACGGGATTCCCGCCGCCCTCCCAGCTGGTTGCGACAACTTTTTCCGGCGGTCCCTTCTATAATAAGGATGGACAAGCCAAAGGGAAAGGATGATCACAGCATGTTCAGGATGCAGCTTTCCGCCGGAGTCAAGGCCCGCAGAGGGGACCTGACCCGGTGGATCCGGTACGGCGGCGCGGGAGTCTGCGCCTTTTTCGTCTCCAACGTCCGGCTTTTGGGGAGCCTTTCGCCCTTAGGAGCGGCGCTGACCATGGCCCTGCCTGCCGGGACCTCGGCGGCGGCCGCCGTGGGAGGCATCCTCGGCTACGCGCTGCTGGGGAATTTTGAGAAGAACCTCCCCTATCTGGCCGCGCTGCTGTGTATCCTGGGGTTCAAGGCGGCGGTGGCCGGGCGGCCCAGGCTCCGGAGCAATCCGGCGGTGCTCTGCGGGTTCACGGCGGTCTCCCTGGCGGCGGCGCTGACGGTTTCCAACGTCCTCACCGGGGCGTCTCCGGCGGGGTACTGCATCAGCCTGGCGGAAAGCCTTCTGGGCGGGGCCATGACCTACTTCTGCATCCACGGATTCAAAGGGCTGAAGGCCCTGACCTCCCGGGAAACGCCCAAGCCGGTCCCGGACGCCATGCAGTCCGTCAGTCTTGGGATTCTGGCCTTGTCCGTTCTCATCGGGGTCTGCGGGCTGGGATTCTGGGTCTTTAATCTGGGACGGATTCTGGGGGCGCTGTTCCTGCTCTGCGCGGCCAGCCGGCGGAGCCCTTCGGCCACGGCGTCCATGGGGCTGGCTCTGGCGGCGGCGCTGACCCTTTACTCCCCGGAGTACGCCGTCAGCGGCGGGATTCTGGCCCTGTCCGCCATGCTGTCCGCGGTTTTCGCCCGGTTCGGGCGGACGGTCCAGGCGGCGATGTTCATTCTGATGAACACCGTCGGGGTGCTGGTCACAGGCGGCGCGCCGGAGGTCCTTACCGGGGCCTTTGACGTTCTGGCGGCGTCGGCGGTGTTCTTCTTCCTGCCGGACAGGCTGCTGGAGCGCTTCGCCGTCCGGGAAGCGGCGGCGGGCAGCCCCTCCCCCACGGACAACGGGCGCATCGCCGCCCGGCTGCGGTTCGCCTCCCGGACCATCGAGGACATCCGGGAATCGGTGGACGCCGTCTCCAAGCGGCTGAACCGGGTGGGGGCCACGGACATCTCCGGGGTGTATGAGCAGGCTTCCGACCGGGTCTGCCGCCGGTGCGGGCTGAAAATGTTCTGCTGGGAGACCGCATACAGCCAGGCCATGGAAGCCTTCCAGAAGCTGACGCCGGTGCTGAAATCCAACAGCCGGATCGTCAAGGACGACCTGCCGCCCTTTTTCCAGACCAAATGCCCCAAAACCAGCGATCTGGTCCGGGAGATCAACGGGTGCTACCATGAGTTTCTCTCCCACGAAAACGCCGGGCGGAAGGTCTTGGGGGCCAAGCAGGTGGCCCTGGAGCAGCTGGAGGGCGTGGCCGAAATGCTCCGGGACGCCGGGGAGGAGATCGCCGAGGGGGAAACGCTGGACCCGGGCCGGGCCGAGAGGGTCCGGGACCTGCTGGCGGAGCTGGGCGAGGACGCCGACGAAATCTACTGCATCTTCGACCGGTACGACCGGCTCCGCATTGAGATTTACCGGGAAAAGCCCTTCCGGCTGGACAAAAAGCTCCTGACCAGCCAGCTTTCCCGGCTCCTGGACCGGCCCTTGGACCAGCCTTGCGTGGTCTCCGCCGGGGACCTGACCAAAATCTGCTTCTTTGAGGAGGCCCAGTTCACCCTCCAGCTGGGGGCGGCGCAGAAAAACGCCGGAAACAACCGTGTTTCCGGCGACTGCTACGAATATTTCGCCGACCCCCGGGGCTTCGCCCACATCATTCTGAGCGACGGCATGGGCAGCGGGGGCCGGGCGGCGGTGGACTCCATCATGACCTGCAATTTCGTCTTAAAGCTCATCAAGGCGGGGTTCGGCTTTGACGCGGCGCTGAAATTCATCAATTCCGCGCTGCTGGTCAAGGCCGGGGACGAGTCGTTGGCCACCCTGGACATCGGCTGCATCGACCTGTACACCGGCGCGGCGGAGTTTCTCAAGGCCGGAGGGGCCAGCTCCTTCCTCTGCCGGGACGGCCGGGCGGCCGTGGTGACGGGGACCAGCCTTCCCGCCGGGATTTTACAGGGCATCTCCTACGACCGCCACAGCGTGGCCCTCCGGGAGGGGGACCTGGTGGTCATGGTCACGGACGGGGCGCTGCCCATTTCCGACCAGTGGTTCCAGGACGAGCTCCTCACCGTCAAGGACCTGCCGCCCAAGGAGATCGCGGAAAAGCTGGCCGCCCTGGCCCAGCGCCGCCAGCAGCATCCCGAGGACGACATCACCGTGGTGGCGGCCCGGGTGGTAAGAACTGCGTAAATCTCAGAGCAGCCGGAACAGGGGCTCGTCGGTTTTGGCGCGCTCGAACTTGACCTCTGGGAACCGGGCGGCCAGGTATCTGGCCATGGGGTCCAGGATGATCTCCTCCGTCTCGTAGTGGCCGGCGTCGATGAGGGTCAGGCCGGCGTTGGCCGCCGACACGGCAACATCGTGCTTCACGTCGCCGGTGACGAAGGCGTCGGCTCCGGCGGCCCGGACCTCCTCAAAATAGCTGCCCCCGGACCCGGAGCACACCGCCACCTTCCGGGCCAGGAACCCGGCGTCGTAAACCCGCAGGGACCGGGGGCCCAGGCGCTCCTTGACCATCCGGGCCAGGTCCAGGCCGCTGAGAAGGCCCTGGGGCTCCCCGATCTTGACGAAGCCGTCGCCGCCGGGAAGGTCCTCCACGTTCATCAGACCAAGTTTTTCCGCCAGGACGGCGCTGACCCCGCCGGGGGCCTTATCCATGCAGGTGTGGGTGGAAATCACCGCCAGTCCCGCCTGAACGGCATTGTAGACCACACTTTCCGGCTCCAGCCGCCGCAGGGGGTGGAAGATCATCGGGTGGTGGGTCACCACCAGCTGCGCGCTCCGCTCCGCCGCTTCCTGGCAGACGGCCTGGGTCAGGTCCAGGGCCAGGAGGCAGAAGGACACCGGCTGCTCCATGCCGCCGATGAGAAGGCCGCTGTTGTCGAAATCCTCCGCAGAGGCGAAGGGGGCCCATTGATCCAGGGCCTGATAGATGGCTCCGACGGTGCTCATTTGCTTCCCTCCTCCAGGTTCCGGACGGCGTCGGCCAGCCGGCGGTAGCGTTCCGCGCCCTCCTGGTCCCGGCCGGACTGGGCCACGCCCATGGCGATGACGTCCAGCTTCCCCGCCAGGAGGCGGAGGTACTTTTGGGCCGCCTCCCGCTTTTCCGGGACCTTCAGGGCGTCGGGGATTTTCCCCACGTGGGCGAAAAGTTCCCCGCACTCCCGGAGATTTCCGGTGAACCGGGCCCGGAGGACGGTATACATCTTCCCCGCCGCTTCCGCCGGAGTCTCCTCCAGAATGTCAAAGCCCTTGGCCCAGAGCCAGCGCCGCAGGTAGGGGGCCTGGGTCATGGGCTGGAGGATCAGGTTCAGGCCGTCCAGCTCCCCCAGGCGCTTTTCCAATATCTCCGCGATGAGCATCCCGCCCATCCCGGCGACGATGATGTCGGTGACGCCGTTCAGGTCCACCCCTTTCAGGCCGTCGGCCAGCTGGGTGCGGATTTTGCCCTCCAGGCCCGCCGCGGCGATGTTTTCCCGGGCGGAGGCCAGAGGCTGGGGGTTCACGTCGGTGGCCAGGGCTCCCAGGGCTCTCCCCTGCTCCACCAGATACACCGGCAGGTAGCCGTGGTCCGCGCCCACGTCCACCACAAAAGCCCCCGGCGTTACGAAATCTGCGGCGGCCTGGAGCCGCCCGTCCAATGCTGTCATAAAAACCTCCAAAAAATGCAAAACGGGGACGCCCAAGGGCATCCCCGCTTTCTGCTGCTTACTTTCCGGCCAGGAACGCGTTGATCTCGTTGACCAGATCGTCGGCGTTCACGCCGTGGACCGCGCAGGCGTCCTCAATGGACTCGCCCCGGGCGGAGGGGCAGCCCAGGCAGTGCATCCCCATTCCAAGGAAGAACTGAGCGGTGGTGGGGGCGGCGTCCAGAACGTCGCCGATTATGGATTCTTTCGTTACGGTCATTAGAAACATCCTTTCTGTTGGACTCGGTACAGGCTTTTTGGGGCCTTCAACGTTATTATACCCCATTTTTCCAGAAGAATCAAGAGGTCAGTGCCGGGAATGGTCCATCTCCTCCAGATTAAAGGGGGTCTGCTGGTAAACAAAGTAGTTGAGCCAGTTGACGAACAGCAGGTTGGCGTGGCTCCGCCAAACGAACCGCGGGGGCTTTCTGGGGTCATCGTCCTCGAAATAGCTGCACGGAGGCTGGATGGGCAGGCCCTTGTCCAGGTCCCGGAGGTATTCCCGGGCCAGGGTGTCCCGGTCGTACTCCGAGTGGCCGGTGACGAAGAACCGGCGGCCGGTCTTATCCGCCACGATGTGGACCCCGGCGGTCTCCGAACGGGTGAGGAGCTCCAGCTCCGGGCACCAGAGGACGTCCTCCTCCCGGACCTCGGTGTGGCGGGAGTGGGGAACGTAAAAGACCTCGTCGAAGCCCCGCAGCAGCTGATGGAAGGGTTGGAGCACCGTATGGGGGAAGACGCCGAACATCTTCTCCGGAAGATCGTACTTGGGGATGCCGTAGTGGTAGTAAAGCCCCGCCTGGGCGCCCCAGCAGATGTGGAAGGTGGAGTAGACGTTGGTTTTGGACCACTCAAAGACCTCACAGAGCTCCGGCCAGTAGTCCACCTGCACGAAGGGCAGCTGCTCCACCGGCGCGCCGGTGATGATCAGGCCGTCGAAGCGCTGGTCCCGGACGTCGTCCAGAGTCTTATAGTACTTGAAAAGATGGTCGTCGGAGGTGTTCCGGGAGACGTGGCTGGCCATCTGCAAAAGCTCCAGATCAATCTGCAGCGGCGTGTTGGACAGGAGCCGCAGCAGCTGGGTCTCCGTTTCGATCTTTTTGGGCATCAGGTTGAGGATGGCGATCTTCAGGGGGCGGATATCCTGATGGATGGCCCGCTCCTCGTCCATGACGAAAATGTTCTCCCGCTGGAGAGTGGAATTGGCCGGCAGAGACGCCGGAATCTTGATAGGCATGCCAGAACTCCCTTATATGATACTGCTTTTTCATCATACCACATCCGCCGGAGCTTTGCAAGGGGTGTGCGCCGGGGAAATACACCTTACACCTTCAGAATCAGCAGCGCCATGTTGAAGTAGACGAAGATGGAGCAGGCGTCCACGATGGTGGTGATCAGGGGCGACGCCATAATGGCCGGGTCCATGCCGCATTTCTTGGCGAAGATGGGCAGGATGCAGCCCATCATCTTGGCCACGCAGATGGTGACCAGCATACTGACGCCTACGGTCAGGGCAATGAGGATGTTCCGGTACAGGAACCAGATCCACAACACGTTGACCGGCGCAAGAATGACTCCCACCAGCAGAGAGACCTGGAACTCCTTGAACAGCACCCGGAAGAAATCCCGGATGCGGATTTCCCCCAGGGCCAGGCCGCGGATGATCAGGGTGGCGCTCTGGGAGCCGCAGTTTCCGCCGGTATCCATAAGCATGGGGATGAAGGAGACCAGCAGCGGAATGGCGGCGAAGGCTTCCTCGTAATGGTTGATGATGCTGCCGGTAATGGCGCTGGACACCATGAGGATCAGCAGCCAGACCACCCGCTTCCGGGCGTGGGTGAAGGCGGAGGTTTTCAGGTAGGTGTTTTCGCTGGGGGCGATGGCGGCCATCTTTTCGAAGTCCTCGGTGTTGGCCTCCTGGATGACGTCTACGGCGTCGTCGATGGTGATGATGCCCACCAGGCGTTTTTCCCGGTCCACCACCGGGAGGGCCAGCATATCGTACTTGCTGAACAGCTGGGCCACGTCCTCGTCCCGGTCGTCGGTGGAGACGGAAATGGGGTTGTCCTCCATGATGTCCCCTACCCGGGCGTCGTCTTTGGCCAGAAGCAACTCCCGCAGGGAGACCACGCCTTCCAGCACCCGGCTGGAATTGGTGACGTAGCAGGTGTTGATGGTCTCTTTGTCCACGGCGGTTTTCCGGATGCGGTCGATAGCATCCCGGACGGTCATGTCCTGCTTCAGGTCCACATATTCGGTGGTCATGATGCTGCCGGCGCTGCCGTCCTCGTAGTTCAGGAGGCGGTTCAGCATCCCCCGGGTCTCGGAGTCGGTGAGCCGCAGGACCCGCTTTACCACGTTGGCGGGCATTTCCTCCAGCATGTCCACGGTGTCGTCCATGAACTGGCTGTCCAGAACGGTCTGGACCTCCACGTCGGTCAGGGCGGTGAGGACCCGTTCCTGGACCTCCGGGGTCATGTAGGCGAAGGCTTCCGCTGCCGTCTCCTTGGGCAGCAGGCGGAAAAGCATGATGGTCTGCTCCGAGTCCAGCTCCTCGAACACGGCGGCGATGTCTGCGGGCTGCATTTCCTCCACCACGGCCCGGGCCTCGCCGAATTTCTTGTCCTGGATGAGTTCCATTGCACGATTCATTTGATTCAGCCTCCATTCCGGGCGGCTGAAGACACACCGGACCAGAACGGCCCGATCAAAGGCGCGCATGGGAAACAGACGTCCCTTCCGGGGCGCTTTCCGCAAATCGTCCTCTGACCGGGCCGCTGTGGTACGCTGGTTTCCGTTTTTTCTATTCCGGAGCCTTTTCCGGAACACAAAAAACGGAAATCAGCAGCCGCCCATTCTTCGATCGTTGATACTAGGGGGGTACGGACTTAGGTCCATGTACTCTCACGTCCTTTCTGCCGAAGCGCCGCTTCGACAACCTTATTATACTCCGCCGGGGGAGATTTGTAAACACCAAAACGTCCGGAATTCCGGTAAAATTTTCATCGAAAAAATTTTCGTTTCCTCTTTACAAAAACAAGCGTTCGGTGGTATAATAAGAATAGATGTTCTGGAAAAGGACGATGAAACATGGAACTCATGGAAAAACTGACCATTCTCTCCGACGCGGCCAAGTACGACGCCGCCTGCACCTCCAGCGGCGTGGACCGGGTCCCGGAAAAGGGCGGCATCGGCAGCTCCTCGGCCTGCGGGATCTGCCACAGCTTTGCGGCGGACGGGCGGTGCATCTCCCTTCTGAAGGTGCTGCTGTCCAACGCCTGCGTTTACAACTGTCAATACTGCGTCAACCGCATCACCAACGATACCCCCCGGGCCACCTTCGAACCCCGGGAGCTGGCGGACCTGACCATTCAGTTTTACCGCCGGAACTACATCGAAGGGCTGTTTTTAAGCTCCGGCATCCTGAAAAATCCCGACTACACCTGCGAGCGGATGACGGAGGTCCTGCGGATCCTCCGGGAGGAGTACCGGTTTTACGGCTACATCCACGTCAAGGCCATCCCCGGAGCCGACCCGGCCCTGATCCAGCGGCTGGGGCTCCTGGCCGACCGGATGAGCGTCAACATCGAGCTCCCCAGCGAAGCGAGCCTCACCACCCTGGCCCCCAACAAGAGCAAATCCGCCATTCTGGCCCCCATGGGGCAGATTCAGAGCGGCATCCGGGAAAACGCCGCGGACTTAGTCAAGTACCGCCACGCCCCCAGGTTCGCCCCGGCGGGACAGAGCACCCAGATGATCGTGGGAGCCTCCCCGGAAAGCGACTTCCAGATTCTCCACCTCACCGAGGCCCTGTACCGGAAGTATTCCCTGAAACGGGTGTTTTTTTCCGCCTACATGCCGGTGGTGGAAAGCTCCCTCCTCCCCTCTCTGGACACCAAGCCGCCCTTGCTCCGGGAGCACCGGCTGTACCAGGCGGACTGGCTCCTGCGGTTCTACGGCTTTGAGGCCCGGGAGCTTCTGGACGACGTCCACCCCAACTTCAACCCCTTCCTGGACCCCAAGTGCAACTGGGCGGTGAACCACCCGGAGTTTTTCCCCGTGGAGGTGAACCGCGCCCCCTACGAAGCTCTGCTCCGGGTGCCGGGGATCGGGGTGCGGTCGGCCAAGCGCATCATCTCCGCCCGGCGGACCGGCTCTTTGGACGAGGCGGCCCTGAAAAAAATCGGGGTGGTGCTGAAGCGGGCCCAGTATTTCATTCTCTGCAACGGAAAGCGGCCTGACGGTGCGCGGCTCCGGTCCGACAACATGATCCGGGCGGTGCTGTCGGACAAGGCCGCCCGGCTGCTGGACGGGGTCCAGGGAGAGCAGCTCCGGCTGTTTTCCGACCCCCGTCTGCTGACAAAGGAGGACGCGGCCAAATGCCTTACCGGTCAACTTTAAACGCCTACGTTTACGACGGCAGCTTCGACGGGATGCTCTGCTGCGTCTTTACGGCCATTGCGGACAAGGAGCTCCCGGCGGACATCTTCCCCGAGGACGCAGCCCAGGCCACCCTCTGCCCGCCCCGGTTCATTGAGACGGACCCCGCCAAGGCCCGGCGGGTCCGGGACTCCATCCCCCGGAAAATTTCCCGGGAGGCCCTGGAGTGGGTGGAGGACGGCTTCCTCTCCTGCGAGGCCCGCAAGGAGCGGCTGATCCTGGACTTCCTCCGGAAGGGCTACCGGGCCGGGCCCCAGATTACCCGGATGCTCTGGGACGAGACGGTCTCCCGGATGCAGAAGGCGGTGCAGTTTCTTCGGAACGAGGCCCACCTCTCCCTGGAATTTCTCCGGTTTTCGGAGCGGAACGGGGTGCTGACGGCGGTAATCTCCCCGAAAAACCAAGTGCTCCCCCGGATCGCGGGGCATTTCGCCCAGCGCTTTCCGGGGGAGGCGTTCCTGATCTATGACAACACCCACGGGATGGCTCTGGTCCATCTCCGGGGAAAGTGCGGAATCATCCCTGCCGACAGCATGGAGCTCCCGGCCATCGACGAGACGGAGGCCCAGTATCAGGCCCTTTGGCGGCAGTTTTACAAGACCATCGCCATCGAGGGCCGGTACAATCCTGTGTGCCGGAGGACCCACTGCCCCCAGCGGTACTGGCAGAACATGACTGAGCTCTGCGGCTTTACCGAAAAGCCCGGGACCGGCCGGGTGTCAGCGGCCCTTTCCGGCGCGGAACCGCTTGCCAAACCAGACCAGCAGCCCCGCCGCGGCACCCAGCAGAATGAGGATCAGCAGCACACAGCCCCCCAGGAACAGCAGGTTCCGCCGGGGCGATGGGGTCTGCCCGGATGAGGGGTCCACGTCCTCCTCGTCCAGGAAGGTCCGGAGGTTTTCCAGAAACTCCGGCAGCTCCTCCTGGGAGACGCCCAGGGCGGCCAGCTCCTCCTGCTGCCGGTCGGTGAGGCGGTCCAGGGGCGTGTCGCCGATGATGTCCAGCGCTTCCCAGTAGACCCGCATGGAGGGGCCGTCCTGGAAGGGGTTGTCCTCCGAAGCGGACACCGGCTGGGACAGGGACGGCGCGCTCTGGACGGAATCCGCCCCGGCCCCCAGCAGCAGCACGAAAAAGGCCACGGCCAGCAGTCCCGCCAGCCAGACGGCGTGTTCGTTCCACAGCTTTTTCATGAGGACACCCCCTTTCCGGTTTTTGTCCTCATTATAAAGCCCCTATGTGACGGTTATTTGAACAGCGGCTGAAAAATACCAAAAGACGGCGGAGGGGTTTCCTTCGCCGTCTTGGTGTTCAGAGCTTTTGATAGACGATCCGGCCGCCCACCATGGTCATGGCCACGGTGACGGTATCGTCAAAGAGGACCAGGTCCGCGTTCCGGCCGGGAGCCACACGGCCCAGGGTATCGCTTTTCCCGAGGATGCGGGCGGGAGTCTCCGTGGCCATTTCCACGGCATCGGGGAGGGAGGCCCCGGCCAGCTCCACCATGTTCCGGACCAGCCGGTCCGTGGTGGCCACGCTGCCTGCAAAGGCGCTGCGGTCCGGGAGCAGGGCCACGCCGCCCTCGATGAGGACCCGCTGGCCGTTTTTCCGGCTGCCCAGGATACTCTCCCCCTCCGGCATCCCGGCGCCCCGCATGGAGTCGGTGATCAGCGCCGTCCGCCTGGGACCGATGAACCGGTAGACCATTTGCAGCAGCGGAGCCGGAAGGTGGCAGCCGTCGGCGATGATCTCCACGGTGAGATCGTCCAGGAGGTAGGCGCTTTCCAGGACGCCGGGATACCGGTAGCCCTTGATCCGGACGATGGTGGAGGTGGCGGAGTACAGGTGGGTCACGTGGGTGAACCCGTGGGCCAGCGCCTCCTTCACCTGGTCGTAGGTGGCGTCGGTGTGGCCCATGGAGGGGAGGATTCCTCGTTCCCGGAGGAAATCCGCCAGCTCCAGAGCGCCGGGAATCTCCGGGGCGATGGTCCACCGGAGGATGTCCGGGCAGGCGGCCACGATCTCCTCGTATTCCTCCCGTTTGGGGGCGCGGATGTACCGGGGGTCCTGGGCCCCGCTCTGGGCCGGGCTGAGATAGGGCCCTTCCAGGTGGACCCCCAGGAGCCGGGCTCCCTGACTTTTGGACTTGGCCCCTTCGTACACGGCAAAGGAGTCCAGAATCTCCTCTTTGGAGGCCGCCAGGGTGGTCACGGCCAGACCGGTGGTCCCGTGGGCGGCGTGGAGCTTTGCCGCGCCCAGATAAGCTTCCTCGGTGGCGTCCATGAAATCGTGGCCCCCGCCGCCGTGGGTGTGGATATCCAGGAACCCGTGGGAGAGATACCGCCCGCCGCCGTCCATGACCGCATCGGCCTCCGGAGCGGCCCCGGCGGGGAGGACGGCGGCGATCTTCTCCCCGTCAATGAGCACCGTGACCGGGCGGATCTGCCCGTCCTGCACCAGCCGGACGTTTTGGATACGGGTCTTCATCTCAGCCCACCTCCTTCAAAAGCTGCTCCAGAGCCAGCGCGCTTTCCCCGGTGGCGGCCATGCCCCCGTCGGAAAAGCCGCTGCCCTGGGGCAGGCGCATGAGCTCCTCGGAAATGCGGGCCCCCAGCCGGTAGTGGGTCTCCAGGGAGCAGTACCCCTGGTAGCCGTCGGCCTTCAGCGCCGCCAGCAGCTCCGGATACCGGACCAGGCCGGAGCCCACCTTGACACATTCCGGCTCCCCGGCGGCGTTTTTCACGGCGTCCTTGATGTGGACGTGGCGGATGTATTTCCGGATATAGCCGTAGCCGTCGGGGTACGGGACCTCTCCCCGCTCGTCGAAAATGTCGTTGCCGGGGTCGAAGATGGCCCCCGCCGCCGGGGAATCCAACGCATCCAGGAGCCGGGCCAGGAGCTGATGATTGGTGGTGTACACCGACGGGTCGCTTTCCAGAAGCAGCGTGAGCCCCCGGCTCTCCAAAAGCCGTAAGGGCTCCCGGAACTGCTCCGCGATCTCCCCCATGCGGTCCTCCAGACGCTCCCCGGGGCCCTTGAAAAAGGCGAAGCCCCGGATATAGGGGCACCCGAAAAGTTCCGCCAGATCACAGAGCCGCCGGAGCTTCCGGAGGTTCTCCGCCACGGCCTCCCGGTCGTCCAGGGAGCACTTGAAAAAGGAGCTGGCCAGGTCGCTGACCGCCAGTCCCCGGGCGTCCAGGGCCTTTTTGTACGCCCGGGCGGTATCCAGGGGGATGCGGTCGATGGGGACGTTTTCCACGGAGCGGAGCTCCACGCCGTCAAAGCCGAAGCGCTCCGCAAAGTCCAGGGCGGCGGAAAAGTCCTGGGTCGCCTCGTCGGTAAGAAACGATCGCTTCATAGGGCCCTCCTACCTTTAAAAATAGATTTCCTTGCCGGTCCGGGTGGATTCGTAAATGGAGCAGATAACCTTCACCGCCGTCCGGGCCTCTCTGGGCGGGATCATGGGGGTGCGGTCCTCCCAGACGGAGTAGGCCAGGTCCCGCAGCAGCATGGCGTGGCCCAAACAGCCCACCAGCTTAGCGGACTGGGCCCCGCCTACCGCCTCGCCCAGATCGTCGGGGCGCTGGGGAGCGTCGGCTTCATCGATGAAGCTCCAACGCTGGATGCCGTGATCGTTAAAGATCACCGAACCCTTTTCCCCATGAATGGCAAAGGTCGTGGACTCGCCGGGGTAAACGCTGGTGGTTCCTTCGATAACGCAGATAGCGCCCTTCTGCATCTTGAGGATGGCGGCGGAGGTGTCCTCCACCACGATGTTCCGGGCCAGAGTCTCCGCCCGGCCGTAGAGGGACTTGACCTGGTCTCCCAGCATCCAGACGATGAGGTCCACGCCATGGACGCCCTGGTTCATCAGAGCGCCGCCGCCGTCCAGCTCCCAGGTCCCCCGCCAGCCCGCGGAGTTGTAGTAGGCCTGGTCCCGGTAATACTTCAGGTAGGCATCGGCCAGGACAATCTTGCCGAATTTTCCCTCCTGGACCGCCTTCCGCACGGCGATGGCGGCGGGCATCAGCCGGCGCTGGAAGATGCACTGCATCTTGGTGCGGTTCTGCTCCACCACCCGGATGACCTCGTCGATCTTTTCCGGAGTGATCTCCATGGGCTTTTCGCAGACGATGGCCTTCCCCGCGTTGGAGGCCGCGATGCAGACCTCCCCGTGAAGGCCGCTGGGGACGCAGACGCAGACCGCCTCCACCTCAGGGTCGGCCAGGAGCGCATGGTAATCGTAGTAGACCTTCTGCACCCCCTGCTCCGCCGCAAAGGCATCGGCTTTTTCCGGGAG
This sequence comes from uncultured Oscillospiraceae bacterium, assembly GCA_934539585.1. Taxonomy (GTDB): domain Bacteria; phylum Bacillota; class Clostridia; order Oscillospirales; family Ruminococcaceae; genus Merdivicinus. Next base: position 5,362 of record CAKTCT010000034.1, on the reverse strand, counting down.
GATGTCGCAGACGGCGTAGAGGCGGCACTCCTCCGTTTCCTTCATAGCGGCGGCGTGGGTGTGGGCAATGACGCCGCAGCCGATAATGGCAAAATTCATGGTTTTCAACAGACTCATCCTTTCTGGTGGGATAGCTTCATTGTAGCATAGAAAAATCCAAAAAAGTTGACTTTTCTTTCAGGGGTTTTGGGAATTTTTTCATTTTTCCCCGGATTTTTATTGCAAACCGCCTCCCGGGATGGTACAATGAGGGCAGCGTCTCCGACGACATACGGAAAGGAAGATTTTTGTGGAAAAGAAACGTTTTTACATCGGCGTGGACTGCGAGGGCGTCGCCTGCGCCGTGGGGATTCCGGGGCAGAGCATCGGCACCGGCGACAACTACCGCTTCGCCGCCAGGCAGGCCACCCGGGAGGCCGACGCCGCGGCCCAGGCCCTGTTCGACATGGGCGCGGAGGAGGTCTGGGTCTGGGACAACCACGGCGGCGGCACGAACCTGGACTACGACCTGCTGGACCCCCGGTGCCGGATCGTCCTGGGCAGCGGCCACCACGGCCGGTTCCCCGCCATTGACGGCAGCTTCGGCGGCGTGCTGTTCATCGGCTACCACGCCAGGGAGGGCAGCTGCCCCGCCGTGCTGTCCCACACCTATTCCTCCGTCGCCTACCACCGGTTCGGGATCAACGGCCAGTCCATGGGGGAGATGGAGATCGACGCCGCCTTTGCCGGAAAGGCCGGGGTCCCCGTGATCTTCGCCGCCTCGGACAACGTGGGCGTTGCCCAGGCCAAGGAAGCCTTCCCCTGGATCGAGACCGTGGCCACCAAGGAGGCCCTGTCCTGGAACTCCGCCATCAGCCTGCATCCCCAGGAAGCCTGCCGCCAGATCTACGAAGCCGTCAAGCGGGCCTGCCAGCGGCTGGAGGAGATGGAGCGCTACACCATTTCCGAGCCCCTGGAGGTCTCCCTCTCCTTCAAGCGGATGGACGCGGCCAACGCCGCCCCCCTCTACGACCGGGAGCGGCGGCCCTTCCGCTTCGCCGACGCCTACACCCGGGAAGGCACCCTGGACCATCTGGAGGATTTGTTCAACTGACCGAAAGCGCGGGAGGAAGCGCCGGCCATTCTGGGGATTTTTCACGTTGCAAATTCCTTGGCGATATCGTATAATAGGAAGGAATTTGAACAAGAAATGAAGGAATGAAGAACCATGGTGTCGTATCATCTGTTTTTGGACATGGCGATCATCGTCGTGGCCGCCAAGCTGTTCGGGATTCTGGCCCGGAAGGTCCACGCGCCCCAGGTCGTCGGCGAGATCGTAGCCGGTCTCATCATCGGGCCCAACGTTCTGGGCATCGTCAATCAGAACGATTTTCTGGTCCAGATGGCGGAGATTGGCGTCATCCTCCTGATGTTCATGGCCGGGCTGGAGACCAACCTCAAGGACCTGCTGAAAACCGGTCCGGTGGCCTTTCTCATTGCCTGCTGCGGCGTTTTCGTTCCTTTGGCAGGCGGGTATCTCTTGTACTCCTGCTTCTACGGCTTCTCCGCCGTGGGCACTGACGAATTTTTCCGGGCGGTGTTCATCGGCGTCATTCTGACCGCCACCTCGGTGAGCATCACCGTTTCCGCTCTGCGGGAGCTGGGCAAGCTCAAGGGCAAGGTGGGCACCACCATCATGGGGGCGGCCATTATCGACGACGTCATCGGCATCATCGTCCTGACCTTCGTCATCGGCTTCCGGGACCCCACCGCCCACCCCTCCCGGGTGGTGATCAACACGGTGCTGTTCTTCGCCTTTTCCATCGCCGTGGGATTCCTGTGCTACTTCCTGTTCAAGGTCTTTGAGAAAAAGTACCCCCACACCCGCCGGGTGCCCATTATGGGCCTGGCCCTGTGCCTGTTCATGGCCTACGCCGCCGAGGAGTTCTTCGGCATCGCGGACATCACCGGCGCTTACGCCGCGGGCATCATCCTGTGCAGCATCAAGTCCTCCGATTACATCGCCGAGAAGATGGACGTCAGCTCCTACATGCTGTTCGGGCCCATTTTCTTCGCCAGCATCGGCCTGAAAACCGAGATCAAGGGGCTGACCTGGGGGCTGGTGGCCTTCTCCGCCGCCTTCATCCTGGTGGGCCTGGTGACGAAGATCATCGGCTGCGGCCTTATGGCCCGGATCTGCCGGTTCAGCAATCAGGATTCCCTGAAGATCGGCGTGGGCATGATGACCCGGGGCGAGGTGGCCCTCATCGTCTCCCAGAAGGGCCTGGCCGTGGGGATGATGGATCCGCTGCTCTTTACCTCGGTGATTCTGCTGATCATCGTTTCCTCCATCTCCACCCCCATCGTGCTGAAGCTGCTCTACAAAAAGCATCCCACCGATGACGACGCGGCGACGGTTCCGGGGAAATAGGCGCTTTTCAAAAAAATGTGGACTTTTCCCTGATTTTATGCTAAAATAGACCCAGTGTTTTTTTGTCTGATTTTTCACAAAGAAAGGCGGATACCCCATGATCCTCACCCTCAAAAACGAACGCCTCCAGGTCCAGGTGGACACCTTTGGCGCGGAGCTCAAAAGCATCTCCATGGACGGCTGCGAGTACCTCTGGCAGGGCGACCCGGCCTACTGGACCGGCCGCTCCCCCATCCTGTTCCCCATTATCGGCGGACTGCCCGAGGACCGTTACACCTGGAAGGGCCAGACCTACGAAATGCGCTCCCACGGCTTCGCCAAGCGGTCGGAGTTCTCCGTGGTCTCCCACACCGACGACGCCCTGACCCTCCGGCTGACGGGCAATGACGAGACCCGGGCCCAGTACCCCTTCTCCTTCGTTTTTGAGGTCATTTACACCCTTTCCGGCAGCACCCTCCGGGAGGGCTTCCGGGTGGTCAACACCGGCGACGGCGAGATGCCCTTCTCCGTCGGCGGCCACCCCGGCTTCAACTGCCCCCTGGTCCCGGACAAGAAGTTCACCGACTACCGGCTGGAGTTCGAGAAGCCCGAGACCCTCCTCCGCCGGATCAAGCGGGACGGCCTTCTCTGCGGAGAATCCCGGGTATTCCTGGACGATCAGGCGGAAAAGGAGCTGACCCACGGCATGTTCTACGACGACGCCGTCATTCTCCGGGACCTGGCCTCCAGCTGGGTGGAGCTTTCCGCCGGAGAGGAGAGCCGCAGCGTCCGGGTGGACTTCACCGGCTTCCCCGACCTGGGCATCTGGTCCTGCCGCAACGACGGCCCCTACGTCTGCATCGAGCCCTGGTTCGGCGTGGACTCCACCAAGGGCGACTCCGGCGCCATGGAGGAAAAGGAAGGCATCCGGATCCTCCCCGCCGGCGACACCTTTGAGGCCGCCTTCTCCATGATCATGAAGTAATCCAAGGGCGGCGGGCGCAGCGGTTCGCCGCCTTTTTTCGGTTTCCTGGTTGCATTTTCTACGGAAAAGGTGTAGAATAAAGACAAACCCGAGTGAAAGGATGTTTCCTATGAATTTTACCTATCAGCCCCGGGGCGTATGTTCCCGGAAAATCGACCTTTCCATTGAGGACGGCGTGGTCAAATCCGTGACCTTCACCGGCGGATGCAGCGGCAACACCCAGGGCGTCGCGGCGCTGTGCGTCGGCCGGAAGGCGGAGGACCTGATCCCCACGCTGAAAGGCATCCGCTGCGGCGCAAAGTCCACCTCATGTCCGGATCAGCTGGCCGCCGCTCTGGAAGCCGCGCTGAAGGAATCCCAGGGCCAGTAATTGACTTTTCGGGAAAGTTGTGCTATGATGAAAACATTCCGGGTCTCCCCGGAATCTGCGGGCATGGTGGAATGGCAGACACGAAGGTTTTAGGAGCCTTTGCCTCGGCGTGCAGGTTCAAGTCCTGTTGCCCGCACCATGGCGAGTGTTCTTACAGCATTTGAAAAGCTGTGAGGACACTCGCTTTTTTTCTGCTCAAACAGCAGGTCTGTCGTCTGTCGTGTAGCTCACGAACACGCCTTTTCTGGTGTTGACGGTGACGGCCGGGATGGGCAGTGCCGGTTCGTTGGGAATGTTCATTTCCCCCACGCAGTTGTAGTGAATGCGAAGCCGCTGTACCCATTCGCCGTCGATCTTCTCGGCATTGTAGACCTCGATTTTCTCCACCAGTTCGTTGAGCATCCGCGGCGTGAGCTTTCTGGCGCGGGTGTATTTGCGGACGATGGACACGAACATATCCGTTGAGGTTGCGCGGCTGCTCTGCTTCTCGATCTCGGAACGGAGCTTTTTTATTTTCTCCGAAAGCTCCTTCTGTTCCTCCTCATAGCGGCGGGACATCTTCGCAAAGCGGTCGTCGCTGAGCTTGCCGGAAACATTGTCCTCATAGATGCGCTCGAACAGGCCGTCCAGTTCATCGTCGCGGGCAAGGAGTGATTTCAGCTCCTTCTCCTTCAGTCTGCGCTCCGTTTCCTCCGCCTGCCGGGAGTGACCGATCACTTCCTTGAGAAAATCGTCCTCGTAAAGGCCGGCATACTTCGTCAGACGACGGATTTCGCCGAGAACGACCTGCTCCAGAAAGTCCACTCTGACATAGTGCGTGGAGCCGCAGGTGCCGCGATTGCCCTTGTAGTTGGAGCAGTTGAAATACTTGATCTCCGGGTTTCCCTGATTGAAATGAAAATGAAGGTTGCTCCCGCAGTCGGCGCAGACCAGAAGCCCGGAAAACATGCTCCTTTCCCCGTCCTTCGCTTGACGCTTTCTCATCTTGCCGCGCTTTTGTCCTCCAGGTAGTCGGATCGGAGCTGTGCAAAATCGTCCATGAGGACTTCGCGGAACGCAGGGTCTCTCAGCCGCTCGGCAAGCCGCGCCGTTTCCTCCGGGAAACCGCCGCCCCGCATATCCGACAGGCAGGAGAGGTAGCCCTGCGCCCGCGCCTTTTCACTTAAATCCTGCCGTAGATACCAGATAGACTGCGCCAGCTCCGTGCGCTCGTGCCCCGGCGCTTCCGCAAGCTCTACGTTGGTTGCGTATTCGCCCTGCTCCAAAAGCTCGGAAATGCGCTCTGCCGCCTCCTGCCAGCTTACGACCTTTGCGGAGGTCAGGTATCTTGCCGCGTCCCCATTGGCGATGTGGATGCCGTCCTCGGCGTACCACGCGGAATATCTGCCGTTTTCGGTGACGACGCCGTTGCCGCCGTGGAAGCTGCTTTGAAGAAACGCCGCGATTTCTTCCACGCTCTTGCCCTTGGAGAACTCCGTGGCGATCTTCATGCGGGCATAGTCGGCGTTGCCCTCCATGCGCAGAATGTGGTCGATATCCGCCTGCGGGATGGACATGGAAAAAGCGGAGGGCATGTAGCTCTCCGCTTCTGCGATATATGCGATTTGTTCTTCCTCCG
>CAKTCT010000033.1 GCA_934539585.1 uncultured Oscillospiraceae bacterium | reverse complement strand
GCTGGAGGATCTCAGATGCAAAGAATTGTTGAAATAATCAAAGACAAAGCCGGGAAACTCCTTGCGGACGGCACCGTGGACCGGGTCATCGGCTGGAAGGACGGCGAGTTCTTCTACGATCCCACTCCCGGCACCTTTACGGCGGAGACCCTTTCCGACCTCCGCTACGACAGCTTCTGCGGAGCAAACCTGAGCAAGTACCTCATCGGCGAGTGCAAGAAAGAGGGCAAGGTTCTGGCTCTCCTGAAGCCCTGCGATACGTACAGCTTCAATCAGCTGATCAAGGAGCACCGCATCGACCGGGACAAGGTCTACGTCCTGGGCGTGGAGTGCCGGGGCAAGGCGGACATCAACAAAATCCGGGACCTGGGCATCAAGGGCATCCAGTCCATTGAGGAGCTCCCCGGCGACGAGCTGCTGGTCCACACCATTTACGGCGACAAGACCTGCAAGTTAAACGACGTTCTCCTGGAGAAATGTCTCTGCTGCAAGGGCAAGGCGTTTATGGTCGCCGATGACGAGGCAACTACCGGCGAGCCTATGCCGGAAGCCCCCAAGGACCGGTTCGCCATGGTGGCGAAGCTGGAAATGATGACCCCCGACGAGCGGTTCGAGTTCTGGCGGGGCGAGCTTTCCCGCTGCATCCGCTGCAACGCCTGCCGCAACGTCTGTCCCGCCTGCTCCTGCCTGAAGTGCGTGTTTGATAACGACGCTTCCGGCGTGGCCAGCAAAGCCAGCGCCGACACCTTCGAGGAAAACCTGTTCCACATCATCCGGGCCTTCCATGTGGCGGGACGCTGCACCGACTGCGGCGAGTGCTCCCGGGTCTGCCCCCAGCACATTCCGCTGCACCTTCTGAACCGGAAATTCATCAAGGACATCAACGAGTTCTACGGCGAGTATCAGGCCGGTGAGGACACCACCTCCCGTGGGCCCCTGACCGACTACACCACCGGCGACGTAGAGCCCAGCATTGTCATGACCAGGGGAGGCGATCACTAATGTACCAGATTTCCAAAGACCGTCTCGGCGAGCTTTTTGCCCGGATCGCTTCCACTGAGGAGCTGATCCTGCCCCTGGAGAAAAACGGCACCTCCCAGTACGGGAAATGGACCCCCGAAGGGGAGGTCCGACTGGACCGGCTCAACACCGTCCGTTCCGCCAAGGACTGCTTCTTCCCCCAGACGGAGAACCTGGCCGCTTTCAAGGTCCAGGGCAAGTCCATCACTGTCATTGACCAGCGCAAACCCCAGGACCCCTTCGTGGTCTTCGGCGTCCGGGCCTGCGACGCGGCCAGCTTTGCCATTCTGGACCGGGTGTTCTTAGCGGAGCCTATGGACTCCTACTACCAGTCCCGCCGCCAGGCCGGGACCATCGTCACCCTGGCCTGCAATGAGCCCGAGGAGACCTGCTTCTGCCGCACCTTCGGCATCGACGCGGTGAATCCCGGCGGCGACGTTTCCTGCTGGCTCTCCGGCGGCGCCCTTTACTGGCAGAGCCTCACCGAAAAGGGCGATGCTCTCACCGAACAGGTCAAGGACCTGCTCGAGGAAGGCGACGAGGCCGCTCTCAACGCCCACAAGGCGGAGGTTTCCGCCATTCTCGACAAGCTGCCCCTGAAGGACCTCTCCCTGGAGGGCTTCGGCGGCGACGCCACCAAGGCGCTTTTCGACCGTCCCGAGTGGGCGGAGCTTTCGGAATCCTGCCTGGGCTGCGGGGCCTGCACCTTTGTCTGCCCCACCTGCCAGTGCTACGACATCCGGGACTTCGACACCGGCCACGGCGTCCAGCGGTTCCGCTGCTGGGATTCCTGCATGTACTCCGACTTCACCAAAATGGCCGGCGGCAACCCTCGTCTCACCCAGAAGGAGCGGTTCCGCCAGCGGTTCATGCACAAGCTGGTCTACTACCCCGCCAACAACGAGGGGATCTTCTCCTGCGTGGGCTGCGGCCGCTGCCTGGCCAAATGCCCCATCTCCATGAACATTGTCAAAGTAATCAAGACCCTGGGGGTGAAAGAACATGAGTAATCTGCCAAACGAGACCCTGATCCCGCACATCGGCGTGGTCACGGACGTGCGCATCGACACCCCCGACGTCAAGACCTTCCGGGTCACGGCTCCCGAGGGCGGGGTCTGCTTCAAGCACATCCCCGGCCAGTGCGCCATGCTGTCCATTCCCGGCGTGGGCGAGGCGATGTTCTCCATCACCTCCTCCCCCACCAACACCGAATTCATGGAATTTTCCATCAAGAAATGCGGCTGCCTGACCTCCTGGCTTCACATGATGGAACCCGGCCAGGAAATCACCATCCGCGGGCCCTACGGCAACGGCTTCCCTGTGGAAGCGGACTTCAAGGGCAAGGACCTGCTCTTCATCGCAGGCGGCATCGGCTTAGCGCCTCTCCGCTCGGTGATCAACTACGTCCGCCACTACCGGAAAAACTACGGCAAGGTGGACATCGTCTACGGCTCCCGGAGCAAAGAGGACCTGGTGGACTACAAGGAGATCCTGGACGAATGGTGCAACGAGGAAGGCGTCAACGTCTACCTGACCATCGACCGGGAGGAGGAAGGCTGGGACGGCCACGTGGGCTTCGTTCCCAACTACGTCAAGGAGCTGGGCTTCGACACCAACAAAACCGCCATCATCTGCGGGCCCCCAATCATGATCAAATTCACCCTGGCCGGGCTCCAGGAACTGGGCTTTGACAAGACCCAGGTCTTCACCACCATGGAGCTGCGGATGAAATGCGGCGTCGGCAAGTGCGGTCGCTGCAACATCGGGGCCAAGTACGTCTGCAAGGACGGCCCGGTTTTCCGCTGCGACCAGCTCGACGAGCTGCCTCAAGAATATTGATCCGGAAGAGAGGACTACAATATGGAACAAATGGTAAATGTCTTTCTGATGGGCAAGAAGTATGAAGTCCCGTCCAGCCTCACCATTATGAAGGCCATGGAGTACGCGGGCTATCAGCTCATCCGGGGCTGCGGCTGCCGGAACGGCTTCTGCGGCGCCTGCGCCACCATCTACCGCATCAAGGGCGACCGGGAGCTGAAGGTCTGCCTGGCCTGCCAGACCCAGGTTCAGGACAACATGTATGTGGCGACCCTGCCCTTCTTCCCCCTGGTGAAACAGGTCTACGACATCGAAAAGGTGAAGCCCACCGAGCAGATCATGATGCAGCTGTACCCGGAAATCTACTCCTGCATCGGCTGCAACGCCTGCACCAAGAGCTGCACCCAGGGCCTCAACGTCATGCAGTACATCGCCTACGCCCAGCGGGGCGAATATGAGAAGTGCGCCGAGGAATCCTTCGACTGCGTCATGTGCGGCGTCTGTTCCTCCCGGTGCCCCGCCGGCATCTCCCATCCCCAGGTGGCCATGCTGGCCCGCCGCCTGAACGGCAAGTATCTGGCTCCCAAATCCCAGCATCTGGAGGACCGCGTCAAGGAGATCAAGGACGGCGACTTCAACGAGCTACTGGAAAACCTGATGCAGAAGCCCATCGAGGAAATGCAGGAGCTCTACAACCACCGGGAAATCGAGAAGTAAGGAGGGAACCGGAATGTACACCAACGAAATGCTGGAATCCATGAAGAAGGTGGAGGCCGCCCGGGCGGAAAACGCCGCGTTTGAGCCCCGCCGGATGACCGCTGAGGAAAAGGACAGCCTCCTGAAAACCTACCACCCCGATTACAAAGAGGGAGAGTTCGCCGTCCTGCAGATCGGCCCCAACAAGGGCGAAAAGGTCCCCACGGAGCTGGCCGCTCTGCTCCAGGGCAAATCCCGGGTGAACCCCGCGGACATCGACCTGGAAAATCCCGACTATGACACCGATGTCCTCATCATCGGCGGCGGCGGAGCAGGCGCTTCCGCGGCCATCGAGGCCGACAACGCCGGTGCCAAGGCCATGATCGTCACCAAGCTCCGCCTGGGCGACGCCAACACCATGATGGCAGAGGGCGGCATCCAGGCCGCCGACAAGCCCAACGACTCCCCCGCCATCCATTATCTGGACGCCTTCGGCGGCGGCCACTTTGCCGCGAAGCCCGAGCTGCTCTACCGGCTGGTCACGGAGGCTCCCGAGGCCATCCAGTGGCTCAACGACCTGGGCGTGGAGTTCGACAAGGATAAAGACGGCACCATGATCACCACCCACGGCGGCGGCACCTCCCGGAAGCGGATGCACGCAGCCAAGGACTACTCCGGTGCGGAGATCATGCGGACCCTCCGGGACGAGGTCCTGAACCGGGGCATCCCCGTGGTGGACTTTACCGCCGCCATCGAGCTGATCCTGGACGACGAAGGCAAGGCCGCCGGCGCGGTCCTCATGAACATGGAGACCAAGGAAATCCTCATTGCCAGGGCCAAGACCGTTATCATCGCCACCGGCGGCGCGGGACGGCTCCATTACCAGGGCTTCCCCACCTCCAACCACTACGGCGCTACTGCCGACGGTCTGGTTCTGGGCTACCGGGCGGGGGCCAAGCTCCTGTACGCCGACACCCTCCAGTACCATCCCACCGGCGCGGCTTACCCCGAGCAGATTTTCGGCGCGCTGGTCACGGAAAAGGTCCGGTCCCTGGGCGCGAAGCTCATCAACGTGGACGGCGAAGCCTTTATGCACCCCCTGGAGACCCGTGACGTTTCCGCTGCCTCCATCATCCGGGAGTGCTCCACCAACGGCAAGGGCGTCCACACCCCCGGCGGCGTCGGCGTGTGGCTGGACACTCCTATGATCGAGCTGAAAAACGGCGAGGGCACCATCGAGAAGCGCATCCCCGCCATGCTGCGGATGTTCGGCAAATACGGCATCGACATCCGGAAGGAGCCCATCCTGGTCTACCCCACCCTCCACTACCAGAACGGCGGCCTGGACATCTCCGCCGACAACATGACCGGTGTGGAGAACCTCTTTGTGGCCGGTGAGGCCGTCGGGGGCATCCATGGCCGGAACCGTCTGATGGGCAACTCTCTGCTTGATATCATCGTCTTCGGACGCAGCGCAGGCCGCAACGCCGGCGAGAAGAGCAAGTCCGTGAAGACAGGCAAGCTGACCCTCGACCATGTGAACCGCTTTGAGGCGGAAGCCGAGGCTGCCGGCATCCACAGCGATATCGTTTCGCCCAAGCTGCTGCCCAACTACGCCCGCAAGAAATAAACGACGAGTGATTTAAGGAGACAACATGACTGATTTACTTGAAGCGCTGATGATCCTCTGCTTCGGCCTTTCCTGGCCGATCTCCATCCGCAAATCCTGGACGTCCCGGACGGCCAAGGGCAAGAGTCTCTTTTTCGAGATTTTCCTCCTCATCGGCTACATCTTCGGCATCGCCCGGAAGGTGATCCTGTTCTCCAACGCCGTGGCCAACGGCCAGTCGGAAGGCTTTCTGTTCTACCTGAGCTGGTTCTTCTACGTTCTCAACTTCATTGAGATTTCCATCGACGTGTCCCTTTACTTCCGCAACGTCAAGCTGGACAAGGCCCGGGACGCCCAGCTGGCCGCCCAGTAATCCAGACAGGGGGAAAGCATGGAAAAGCGATCTGTATCGACGCAGACGCTGCAGCGCCTGCCCCTTTATCTCAACTACCTCCGCTCCCTTCCCGACGACACCCCGGAGAACATCTCCGCCACCGCCATTGCCGACGCCTTGCGGCTGGGCGATGTCCAGGTCCGGAAAGACCTGGCGTCGGTCAGCTCCGGCGGCCGCCCCAAGGTGGGCTACGTCACCCGGGACCTGACTGCGGACCTGGAGCGCTTCTTAGGCTACCACGACGTGGACACGGCGGTCCTGGTGGGGGCGGGGAATCTGGGCCGCTCGCTGCTTTCTTACGGCGGCTTTTCCGATTACGGCCTGGAGATCGCCGCCGCCTTCGACCGGGACCCCGACCTCGCCGGGACCACCATTGCGGGCAAGCCGGTGCTCCCTCTGGAAAAGCTGGCGGACCTTTGCTGCCGGATGCAGATCCATCTGGGCATCCTGGCCGTTCCCGCCGAGGACGCCCAGTCTGTCTGCGACATTCTGGTCAGCAGCGGCGTCCTGGCCATCTGGAATTTTGCGCCGGTGCGCCTCAGCGTCCCGGAGGACGTGCTGGTCCGCAACGAAGACATTGCCGGCTCCCTTGCGGTGCTGGCCAAGCGCCTGGCTGAAAAGCTGTAACGCCAATCTGACAATAAGAGGAATCATTATGAAAATCACCGTATGTATCGGCAGCTCCTGCCACCTGAAAGGCTCCAAGGAGATCGTGGATCAGTTCCAGGAGCTCATCGCAGCCCACCACCTGGAGGACAAAATTGAACTGACCGCCACCTTCTGCACCGGAAACTGTCAGCAAGGGGTCTGCGTGACCCTGGACGACGCCCTGTTTTCCGTGAAGCCGGATACGGCCAGGTCCTTCTTCGAAACCGAAGTCCTTCCCCGCGTATAAGCGCAAAAATCGCCGGCCGGAGCCGCCTGTCAAGGCAGTTCCGGCCGGTTTTTTATTCCTCCTGCAATTGCGCCGTGTATCCCGTCTCCCGGTCCCCGGAAAAGACGACGACCCAGCGCTTTCCGTACTCCGCCGGAATTTCCAGGCGGTTGGTGGTGCCGATCTCCCGGACGTCATCCTTCCCGTAGGGCGAAAAGTCGATGGCGAAGGTGCGGATGTCCTCCCGGCCGTCCAGCCGGGCTTTGGAAAATTCCAGCCGCAGTTCCGTCTCCGCCGTCAGCTCTCTGCCGTCCAGATCGGCCATGCCGCCCATTCCGCAGGACTCCCCGTCCAGGTAGTAGGTGTAATAGAGCTGGTAGACCCCCTGGCTCTCGCAGCGGACCTCCACGGTAAAGGCATCCTCCGCCGGTTTGCTCCCGCAGCCCGCCGCCAGAAGGGCCAGCGCCGCCGCCATTGCAAGTCCAATGATTTTCCGCATATTCTCGTTCCCCTTTCGTTATAGGAAACGAGGGCATCTTTCGCCTTTCTTCAAAAGGAGCACGATTTTTACCTTTCCCCCAGCTCCTGCAGGATAAAGGGCAGCACCTGGTCCCGGCGGATGTTCAGGGCGTAGGCGAACTCCTCATAAAGGAGCTTTTCCGCCTCCTTCATGATCCGTTCGTCCTGGGCGCAGGGCTTTTTCCGCTGCTCCCGGCGGGCCTGCTGCCGGACGTGGAGGGTCTTGATCAGCTGCACCAGCCGCCTGCGGTCCCCGGAGCGCAGGATTTCGCCGCTGATCTCCCGCTGCCGGGCCGTGTCGCCCAGGGGGATGGGCTCCTCCTCCGGCATCTCCCGGATCATGGCCCGGACCTCCTCCGCCGTCAGGACCCGGCGCATTTTGGCGGACAGCGCCGGGTTGTCCACCGGCACGAAGATGGTCCCGCCGCCGTCGTACACCGGCTCCAGCACATAATAGAGGGCCTCCCGCCCGCCAAAATCCCGGGACGCGGTCCCTGTGACCCTGCACACGCCGTGACTTCCGTACAGCACCGTACTGCCTTCCAAGCCCATCCGATCTCCTCCATTTCACAACGATTTGTAATATCCGACTGCGTTTATACGCTCCGGGAGGTTCTATTCTCATTATAGCACAGTTTTTCCGGATTTTCAAAGGACGTTTTCGACAAAAAACACCCCCGGCCCGACGCTTTCCATGCGCCTTGCCGGGGGTGTTCTTCTGGGATTTACTTCTCAATGGCCGCCGTGCGGTAGATGAACTTCACCTGGCCGTCCATGCCGTCGGCGATGCCGCCGTAGCTCTGGTAGGAGGCCGCCGCGTCCCGCATGGCTTTGAGCCGGTCCGCCAGGCCCTCCAGGTCGCCGCTGACCGCGCCGGTCAGCTTCTGGACGCCCTGCTCGTTGAACTCCTTCAGGCCGTCAGAGAGCTGCATAGCGCCGTCCCGGAGCTGGGTCACGCCGTCCACCAGGGCGCCGCTGCCCTCTTTCAGGGAGCCGATGCCGCTGGCCAGGGCGTCCGCGCCGGATTTCAGGGAGCCTGCGCCGGTGCTCAGCTGGTCCGCGCCGTCCTTGAGGGAACCGGCCCCGGCGTCCAGCCTGGAGGCTCCGGCGGCAGCGGAGGCCACTCCGTCGGTGTAGGTCTGCAGCCCCTGATAGAACTGATTGTAGCTGTCCAGCTGGGCTTTCAGGGCCTTGATGCTGCTGCTCCCGGAGGCCGTGCTGTTCACCGCGCTGTCGATCTGGGCCTGGACCTCGTCAGAGTTCATGTTCTGGTCGATGAGCTTGTTCACCTGATCCGCGGTGGCCGCGTCGATCTTGGCCTGGATGTCCGCGCTCTGCATCATGGCGTCCACCGTGCCGCTGATCTGGGCCTGGACCTCTGCCGGGACCTGTCCGGCGGCCACGGCGGCCTGGTACTGCTCGGTGTTCATCCCCAGTCCGGACTGGGCCAGGACCCCTTCCAGGACCTGCTTCTGAACCTCCTGGGTCACGCCGGCCCGAACCAGATCCTTCTGGGCGTTGACGGCGGCGGTGACTTTTTCCAGGGCGGTATTATAGGCCAGCTGCCGGATGGTCTTGGCGTCCAGGTTGGCCAGCACGCCGTCCAGGACCTGGCCGTAGTTTTCGATGGTCAGGGTGGGAACGGTGAGGCCGGCGGATTTCAGCTGGGTGTTGGCCATGGCCAGCAGGGAGTCAAAGACCTGCTTGGCACCGGCATTGAGGGTGCCGTTGTTGGCGGTCAGGGTGTTCAGGCCGGATTTCAGCTCCGCCGTGCCGGATTTCAGCGTGGACGCGCCGTCAGCCAGGGTGGAAGCCCCGCTCTGGAGGGCCGCCGCGCCGTCGGCCAGCTCCTTGGAGCCCGCCGCCAGCTGGTCGATGCCGGAGATCAGCTCCCCGGATTTCTCCAGCAAGGTGTTCAGGCCGTCGTAAAGGGCGGAGGAACCGTCCATCAGCTGGTCCATGGCGTCGGTGAGCTGGTCCAGAGCGTCGGTAACGGCGCTGAGGGCGTCCTCATCGTCCAGTTCCATCTCCCCGAACAGGCTGCACGAAGCCAGGGTCACGGTGTTGGACAGGGTGAAATCTTCCGCATCGGCGGTGATCTCCACGTATTCGGGAAGCTCCAGCTTCTCTTTTTCCAGTTTCAGGTCGTCGGAGAGCCCGGGCAGCGCCAGCCCGGCCACTACGGTGTGGTCGCCGTCGTTGATGAGCTTGCCGTTGGAGACTTCGATGTTCCGGAAGTGGTCGTTATCCAGGATCATCCCGGTGAGCACGGCGAAGGGCACGTGGACCGTCTCGGTCTTGCCGTTGATCTCCACCTGGGCGGTGAGGTTGTTTGTGTATTCATAGCGGATGGTGACTTTCCCGCTCTTTCCCGCCAGTTCCTCGGCGGAGATGGGCTGGCCGTCCAGGGTGTAGCGGACGGTGACGCTGACCGGCAGCTCCTTGTCGGAGGTGCCCTGGTAGTAAACGTCGCCGCTCTGGGCCTCCCAGACCCGGGCCCCGTCGCTGCCCAGGGTGTAGGCGGTGTCCCCCTTGACGCAGGAGACGTCGCTTAAATCCGTCCGGTCGTTGAGGGATGCCTCCCCGCCGGAATTTTTCAGCCAGTCGCTGACGATAATCTTCTGGGCGGAGCCATCGGCCCCGGCCAGGACGTAAACCGTTTCTTCTTTATAGGCGCTGCCGTCGCCGGAAGCCGCCGTAGCCGCGGCAGAGGCCGCGCTGGATTCACTGGAAGCGGAGGTGCTGCCGGACTCTGTATTTTCCCCGGAAGCCCGGACCACGGCGATGCTACCGCCGCAGGCAATGGCCAGGCACAGGGTCAGGGATGCGATGCGCAGGCCGATTTTCTTGCTGTCTTTCATGAGTTATCCCTCCTGGTTGGATTTCTTGGAACGGAAGCCCCAAGTCGTGACCGAAATGACCTTGTCAAAAAGCATCAGCATCGCCGGCAGAATCAGAATGACGCAGAACATGCTGACGATTGCGCCCCGGGCCATGAGCATGCACATGGAGCGGATGATGTCGATGTCCGAGTAGATGGCCACGCCGAAGGTGGCTGCAAAGAGCCCCATGGCGCTGACGATAATGGACGGAATGGAGGTGGACAGAGCGATGGAAACCGCCGCCCGTTTGTCTTGCCCGGCCTGGCGCTCGGCCTTATACCGGGTGGTCATGAGGATGGCGTAGTCCACCGTTGCGCCCAGCTGGATGGTGCTGATGCAGATGGGGGCGATAAAGGGCAGCGACTGTCCTAAGAAGTGGGGCAGCCCCAGATTGATGAAGATGGCCAGCTCAATGACCGCCACCAGGATGAAGGGCAGCGTGATGCTCTTTTCCACCACGGCGATGATGAGGAAGATGGAGATGATGGAGACCAGGTTCACCACCTGGAAGTCGTGGTTGGTGGTCTCGATCATGTCCTTCATGCAGGGAGCCTCGCCGATGAGCATCCCGCCGGGGTCATGGTCCTTCAGAATGGCATTTAAGGAGTCCAGCTGGGCGTTGACCGCGTCGCTGGCCACCCGGTATTCCGAGTTGATGAGGAGCAGCTCCCACTTGTCGCTTTTCAGGACGCTGCGGACGGAATCCGGCAGAATCTCCTCCGGGACCAGGGAGCCGACCACGGATTCCAGGCCCAGGACGTACTTGACGCCCTCCACATCCTCCATCTCGCCGATCATGGCCCGGACCTCCGAAGTGGGAAAGTCGGCGTCCACCAGAAGCATGTGGGTGGAGGCGATGTCAAAGTCCTCGCTCAATTTGGAGTTTGCAATGACGTAATCGATATCCTGGGGCAGACACTCGCCCATATCGTAGTAGACCTCGTCGTTGGTCTTGCTGTATCCGTAGTAGAAGGGGATCACCAGCGCCACGAACACCGCCAGGAACGCCGGGAAAATCTTCACCACGCCCTTGGAGAACTTCTCCATATTGGGGATCAGGGAGCGATGCCGGGTCTTCTGCAAGGGCTTATCCAGCAGCAGGATCATGGCGGGCAGCACGGTGACGCAGCCCAGCACGCCCAGCAGCACGCCCTTGGCCATGACGATGCCCAGATCCAGGCCCAGGGTGAAGGACATGAAGCACAGGGCGATAAAGCCCGCAATGGTGGTGATGGAGCTTCCCACCACCGAGGTCAGGGTCTCGCCGATGGCGGCGGCCATGGCCTCCTTGCGGTCGGAAATCTGCTCCCGCTTCTCATTGTAGCTGTGCCAGAGGAAGATGGAGTAGTCCATGGTCACGGCCAGCTGCAAAACGGCGGCCAGGGCCTTGGTTATGTAGGAAATCTCCCCCATAAAATAGTTGGTGCCCAGATTCAGGAGGATGGACATCCCGATGCTGGCCAGGAAAACGAAGGGCACCAGCCAGCCGTCTAGGAAAATCATCATGGCGGCGCAGGCCAGGACCACCGCCAGCGTCACGTAAATGGGTTCTTCCTTCTCGCAGAGGTCCTTCAGGTCCGTGACCAGAGCCGACATGCCGGAGACGAAGCACTGCTTTCCGGCAATGGACCGGATCTCCCGAATGGCGTCCATGGTGTCGTCGGAGGAGGTGGAGGTGTCGAAGAAGATGGCCATCATGGTGGCGTTTCCGTTATTGAAGGCGTCGTAGAGTTTATCCGGCAGCATCTCCATGGGGATGGAGACGTCGGCGAAGCTGTCGTACCACAGGACGGTATCCACGTGGTCCACCTGCTCGATCTTCTCCTTCAGAGCGGAGACGTCCTTGGGCTCCATGTCCTCCACAATGACGAAGGAGAAGGCGCCTTTGTTGAAGTCCTCCAGCAGCTCGTTCTGCCCGATGACCGTGTCCATGTCCTCGGGGAGGTAGTTGAGCATGTCGTAGTTGATGCGGGTCCCCAGCATCCCGAACACCGACGGAATCAGCAGGATCAGGGCGATAATCAGGATGGGCACCCGGAACTTGACGACGAATTTTCCGAATTTCATGGTTCAGCAGTCCCCCTTATGCTCGGTGTAGGAAACCTCGATGACGTCCGGCTGCTGATGGCGGACGATCTTCACGGCGCAGAGGGCCACGCTGAAGCTGAGGATTCCCTCGGCCAGCAGCCCCACGCCCAGCAGGATCACTGCAGCCTGGGCCCCCGCAAAGGGATGGAGGATCAGCAGCAGCCCCAGAATCCCGGTGAGAATGGCGCAGGCGGTGATGAGCCACCATTTCCTTACGCCGAAGCGCTTGGCGTCAATGGCAATCTGGATTTTGAACAATCCGTCCGCCAGGATCAGGATGCCGATGACCGTGTGGGTCACGGAAATCACCCCGTCGGGAATCAGCAGCATGATAATTCCCAGAGCCGTGATCAGCGCCCCGGAGGCCAGGTCGTACTGGAAGGCCAGCCGGTACAAATCCCTTGAGAAGTAGCCTACCATCTTGACGATGCCGTAAACCGCCATAACGCCGCCCAAAATGTAGCACAGCGCCTTTGCGGAAATCCCCGGGAACAGGATCAGCACCACGCCCAGCACGCACAACGCCGCGGACACCGCCAGGTATCCCGCCTTGGCCGTCTGGATGCATCGAATGGAGGCCGGTTTTTCTGAACGCATAGGTTCGCTTCCTTTCCGTTTCTTTCGTAAGTTATTATATCCCCTCTGCGGAAAAAACGGTATAGACAGCAAAAATCCCGTGCCGAAAAAATGGGCACGGGATGGGGTTTATCTGATTTTTAGGCACACAGGGTCATTTGTCTGAATCCGCCATGGGCTCCAGCCCGGCGGAACGGCGGAAGGCCGTCTGGGCGGCCCCTTCAAAAAGCTGGCACAGCCGGTGGAACTGCCCCCGGATGTCGTACTTCATGCCGCTGTTGAGCCAGTCCTGAATCTGGCCCATAAACTCGCACTTATAGTAGTGGACCAGCAGCGCCTTGTCTTCCTCCTTGGCCGGAACGTCTGCCAGCACGGTGTCGATGTACTCCTCCACCACATGGGAGGATACCCGGTCCAGATACTGCATGTACGTGGCGGAGCTGGCGGAATTCTGGATGTGGAGCACCGCCTTCTTGTTCTTCATGGCGAAATCCAGGGCGATGTCCAGGCACTCCTCCAGGGAGGTGGCGGCGGCGTGCTCGGCGATGATCCGGTCGGCGTCCTCCCGGACGATGGTCTCCACCAGGGTGGGCAGGTCCTCGAAATGGTAATAGAAGGAGTTGCGGTTGATGCCGCAGTCCTCCACAATGTCCTTGACGGTAATCTGGTTCAGGGGCTTCTGGTTCAGCAGCTTCAGAAACGACTCGATGATGGCCTTTCGGGTGAAGGACGGCACATGCAACAGCTCCTTTTCGGCAATTCAATTCAGTATACCACACCTTTTTTGAAAAAAGAAACCCCCGCCCGGTGAACAGATTGTAAAACTTTCCCTCCATCCGCCTTGCGGAAATCCCCGGCATTTGCTATAATGGAGGTAACGTTTGAAAAGGAGGACCCCCTATGCGTTACGCTGTTATCGGCACCGGCTGGATCGTGGATTCCTACATCCAGGGCGCCTCCCTGGCCGGCGGGTGGGAGCTTTCCGCCGTCTGCTCCCGGAGCCGGGAAAAGGGCCTGGCCTTTGGGGAAAAATACGGCGTCTCCACCGTCTACACCACCCCGGAGGCCCTGGCCGCCGACCCTTCCATCGAGGCCGTCTATATCGCCAGCCCCAACAGTCTCCACTACGCCCAGAGCAGGACCATGCTCTTATCCGGAAAACACGTTCTCTGCGAAAAGCCCGTCACCGTCCTCCCGGAGGAGTGTCAGGAGCTCCAGGCCCTGGCAGCGGAGCGGGGCCTTATCTACCTGGAGGCCATCATGATGCTCCACCTTCCCCAGCGTCAAGCGGTGCTGGACGCCCTCCCCGCCCTGGGGAGGATCACCTCGGCCCACCTGGACTTCTCCCAGCTGTCCTCCAAGTACGCCGCCTACACCCGGGGGGAGCTGCCCAACATCTTTAACCCCAGAATGGCCACGGGCAGCCTTATGGACCTGGGGGTCTACTGCGTCTACCCCGCCCTGGACTGGTTCGGCCTGCCCCGGCGGATCACAGCGGCGGCGGATTTCCTGTCCAGCGGTGCCGACGGCAGCTGCGCCGCCATTCTGGAGTACCCGGACAAGCTGGTCACCCTCTGCTGCTCCAAGACCGGCCAGAGCCGCCTGGGCTCGGAGATTTTCGGCGACGCCGGGACCCTGACCCTGGAATCCGTCTCCAAGCTCACCGGCATCCGGCTGTACCGCAACGACGGCTCCTTCCGGACCCTGGCCGGAGAGGTGGACAAGCCCGTCCTCATGAGCGGCGAGGCCAGGGACTTCCTCCGTTACATCACCTCCCCGGAGGAGACCCGGGAGGAATACGCCTACGCCTCCCGGATGTCCCTGGAGGTCTCCCGGACCATGGCGGAGATCCGGCGGCTGGCCGGCATCCGCTTCCCCGGATACGAGAAAGGAGTCGATGAACCATGAAACGCCTGCTGAAAACCGCCCTCTGCGCCGTCCTCTGCCTGAGCCTTTCCCTGCCGGTTCTGTCCGGCTGCGGCAGCGACCCCGCTCCGGTTTCCTCGGAGCCGGAGGAAAGCTCCTTCCTCCTCCCCGAGCCCTCCAGCGAACCGGAACCGGTCTCCTCAGAGCCGGAACCCGAGCCCGAACCGGAGCCCGCCGGTCCCCGGAACCCCCTGACCGGCGAGGCTGACTACCCGGAATCCGCCGTGGGAAGGCGGCCGGTGGCCATTATGGTCAACAACATCGACGCGGCGGTCCCCCACCGGGGCCTTTCCGCCGCCGACGTGATCTATGAGGTCGTCACCGAGGGCGGCATCACCCGGATGATGGCGGTCTTTGCCGACCTTGACGCCGTCCCCTATACCGGCCCCGTCCGCAGCGTCCGCCACTACTACACCGACCTGGCCTACCCCTATGACCCCATTTTCGTCCATTTCGGCGGCAGCAAGCCCGGCAAGGCCGCCGTGGCCGACCGGGGCATGGACAACGTAGACGGCTTGGTCTACGGCACCACCGCCTTCTATAAGGATCAGGAGCGGGCAAACTCCCGGGGCGTGGAGCACAGCTACTTCATCAACGGCGAAGCCATCGCCCAGGTCTGCGAAAAGCGGGGCTACTCCCTGGAGGGCGACCCCATTCCGCCCCTGGAGATTTCCCAGACGCCGATCTCCCCCGTGGAAAAGGTCTCGGGGGTCTACGTCAAGTTCTCCGGCTATTCCAGCGACCGCTTCGATTATAACGCCGGAACCGGCCTCTATGAGAAGCAGCGCAAGGGCCAGCCCCACATCGACGCCGACACCGGCGAGGTCCTGACCTTCTCAAACGTCCTGATCCTGGCCACCGACATCACCAGCTACGACGGCGGCATCCTCCGGGAGGTGGCATTGGACAGCGGCCGGGGCTGGTTCCTCACCGGCGGCGGCCTGGAGCCCATCACCTGGACCAAGGGCTCCTACAAAAACCAGTTCACCTTCACCCTCTCCGACGGGGCCCCCGCCAAGGGCAACGTCGGTCCCACCTTCATCGCCATCATCGACGAATCCATGGTGGAAAGCCTGGCCTTTGACCGGGAATGACCCCCACAGACACCAACGGACCCCCGCAGCATCCTGCGGAGGTCCGTTTTTTCTGCCGGCCGTCTTACGGCTGCACCGGCATCACGTCATTGTAGATGAAATCGTGCATCTTCTGCCGGGTGGCTTCCAGATCGTAGTTGAGGTAATCCACCCCGTTGACCATAAGGCTCCCCCCGTCAATCAGGTCCTCGTTGCACGGGAACCGCACGTCCTCCATGGACACGTCCCGCAGGAGAATCCCGGCCATGTCCATAATCTCCGACAGCTCCAGGGAAGTCTCCACCACCGGCAGCATCTTCTGGATCATCTCCGGGTACTGCAGGGGGCTCATGGACTTGCCCTTTTTGAAGATGGCCTGCATGACGTTGCGCTGGCGCTGGGTCCGCTCAAAGTCGGCGTTGCCCACGTACCGGATCCGGGCGTAGCCAACGGCCTGCATCCCGCTGAGGGTCTGGAGCCCCGCCTGCTGGATGGTGTCCACCTTGCTGCCGTCCATGGCGGCCTGCTCGATCATGTTGTGGTTGGCGTCCTTGCGCTCCGCCTCGGAGATGTCGATCTCCACGCCCCCCACCGCGTCCACGATGGCGGCCATTTCCCGGAAGTTGACGGTGACGTAGTCGGTGATGTTCAGCCCAAAGACCTGGTTCAGGGTCTTGATGGCCAGGGTGGGCCCGCCGTAGAAATAGGCGGCGTTGATCTTGGTCTTGCCGCAGCCCTCCACGGGCACGTAGCTGTCCCGCATCACCGAGGCCAGCTTGATCTTGTTGTGCCGCTTGTCCACGGTGGCGATCATGATGACGTCGGAACGGGCGGCTTCGGTCTCGTCCCGGCGGTCCACGCCGAACAGGGCGATGTTGGTGATGGAGGCGTCGGAGGCGTCGTCAACCAGCCCGGACTCCTCGGTTTGGGAGGAAATCCCCAACTCCGACGGGTCCGAGGGCAGCTCCGTCCGGCTCTTGTTGAACAGCTGGATGGTGCTGTAAACGTACCACCCGCCCCATGCGATAAATCCCAGCAAAACCAGCACCAACAGGGTGCCGATGAGCTTTTTGGTTTTCAGTTTTCTCCGTCGTCTTGCCATATTCGGCTCTCCTCTTTCTTTCCGGCCCGTTTTTGCAAAGCAGTAAGGTCAGTATACCACATTTCGACGAAAGCCGCAACCGCCTGCCGGGAAAACCTTTCTTAAGATTTTCTAAGCAGGCGGTTTTTATCAGACGTTGAACCGGAACAGCACGATGTCGCCGTCCTGCATCACGTACTCCTTGCCCTCCAGCCGGACCAGGCCCTTCTCCTTGGCGGCGGCCATGGAGCCGCAGGCCATGAGGTCGTCGAAGGCCACCACTTCGGCGCGGATGAAACCCCGCTCAAAGTCGGTGTGGATTTTTCCGGCGGCCTGGGGGGCCTTGGTGCCCTTGGTGATGGTCCAGGCCCGGACCTCGGGCTCCCCGGCGGTGAGGAAGGAGATGTACCCCAGCAGCGCGTAGCCCTCCCGGATGATGCGGTTGAGGCCGCTTTCCTTGAGGTTTAAGTCCGCCAGGAACTCTTTCTTCTCGTCGTCGGTCATGTCGGCGATTTCTTCCTCGATTTTGGCGCAGATGGGCAGCACGGCGGACTTCTCCTCGGCGGCAATTCTGGCCACGGCCTGGTAGTGGGGGTTGTTTTCGTAGCCGTTAATGAAATCGTCCTCGCACATGTTGGCGGCGTAGATGATGGGCTTGTTGGACAGCAGCGGGGAGGACGCGATCATCGCCGCCTCGTCCTCGGTGTAGGGGAAGCTCCGGGCGCTCTTACCCTCCTCCAGATGGGCCATGAGCCGCTCCAGGAAGTCCAGCTCCGGGCCGTACTTCTTGTCCGCCCGGACCAGCTTCTGTGTCTTGGCAATGCGCCGCTCCAGGATCTCCATGTCGGCGAAGATCAGCTCCAGATTGATGGTCTCGATGTCCCGGGCCGCGCCGATGGAGCCCTCCACGTGGATCACGTCCCCGTCCTCGAAGCAGCGGACCACGTGGACGATGGCGTCGGCCTCCCGGATGTCGGCCAGGAACTTGTTCCCCAGGCCCTCACCCTTGGAAGCACCCTTGACTAACCCTGCGATGTCCATGAATTCCAGCACCGCCGGGGTGAACTTTTTGGGGTGGTACATTTCCGCCAGCTTGTCCAGCCGCTCGTCGGGCACGGACACCACGCCCACGTTGGGCTCGATGGTGCAGAAGGGGTAGTTTGCCGATTCCGCCCCCGCGTTGGTCAAAGCGTTGAAAAGGGTGCTTTTGCCCACGTTGGGCAGACCCACCATACCTAATTTCATATATTGTCCATCTCCTTATTGATTTTCGTCCGGATACCGGCCATCCCGGCTGTAACGTTTCTATTATAGCACATTCTGCCCCTTCCCACAACCCCCAAGTCGCCGCGGGCGGCGTGTCGCCGCTCCCATGTCGCCGCGGCCGGCTGCCTCGCGTCATGCTTCGATAGCCGCGCGACAGGCTGCGCGGCGACGATTTGAGTTGCCCGTAAGAAATTTTCCGCAGCCTTGGCAAAGAAAGTTTTCGCCCGCCTTTTTCAAAAGGCGGTAGGGTCCTTAGGGGCAACGCCCCTAAGTCGCCCTCCGCAGAGGGCGAAACACCCCAAATGATACCCAAAAGATCAGGAAGGGAAGGTCCGACAGCCCGGTGGGCTGTCGGACCAAGGGGAACCCTATCAAGGGGTTCCCCGCAGGACGCAGTCCTGCACCCAACGCACAAACAATAACCGCGCCAGCGAGAAGAAACGGCAAACGCTTCGACTCGCTGGCGCGGGTTTACGCTTTGGATGGAGTAGTGGTGCGTCATGCCGCAATTTCTTCGAAATTGCGGCCGCGGGGACCGCGGGCGGCCTGCGGGCCGCCTTTTTCCTGTTTTGGGTTGCGCCCGAGGCGCAACGGGGTTGGAATTTCGCCCTCTGCGGAGGGCGAGGAGGGCGCTGCCCTCCACCCGCCAGCCTTTTGAAAAAGGCTGGACCCAAAACTTAATTTGCTGGCGCCGCGTCGACACCGGGTCACATCGTCTCCGGCGCGTCGATCTTCAGAATCGCCAGCACATTCTCCAGCACCGACCGCGCCGCCATGCACAGCCCCAGCCGGGCCTGCATCAGCGCCTCGTCCTCGCCGTAAACCTTGCAGGCGGTGTAGAACTTGTGGAACAGCGTGGCCAGATCCAACGCATACCGGGTCATCTTGGCCGGATCGTAAGCCTTGGCCGCCTCGATAATCTCCGCCGGGAACCGGGCGATGTGCCGGATCAGCGCGATCTCCTCGATGGTGTTCAGCGCCTCCAGCTCCTCCACGGAAACCTCCCGGGGCGCGACGCCCTGGCTGTCCAGCTTCTTCAAAATGGAGCAGATCCGCGCGTGGGCGTACTGCACATAATAAACCGGGTTCTGGCTGGACTGCTCCACCGCCAGGTCCAGGTCGAAATCGAACTGGGAGTTGGCCTCCCGCAGGTTGAAGTAGAACCGCGCCGCGTCAATGGGCACCTCGTCCAGCAGCGTCACCAGGGTGATGGCCTTGCCGGAACGCTTGCTGGCCTTGACCACCTCGCCGTCCCGGATCAGCCGCACCATCTGCATCAGCACCACGTCCAGCCGGTCGGGATCCACCCCCAGTGCCTGGAGCGCCGCCTTCAGACGGGGCACATACCCATGATGGTCCGCCCCCAGCACGTCGATGGCCTTGTCGTAGCCCCGGGTCACCAGCTTGCCGTAGTGATACGCAATGTCCGGCACCACATAGGTGGGCACGCCGTTGGACCGCACCAGCACGAAGTCCTTGTCCGCCCCGAATTCCGTGGCCCTGAACCAGGTGGCCCCCTCGGCCTCGTAGGTGTGGCCCTTCTCCTTGAGCAACTCCACCACCTTCATCACCGAACCGTCGGCATGCAGGGTGGACTCCCGGAACCACCGGTCGTAGTGGATGCGGTACTTGGCCAGGTCCCGCTCCAGCCCCTCGATGTTCAGGGGCAGCGCATAGGCCACCAGCGCCTGCCGCCGCTCCTCCTCGGAGGTGTGCATGTACTTGTCCCCGTGGATGGCCGCGAAATTTCTGGCGTGGTCGATGATGTCCTGGCCGTGATAGCTGTCCTCGGGCATCTCGATGCCGTCCTTATAAAGCTGCTGATACCGCAGGTCCAGGGACAGGCCGAACTTGTTGATCTGGTTCCCCGCGTCGTTGACGTAAAACTCCCGGTCCACCCGGTAGCCCGCCCAGTCCAGCACCGACGCGATGCCGTCGCCCAGAGCGCCGCCCCGGGCGTTGCCGATGTGCATGGGCCCCGTTGGGTTGGCGGAGACGAACTCCACCAGCATCCGCTTGCCGCCGCCGAA
Organism: uncultured Oscillospiraceae bacterium; assembly: GCA_934539585.1. GTDB lineage: Bacteria > Bacillota > Clostridia > Oscillospirales > Ruminococcaceae > Merdivicinus. Next base: position 9,255 of record CAKTCT010000033.1, on the reverse strand, counting down.
ATCCGTGCGGCCGTAGGCCTCCTTCTCCTCCAGGACCGCCTTCACCACTCCGGCAAACCAGCCGGGAGCCAGGGTGAAGTTTAAGAACCCGGGCCCGGCCACCTCCAGCTTCTGGAAAGCGGTGCCGGAAAGCTCCGCCGCGTTGGCCAGCGCCTCGGCGATCATCCGGGGAGCCTTGTGGAAGGCTCTTGCCGACACCATGGCCAGGTTGGCGGCAAAATCGCCGTGGGAGCTGTCCCCGGGGATCTCCACGGTAAACTCCGGCGCAGCCGCGTCAGGGAGGGTCCCCCCCGCCACACACCGGGCCAGAGCGGCGAGAAGAATCTCCCGGCACTGGTTTTTCGCGTCAAAAATGGGGTTCGCCATTTGAAACAATCCTTTCTCTTGGCGGCGGACTTACGCCTCGCTCACCGAAATCTCCAATTCATTCTCGCTCATGAGAGCGGAGTTCATGTCCAACGTGTACCGCAGGTGCAGATTGCCCCCCGCGTCGTTAAAGGAGCAGTCCATGCTGTCGGTGTACACGCCGATTTCCATGTAATTCCCCAGCATGTCGTAGCTCCCCACGTTCCGCATCCCCTTCTGCAAAACCAGGTGGGAGTTGGAGCTCCCCCGCCGGATCATGGTCACCCGGTCGGGAGCCTCGATCTTCACCGTAGTGGTGCAGCCCTCGAAGCCCGTGGTCTCGCTTTCCTTGTAGGTGATGTAGTAGTGGTCGTTTTTCTTGTATAAGCTGCCGACGGTAAACAGCTCGGCAGTGGTTTGATCCTCATCGGCGGTGTACACGCCCTTGATGCGGATGCTGACGTCCTTTTTCATGACAAAGCCTTTCTATTCGATGGTATCGGGATATTCGGTGATCTCCACCTTTTCCACCGTCCCCCGGAACCGCTCCCCCAAAAACAGCGCGGCGTTCTGGGAAAACTGCAAGGGGTCGTCGCTGACGTAAAAGGCGGCGGAGCCGGGCTTCTCCCCGCCGGCCAGCAGGTTCCGCTCCTCCAGAAGCTGCCGGGCATAGTCGGCCGCGGCCTTCCCCGAGTCGATGAGGACCGTTCCCGGTCCCATCACGTCCCCGATGATCCCGGCAATGACCGGATAATGGGTGCAGCCCAGGATCAGGGTGTCGCACCCCGCCTCCCGCAGGGGCCGGAGATAGTCCTCTGCCACCAGCCGGGTCACGGGATTTTCCCGGCCCACATACCCGTTTTCCACCAGGGGAACAAACAGCGGGCAGGCCCGAGACATCACCTGAAGCTCCGGGTTCAGCTTTTTCAGCTCCCGCTCATAGGCCCCGGTGCGGATGGTGGTGGCCGTGGCGATGACGCCGATCTTCCCGTTCCGGGTGGCCGCCGCCGCCGCCCGGACCGTGGGGTGGAGCACCCCGGTGTACGGGAAGGCGAACTGGCGGGTCAGCGCCTCAGGCAGAGTGGTGGTCACGGTGCCGCAGGCGGCGATGACCATCTTCACCCCGTGGCGGAGAAGGAAATTGATGTCCTGGATGGCGTACTGCGCCACGATCTCCGGGCTCCGGCTGCCGTAGGGGACCCGTCCGGTGTCGCCGAAATAGACGATGTCCTCCCGGGGCATCGCCCGCAGCAGCTCCCGGACGGCGGTGAGGCCGCCCACACCGGAGTCCAGCACGCCGATGGGGCGGTTATCCATTGCTTTCCGCCCTTTCCATGGCCAGCCGGATCAGCCGGTCCAGCAGCGCGCCGTAGGAAAGCCCCGTGGCCTGCCACAGCTTGGGATACATGCTGATGGAGGTGAACCCGGGCATGGTGTTCAGCTCGTTGAGGTAAATTTCCTGGGCCGGAGTCACAAAGAAGTCCACCCGGGAAAGCCCGGCGCAGTCCAGAGCCTTGAAAGCCTTCACCGCGATGTCCCGGACCTGGTAGGACAGGTCCTGGCTGATCCGGGCGGGGATGTGGAGCTCCGACGCGGCGTTTTCGTACTTGGCCTCGTAGTCGTAGAACTCGTTGGCCGGGGTGATCTCCCCCAGAATGGAGGCTTCGGGGTCCTGGTTGCCCAGCACCGCGCACTCCACCTCCTTGCCCACGATGGCCTTCTCGATGAGGACCTTCCCGTCGTGGACAAAGGCCAGTTTCACGGCCTGTTCCAGCTCGTTTTCGTCCTTGGCCTTGCTGACGCCCACGGAGGACCCGGCGTTGGCGGGCTTCACAAACACCGGGAAGCCCAGGGTGTCCACCACCTTCTGGGCGATCTGCTCCGGCCGGAACCGGTCGGACCGCTTCACCAGGATGTAGGGCGCCATCCTGATCCCGGCCCCCTCCAGCACCACGTGGGTGAAGGCTTTGTCCATGCAGATGGCCGAGGCGCAGGTCCCGCAGCCCACATAGGGCACCATGCTCATCTCAAACAGCCCCTGGATGGTGCCGTCCTCGCCGTTTTTGCCGTGGAGCACCGGGAAGAAGCAGTCAATGGGCAGGAAGGTCAGGGTCTGGTCCGCCAGGACCTTGTAGATACCCTTTTTGGCGTTGTCGATGGCCATCATGCAGGGGCAGCAGTCAGGGTGCTTCTCCCACTGACCGTTGGCGATGTTCTCCACCTCGCCGGGATAAAAGAGCCATTTCCCCTTTTTCGTAATGCCGATGCAGACGATCTCATACTGCTCCGCCGGAATATTCGCAATCACAGAGCTGGCCGAAACGCAGGAAACCTCATGCTCGGACGACGCCCCTCCGAACAGAACGGCGATTCGCTGTTTTGCCATAGTGTGTCCCTCCATTTTCCAGGGGCGGTATTCCCGCCGCCTATTGTATCCAAAAACAGAGCCGGCCCCAAGGTCTGGTACTCCATTCTATAACTGATATATTATAGCACATTTTCCGCCGTATTTCAACCACTTGTCCCCCGGAAACCGGAATTTCCCGGGCCCGGTGCCAGCCTATGCCCCCCGCCCGGGATTTATGCCCTCTCCCCGGCGGAAAACCGCGGAAAGCTCTGTCAGGTAGCAGATCCGGGCGCAGTACTCCTTCCCCCACTTGCTCTCGTCAAAGAGCAGCACCGCCTTCCGGCTCCCGGCCAGATAGGCCCGCTTCAGCAGCGCCTCCTCCTCGTTGGCCTCGGTGGCGCCATTTTCCTCGCTGACCCCCTGGCTGGAGAAAAAGCAGTAATCCGCCCGGTGGGCCCGGATGAAATCGCAGGCCGCCGTCCCGATGAAGGACTTGGAATGGGGCCGCACCCGCCCCCCGGTGGAAAACACCGTCAGGTGGGGGAAATCGCTGAGCACCTCCGCCGTCCGGATGCCGTTGGTGATCACCGTCAGCTCACGGAACCGCCCCAGCCGCCTGGCCAGATGGAGCACCGTGGAGCTGGAATCCAGAAACAGCGTCATCCCGTCGGAGATCAGCGCCTCCGCCTCCGCCGCCAGCTGCTCCTTGGCGGAGCCGTTCTCCCCGGACCGGATGGTGAAGGGCGACTCCGCCGCTGTCCCCCGCAGGAGCGCCGCCCCGCCGTGGGTCCGCCGGATGAGCCCCTCCTTTTCCAGGAACTGCAGGTCCCGCCGGATGGTAGGTGCGCTGGCGTACAGCGTCTCGCAGAGCTCCGCCACCGAAACCGCCGATTTCTTCCCCAGCAGCTCCAATATCTCCTTCTGCCGAACGTATCCGGACATCCTGCTCCCTCCAAACGCTCAAAAACTGAGCGGACATGATTTATTCTGCGCGTTTTTGTGATTATCTCGCGAATATCCCGCCGATTCTTTACAAAACCGCTCATTTTTTATTATAATAAAGATAACGGCGGCGCGCAAGCCCGCAGCGAAATTTTTTACCGAAACGGAGCGATTTTTCATGGAAAATCTGGACGCCATCAAGGATCAAATCTGCGACGTCTGTCACAAAATGTGGCAGCTGGGCTGGGTCGCCGCCAATGACGGCAACGTGTCCGTCCGCCTCAGCGACGGCACCTTCCTGGCCACCCCCACCGGCATCAGCAAAAGCTTCATCACCCCCGAAAAGCTGGTCCGCATCAACGACAAAGGCGAGGTTCTGGAAGGAGCCCCCGGCTACAAGCCCTCCTCCGAGATCAAAATGCACCTCCGCTGCTACAAGGAGCGGGAGGACGTCAACGGCGTCGTTCACGCCCATCCTCCCACGGCCACCGGCTACGCCGTGGCAGGTTTAAGTCTGGACGAATACTCCATGATTGAGACCGTCATTGCCATCGGTTCCATTCCCCTGACCCCCTACGGCACCCCCTCCACCGACGAGGTCCCCAACGCCATCGCCCCCTATCTGCCGGAGCACGACGTGCTGCTCCTCCAAAACCACGGCGCCCTTACGGTAGGAGCCGACCTCCTCACCGCCTACTACCGCATGGAGACACTGGAGCTCTATGCCAAGATCAGCCTGACGGCCCACCTTCTTGGCGGTGCGCGGGAGATTCCCCGGGACCAGATCGACAAGCTGATGTACCTGCGGAAAAACTACTACAAAGTCACCGGCCGCCACCCCGGCTATAAAAAATACCCTTCCAAAAAGGAGGACTGACCATGAAGGTTCTGGCCTTTGACTTCGGCGCGTCCAGCGGCCGGGCCATGCTGGGCCGTTTTGACGGAAAAAACATCTCTCTGGAAGAAATCCACCGCTTCTCAAACGACCCCGTCCGGATGAACGGCACCCTTTACTGGGACGCTCCCCGGCTGTTCTTTGAAATCAAGGAAGGCATCCGCAAGGCCAAGGCCAAAGGCGGCTTCGACGCCATCGGCATCGACACCTGGGGCGTGGACTTCGCCCTTCTGGACAAGGCCGGGGACCTGATTGCCAACCCCGTCCACTACCGGGATTCCCGCACCGAGGGCATGATGGAGGAAACCTTCCGCCTGGTCCCCCGGGAGGAAATGTACCAGCGCACCGGCAGCCAGTTCATGCGGATCAACACCGTGTTCCAGCTCCTGTCCCTGGCCAAAAAGCGCCCGGACCTTCTGGAGCGGGCGGAAAGCCTTCTCCTGATCCCGGACTTTTTCAGCTACCTCCTCACCGGCGAAAAAAAGGCGGAGTACACCGAAGCCTCCACCACCCAGATGCTGGACCCCTATACCGGCGACTGGGACCGGGAGCTTCTGGAACGCCTGGGCCTCCCCGCCCATATCCTCCCGGAGATCATCCTCCCCGGCACGGTCTACGGCACCCTGACGGCGGACCTGGCGGAAGAGCTGGGCGTGGCCCGGGTCCCGGTCATCGCCGTGGCCTCCCATGACACCGCCTCCGCCGTGGCCGCCACCCCCGCCCAGGAAAAAGATTTCCTCTATATCAGCTGCGGCACCTGGTCCCTGTTCGGCACCGAGCTGGACGCCCCGGTGATCAACGAAAAGACCCAGCGCTTCAACCTGACCAACGAAGGCGGCTACGGCAAGACCATCACCCTCCTCCGGAACATCATGGGCCTCTGGCTCATCCAGGAATCCCGCCGGCAGTGGCTTCGGGAGGGCTTTGACGTCACCTACGCCAGCCTGGAGCAGGAAGCCCTGGCCGAAGCCCCCTTCGTCTCCTTCGTGGACCCCGACGCCCCGGAATTTGAAGCCCCCGGCGACCTGCCGGAGCGCATCCGGGCCTTCTGCCGGAAGACCGGCCAGCCCGTCCCGGAAAACCGCGGCCAGGTCATGCGCTGCGTCTACGAAAGCCTGGCCCTGAAGTACCGCTGCTCCCTGGAGATGCTCCGGGAAACCACCGGCAAAGCCTACCCTACCCTCCACATCGTGGGCGGCGGCACCAAGGACGGCTTCCTCTGCCAGCTGGCCGCCGACGCCTGCGGCATCCCCGTCACCGCAGGACCCATCGAAGCCACGGTTCTGGGGAATATCGCCGTCCAGCTCATCGCCCTGGGAGCCATTTCTTCCGTAGCCGAGGCCCGGAAGATCATCGCCTCCTCCAGCGAATTCCGCCGGTTCGAGCCCCACCCCTCCCCCGCCTGGGACGACGCCTACCGCCGCTTCCGCCAGCTTCTTTCCTGATTTTTCCGCCAAAAACGCCTCCGGAAACCCCAAGGGTATCCGGAGGCGTTCTCTTTTGCTGTCCGCTTAGTCTTTGGCGAACTCCTTGACCTTTTTCTCCAGCATAGCGCTGAAATCGCCCAGGGACATGGCCCCCAGGTCCTCGCCGCCACGGGTCCGGACGGAGACGGTGTTGGCTTCCATATCCCGGTCGCCCACCACCAGCATGTAAGGAATTTTTTCCAGCGTGGCTTCCCGGATCTTCTTGCCAACCTTTTCGTTGCGGGCGTCGACTTCCACACGGAAGCCCTGGCTCCGGAGGATTTCCGCCTGCTTCTGGCAGTAATCCGCAGCCCGGTCGGTAATGGGCAGGAACCGCACCTGCTCCGGCATCATCCAGGTGGGCAGCGCCCCGGCGTACTCCTCGATGAGGTAGGCCAGGGTCCGCTCGTAGCAGCCCAGAGAGGTCCGGTGGATGATGTAGGGCAGCGCCTTCTCGCCGTTTTCGTCAATGTAGTACATGCCGAAGCGCTGGGCCAGCAGCATGTCGATCTGGATGGTCACAAGGGTGTCTTCCTTGCCAAAGACGTTCTTGTACTGGATGTCCAGCTTGGGTCCGTAGAAGGCGGCTTCGTCGATGCCGATGGTGTAGTCCACGTCCAGGTCCTTGAGGATGCGCTCCATGGTGGACTGGGCATGATCCCACTGCTCCGCAGTGCCCTCGTATTTGTTGTTGGGGTTAGCCGGATCCCACTGGGAGAACCGGAAGGTGCACTTGTCCAGAAGTCCCACGGTGCCCAGGCAGTATTTTGCCAGCTCCAGGCAGCCCTTGAACTCCTCCTCCAGCTGATCGGGCCGGAGCACCAGATGGCCCTCGGAGATGGTGAACTGCCGCACCCGGATCAGGCCGTGCATCTCGCCGGAATCCTCGTTGCGGAACAGGGTGGACGTCTCGCCCAGCCGCATGGGCAGCTCCCGGTAGGACCGCTGGCGGTTTAAGTACACCTGATACTGGAAGGGGCAGGTCATGGGACGGAGCGCGAAGCACTCCTTGGTCTCGTCGTGGGGGTCGCCCAGGACGAACATGCCGTCCAGATAGTGGTCCCAATGGCCGGAGATTTTATAAAGCTCCCGCTTGGCCATGAGGGGGGTCTTGGTCAGCAGATAGCCCTTCTTCTGTTCGGTGTCCTCCACCCAGCGCTGGAGCAGCTGGATAACCCGGGCGCCCTTGGGCAGCATGATGGGCAGGCCCTGGCCGATGCAGTCCACGGTGGTGAAGTATTCCAGATCCCGGCCCAGCTTGTTGTGGTCCCGCTTCAGGGCGTCCTCCCGGGCCTTCAGGTATTCTTCCAGTTCTTCCTTCTTGGGGAAGGCGCTGCCGTAGACCCGGCAAAGCTGGCGGCTCTTGGCGTCGCCCCGCCAGTAAGCGCCGGTGGTGGCGGTGAGCTTAAAGGCTTTGATTGCGGAGATATCCGGCAGATGGGGGCCTGCGCAGAGGTCCACGAACTCGTCCTGACGGTAGAAGGAGAGATCGTCGCCCTTGGCGGCGTGCTCGGCGATCAGTTCCAGCTTATAAGGTTCGTTCCGCTCCTCCATGAGCTTTTTGCCCTCCTCAGGGGAGAGGGTGAACCGCTGGATGGCGGGTTTTTCCTTGACGATCTTCTTCATTTCCGCTTCGAGAGCAGCCAGATCCTCGGGAGTAAAGGGCTTCTCCACGTCGAAGTCGTAGTAGAAGCCGCCGTCGATGGCGGGGCCGATGGCCAGCTTGGCCTGGGGGAACAGCCGCTTCACGGCCTGGGCCAGCAGGTGGGAGGCCGAGTGCCAGAAGGTCTTCTTGCCATCGGGGTCGTCGAAGGTGAGGATTTCCAGGGAGGCGTCGCCGTCGATGACGGTGCGGAGGTCCTTGACCTCGCCGTTTACCTTGCAGCAGCAGGCGGCCCGGTAAAGGCCCATGCTCAGGTCCTTACAGATGTCTGCGGCAGAAACGGGGGCGTCATAGACCTTGACGCTGCCGTCTTTCAGAGTGATGTTCATACCAATTCTTCCTTTCTCTATGTCAGCTTCAAAAACGGTTTCAGATTTTCCTGCGGAAAACAAAAACGCCCCATCCCAAAAAGGGATGAAGCGATGCTCCACGGTTCCACCCAAATTACGGCAGGATACCCGCCGTCACTTTGCAGCCCGGTAACGATGGCCAGTCGTCGCAGTTCGCTGCGCCCTCACAGGTGGTATCGGAACTCTCTTTTCCGGGAATGCTTTCAGCCGGTGACATTCCTCTCTGTACGGAAGTGGACGAGAGAACCGCGTCCTGCTCGCAGGTTTCAATCTGTATCCTCATTTTAACACGGCCCATCCCCCTTGTCAAGGGAAAAAACAGCAAAAACCTCCCGTTTTTCCCCGCCCTTTTCGGGATTTTCCCCAATTTGCAGGGAACCCCAGCCCCTCCGGCTTCCAAACCTCCGCCCTCCATCCCATTCGTCCCAACAAAATGTCGCCCGGAATCGCCCCCAAAGCACCTCCTTTCCACACAGCGCCATCCGCCCCGGCAACACTACCCCATCCCTCCCCAAAAACCGCGAAAGCCCGGCAAAACGCCGCAGCCCCATACCAAGCAGTCCTTCGAAAAAAGCGCCGCTCTCTTTGCCCACCTCTGCTATTCTCCCGCCATCGTCCATCCGTACATTGGCCGCCATCCTGAATCAAAACCTCACATTTCCCCAAAAGAGCCATGGAAAATCCCACTGCCCGCACTCCCCATTCCGCCCCGCCGCCTATGACTCCAAAGCACTCGTCCCGCTGCCCACCCCAGCACCGCCAACTCCCGAAGCACCATCCCCCGTTCCTCTCCAAAAAAGCTGTGGACTCCTGGCAAGACGCCGCAGTTCCCGCACCAAGCGGTCCTTAAAAATGCCGCATCCTTCCTATGCCCATTCTCCCATCATCACCCCATCCTCGTTTTGAACGCCAATCCATCCCGAAACCAAACCTCCACATTTCCCCAAAAGATACATGAAAAAACCAACATCCGCACCCCATTTCGCCCCGCCGCCCTATGCACCTAAAAAGTGCTCGTCCCGTTCCCCGCCCCCAACGCCGTCAATCCTCGAAACGCCATCCCAAAACCGCGGAAGCCCGGCAAAACGCCGCGGCCCCGCACCGAAGGATTCTTCAAAAGCGCACCCCTTTTCATCGTTGCAGAACCCATCGATTTATGCTACAATAAACCTAGGGCAACACCGCATAAATTGCAAAGTTTCCGTTTAGCAGAGGTCTACCAGCATATTCTGTGGATAACCTCGGCG
>CAKTCT010000032.1 GCA_934539585.1 uncultured Oscillospiraceae bacterium | reverse complement strand
GCGCTGTGTAGGACATAACAAATCTGTACAAACGTAAGTAGCCGCATAGGCTAGTAGGACCTGCCGATTACGAATCGGATTCGGCAGCACTACCGGCCTATGCGGCTACGTTCGCTTTGGATTATCGATAGGTGGTTCATAGCACCCATTCTTTTCCCGCGTGGGAAAAGAATGGGGAGACGCAAAGTCGCAAAGCGACTTTGCTAGCATTTTCCATCACAAGTGATGAAAAATGCTTGATTAAAAAGGCTCCCGCCCCCCGAGACCCCCTAAAGTCGCGCCTGGGGCTTCGGAGGACCCCAATACTACCTCGCGGTGGACACGGCCGCCGCAATTGGTGCGTGAACAGTAGGCATCCAGCTACCACTTTCGGACGTTTCGTTCCTCACGATGGGTTTCTGGGGCAGGCGGCGGCCTGACCTGGTGTCAATAGACACACCTACCCAGGCGTTTTCCGGTTTCCGAAGGAAATCGCGGACAAAGTCCGCGAAGGAAAAGGCCAGAGCTTTATCGCGAAGCGATATTGCGGGGCAGGCGGCGGCCTAACGTGGTGCGGTTAGCGCACTCATTTGGGCCTGACGTGGATGCGAAAAGCCCGCAATGCTGCGCGGCATTGCGGGCTTTTGTTTGGGATCAGACCCCGGAATAGGCGGAGAAGCCGCCGTCTACGGGGATGACGACGCCGGTGACGAAACTGGCGGCGGCGTTGTTCAGCAGGAACATCAGCGCGCCGACCAGCTCCTCGGGCTTGCCGAACCGCTCCATGGGAGTGGCGGCCAGAATCTTGCCGGTCCGGGGGGTGGGGGTGCCGTCCTCATTGAAAAGCAGCGCCTGGTTCTGCTTGGTCACAAAGAATCCGGGGGCAATGGCGTTGACCCGGATGCCCACCTTGGAGAAGTGGACCGCCAGCCACTGGGTGAAGTTGGAAATGGCGGCTTTGGCTCCGGAGTAGGCCGGAATCTTGGTCAGAGGGGTGTAGGCGTTCATGGAGGAGATGTTCAGAACGTTGCAGCCCTCCCGATTCAGCATGTCCTGGGCGAAGACCTGGGTGGGGATCAGGGTGCCTAAGAAGTTCAGGTTGAAGACGAAGCTGACGCCGTCCTTGTCCAGATTGAAGAAGTTGGCGATGTCTTTGTCGATGTCGCCGGGGAAGTAGTACTCGTTGGCGGTGGTGGCCCGGGGATTGTTGCCGCCGGCGCCGTTGATGAGGATGTCGCAGGGGCCGAAGTCGCGGAGGACTTCCTTGTGGACTTCCTCCATCACGGCCTTGTCCAGGACGTTGGCCTTGTACGCCTTGGCGGTGTAGCCCTCGGCGGCGATCTCGTCGGCCACCTTCTGGGCGGCTTCCAGGTTCAGGTCCAGGATGGCGGTTTTCGCGCCGCACTGGGCCAGGACTTTGGCAAACATGGAGCAGAGCACTCCGCCTGCGCCGGTGACAACTGCGGTCTTTCCGGACAGGTCCAGGTTAAAGGGCAGATTCATGAAAATGCTTCCTTTCTTATTCCGATTTTTCCAGGGCTTCCCAGATGCCGTTTAAGTAGGCGGCGCCCAGGGCGCGGTCGTAGAGGCCGTAGCCGGGTTTCCCCGTCTCGCCCCAGATCATCCGGCCGTGGTCCGGGCGGACGTAGCCGTCGAAGCCGTTCTTGTGCAGCGCCTTCATAATGGCCACGATGTCCAGGGAGCCGTTGGCGGAGAGGTGGCCGCTTTCCTCAAAGCTGCCGTCGGGGAGGAGCTTGACGTTGCGGATGTGCATGAAGTGGATTCGGCCCATAGCGGCGTATTTCTCCACCATGTGGGGGATGTCGTTGTCCGCGGAGCTGCCCAGGGAGCCGGTGCAGAAGGTCAGGCCGTTGGCGGGGCTGTCCACCAGCTTCAGGAACCGGTCCAGGTTCTTTTCGCAGGTGATGATCCGGGGCAGGCCGAAGATGGGCCACGGCGGATCGTCGGGATGGATGGCCATGTTGATGCCGGACTCCTCGGCTACGGGGATGACGGCCTCCAGGAAGTACTGGAGGTTCTTCCACAGGTCTTCCTCGGTGATTCTGGCGTACTCGGCGAAGACGGCGGCCAGGCTTTCCTTGGTGTAGCTGGCGTCCCAGCCGGGGAGGTTCAGCTCGCCGGTGAGGGGGTCCATTTTTTCCAGCTGATCCTTATAATAGACCAGGGAGGTGGAGCCGTCGGCGGCCTCCTTGTCCAGCTGGGTCCGGGTCCAGTCGAAAACGGGCATGAAGTTGTAGCAGATGCACTTGATGCCGGCCTCGCCCAGGCGGCGGATGTTTTCCTGATAGTTGGCGATGTAGCGGTCTCTCGTGGGCTTGCCCAACTTGATGTCCTCATGGACGGGCACGCTTTCGATGACCTCAAAGTGCAGCCCGGCGTCCTCCGTCTCCTTTTTCAGGGCGGCGATGCTCTCCCGGCTCCAGAGCTCTCCGGGGGGAACGTCGTAGACGGCGGTGACGATGCTGTGCATGTTGGGAATCTGGCGGATGTACCGGATGGAAATGGGATCGTCCGGGCCATACCAGCGGAATGACAGTTTCATAGTCGTCCTCCTTATTCAGTGATTACCTTCATTATACCGCATTAAATAGCAAGATAAAATGCCGATATTGCTTGACATATTGTGAATCTTGCTTTATTATAAAAGAAATATCACCAGGGAGGCGCTGACGTGAAAAGTTCCATCCGGCCTTTCAGCACCCGGCAGAAGATGCTGGACTCCAATTTTGAGATTTACCGCTACCGGGACGCGTATCTAAGCGAGGTGGAGCTCCACCACCACGATTTCTACGAAATCTACTTTTTTCTTTCCGGCAGCGTGACCTACATCATCGAAAGCCGCCAGTATCAGCTGAAGCCCGGGGACATCCTGCTGATCTCCCCCCTGGAGCTGCACCAGCCGGTGATCCAGCCGGGGAAGGAGCCCTATGAGCGGGTGGTCCTCTGGATCAACCGGGAGTACCTCCGGGAGGCGTCCAGCCGCTCCACCGACCTGACCAGCTGCTTCGACGTCAGCGCCCCCCATCACACCAACCTGCTGCGGCTGGACGCCGTCACCGTCCGGCGGTTCCAGGACATGGCCGACACGCTGATCAGCGAGGAGGACCGCCGGGGCTTCGGCTGGGACTTAAACTGCCAGGCCATCCTCATCCGGCTGCTGGTGGAGCTGAACCGCCAGGTCCTGGACACCCCGGGAGGGCTGGAGGTCACGGAGGAATCCAGCGGCATCGTGGCTGACGTGCTGCGGTACATCAACGAGAATTTCAACAGCGAAATCACGCTGGACACCCTGTCCCAGCACTTTTTCGTCAGCAAGTACCACCTTTCCCGGGAGTTCAAGCGGCTGGTGGGGACTTCGGTTTACCGCTACATCATCCAGAAGCGGCTGATTATGGCCAAGCAGAAGATGCTGGCCGGAATGAGCCCCACCGACGTCTACTGCAACTGCGGCTTCGGGGATTACGCCAACTTCTACCGGGCCTTCCGGGGGGAGTACGGCATCTCCCCCAAGGAGTTCTGCGAGGAGGCTTTCCGGCGGCGGTAGGGGGAAATTATGAACTTTTTTCGGAGAGCTTTCATAGAATTTGCACCAACTCTTTGGCAGAAAGTGCCGATGGCTGGCCGATTTTGACGAAAAATGCCGGGGTTCGCCGGAATTTTTTCCGGGGCCGTTGACAATCCCGGCCGGAGATGCTACACTAAAATTAGTTAAAGCGCCTTAACAGGCGGTGCGCCGGAAAAAGTTAGCCTTTGCTAACTAAGCGCCGCCTGGAGCTGGACAGGAGGTCCGCCAATGCCCAATCAAGAGAAAACCCTGACGGCTGCGGCCATCAAGTATCTGCTGGCCATCGGAGAGCTGTGTCGCGGCGGCCGGGGAGCCCGGTGCGTGGACGTGGCCGCCAGAATCCAGGTCTCCAAGCCCGGGGCCCACGCCATGATCCGGAACCTCTGCGACGCCGGGCTGGCGGAAAAGGAGCGGTACGGCATCGTCTATCTGACGGAGCCGGGCCGGGCGGCGGCGGAACGGTACGCCGCCTTCTACCAGCCGCTGTTCCGCCGGATGCAGGCGGCGCTGGGGCTGGAGGAGGATGCCTGCCGGGACGTGGCCTGCGCGGTTCTGGCGCAGGAGCAGGACCGGCTGGAGGAACTGGCGCTTCGGCTTTCCCGGACTTCTTTCCCGGCGGGGAGCGGGCAGACGTAGATCATCTCTCAGGAGGAATGAAATATGTATGAAACCATTGTCAAAGTAGACGGCATGATGTGCGGGATGTGCGAATCCCACGTCAACGACGCCGTTCGGAAGGCGTTTCCCGTGAAGAAGGTCACGTCCTCCCACGTCAAAGGGGAGACGGTGATCCTCAGCGAGGAGCCGCTGGACGAGGAAGCCCTCAAGGCCGCCATCGCCGCCACCGGCTATGACGCTGGGGAGGTCACGGTCCGCCCTTATGAAAAGAAGGGCCTCTTTGGCTTTCTGAAAAAGTAACCCAAAATTGCTGCCCTCCGCCTTTCGGCGGTGGAAATAAAACATGCAGGAGGAATCATTATGAACATGAAGAAACTCGGTCTGTTTGCAGGCGGCGTGCTTTTCGGCACGGCCGGAATCAAGCTCCTGTCCAGCAAGGACGCCAAAAAGCTGTACACCCACGTCACTGCCGCGGTGCTCCGGGCCAAGGAGTGCGTCATGACCGCCGCCACCACGGTGAAGGAAAACGCCGGCGACGTTCTGGCCAGCGCCAAGGCCATCAACGAGGACCGGGCCGCCCAGGCCGACGCCGTCATCGAGGACGCCGCGGAGCCTGCGGAAGAATCCACTGAGGAAGCCGCGGAATAACCATGAAATGCACCATCCTGTACGAAACCCCCGGACGGATGCGGGTCCATGCGGTCCAGAACCGGATGACCCTGGCCCAGGCGGACCTTCTGGAGGCGTACTTAAAACAGGTGAAGGGCGTGGAAAACGCCACGGTCTATGACCGCACCGGCGACGCCGTCATCTGCTACAAGACCTCCCGGGAGGCGGTGATCAAGGCCCTGGCGGCCTTCTCCTACCAGGCGTCCAAGGACCTGGCTCCGGAGCACAGCAGCCGGGAGCTGAACCGCCAGTATCAGGACAAGCTGCTTTTCGCCCTGGTCCGCCGGGGGATCAACAAGCTGTTCCTGCCCATGCCGCTGCGGACGGCCATTACCCTGGTCCGCTCGGCGGGATACCTGAAAAAGGGACTGGCCTGTCTCCTGAAGGGCAGAATCCAGGTGCCGGTGCTGGACGCCGTGGCCATTACGGTTTCCATGCTCCGGGGCGATTTCCAGACGGCGGGGTCCATCATGTTCATGCTGGGCATCGGCGACATTCTGGACGAGTGGACCCACAAAAAGTCCGTGGCCGACCTGGCCGGGGCCATGTCCCTGAACATCGACAAGGTCTGGCTCCAGACCGACGCCGGCGACGTGCTGGTTCCGGTGAGCCAGGTGAAGCCCGGGGACCGGATCACCGTCCGCACCGGCGGCATGATCCCCCTGGACGGCAAGGTGGCCGACGGGGAGGCCATGGTCAACCAGGCTTCCATTACCGGCGAGCCCCTGGCCATCCGCAAGGCGGCAGGCGGCTACGTCTACGCCGGGACCGTGGTGGAGGAAGGCAGCTGCACCATCCAGGTGGAGAAAAGCGCCGGCGGCGGCCGCTACGACCGCATCGTCCGGATGATCGAGGAGTCGGAAAAGCTCAAATCCGCTACTGAGGACAAGGCGTCCCACCTGGCGGACAAGCTGGTTCCGTACAGCCTGGGGGCCACGGCTCTGGTCTGGCTGCTGACCCGGAACGTCACCAAGGCCCTGGCCGTGCTCATGGTGGACTTTTCCTGCGCTTTGAAGCTGGCTATGCCCATTACGGTCCTTTCCGCCATGAAGGAGGCCAGCGTCCACCACCTGTCGGTGAAGGGCGGCCGCTTCCTGGAGGCGGTGTCGGAGGCGGACACCTTTGTCTTTGACAAGACCGGCACCCTGACCTACGCCGCACCCAAGGTGGCCCAGGTCATCACCTTCGGCGGCCGGGAAGAAAACGAGATGCTCCGGCTGGCCGCCTGTCTGGAGGAGCACTACCCCCACTCCATGGCCAAGGCCGTGGTGGCCGAGGCCGCCGGAAGGCAGCTCCGCCATGAGGAGCGCCACTCCCAGGTGGAATACCTGGTGGCCCACGGCATTTCCAGCACCGTGGACGGGGAAAAGGTGGTCATCGGCAGCCACCACTTCGTGTTCGAGGACGAGGGCTGCCATATCCCGGCGGGAGAGGAGGAGAAGTTCGAATCCCTGCCCGAGGAATACTCTCACCTGTACCTGGCAGTGTCCGGGGAGCTGGCGGCGGTGATCTGCGTGGCGGACCCCCTCCGGAAGGAGGCCAAGGTCGTGGTGGACGGGCTCCACCGGCTGGGCATCTCCAAGCTGGTCATGATGACCGGCGACAGCGCCAAGACCGCCAAGGCCGTGGCCCGGACCGTAGGCGTGGACGAGTACTACGCCGAGGTCCTCCCCGAGGACAAGGCGGGCTACATCCGGGCCGAGCACCAGGCTGGACGGAAGGTGATCATGCTGGGGGACGGCGTCAACGACTCCCCGGCCCTTTCCGAGGCCGACGCCGGCATTGCCATCCGGGACGGCGCAGCCATTGCCCGGGAGGTGGCCGACATCACCGTGGGCGGCGACGATCTCACCGCGCTGCTGACCCTGAAGCAGCTCAGCGACGCCCTGATGGCCCGCATCCATCGGAACTACCGGAACATCATCGGCTTCAACTTCCTGCTGATCTGCCTGGGAGTGGCCGGGGTTCTGCCCCCGACGACTACGGCGCTGCTCCACAACGCCTCCACCCTGGCCATCAGCCTGCGGAGCATGACCAATCTTCTGGAGGAATAACTCCCGGAAACCCCGTCGTTTGGGAAGCCAGCGGCGGGGTTTTCCTGTATCTTCCGGGGACGGCGTTGCGGCAGCCTCTGGACAAATCCCCTCCGGAGGGGTACAATGGGATTCAAAGACGAAAGGAGGGTCTGCGATGTTTCAGACCGTGGCCTATCTGGCCCAGCCCCATGAGGATATCGTCCGCCTGGACGTGGACCTGCTGGTGACGGGGTGCGGGCATTACCGGCTGCTGCATCAGCCGCTGCTCCACACCGGCCGCCCCGACGGGCGGGCGGACTATCAGCTGCTGTATCTGGCCGGAGGCGGGGCCCGGTTCATTTTTGACGGTAGGGAGGTCCTGGTGGAGGAGGGGGGCGCCGTCCTCTACCGGCCCGGGATGCCCCAGGATTACTACTACTCCCTGGCCGACGGCACCGACGTTTACTGGGTCCATTTTACCGGCCGGGGGGTGGAGCGCATCCTCTCCGAGGCGGGGATGGAGGGGGTGCTGTTCCGGGTCCGGCCCCGGGCGCTGTACCCGGAGCTTTTTGACGGCATCATCCGGGAGTTGCAATTGAAGCGGACGGGGTACTCCTCGGTCTGCGCCGGGAAGGCCATGGAGCTCCTTTCCCGCATCGGCCGCAGCGCCGCCGACGGCGGTCAGGGTCCTGACAGCCGGATGGAGGACGTGCTGGCCTTTTTCCACCAGAATTTTCAGGAGGAGATTCAGGTCCGGGAGTGCGCCAGGCGGTTCAACATGAGCGAGAGCTGGCTCATCCGCTGCTTCCGGCAGCGCACGGGGATGACGCCCCAGCGGTACCTGACGGACATCCGCCTGAACCAGGCCAAGGAGCTGCTGGCGGCCTCCTCCCTGAACATCGGGGAGATCGCCGCGGTGGTGGGGTACGAAAACGCCCTCTACTTCAGCCGGATTTTCCGGAAGTACGTGGGAGTCTCCCCTCGGGAGTACCGGGAGCGGGAAATTCTTCCTGCCAGGGAAAAATAAGGGTGGACATCCCCGGGGAAATTCGCTATAATAGTATCAATCATTTGGAGCGGGAGGTATTTGAATGGAACGGGATGAGATGAAAATGGCTCTGGGCCGGAAAAAGGCCCAGCTGGTGTTCAAAAACGCGATCATTGCCGACGTGTTCACCGGCCGGTTCCGCCAGGCGGACGTGGCGGTCTGCGGGGAGCGGATCGTGGGCGTGGGCAGCTTTGCGGGGGAGACGGAGGTGGACCTGACCGGGAAGTACCTGATCCCCGGGCTGGTGGACGCTCATATGCACTTCGAGTCCTCCCTGGTGTCGCCCCGGCTGTTTCTGGAAAAAATCCTCCCCTGCGGGACGGTGACGGTCATTGCCGACCCCCATGAGATCGTCAACGTGGCAGGCTCCCGGGGCATGGAATACATGCTCAAGGAAACCCGGGACGTCCCCGCCCACGTCCACTGGATGCTGCCCTCCTGCGTTCCCGCCAACAGCCTGGAGACCAACGGCGCGGACTTCGGCCCCCAGCAGATGCGGCGGTTCCTCCGGGACGACCAGGTTTTCGGCCTGGGGGAGGTCATGGACGTTCCCGCGGTCCTTTCCGAGGAGCCGGAGATGATGGAGAAGCTCTCCCTGTTCCACCGCCGCATCGACGGCCACGCTCCCGGTGTCACAGGCAAGCCTCTGGGGGCCTACCGGCTGGCCGGGGTGTCCACCGACCATGAGTGCTCCACCTTTGAGGCCGCTTTAGAGCGGATTCAGCTGGGCTTTTACGTCCAGGTCCGCCAGGGGACGGCCGCCCGGAACCTGGACGCCATCCTCACCGGGGCCCTGCAGGCGGGGATTCCTCTGGACCGGTTCGTTTTCTGCACCGACGACAAGCACCTGGACGACGTCCGGCGGGAGGGGCACATCAACGCCTGCGTCCGCCGGGCCATTCAGCTGGGGGTGCCGCCGGTGACGGCCATCCGCATGGCGACGCTGAATCCCGCCCAGGCTTACGGGCTGGAGCATCAGGGGGCCATTGCGCCGGGGTATCTGGCGGACCTGGTGGTCCTGAACAGCGTGGAGGCCATGGACCCGGACCAGGTCTATGTAGGCGGAAAGCTGGTCTGCCGGGCCGGGGAGCCCTTTACGCTGCCCAACCGGGGCTGCGGTCTTTCACTGAAGCGGACGGTGCATCTGCCGGAGCTGACGGCGGAGCGGCTGCGGCTGCCGGTGCATCCGGGGTTCCCGGTGATCGGCATCGTTCCCGGGGAGATCGTCACCCGGAAGCTGATTTTGGACCCTCCGGAGCAGGACGGATACTTCACTCCGGTCAACGATCTGCTGAAAATCGCCGTGGTGGAGCGTCACGGCCGCAACGGTCACGTGGCGGTGGGCATCGTTTCCGGCATCGGGCTCCGGGGCGGGGCCATCGGGTCCACCATTGCCCACGATTCCCACAACATGATCCTGGTGGGGGACAACGACGAGGACATGCTGGCGGCGGCCCGGGAACTTCAGCGGTGCCAGGGCGGGTACACCCTGGTAGCCGGGGGCAAGCCCTTGCTGACCCAGCCGCTGCCGGTGGGCGGGCTTTTCACCAACGACCGCAGGCAGGACGTGGAGAAAACCGTAGAGCAGATGAAGGAAATGGCCCGGGGGATGGGCGTCCGTGGGGACATTGATCCCTTTATGACGCTGAGTTTTCTTTCCCTTCCGGTGATCCCCGAGCTGCGGATCATTGACGCAGGGATTTATGATGTTACGGCTGGGGAATTGGTGCATTAAATGAGGTACAGCGTACCATTGCGTACAACGTCAGGCCGCCGCCTGCCCCAGAAGCCCATCGTGAGGAACGAAACGTCCGAAGGTGGCAGCTGGATGCCTACTGTCCACGCACCAATTGCGGCGGCCGTTTCCACCGCGAGGCAGTATTGGGGCTTTCCGAAGCCTATGGCGCGACTTTAGGGGGTCTCGGGGGGCGGGAGCCCACCGAGCGTCCTTTTCTCCCCCTTCTTTTCCCACGCGGGAAAAGAAGGGGTGCAAGAAACCACCTATCGATAATCCAAAACATACGTAGCCGCATAGGCCGGTAGTGCTGCCGAAATCGAATCGAATTTGGCAGTTCCTACTAGCCTATGCGGCTACTTACGTTTGTACAGATTTGTTATGTCCTACCAGGGCACCCAATCTTTTTTACGGAAAAAAGATTGGGGAGAAAAACCGTTTAGGGGCTCCCGCCCCTAAAAACCCCAATGGCGGTAGGCGCTGGATAGACATATCCGCACACGACACTTCCCGCCGCCGCTATCGGTGCTCAGACAGTAGGCAACCGTGCAACACTTTTTACCGCTTCGATTCCTGTATGGGACTTCGGAAATACGCGTCGGCTTGACGTGGTGCGATTGGCGCACGTATCAAGGTCTAGTTCTCCACGTATACCATGTTGGGGTAAATCTTTTCCAGTCGCTCGTCGGGGTAGTGACGGTCTAAGAAGGACTCGATGGCGGTGGTGGGGGCCGCGCCTTCCCGGCGGGCGGACATCCGGGCGACCGCCAGGCCCGAAATGGCGGAGTTCAGGACCATAAACACCAGCAGCACCCAGGTCAGGGGCTTCCCGATCTGGTTGGGGATCCGGCTGATGGCCCGGCACATCAGGGGGTAAATCCCCTTGACCCACACCAGGGCCAGGGCTCCCCAGAACAGGGAGTACAGCAGGTTGATCCGGCCGTTGAGGTTAAAGGGCATCTTGTCGTACTGCCAGGACACCGTGCCGAACAGGGTCTCCTGAATCCAGCTGCAAAGGTACTCGAATACGCTGCCGATGACCACGCCGCCCAGGAAAATCCAGGCGTCCCGCTTCTTGCTCAGCCAGTTGAGGCCCAGGGTCATGAACAGCGCCCCGAAGCCGTAGACCAGGTTGAAGGGGCCGTAGATGAGCCCCGTGCGGCTCTCGTAGTGGTGGCGGGTCAGGAGGCACCAGAGGGTCTCGATGACCACGCCCAGGAAGCAGCCGATGAAGAAAATCCAGAAAAGCTGGTAGAAGTTCAGGTCGTGGGCAAAGGAGCCGCTGGCATCCTTGCGGTTGGTGCGGAGATGGCCGTTGTACTGTCGCTGCATGTCGATTCCTCCGTTTTCGATTACATCAGGGGCGCGAAGACCCGCAGAATGGACCGCCCCAGCCGGACGTACCACCTGACGTTCCGGCAGTCCTCCACTGTGATTGGGGTGCAGACCTTCAGGGTCTCCAGGTAGTCCGCCTCCATGGCGGCGATGCAGGAGCACCGGTACAGCCACACCGCGCACTCAAAGTGGAGGTAAAGGCTGCGGTAGTCCAGGTTGATGGTCCCCACCACGCCGTATTCGCCGTCCACCACGAAGGTCTTGGCGTGGATGAAGCCGGGGGTGTACTCGTAGATTTTGACCCCGGCCTCCACCAGGACCGGGTAGTTGGCCCGGGTCACGGCGTGGACGTACCACTTGTCCGCGATGTGGGGGGTCACGATCCGGACGTCGATGCCGGATTTGGCCGCGGTGCAGAGGGCCGTGGTCATCTCGCTGCTGAGGATCAGGTAGGGGGTGTTGATATAGACGTACTTCCGGGCCTTGTAGATCAGGTTGATATACACCGTTTCGCCTACGGCCTCGTTGTCCAGGGGACTGTCGGTGTAGGGCTGGACGTAGCCGTCGGAGGGGACCGGCTCCAGAGCGGGGGCGGAGCGGTAGGGGGTGAAGTCCTCCTTCTCCCCGGAAAGGTCGTCCCAGAGGCTCAGGAACATCAGGGTCAGGTTCCACACCGCGTCGCCCTTGAGGAGGATGGCGGCGTCCTTCCAGTGGCCGTGGATGGTCCGCTTGTTGATATACTCGTCGGCCAGGTTCACGCCGCCGGTGATGCCCACCCGGCCGTCGATGACGCAGATTTTCCGGTGGTCCCGGTTGTTGAACCGCAGGGAGAGGATGGGCACAAAGGGGTTGAAGGCCCGGCAGTGGATGCCCCACTCCTCCAGCTGGCGGTCGTATTTCGGGGGGAGGGTCATGATGGAGCCCAGGTCGTCATAGAGGACCCGGACGTCCACGCCGACCTGGGCCTTTTCCTTGAGGACCTCCAGGATGCGGTCCCACATATAGCTTTCGGAGATGATGAAGTACTCTAAGAAGATGAAGCGCTCCGCCTTCTGGAGCTCCTCCAGCATCCGCTCAAACTTGGCCTCGCCGGTGGGAAGGTACTCCGCAGAGGTGTTCCGGAAGGGCGGGGCGTCGGCGTAGTCCAGGATGTACCGGGCCTGGTGGGCGGCGTCCTCGTTTTCCTCCTCCAGCTGCTCCATGGCGTTGGGGACCGCCTTGGCGGCCTTTTGGAAGCGCTGGGCCACGGTGGACATCTTTTTCCGCTCCCGGCGGGAAAGGCGGTTGCCGCCGAAGATCAGGTACATGAGGCCGCCGAAGACCGGCACTGTCAGGATGGGGATGATCCAGGCGATTTTATAGGCCGGGTTGCTGCGGTTGTTGATGATATAGAGGACGGCCAGAACGCTTAAAACGATGCAGAAAATGTAGAAGTAGCCGAAGTACTTCTGGAATTCCAGGATCATGACCACCAGCACTGCCGCCTGGACCAGCATCAGCAGGACGCAGACCACCAGGCGGTGGGTGAGAAATTGCAGGATTTTTTTCATAAACGCTCCTTTAGCGGTACTTTTTGGGCGGAGTTCCCCGCTGTTTCAGCCGTTTTGCGGTGTTTTCCCGGACCAGAGAGTAAAGCACCGAACCAGCCGGGACCATGACCAGCATTCCGAGGACTCCGAAGGCGCTGCCGCCGATGGTGACGGCCACCAGCACCCAGATTCCCGGCAGGCCCACCGAGGAGCCCACCACCCGGGGATAAATAAGGTTTCCCTCGATCTGCTGGAGGACCAGGAACAGCACAACGAACCAGATGGCCTTCATCGGATCGCCGACCAGAATCAGCAGGGCCCCCACAAAGCATCCGACGAAGGCGCCGAACACCGGAATCAGGGCCAGAAACGCGATGAGCACCGAGATCATCAGGGCATAGGGGAAACGGAAAATGCTCATGGACACAAAGAACATGGTCCCCAGGATCACCGCCTCCACGCACTGGCCGGTGATAAACCGGGTGAAGGTCCGGTCGGTGAGGGCGCAGATTTCCAGGAGCCGGTCCACGCGGTCCTCCCGGAGATGGGCGTAGCACAGCTGCTTCAGCTGCCGGGCCAGGGTCTGGCGCTGGAGCAGGACATAGCAGGCGAAAACGCAGCCCAGAAAAAAGGCGGTGGCGCCGTTGAACACCGAGCCGATGACCCCTACGGTGGAGCCCAGAACGCTGCCCACGCCGGACTTCAGGAAGGTCAGGACGCTGTCCCAGAGCCCGGTCCAGTCCACTTTCTGGACGGTCTGGAGAATCGCCGGGTACCGGTTCAGGAGCTGGCCGCCAAACTCCTGCATGCGGAGCGCAAAGCCCGGGAGGCTGTCCCGGATGGTCACAGCGGTGCGCCCAAGCTCCGGAACCACCAGAAGCAGCACCGCCGCCACCAGGAGCAGCACCGTCAGGATGGAGAGGATCAGGCAGATAGGTCCCTTGAACCGCTCCAAATGGAGGCGGAGCGATCCCTTCCGCTGTTTTCGCGGGCGGAACAGCAGCTTTTCAAATCCGCGCATCGGGACGCTCAGGACATAGGCGATGCAGAGCCCCACCAGGAAGGGGGACAGGATGCCCATGATGGTTCCCAGGGCCGTTCGCAGCGTATTCAGGTTATTGAGCGCCCAATACAAAACCACCACGCCGGCCGCCGTCAAAGACAGTTTCAGCCAAACGGTTCGATTCCATTCCATAGCGTTCCTCTTTTCCTAAAGGTTATAAGGCTATTATACTGAATTTTCCGGTGCTTGTCCATAGATTCGCGGGATTTCCGGAGGAAATCCCGCGGCTGGCACCCACGTCAGGCCGCCGCACCGATACCCACGTCAAGCCGACGCGTATCTCCGAATCCTCATACAGGAATCGAAGCGACCAAAAGTGCTGCACGGTTGCCTACTGTCCGAGCACCGATAGCGGCGGCGGGAAGTGTCGCGTGCGGTCATCCATATCCAGCGCCTGCCGCCATTGGGGTTTTTAGGGGCGCAGCCCCTAAACGGACTTTTCTGCTTACTCTTTTCCTCCGGGGAAAAGAGTAAGTGCGCTATGTAGGACAAAACAAATCTGTACAAACGTAAGTAGCCGCATAGGCTGGTAGGAACTGCCAAATTCGATTCGGATTCGACAGTGCTACCGGCCTATGCGGCTACGTTCGCTTTGGATTATCGATAGGTGGTTCATCGCACCCATTCTTTTCCCGCGCGGGAAAAGAATGGGGAGAAAAGGGCGCTCGGTGGGCTCCCGCCCCCCGAGACCCCCTAAAGTCGCGTCTGGGGCTTCGGAGGACCCCGATATTACCTCGCGGTGGACACGGCCGCCGCAATTGGTGCGTGGACAGTAGGCATCCAGCTACCACTTTCGGACGTTTCGTTCCTCACGATGGGCTTTGGGGGCAGGCGTCGGCCTGACCTGGTGCGATTAGCGCACCCACCCAGGCATTTTCCGGTTTCCGCCGGGAAATCGCTACTGTCTCGACTTTCTCACGGAAACGTGGTATACTGGTGGGAGAAATCCTTACAAAGGAGCTTTTTCATGTCAGCAGAAAAAACCAACGTCATGCGAATCCTGGAAAAAGGAAAAATCCCCTATACCCCCCACTACTACTCCCACGACGACGGCCTGATCGATGCCGTCTCCGTGGCCGGAAAGCTGGGCCAGCCGGTGGAACGGGTCTTCAAGACCCTGGTGACCCGGGGGGCCAGCCGGAACTACTTCGTCTTCGTCCTCCCCTCGGACAAGGAGCTGAACCTCAAGGCCGCCGCCAAGGCTGTGGGGGAAAAGTCCATCGAGATGATTCATGTCAGCGAGATCAACGCCGTCACCGGCTACATCCGGGGCGGGTGCTCGCCCATCGGGATGAAAAAAGCCTTCCGCACAACCCTGGACGAAAGCGCCCGGTCCTGCGCCACCATTATGGTCAGCGGCGGGAAGATCGGCACCCAGGTGGAGCTTTCCCCCGACGACCTGTTAAAGCTCACCCGCGGCCAGACCGCCGCCATCGCCCAGTGATCCGGCCGGAAGCCTGCCCCGGACCGGTCCGGGAGGCCCTGGCCCGGCTCCGGGACGCCGGGTACGCCGCCCAGGCCGTTGGGGGCTGCGTCCGGGACTGCCTGCTGGGGCGGGATCCCCACGACTGGGACATCACCACCTCCGCCTTTCCCCAGGAGGTCCGGGAGGTCTTTGCCGGGGTCCCGGTGATCCCCACCGGGGAAAAGCACGGCACGGTGACGGTCCTCCTGGATGGCAGCCCCCTGGAGATCACCACCTACCGGGTGGACGGGCCCTACTCCGACAGCCGCAGGCCGGACTCCGTGGCCTTCACCCGTTCCCTCCGGGAGGACCTGGCCCGGCGGGATTTCACCGTCAACGCCATGGCCTGGTCCCCGGAGGAGGGAATCACCGACTGCTTCGGGGGCCGGGAGGACCTGGCGGCGGGGATCATCCGCTGCGTGGGGGACCCGGACCGGCGGTTCGGGGAGGACGCGCTGCGGATTCTCCGGGGGCTGCGGTTTGCGGCGGCGCTGGACTTTTCCCTGGACCAGGCCACCGCCCAGAGCCTTCGCCGGAATCGGGAACGGCTCCGGCTGGTGGCTCCCCAGCGGGTTTTTCCGGAGCTTTTGAAGCTCCTCTGCGGGCCGGGGGCCGGGCGGGTGCTCCGGGAATTTCCGGAGGTCTTCGCGGTGATCATCCCGGAGCTGGAGCCCTTGCGGGGCTTTGACCAGCGCACGCCCTACCACCTCTGGGACGTGTACGAGCACACGGTCCGGGCGGTGGAGGGGGTCCCGCCGGAGCCGGTGCTGCGGCTGACCATGCTGCTCCACGACATCGGCAAGCCCGCCTGCTTCTTCACGGACCGCAGCGGCCGGGGGCATTTCAAGGGCCACCCCGCCGCCTCCGAGGGCATCGCAAGGGAGGTCCTCCGCCGCCTGGACGCCGACGGGGAGACTGCCCGCCGGGTCCGGACCCTGGTCCGGTGGCACGACGCAGCGGTTCCCCCGGAGCGGCCGGTCCTGTGCCGGTGGCTCCGGGAGCTGGGGCCGGGGGACTTTTTCGCCCTTCTGCAGGTCAAGCGGGCCGACGACCGGGCTAAGAATCCGGCTTTCGACCGGGGCTCCCTTTTGGACAAGCTGGAGGCCCTGGCCCGGGACATTCTGGAGGCCGGGGACTGCCTTTCCCTGGAGCAGCTGGCCGTCAGCGGCAAGGACCTGCTGGCGGCGGGGGTCGCCCCAGGCCGGGAGATCGGCGCGTCGCTGGAGGAGCTACTGGAAGGGGTGCTGGATGGGGAGTGCCCCAACGAAAAGGCGGCGCTGCTCCGCTGGCTGCCGGAGCACCGGCCCATGCTTTCCCCGGAGTACCCGCGGAAGCCGGAGTTCCGGGTCCGGCAGGCCCGCCGGGAGGACATTCCGGCGGTGGCGGACCTGTGGGAGCGCATCTGCCGCCGGGCGGAGCGGGCCTTGGTCAATCCCAGCGGCTGGCGCAGCGGGGTTTATCCCGAGCGTGAGGAGGCCGAGGCCACCGTTTCCGCCGGGACCCTCTGGCTGCTGGAGGACGGCGGCCTTCCGGCGGGGGCGGTGATCCTGAACCACGACCAGGCCGGGTTCTGGGCCGGCGGCTCCTGGCAGGTCCCGGCGGAGGAGGAGCAGGTCCTGGCGGTCCACACCCTCAGCGTGGACCCGGGGTGCTCCCGGCGGGGAGGCGGGCGGTTTCTCCTGGATCATGCCCGGAAATTGGGCCGGGAGACCGGCTGCAAGGCCCTCCGGCTGGACGTTTTTACGGAAAATTCCCCGGCGATCGCGCTGTACGAGACCTATGGCTTCCGCCGGGCGGGGACGCTGGAATCGGGGCTGCCGGGGCTCAAGTGGTTCCGGCTTTATGAGCTCCCGGTATAAAGTTTGGAAAGGATGATGGCCATGGCTGCCGTTACCGGGCGGTTCGCGCCCACGCCCAGCGGGCGGATGCACCTGGGGAACGTGTTCTGTTCCCTTTTGAGTTGGCTTTCCGCGCGGTCCCAGGGCGGGCGGGTGATCCTCCGCATCGAGGACCTGGACCCGGAGCGTGCGCCCCGGGCCTACGCCGGGCTTCTGGAGGAGGACCTCCGGTGGCTGGGTCTTGACTGGGACGAGGGGTGCTCCGCAGGCGGGCCCAACGGCCCCTATTTCCAGAGCCAGCGCACGGAGATTTACCGGAAATATTTCCGGAAGCTGGAGGACATGGGGCTTTTATACCCCTGTTTTTGCAGCCGGACGGAGCTCCATTCTGCGGAAGCGCCCCACCGCTCCGACGGGCGGTTTCTGTACACCGGCCGGTGCCGGAACCTGACGCCGGAGGAAGCGGCGCTCCGGGCCAGGACCCGGAAGCCCGCGGCCCGCATCCGGGTCCCGGAGGAGTGGGTGGCCTTTGACGACCTCCACTACGGGCCCCAGCGGGAGCTGCTCAGCCGGGATTGCGGGGATTTTATCCTCCGGCGGGCGGACGGGGTCTTTGCGTATCAGCTGGCGGCGGCCCTGGACGACGCGCTGATGGGCGTCACCGAGGTGGTCCGGGGCAGCGATCTGCTTTCGTCCAGTCCCCGGCAGATCTGGCTGCAATCCTTGTGGGGATTTTCGCCGCCGCGGTACGGGCACATTCCCCTGCTGGCCGCCGAGGACGGGCGGAGGCTGTCCAAGCGGGACGGCGACCTGGATTTAGGGGCCTTGCGGCAGCGGGTAACCGGGCCGGAGGCGGTTCTGGGGCTGTTAGCCTGGCTGGCGGGGTTGCTGGACCGCCCGGAGCCGGTAAAAGCCGCCGAGCTGATCCCGGAATTTTCCTGGGAGAAAATTCCGAAAGAGGACATTTTGGTGTCGAGAGAAGTATTACGAGAAATTTTGGGTGAGAAATAATGGTACCCACGTCAGGCCGCCGCCTGCCCCCAAAGCCCATCGTGAGGAACAAAACGTCCGAAAGTGGCAGCTGGATGCCTACTGTCTCCCCACCAATTGCGGCGGCCGTGTCCACCGCGAGGTAATATCGGGGTCCTCCGAAGCCTCAGGCGCGACTTTAGGGGGCCTCGGGGGGCGGGAGCCACCCGAGCGTCCTTTTCTCCCCCTTCTTTTCCCACGCGGGAAAAGAAGGGGTGCTATGACCGACCTATCAATAATCCAAAGCGAACGTAGCCGCATAGGCCGGTAGCGCTGCCGATTTTAATTCGTAATCGGCAAGCCCTACTAGCCTATGCGGCTACTTACGTTTGTACAGATTTGTTATGTCCTACCAGGGCACCCAATCTTTTTTACGGAAAAAAGATTGGGGAGAAAAACCGTTTAGGGGCTGCGCCCCTAAAGACCCCAATGGCGGCAGGCGCTGGATAAACATATCCGCACGCGACACTTCCCGCCGCCGCTATCGGTGCTCAGACAGTAGGCAACCGTGCAGCACTTTTTACCGCTTTGACTCCTGTATGAGGATTTGGAGATACGCGGCGGCTTGACGTGGATGGCTGGCATCCTGACGTGGTGCCGGTTAAGCGCCTTCGGCGCTTAGAGTTGGATCGTCTCGACGATTCTTGTCGCTATGGGGGGCTGGTTCTGGATGCCGTTGACCAGCAGGAACGCCAGGGCGATGTAGGCGGCGCATCCCAGGGCGATTACGGCGCTGATGACGATGCAGACGATCCGCACCGCCTTCCTGGGCTTGGCGATCACCGCCCAGACCAGGGCCGCGGCTGCGAAAATCAGGAGAATGATGGCGGTGGCTACGGTCATACCGTTCCCTCCTTCTGATATAAGGTATCTACCAGCCGCAGCTCGTCGATGAGGTCGGTGATGTACCGAATCTCGCCCACGAACTTCTCCCGGAGAGCGGCGGCGTTTACCGTGCCCTTCTCCGCTTCAAAGGAGTCCCGGCCGGAGTTGATGGCGATGTGGACCTTGCCCTCCCGGAGGAAGCTCATGTAGACGTCGCCGCCGCCCTTGGACTGCATCCCCAGGATGTACTCCATCATGTGGGGCGTCAGGATGTAGAAGGCTTCCACCGGGCTCTCCGACTGGATGCAGAAGCGCTTGTTGAACTCCTCGCTTTCGGTCTGGATGCCCTTGCTGCGGAAAAGCCGGTCCAGTTTGCTCCGCTTGCTCAGTTTCACCTCGGCGGAAAGGGTCTTGCCGAAGTCGCAGATCATCCACAGGCCCTGGAACACCGTGGAGCGGCTTTCGCTCTGCATGCCGTTTTCGTCCTCCGTGGTGGTGACGCTGACCAGGGAGATGTCGCTCATCTCGATGTTCAGGCCCTTGTAGACGGCCTTGACGCAGTCGCTGCCCTCAATTTCGTCAAAGCTGAAGGGGAAGGCCATCCCGGCGCTGTAAATCTGGGAGCTGGACAGGTGCCGGAAGGGCTGGTAGTCTACGTTGTCGAAAACAGACTCCAGGGCCGCCCGGACCAGGTTGGAGCTGGTCCGGGTCTTGATGGCGCCGGAGGCTTTCTGGGAGACGAGGCTGCCGATGATGGCGAGGAGGATACCGACGACAACGCCAGGAATCATCCCCGTGAACAGGCTGATCCCGGTGACAACCACCCCCGCGCCCACCAGGAGCTTCCCGAGGACCAGGAGGGCCTTATACTTGGCCAGCTGGCTGGTAAGCTCCTCGTCGGAAAGGGTGGGCGCGGCTTCCTGCGTTCGATTCTTCTTTTCCATATAATCCTCCCGGAGTCATAGCGAAATGGTTACGTCTTCACGCTTTTTGGCGTCGGCCTGGAAAAATTCCAGGGGCTGGCGGCCCTTGGCCAGGAGGCTTGCGGGGAACATGGCAATGGCGGCGTTATAGCTGGCGGCGTTGGAGTTGTAGAGCCGCCGGGCGGCCTGGAGGTGCTCCTCCGCGTCCCGGATGCCCCGCTGGAGCTCCACGACGACCTGGTCGGAGCGGAGCTGGGGGTAATTCTCGGCCACGGCAAAGAGCTTGCCGGAAAGGTCCTCCATCTGCTGCTGGGCCTGGTTCAGCTGGCTGATGTTCATGCCCTGGCGGAGCTGGATGGTCCCGGTGAACAGCTGGGTCTCATGGGTCAGGTAGCCCTTGGCGGCGTCCAGGAGCTTGGTCAGCATGTCGTAGCGCTTGGCCAGGGCCACCTCGATGCCGGAAAGCCCTTCCTGGGCCCGGATTTCCTTTTTCCGGAAGCCGTTGACGGTGGCGATGCACCAAATGGCAAGAAGAACTGCCAGAATCAGGAGAATGATTGCGATTTTCATACTGCATTTCCTTTCTCGCCAGTGGGATGGAGCCGGTCGTCCCGGGCCAGAATGTCCAGGATGGCGGCGGTGTGGTCCAGGGAGCGGCGGAAGCTCTGCCGCAGGGTGTCGATGTTCTTCACGTCGATGTCGGAGCCGATGGCCAGGAACCGGGGCGGGCCGCCCAGGGCCAGGAGCACCCGGTCCTCCAGAAAGGCGAAGGAGACGGGGTGCAGGTCGGCGATTTCCAGCAGGAGGGCCCGCCGCTCCGGGGTCAGCAGCTCCCGGGCGGCCCGGGGGTCGTCGGCGGAGACGGAAAACCGGCGGTCAAAGGCCGGGTCCCCGGTAAACGCGCCGTCCTCCCCGGGAAGGACCCGGAAGGCGGCGGGGAAGGGCCGCCGGGCCTCCACGGCCAGGCACGACCCGGAAAAGACCGTCTCCCGGAGGACGTCGGTGACGCCCTCCCGGTTCATCATGGCGTCGTACTCGTGGACCAGCTCCACGTTGGCGGCAAAGAACCGGAGGCCGTGATAAAGGCCCACGCGGTTTTCGGTGATGCGGCTTTCCTCCCAGGGACAGGGGATCATGGCGCCTTGCCGGATCAGGGCCTCGCCGATGGTCATTCCCGGCTCCTGGAGGGCCGGGCCGAAGCGTTCTTCGATCTGCTGGTGGATTTCGCCGCCCAGGTGGTTCCAGATCAGCTGCTTCTGGCGGGAAGCGGCCCACCCCGTCAGGAAAATCAGGGGGACCACTCCGCAGAGCCAGAGGAAGGCGGTCCCGGTCCGGTTCCAGAGGATGAGGTTCAGCAGAAACAGCACCGTGCAGGCGGCGGCTCCCAGAAGGAGGGCCCGGATGGCCAGGGCGTATCCCCGGATCCCCCGGGAAAGGGCCTGGTCCCCGGGGCTCTGGGGCGGGATTCTGTCGTTTTTCATGGCGTTACCCCATGGGGAAGAACAGGCAGCTGTGGGGGTCCAGGGAGGGCAGGTCCGTCAGGGAGTAGAGGGCCTTTTCCTCGTCGATGCGGTCCCATTCCAGCTGATTGGCGTAGCTGTTGGGGGCGGGCATGGCCGCGAAGATCAGCCCGTCGTAGCCTGCGGGAAGGTAGGCGTTGAAATGCTTGGTAAAGACGTAGAACCAGTCGCCGGTCTTTTCCCAGGTCCGGGTGATGAAGAACTCCGCCTCCTGCATCTCGCCCTGCCATTCAAAGGAGTAGCGCAGGTGGTCGTCGTCCATGGGGATGGGGAACACCACGCCGGTGTAATAGTCGCAGAGCTCGCTGAAAACCTTGCTGGTGAAGTCGGTGTCAAAGAGGGGGATGGAGGATTCCGGCAGGTAGCACACCGCCGTGAATTCCAGATCCCGGATGCCGTCGTGGGTGTCGTCCCGGTCCACGGTGACTTCCCAGTAGGCGTCGCCCAGGGTATAGCCGGAGCCGTCAGCCCGGTAGTTGGAAATGGCGCCGGGCAGGAGGGCGCTTCCTTTGCCGACGACGCCGTCGATGCTCAGGGTGTTTTCCTCGAAGTAAGGGCCGGTGGAGACGATCTCCTCCACCGGGACCAGCTGGTTGCCCTCCCGGTCCAGGAGAACGCCGTCGGCGGCGATGAGCGTCATGGTGTCGCCGTTGTCCTCAAAGAACAGCTCCACGCCGCCATCGCTGGCCTGGGCCGTGCCGGAGTAGGTGACGCCCTGGTCGGAGTTCAAAAACTCCCAGGAGGCGTCCTCATGGATGTTCAGCCAGAGGTGCTGGGCCTCGTACTGCCAGAGGCCCACGTAGGGACTGATGTCGCCGTCCTCCACCTGGATGCCGCCGGTGACGGAGGAGTCCTCCGGGGCAAAGAGAAAGCCGTTTTCCTCGTCCCAGTACCAGACCATGCCCACGGCGGAGCCGTCGGCCAGCTCCAGGGTGATGGTGACGTCGCTCTGGCCGTCGCCGTTGCGGTCGTCGAACATCACGCCGGTGACGTAATCGGCCGCGTCGGGGAAGGCCATGGGGAAGGTCACGCCGTCGTAGTAGACCTGCTCCGGCTGGTCGTAGTAAAAGGCTGCGTCCTCGTCGTGGATGCAGATGCAGACCGGGATTTCCTCGTCGTTCCGGACGATGGTGCCGTAGTCGTCAACGATGCCCTGGACCCGCCAGTCCTGGCCCACCGGCTCGTCTTCGTCCGCCGGGCCGCCGCAGGCGGTGAGGCAGGCCGCGGCCAGGAGAAGGGCGGCGGCGCGTTTCAGGGAGCCCCGCAGAAGGTGTTTCATGGTGTTCACTCCATCCGTTCAAAGTAGTGGTCGTCCTCGCCCCAGACGAGAATCCCGGTGTCAAAGAGGAACACCGGATAGGACACGCCGGTTTCCTCGGAAACGGCGTCGAAATGACTGCCGCCTTCTGCCCCATGGGTCAGATAGCCGGAGTCGGCCTGGGTGGATTCCGGCTGGCCGTCATAGCGCTGGTAGTAGGTCCAGCTGCCGTCGTCCCTGATGTCCAGGAAGTCCTCGGCGGCGGTGTCGCCGTCCAGGTACCAGATGCCCTCCAGCTCGGAGAGGGCCACCGACTGGTACTCCTCCGGAGCCGTATCGCCGGTCCGGATGAACTCGCCCCAGCCCGCGATGAGAATCCGTACGTCGTCGGGGTCCACGCCGTTTCCGGTGTCGATGAGGCGGAAGGTGTCGGACATCTGGCTGATGGTGTAGTAGCGGTAGTAGGCCGGGTCGTAGACGTAGCCGATCTCCCCGGCGTCAATGACGTCGTCGCCGTCGTAGAGGGCGTAGGAGCTGTCCTCGTTGACGACTAAGAGGGAGAAGTCCGTGTTCTCGCTGCGGTAGTTCCCGGCGTAGTCGTCGCCGAAATCCAGGTCGCAGACCAGCTGGGTGTCGCTGTACAGGGTGTCCGGGGCGGTATCCGGGCCTACGGGGGCGTCGGAGCCGTCGGGGTCAGCGGGGGCGTCGTCCACGCTGCCGGTCCCGGGGGTGAAGCGGCCGTAGAGGCCCAGCTCCAGCTCCTCGCCGACGCGCTGGACCAGGTATCCGGCGTCCTCCCCATGGGTGAAGGCGTAGTAGCTTTCGTCGTCGGCGCTGTAAACCAGTTCGCCGCTGTAAACCAGCTCTCCGCCGGAGTAGAGGGCCCAGGCCCCGTCGTCGCCGACCTCCAGGAAGTCGTACTCCCCGGAGCCTTCGGCCTGCCAGTCCCCTGCGAAGGCCTGGAATTCCGCCGCTCCGCCCTTGCCGTCGTCGGGGGGAATGGAGCTCTCCGCCTCCCCGCCGCAGCCGGTCAGGGCGATGCAGAAGACCGCCGCCACCAGGAGGGCCAGCCAATGGATTCGTTTCATATGCAGATTCCTTTCTGTCAGAATGCGTCTTTGCCCTGTTCCGCCATGGTGAGGAGCTCGTCGTGGCTCAGCTCCACGCCGCCGAAGCGGACGAAGATGCCGTTGGTCTCCGCGCTGCCCCAGATTTCCGGCCGCAGCAAGGGCCGGAACCGCAGCCCGCCCAGGTGAGGGGTCATGTCCAGCAGGAGCCGGCTCCCCGAGGTGAAATCCACCTGTAAGATGTGGTTCGCCAACGGCTTCACGGCGGAGATGTATTTCCGCTGCAAGCTGCATCCTCCTTTCCCAGAGTGGTACAGCTTCAGTATACCGTATCCGGAAAAATTTTTCGATTAACCAATGGTTAGCTTTTGAAACCGGTGGACATTTGGCTCCATCTGTGCTAGAATGACGGTAAAGACACATTCTGACGAAAGCGGGGCGCAGATCATGCGTGAAGAAGAAAAAATCCAGGCCGGAATCCTCTTTTTCCCCGGGGACCCGGAGCTGAAGGCCATCAAGCGTAAGACCCACAATCTGGACGTGGACTACAACCAGACCCACGAGGACGAGGTGGAGAAGCGGGCCGCCATCCTGGCGGAGATTCTGGGCGAGTTCGGCGAGGGCGGCTTTATCCAGGGGCCCATCGCCTTCCACTACGGCAAGCACACCAAGATCGGCAAGCGGTTTTTCGGCAACTTCAATCTGACCGTTCAGGACGACGCTGAAGTCACCATCGGCGACGATTGCAACTTCGGCCCCAACGTTACCATCGTCACCCCCATCCACCCCCTTCTGGCCAACGAGCGGAACAAGATCCGCACCCCGGAGGGCGCAGAGCGGCGGCTCTGTTATGCCAAGCCCGTTCACATCGGCAACAGCTGCTGGTTCGGGGCCTCGGTGACGGTCTGCCCCGGCGTGACCATCGGCGACAACTGCGTCATCGGAGCGGGCAGCGTCGTGACCCGGGACATTCCCTCCAACAGCTTCGCCGCAGGGGTCCCCTGCCGGGTGATCCGCACCCTTTCCGACGCCGACAGCATGAAGCACAAGCCGGAAATCCTGGCGGACAACGAGGTCATCGAATAAACGGAAAAACGCCGCCGTCTCTGCAGGAAGGTCCCTGAGAGACGGCGGTGTTCTATTCTGCAGGTTCTCCGTTGACGCGGAGGACGCAGTTCTGGTCCAGGTCGATGCAGAAGGGGCCCTGAAAGTCGTTTTTCCGGTCCAGGGTCCCGTTGGGCGCAATGTCGTACTGCCGGGCGAATTTCCGCCGGGGACTGTCCTTTATCCGGATGGAGCAGCCGTCCAGGGTGCAGTTCTCCACGTTTCCCACAAAGATCAGCTGGTTCTCCGTTTCCACGGTCAGGTCCCGGAAGGAGACGTCGGAAATGCGGCCTGAGGAATTTTTGCTGCACACCACCACGGCCTCGCCCTTGCCCCACCAGCCGCCCTCCAGGATCCGGGTCCGGAGGATGCAGCCGGAGACCTTTACGGCCTCCACCGCGCCGCCGTCTCCGGCAAAAATCGCGATGCCCCGGTTGGCGTTTTCGATGATGCACCCGGAGATCAGAACGTTTTCCACCCGGGCGTCCAGGTGTCCCACCCGGATGGCCGAGGAACTGGAGGACAGGATGCAGTGGGAGATGAGAACGTTCTGGCTGACGGCGCTGCTGTCCAGAATGGAGGTCACGGCCACGCAGTCGTCGCCGCAGCGGAGGGTGCAGCCGGTGATCTCCACATCCTGGCTGCCGCTGATGTGAACCCCGTCGCTGTTGGGAATCCGCATCCCGGTGGAAATGTCTACGTCACGGATTTTCACGCCCCGGCACCGGTTCAGGGTCACGGTCCAGCAGGGGGAGTTGACGATGGTCAGTTCCCGGAGCCGGACGTTTTCGCAGTCGGAAAAATAGATGGGATGGCTGAGCCGCTCCCTGCACCGGGCCGGAGTTTCCCGGACGCCGTCGCCGTAGAGGGCCCGGTCCTCGTCGGTGAAGGAAAAGTCGAAAAAGGCGTCCCCGGAGGCGTCAATGGTCCCCGGCCCCTGAATGGAGAGGTCGGCGCAGCCCTCCGCCGAGAGAAAGGTCCGCATTTCCTTGGTGCCGCTGTCGAACATCCCCCGGACGGGATAGCGGGAAAGGTCGGCGGAGGCCTTCAGGACCGCGCCGCTTTCCAGAATTAGCTGGAGGCCGCTTTTCAGCCGCAGGCCGGAGGAACGGTAGACTCCCGGTGGGATCACCACCCGGCCGCCGGGAAGGGAGTCGATGGCCTGCTGGATGAAGGCCGCGTTGTCCTCCCTGGCCGGGGATGCGCCGAATTCCGTGATCAGAGCTTCACGCATCGAACCCCTCCCTCACAAACAGATCCGCCTCTCCGGTCGGGACGCAGAGGGCCCCGCCGGTCCTTTCAGGGTGGAAAACGCTGGCGTACCGCCCCTCTGCGGGGAGAAGGACGTCGGTTTCGGTGAGGTTGTTCACCGCCAGGAGCCTCTCCGAAATCCGGTCCACATGGACCCCCGCCGGAGGGCAGAGGCCGTTGTCGGCGGCTCCCGCCTCCCGGACCACGTCCAGGAGGAAGGCCGCGAAGCCCTCCGGGTCCGCCGCCGCCCCCTGGCCCAGGTCGGAGCCGCAGTAGAAGATAGTCCCCTTCCGGTACTTCTTTTTCAGGATGCAGCCGACCCCGTCAAAGGTCCCCAGGACCTGGCAGCCGCTGCCGCTTAAGGCGGCGAACCGCTGGCAGCCCGCCACGGAGCCGTTTTCCAGCCGGATGGGGAAGTATTTCCCGCCGCTGACGCCGTAGACGTCCAGGGCCTTCTTCACGTCGTCGGCCATGCCGTCGGTGTTGACGATCTCCCGGCTCCGGAGCTTTAAATGATAGGAGCTGGTGGTGTACTCCTCCCGGATGCCCCAGGCTTTGTCCAGGCCCAGCCCCGGCATGGTACAGGAGTGCCGCCCGGTGTCGGCGTTGTAGCCCCCCAGATGGGCCTCGCAGAGGGCGGTCCCGCCCTCCGCCGCGAACCGGTCGATGGCTGCCGCCAGCCTGGCGTCCAGCTCGTAGCACTGGGGCAGGATCAGCAGCCGGACCCCTTCCAGCCCGGAGAGGACCCCCTGGTCGTCCACGATGCGACAGTTGTAGTTGTGGGAGTAGAGGGCGTCCACGTAGGCTTCGATGCTCTGGGCGAAGGTGGTGGTCTCCTCGTTGATGCAGAAGGAGAGAATCTCGTTTTTCCGCCCCTTCCAGATGGCGATCTCCGGCTCCGGGGGCTTTGCCGCCAGGAGCTCCGGGAGATAGGGCCGGAGCTTTGCGATGAACTCCCCGGCGGCGGTCCCGACGCTGCCCGGCCGCCCGTCGGGAAGGGTCGCGCCCCAGGCCGGAGCCTCGGGTCCCAGGACCTCGGGGCGGTACTGCCAGAAAAGGAACCCCGGATGCCCATGCCGATCTGGGGGACCAGGTCCTTGGCCAGGTCGGAAAAGGCGATCTGCTTCTGGTGCATCCGGATGGAGCCGCTGCCGATGTGGCACTCGGCGTTGTAGTAGAGCTTTCCCCGGCCTGCGGAGAGGGTGAGGATGCTCCAGATGGGCTTTGCAAAGTTGGTGGAGGCGAAAACGTCGCAGTCCTCCGCCAGCCGGAAATCGTCCACCCCAGTCAGGGAGTTGAAGATGGAGGAGGTGTTGGGCACCACATGGAGGTAGGCCGGATGGGCGGGGTCCAGGCTCCGGACCAGCCGGAGACGGGCCCGGGCCTCCTGGGTCATCTTGTCCAGGTGAAACTCCCGGAAATCCAGGAAGTCCCCGAAGGTCCCGTGCTCCCGGGGGAGCTCCGCTTCATCGAAATCCCGGTAGCACCGGCCCCAGACCTGGTTCAGCCGGTCGATGGAGCCGTACTTTTCCTTGAGCCACCGGAGGAATCCCGCCCGGCAGTTTTCGCAGAAGCAGGAGAGCTCCTGGGTGACGGGGGCCCGGTTGGTGCCGCACTGCTCCGGCTCGTTCCAGACGTCCCACATGTCCAGGGCCGGGTGGTTCCGGTAGCGCTCCACCGTGACCCGCAGGAACCGCTGCCGGGCCTCAAAGGCTTCCCGGTGGCTGTAACAGACTCCGGGGAAGCCGCCAATCTGCCAGTGGCCCACCGTGGCCGGCAGGACCTTCTTCCCGTTGGCCAGGACGATGAGGGCGTCGGGGTACCTTTCCGTCACCCACAGGGGCGCGACGTCGAAGATGACGTTCAGCGTCACCCGGAGGCCGTTTTTGTGAGCGATGTCCATGAGCTCGTCGATGTCGTCGAAATAGAATTCGTCCTCGCTCCAGTGGGCCCACCGCCACTGGACCCAGAATTTCACGGCGTTGAAGCCCAGGGCCTTCATGTTTTTCAGGTCGCTTTCCCAGTTTTCCCGGGCGGGGGTGGGGGCGCGGTAGTACTGGGCCCCGAATAAGAAGGGATGCTCCATAAAAACGCTCCTTTCCCGCCGGTCAGCCCTTGACGCTGCCCAGGACGATGCCCTTGGTGAAGTATTTCTGTAAGAAGGGGTAGACCGCCAGAATGGGCAGCATGGCGATGATGATCTGGGCGCACTTGCTGTTCTGCTCGGAAATCTTCGTCACCTGGCTGATGTTGGTGATGCTCTTGAGGTTCAATTGGACCACGATGGTCTGCAAGTAGGTCTGGAGGGGGTACCTGGCGGGGTCGTTCATGTAGATCATGCCGTCGAACCAGGCGTTCCAGTGGCCCACCGCCACGAACAGGGTCAGGGTGGCCAGCACCGGCTTGGAAAGGGGCAGGACCATCCGCAGGAGCACCGTCCACTCCCCGGCGCCGTCCATGTAGGCGGACTCCAGAATCTCCTCCGGCAGCGCCTTGACGAAGTTCTGGAACAGGATGACGTTGTAAACCGGCACCGCGCAGGGCAGGATCAGGGCCCAGATGGTGTCGATGAGCCCGGTGAACCGCACCGACAGGTACGCCGGGATCAGCCCGCCGCCGAACAGCATGGTGATGACGAAGTACCACATGTACCGGTTCCGGGCGTAGAATTTGGCCTTGCTCTTGGACAGGGGGTACCCCGCCAGCACCGTCAGGGTCATGTTGACGACGACGCCCAGGAGGGTCCGCCGGACGGAAACCCCGAAGGAGGTGTAAAACTCCTTGCTCTGGGTCACGAACTTGTAGGCGTCCAGCTGGAAGCCTACGGGGAGCAGGTTCACCTCTCCGGCGTTGACCGCGTGGGTGGAGCTCAGCGAAATGGCCAGGACGTGGAGCATGGGGTAGATGCAGACCACCGCCAGCACGCCGACGAAAATGTAGTTGCAGACCAGATAGACCCTTCTGGAAAGGGATTCCTTGATGCGCATGCGTTCCCCTCCCTTAAAAGATTTTGTAGCCCACGGCTTTGTCCGCCAGCTTGTAGGACAGGATGATCAAAGCGCAGGAAATGGCGGATTTGAACAGTCCCGCCGCCGTGGAAACGCCGAACTGGGCGCTTTCCATGCCCAGGCGGTAGACCAGGGTGTCGATGATGTCGCCGCTTTTCATGGTCACGGGGCTCATGAGGTTGTAGATCTGGTCGAAGCCTGCGTTGAGGATGTTCCCCAGGCTCAGGGTGGCCGTCAGGACGATGGTGGGCATCAGCCCCGGAAGGGTGATGCTCCAGGTCTGGCGGATGCGCCCCGCGCCGTCAATGACCGCCGCCTCGTAAAGGGAGGGGTCGATGCCCGAAAGGGCCGCCATGTAAATGATGGTCCCCCAGCCGAACTCCTTCCACACGTTGGTCAGGATGATGACGAACTGGAACCACTTGTTGTCCCCCAGGAAAAAGATGGGCTTCACCCCGAAGAACCCCAGGAGCTTGTTCACCAGGCCGTTGGCAGGGGAGAAGATGTCCACAATGATCCCGGCCATGAGGACCCAGGAGACGAAATAGGGCAGATACACCACCGTCTGCACCACCCGCTTGTACCAGCTGCTGCCGATCTCGTTGAGCATCAGCGCCACGGCCACCGGGATGATCAGCCCCAGGACGATTTTCCACACCGCAATGACCACGGTGTTGACAATGGCGGTGAAGAAGCCGGGGTTCAGAAACAGCGTCCGGAAATTCCCGAACCCCACGAACTTCGCCTGGGAAAACCCCAAGGCCGGGGTGTAGTCCAGAAACGCCAGGGAAATTCCGGCCATGGGCAGGTATGCGTAGATCAGCAGCAGCACCGTGGCGGGCAGCAGCATCAGATGAAACGGGATTTGACTCCGCAGCTTTTTATGGGCCATGTGTATCCTTCCTTTCGCGGAATCCGGGAGATGGGTCCGCCTTTCAGAAATAGAGGGGGCCGCAGCTCTGGAATCGGATGGGCTGCGGCCCCCGGGAATGTGCGCGGGAGATTATTTGCTGTGGTACCAGGCGTTGACCTCCTCGGTCATGGTGTCGCCGCCGCCTGCCTTCCAGGCCTCCACAGCCTCGTCAAAGGCGCTGATGTCCTCGCCGTTGATAACGTTGAGGATGGCGGAGTCCAGCAGAGCGCCAATGTCCGCTTTCCGCCGGGTCATGGTGTCGGTGGGGAGGGTTTGGTAAGCATCCTGGAGAATTCGATTTTCATTCTTCATCTTGTTTATAATAGCAAAAGTGCCGTTGGGCCCGAAGACCATGGCGTTGGCCATGGAAGACCGATCGCCGTCCAAGGCAGCTTTAACGCTCTGATAGGTAGGCTTATCAGCATTGCTCAGAGAAGCATCGCTGTCGGCATTGATAGCGTCATTAACAGCTGCCCAGGTTTTCAGATTTCCCCAAGCGCCCTTTTCAGTGGGGAAAATTTTGTATTTGAGACGCTCAAGTCCCCCTTCGGCGGTGTCTGTCTCATATTTGGAAGGATCCTCGTTGCTGAGCTTGTACTGCAAATTGAGCAGCTTGACAACAGCTTCGGGATGCTCGATGCCTTTTTTTACGAAGACAAACCAGTTAGGAGTCGATGGTGAAGAACTCTTATAAGGAGTACCGTCTACGGTGGGAACCTCAGCCGCGACCCATTCCGCCTCAGAATCGGAAATAAAGTTAGGGCAACACCGCACAGAAAAAGGAGCGAGATAGTGCCAAATGTGATATAATGAAATTATGGATAAACAGATGAC
>CAKTCT010000031.1 GCA_934539585.1 uncultured Oscillospiraceae bacterium | reverse complement strand
CGCCGAGGTTATCCACAGAATATGCTGGTAGACC
This sequence comes from uncultured Oscillospiraceae bacterium, assembly GCA_934539585.1. Lineage (GTDB taxonomy): Bacteria > Bacillota > Clostridia > Oscillospirales > Ruminococcaceae > Merdivicinus. The sequence goes on along the minus strand of CAKTCT010000031.1, from coordinate 30,809 downwards.
TCTGCTAAACGGAAACTTTGCAATTTATGCGGTGTTGCCTTATAAAATGTACTGCGCGGAGCCCAGAATCTCCCGCATGATCCGGGCATTCCGGGCAATGACGTCAGGGGTGAACCGTAAGGAGGGCGCAGAAACGCTGACCGCCGCCACCACCCGGTAATCCGCGCCGAACACCGGAATGGCGATGCAGGTCACGCCGTATTCGTGCTCCATGTTGTCGATGGCGTAGCCCCGGCTGCGGATTCGCGCCAGGTCCTCCCGCAGAGCCTCCCGGGTGGTGATGGTGTTTTCCGTAAAGGGGGTCAGGGGGCGGCTCAGGACCTTTTCCTGCTCGCTTTCCGGCAGAAAGGCCAGCATGGCCTTGCCCACGCCGGTGCAGTACATGGGGGCGTGCTCCCCCAGGATGTTCCGGGCGGACATGGAGCTGGCGGGGGTCAGGTTCTCGATATACAGGACCTCGCCGTCGTGGGGGATGCCGAAATAAACGGCTTCGTTGATGGTGTGGGCGATCTCCTGCAGATAGGGGAGGAAGAATTTGCGCAGCCCCATGTGGTTGTTGATGATGTAGCTGAATTGGAGCAGCTTGACGCCCAGATAGTATTTGCCGGTCTCCTGGTTCTGCTGTAAGTAGCCCAGGTCTTCGAAGGTGGAGACGATGTTGTGGACCGTGCTTTTTTGCAGGCCCAGCATTTTGGCGATTTCCGTCACGCCCAGCTCCGGCCGGTCGTTGGCGAAACATTCCAGTACGCGGAGCGCCTTTGCCAGGGATTTGACTTTGCTGGTCGGCTCTTCCATAAAACTCCTCCAAAATGTCGTCTGGCAGAACGTCGTTCTACATTGATTAACTCCATTATACCAAATCATGCCGCTGGTTGTCAAGAAAAGCGGCGGAAAGAAGGGAAAAGCTCATGACTTCACGGGAACGTGTCCGTCGGACCTTCGCCTTTGAAAAAACCGATCGGGTCCCGGTGGATTACTCCGCCAACCGCGCCGTTCACCAGCGGATAGCCAAGGCGCTGGGCGTCCTTCGGCGGGAGGAGGTCCTGGAGGCCCTGGGCGTCGACTTCCGGGAGGCCGCGCTGCCCTATACGGGGGAGCGGCTCTTTCCGGAGCAGCCGGGGAAGAAGGTCCACCCCTATTGGGGCAGCGTCACCCGGTGGGCGGAAAACGAAAACGGCGGCTACTGGGACGACTGCGACTTCCCCCTGGCCGACGCCCCGGAGGAGGTCATCGCCGGGTGGCCCCTGCCGGACCCCGACGACTTCGATTACAGCGTCCTCCGGGACCAGCGGGAGCGGTTCCGGGACTACGCCCTCTATTACGGAAATCCCGGCCTGGTGGACATCATGAACGGCGTGGGGATGCTCCGGGGGATGGAGAACATCTACATGGACCTGGCCATGGAGTCAGAGGAGGTCCTCTGCTATATCGACCGGCGGCTGAAGGTCCAGCTGGCCATTGCCGAGCGGGTGCTGGACGCGGTCCCGGACCTGGACCTTTTCTGGACCGGCGAGGACCTGGGGACCCAGCGGGGCCCCCTGATCAGCCTGGAAATGTTCCGCAGGCTCCTCCGGCCCCGGCACCAGCCCTTTGTGGACCTGGCCCGGTCCCGGGGAATCCCGGTGATGATCCACAGCTGCGGCAGCTCCTCCTGGGCCTTTGAGGACTTCCTTCAGATGGGCATCACGGCGGTGGACACCCTCCAGCCCGAGGCCAGGGACATGGAGCTTTCGGACCTGGCCCGGCGCTTCGGGGGAAGGCTGGCCTTCCACGGGGCCCTGTCCACCGGGAAGCTGGCCCAGATGACCCCGGCGGAAACGGCGGCGGAGGTCCGGCGGCTCTTGTCCATCATGGAGCCCTACGGCGGGTACTGCCTGACCCCCTCCCACCTGATCCAGGACAACACCCCGGAGGAAAACGTCCTGGCCATTTACCGCACGGCGGGAAGCCTGAAAGGAGAAACGACATGACCAATCGGGAACGGTTCCAGGCCGTCCTCCGCGGCGGTCCAGTGGAGCGGATACCCATGGTGGAATGGGCCAGCTGGTGGCCGGAGACGGTGAAGCAGTGGCGGAAGGAGGGGCTTTCTCCCCAGCTGGACGGCCCGGCCCTGGCGGACTACTGGGGCCTGGACCCCTTGCTCCAGTACTGGATCTGCCCCATGGGCAAGGGCTGCCCCAGGCCCCCGGAGTACGGCGCGGGCATCCTGGAGGACGAGGAGGGCTACGAAGCGGCGCTTCCGTACCTCTATCAGGACGCCTCTATCCAGAAGCTGACGGAGTGGATGGAAAAGGTCCACCCCCGTCACGAAAGCGGCGAAGCCGTGGTCTGGCTGACCCTGGAGGGCTTTTTCTGGACCCCCCGGACCCTGCTGGGGATCGAGGGGCACCTCTATGCCTTTTACGACCAGCCGGAGCTGCTCCACCGCATCAACCGCGACCAGGCGGCCTTCTGCCTCCGGACCATCGAGGCGGCCTGCCGGGTGTTTTCCCCGGATTTCGTCACCCTGGCGGAGGATATGTCCTACAACCACGGCCCCATGCTGTCCAAAGCCTGCTACGACGAGTTCATCGCCCCCTATTACCGCCAGGTGATTCCGGCTCTGGCGGAGCGGGGCGTCCCGGTGCTCATCGATACCGACGGCGACGTGGAGCCCATGATCCCCTGGTTCCGGGAGTGCGGCCTTTCCGGCGTTCTCCCCCTGGAACGCCAGGCCGGGGTGGACGTGGCACGGATCCGGGCAAACTACCCCGACTGGATCATGCTGGGGGGCTACGACAAAACGGTGATGCACCTGGGCGAATCCGCCATGCGCCGGGAGTTTGAGCGGCTGCTCCCCACCATGCGCACCGGGCGGTACATCGCCTCGGTGGACCACCAGACCCCGCCGGACGTCTCCATGGAAAACTACCGCGTCTACCGGGCCCTTCTGGAGGAGTACGCCGTCAAGGCGGCGGAGTGACCGGCTGTTTTTTTCAAAAATCCCCCGGTTTCCTATTGAAAACCGCAGGATTTCGCGGTACAATAAAAGAAAGCAGGCGTTTTCAAGGACGCCCCAGGAAAAGCTGCCGGAAGGCGGCTTTTTCCAGACAGTACGGTTAGTTACCGCTAACTATAAATCGCCGAACCGGCGGGACGGGAGAGAGACGTATGGTAGGAAAGATTCTGTTGGAGGGGGTCCTCATGGGGGGCCTTCTGATGCTGGTCTGCTGGCTGGGCATCCGAAAGGGCGCGGTGGGGATGGTTCACCTCTACCACCGGGACGTCCAGGAGCGCTGCGTGGCCCGGGGCCTGACCACCTGGGAGAAGATCAAGAAGCGGGCGGCCGTCATCAAATTCTGCTGCCTGCCGGTATATGTGGCGTATCTGCTGGTCTGCGTCTACGCCGTCAACGGGGCCCGGGGATTTGTCCAGGGCTTCTGGCAGATGCTGGCGATCCTGTTCATCATGAATCTCATGGACCGCTTCATTATCGACGAGTGGTGGGTGGGCCACACCCCGGCCTGGACCATCCCCGGCACCGAGGACCTGAAACCCTACATCGACTCCCGGGATAAGGCCAAAAAGTGGCTGTTCGGCACCCTGGGAGTCGCGGCCATCGCCGCCATTCTGGCCGGGATCATGGCGCTTTTGGTGAAGTAGGGCCGCGTCCGACGGCCCCCGAAGATATCCGAGACGATAAGTACCCCTTGCTCCACCGGCGGCCCTGGCTGGAGTCATACCCTCCGGTAGAGCAAGATTTGGAACCCGGAAAGAGCCCTGTTTTCCCCGGGACACCCTTCCGGCAGCACCGGAGCCTATCGAATCCCCAAAGGTCCCGGATGGGGAGCCGAAGGGAAATTTAGAACCATCGGTTTCCGGGGAGCGGTTGGATGCCGGGTATCCCAAGACAGTTTCGGGCGGGCCGGGAATCCGGCGCTTTTGGTAAAGTAAGTCCGCATCCGGCGACCCCCGAAGGTATCCGAAACGATAAGTACCCCTTGCTCCACCGGCGGCCCAGACCGTAGTCATGTCCCTCCGGTGGAGCAAGACTTGGAACCCGGAAAGAACCCCATTTTCCTGAAACGCCCTTCCGGCAGCCCCGGAGCTTATCGAATCCCCAAAGGCCTCGGGCGGGAGCCGGAGGGAGATTTGGGACCGCCGGTTTCCGGGGAGCGATTGGATGCCGGGTATCCCAAGGCGGTTTCGGTCGGGCCGGGAATCCGGCGCTTTTGGTAAAGTAAGTCCGCATTTGACGGCCCTGGAAGGCACCCGAAACGATAAGCACCCCTTGCGCCAACGGTAGCCCTGGCCGGGGTCATGCATCACCGGTAGAGCAAGATTTGGAACCCGGAAAGAGCTCTGTTTTCTCCGGGACACCCTTCCGGCAGCACCGGAGCCTATCGAATCCCCAAAGGTCCCGGACGGGGAGCCGGAGGGAAATTGGGGACCGCCGGTTTCCGGGAACCGTAGGGGGCAAAAATTTCGCTGCAAGGCGGGGAATTTTGGGTGCGCAAAGGGTGCGGTTCGGGTTAGGTTTGGGTCATACTTGGGACAATTCTGGTAAGGAACTGCAAGGGAGGCTTATATGTTCTGGGATAAAGTCGCGTGGGTCTACGACATTTTTGCCTATGGCATCAACCGGAAGGCCAACAAGGCGCTGTGCGCCGCCGTGGAAAAGGAGATCACCCCCGACGGCCGGGTTCTGGAGTGCGCCTGCGGCACGGGGCTGCTCACCGACGGAATCGCCGGGCGCTGCCAAAGCCTGACGGCCACGGATTTCTCCGGAAACATGCTGAAACGGGCCGCAAAAAAGCTGCGGAAGCGGAAAAACGTCACCTTCGCCCAGGCGGATATTACCGCGCTGCCTTATCCGGACGGGGCCTTTGACGCGGTGGTGGCCGCCAACGTCATCCACCTGCTGGACGAGCCCTATAAGGCCCTGGGGGAACTGGACCGGGTCTGCCGCCCGGGTGGGAAGCTCATCATCCCCACCTACCTGAACCAGACGGAAAAGGGGACCACCAACGGGGTCTCCGGGGCCATCGGCAAGGCCGGCGCGGACTTCAAGCGGGAGTTCACCCTGGACTCCTACCGGCGCTTTTTCGCGGAGGCGGGGTATACCGACGTGGGCTATACCCTGTGCAAGGGCCGGATCCCCTGTGCGGTGGCGGTGATCCGGAAGCCGGGAAAATAGGGTGCTGGGGCCCATTGCAGGCGGCAGAGTCCGCGGCTTCGGAACGGGGAAATTGTGCTGTCGGGTCAAGGTGCGTGAAAGGGCGCGGATTTGCGTGGTGGAGCCTTCAGAAGAAGGCAGCTCCTGGCGCAAGGAATGGGTTCCGTGGGTGGCCTGGGGCTTGAAGGAACGCGGGACGTCGGCGGGGATGGCCCGGGTTGATGATTGTGGCGTTGGGCGAATGGTCGGCGCGGTTTGGTCAATATCGGCGGCGGCTGGGGCGCGGAAAGCGGCTTCTGGCTGCCGGGAAAAGGCAATTGGCGGCGGGAAAATAAAAAGTCCGCAGCGTTGGAAGAAGCGGAGGTTACGGGCCCCGTACCTTCGGAGGGTCGGGAAGCGGGCATATGCGCCTATTCTCCGGCGGTACGGGATTTTGCACCGGAAAAAGAGGGCGAAAAGTCCGCCCGGGATGAAACGGGCCGCTTGGCGCTGTCGTTGGAAAAAGGAGGAACCCCATGCTTGTTGAAACCTTGGAAAAAAGCGTCGCTGCGGACATCGGCCACGCCTTCGGCTACTACGACTACGGCGGGGAGCGGGGGCTCATCGACGCCTTTCCCAGCCGGGAGGCCGCGGCGGCCTTTATCCGCGGGTACGTGGAGATGGCCCTGGAAAGCGGGATGCTCCACACCGTCAGCGAAAGGGGAGAGGGGTACATCGCCTACAAGCGCCCCGGGGAGAAGCTCCGGTGGAGGGCGGCGGTGCCCCTGGCCAAGGGGCTGCTGGGCGCGGTGAAGGGGCGGGCGCTGGTCCGCTTTATCCGGATCATGTCCCAGGGCGGGCCGGGGCTCCGCAAGAAGCTGGACCGGGAAAAGAAGCCCTACCTGTTCGTGGGGCTGGTCTGCGTCCGGGAGCCCTACCAGGGACAGGGGTACATGCGGAAGGTCATGGACCTGGCCTTTGCCGAAGGGGACCGGCTGGGGGTCCCGGTGATCCTGGAGACCGATGCCCGGTCCAAGTGCGGCAAGTACGTCCATCTGGGCATGGAGCTGGCCGGGGTCCGGCGGTTCGGCCGGGACGGGGCGCTGTACGACCTGATCCGCTATCCCAAGGGGACGCGGTAAGAGTTCGATTTTCTGTCAGGAGGAATTGTTATGAAAATGACCAGGGAAAGAAAGGCCCTGATCGCGGGGATCATCGGCTGTCTGCTCTTTGTGGCGGGGGATTTTTTATACGCCGCCGTGGGGAAGGACCAGAGCACTGAGACCTTTGGCCTCATGGTCCGGGCGGCGTATCTGGACATGGCAGCGTGGCGCATGGCCGCCAGCATCCTGTGCGGCGTGGCGGGAACGGGGCTTTACTACGTGGGGTTCCACCAGATGTACCGGCTCCTGGACGCCAGGCTGAGGGAGCCCAGGCAGCGGAAATGGGTCAAGGGGTTCCGGGCGGCGTACCTCACCGGGACGGTTTGCTGGGCCTACGTCCACGCCATGTTCATGAACACGGCGCTGATCTTCAAGTTCGTCTATGAGGTCTACGGGGACGTCCAGGCCGCGGCGGACATCGCCAACCGGGTGTTTGCCTACAATGCCGTGCCCATGGCGGCGGCGTTCCTCCTGGGGGACGGCGGGCTTTTCGTGGTCCTGGCGGTGATGATCTGGAAGGGGATGCTGCCGCTGAAAACCACGGCGGGGCGGATATTGGCCACCCTTTGCAATCCCCTGATGTCGGCGGGGGTCTTCGGCAACCTGACCACGCTGCTGCCCTGGCCGCTGAACCAGCTGGACTGCGGCTCGGAGTCCCTGGGCCACGCGCTGGTGCTGGTCCTGGGGCTTTTGCTGCTGCGGGAAATGGAGAAAAGCGGCGGGACAGCCGATCCGGTAAAAGAGTGAGGGTGCGGCAGAATGACGGGAAAGCGGGCTTACGGGGCGTCCCAGTACGCAAAGCCCTATGAGCGGTACTGCAGGGAGCGCTTCCCGGAGGAGGCCGGGGCGATTTTCCGGCGGGCCGAGGGGTACTACCGGGAATTTTGCAAGGAGATGCCGGACCTGGGGAAGAACCTCATGGCGGCCAACATGCTGGACTGGTTCACCATCCTCGCCTTTTACGAGGCCAGCGGCCATCGGCTGGACGGGGAGGCGCTGCTGGCCATCAAACGCCGGGAGGTGGACCGGCTGAAGTTCCTGGGGCGGTTCATCGACGGGAACAGGAGCCGGTGGCCCTACCGGCTCTTTGAGAAGGTCTACCTTCGGTACCGCCGGGAGCTGGAGGCCCACCAGGCCAAGGGGGAGTGGATGGACAGCTGGAGGGTGGAGATCAATCCCGACCACCGGCAGGAAGGGTTCTGCTTTCACCTGTATGGGTGCCCCATTGCCAGGCACGCCAAGGAGCACGGCTACACGGAGCTGCTGCCCTATCTTTGCCGGACGGACCACATGGGGGCGGAGCTTCTCCACGCACGGCTGATCCGGACCCGGACCGAGGCGCTGGGCGGGGACTGCTGCGACTACTGGTACGTAGGGGACCGGAGCCCGGCGGCGGAGGCTTACCAGGACCTGGAGCGGATCTAGGGGTTACAGCTCCTTGAAAAACAGCTGGTCCACGGTGTGGTAGATGGTGGGGTAGTCCCCGATCTTCCGGAAGCCGAACTTTTCGTAGAGGCCCACCTCGCCGCTCATGACGTAGAGGCCGGGGAAGCCCTGGGCCTTTGCCAGGGCGCAGGCCGCGTCGATGAGCCGCTGGGAGAAGCGGCGGCCCCGGTACGCCTCGGCGGTAAAGACGAAGCCCGCAAAGGGGCCGAAGTCCAGCTCCGGCGGCAGCTCGTCCTTGTTGGCGTAGGTGCAGAAGGCGGCGATATCGCCGTCGCAGAGGAGGACGAGGACCCGTTCGTTTTCTTCAAAATCGTTTTCCCGCATTTTCTTTGCCAGGATGGGGCCCGCCTGCCAGGAGCAGGTCTCCGCAAAGCGGGCGGTCCGGTCCCACAGAGGGTGGCCGGGGGACAGAATTTCAATGGTTTCCATGGGGGTCTCCTTTCGGCGGTCTGTTTGTGAAAAAGCGCGGTAGTTGAGCCAGTTTTTCTGGCTTAATGCGTCCTGCTCCTTCTGATAATCAAACTGGGCCTGCCAGTTCTTCTGGCTCAACGCGTCCTGCTCCTTCTGGTAGTTGAAGGTCTGGTCGGTGTAGTAGTCGTTTATCTGGTCCCGGTAGCGGGAATAGTCCTGGTCCTCCATGGCCTGGAGGGCGCTGAGGCGATTGAGCAGCGCCGTCCCCTCGTCCTGGTACTTCTGGTAGGCCAGCTGTTCTAATTCCGGCACCCGGTCGTTTAGCTGGGAAAGATAGTAGTCGTAGGCCTGGCTCCCCGCCGTGGTCCCGTAGGAGGAGCCGTAGCCCCCCGTCAGGGCCGCCGCGTTGCCCATGGTGTCCCGCATGGCCCGGTCTCCCTCCCGGATGTACTGCTTCCGGTACTGCTGGTACAGGGGGTCGCTTTCCACGTCGTAGGAGAACCCCTCCCGGTTCAGGACCGAATCCAGCAGCGCGTCGATTTGGGAGGAGTACCGGGAGCTGTACCCCGGCTTCCCTCCGTTCCCCGTGTACGGGGAGGTCCCGCTCCGCTGATAGGCCGTGTCCGTCAGCCCGTATTCCGCCAGCCGGTCCAGATACTGGTCCGGCGTGACCTCCGCTGTGGCCTTGCCCCGGCTCTGGCTCCCGGGCTTGGTGACAAACTGATTTTTCCCGATCTGGACCAGCTGGTCCCGTTCCTCGTAATCGTCCCGTTTCTTTCCGGTCATCGATACCACTGCCATGGTGATTCCTCCTTTATCTGGGCGTTGCCGTCTCTGCGGCCCGCGTTCTTGCTTTTCCCGCCGTGGATGTGGCGGATTCCCGGCCCATGGCGTCCATGGCGGCGGCAGTGCCGTCGGCGGCGGCCTCTCCCGGGGCCCCCACAGCCGGAACCATCCCCGCCACCTCGCCGGAAACCGAGGTCCCGTTCTGGGCGTCGATGATCATGGCCATTTTCTGCATCTGGGCCTGCATCTGCTGCACCATCTGGAACAGGGTGCCGTTCTGGGTGATCTTCCGCCGGACCAGCTCCTTCCCCTCAAAGTCCATCAGGTCCACGGCGCAGAGGGCCTGGTCCGAAAGCTCGGGGTTGAAAAATCCCATGGAGAAAAGCTCCTTGGCCAGCTCGTTCTGGGCGATGGTGTTGAAGGGGGACGCCTTCTGGGACGTGACCACAATGTCGAATACCGGCCGCCGGTATCCCGTGTCCACCCCGAAGACCCCTTCCGTTTGGCTGGGCCGCAGTCGCCGGTTGTCAAAGACGGCGAACTCCTCCGCCCCCTGTTCCCCCGTGATCCGGAAGGACCGGGGCTCGTCGTAGAACTGCCGGATGAGCTCGATGCACAGGTAGTTGATCTTCTGGAAGGCCCGGTACCCGCTTTTGTTCATGTCCCGGGAGAGCTTGCTCCCGGCCTCCTGCAGCGCCGCAATGGCCGAGGCCGCCGTCACCCCCGACGCCGTGGACCCCTGGGAGAAGTCCCGGTTCCCCGAGGTCTCCTTCAGCTCGTCGATCTTCATCTGCAGGACGTTGAGGGCCATGGAGGACACCGGCTCCACGGTGATCTGCCGCAGGCTGCCGTCGTCCAGCTGCCCCGCCACGTGGACGAAGTCCTTGGAGACGTCAGCGAACTCCTTTTCGTTCACCGCCCCGGTGTCCTTGATGAAGAACCGGGGCCGGGCCCCCACCAGGCTGTTCTTGAGGATGGCGCCGCCCAGCCGGTCGATGTACCCCTGGGCGTCCCGCATGATGTCCACGTACCCGAAGCCCGCCGGGGTCCCTTCCTCCAGAAACAGGGTGTCGAACACCACCGGGTACTCCCCGTGATCGTAAAACCCCCGGTCCTGGTATTCCGGCTCGTTTTCCGAGGCGAACAGCACCGTCTCCCCGGCGAATTTCACGTAATGGAGCCGCTTTCCGCCGTCGGCCCCCTCGGTTTTGTAGTACCAGTCCACCACCACCGTTTTCTCCGAGGTGTCCACGGTATCGTCGTAGATGTACCGGGCCACGTCGATGACGTCGCCGCCCAGCTGCCCTTTCAGCTGGGGATACCGGCTTTCTAAGGTCCTGTTGTCCATGAGCTCCACGGAAAACAGGTTCCGGCTCTGCTGGATGTCGGAGATTCCCGGCTCCCAGAAAAGGTTTAAAAGGTCCAGCTTCCGGATGTCGATGTCCCCCAACCCGTTTTCCAGCCGTGGGTTCCAGAAGACCCCGTAGACCCCGGTGCCGCTTTTCAATTTGTACCACCAGACGTCGGAATAGGTCTGCTCAAAGCCGTTCCGCTCTAAGATCACCGGCAGCACCGAGGAGAGCATCTTTGCGTCCTCCCGGTCCCCCTCCTCCCGGGGCAGGACGTTGGGCTTGGGGAAGGAATCCATGGCGTCGGCGTGCTTGTTGGCAATGGAGTTGGTACAGATCCATATACTTGTTCACGAGATGGAGCAGATTGTTGCCGTTACTGCGAGTCGGGTTTCGCAGGTCAATGACCGATACGTTATAGCCGTACTGCTTGGCAATGTGTCCGTAGTTACGCATGACGTCGCCTTTGGTATCGGTGGAGAGCCACGACATTTCCGAAGCGCAGGCATACTCGATACACGGGTACAGCCAAAAGGCGGTCTTACCGACACCTGCTGCACCGATCATAAGAGCGTGAACGTCGCCGGTATCAACCATTGCCGTGGTGTTGCCGGTGCATCCCACCACGATGCCTTGAGGCAACGGCTTGCCGTCATCACCCGTGGGAGTTTGTCCTTTGGCTGCCTGCTTACGCCAACGTTGTGGATCAAACGGCACGTGCTTGTAGATCTTCTTTATCTCTGCCTTAGTCGCCCATCGAGCCGTACCGTGCTGACCGTCGCCCACGGTCTTGGATTTGATTCCGTTCAGACTGTAGATGTGGGACAGCAAGGTCACACCGCCGAGTACGGCGAACATGATCCCGGCGACGATTACAAGGAGCAAGGGATCTGCCATGCCTCCCGAGCCTGATTGATAAAGAGATCCGTCAATCCGGGGTGAGACTCCACGCAGAAATGCCAGCGCACGTCATCGCTCGGGATGAAGAAGCCCTTTGCCCATTTCTTGTTCTCCTGAGAGAAGCGGCCGTCGTGAGCTTTCTCCTGCAGGGTGTTTGCCAGCACCCAATTCACACGGTCGAAGCCGTAACGGTCGATGACATCCTTCGTACCGTTCTCGAGGACGTTGTCGTGATAATGATCGGCAATCGCTCGCTCGATTGCCCTGGCACAGTCACAGTTCTCACGGTAGCTGTCACGCCAATCCTGCACCTCGTTGTGGGCGATGGCGTCCTGCAGCGACCAGCGGTAAAGGGGCTTATGATCTGCCATAGAGACCACTTCCTTGCACACGATCCCATTTCAGCTTGAGATGGGCGAAGGCCGCCTTCTGCTGCTCGTCGGAAAGACCGTTGAGGAAATCAAAGAGCGTGATGGTGTCTTCGGCTTCCTTTCTCTGCGGCTTTTCCGCTGCGCAGTTGTCGCAGATCTTCTCGCGCTTGACGATCACGGTTCTGCCGTCCGGCGCCTCCGTGAAGGAGAGAACGTCGTTGTAGGAGAATCCGACGCGCTGGCGGATCTCGAAGGGGATGGTAATGCGTCCACGCTTACCAAGGATTCGGAACATCTGGATCATAGTTATCGCTCCTCGCTTCTTTCACAATTATTCTTACAGGGACAGGCTTCGCAGCCGCCAATACAGTCGAGCAGGAGCATCGGGCAGTCCTGGCAGTTCCCGCTGCAGACGATCTCGATTTCCTCGGGAACGAGCCGCTCCATCGTGATCTTTCCTTCTTCAACCGTGAACTGCAGAGGATCGCCGATCTCAATGCCTGCGTCCACAAGCGCCTCATACGGCACGGGAACCAGCGCAAAGAGGGGCTGGTTTTTCATCTGATTTTGCATGATATAATGCTCTCCTTTAATATTTTTTCGTAGTCGTAGTTCTCGTCGCCGTAGATGTCGAACAGCGTGAGCTGCTTGGGCTTTGCGTTTTCGCGCTCGTAATAATCGTAGTTGGCAATGAGAAGCTCCTTGAATTCCTTTCCGGCTTCATACCGCTGCGCCATCGAATGAGTGCGGGAGAAGTCGAAGAGGCTGAATCCGTCGTACAGTTCACGGATCTCGGGACAGTCGTTGTAGGACAGAAGGAACTTGCCTTTGATCCTGCCGAGGGTTTCTCTGAGCCTGACATGGTCATCCCAGCCGAAGCCCACCTCGTACATATCCTCCGTTGAAAAGTAAGGCGGATCGGCATAGAAGAAAGCGTCGAGACGGTCATAGTGTCGGATAAGCGTCTCGAAGTCCTGGTTCTCAATGACCACGTTTGCCATGCGGTCTTCCAGCTCCTGAATCAGTCCGAACAGCTTTCGGATGTCAAAGGGCTGTGATGCAAAGGATTTTCCGCTGCTGGAGTAGCTGTTGCGGAGAAGCTTTAGGAACATGGCCGCTCTGCGCACATCGTAATCTTCGGTAATCCGCTTACGGATTTCCTTCAGCTCAGCAGCCTCGGGAGGGGGAAGCATGATCTCTGTGAGCATCAGTTCCTCTGTCAAGAACCTGTCATCGAATGTCTCGTGGTCAAAGAACTTGCGGATCGCAATGAAATCCTCTCTGGAGTTGAGATTGCAGAAGCCAAGCTCTCGGATCGTTGCCATCGTCCGTTCCTTCATACATCGGAACAGGTTGACCAGGTTGCGGTCAAAGTCGTTGTACACTTCGAAGGCATCAATGGTCGGCTTGCCGAGAAGGACGCTGCCGCTGCCACCGAACACGTCGATAAAGCGTCCGTAGTGCAACGGGAACAGAGCGTAGAGAATGTGCAGGATCGCAGTCTTGTTTCCTACACGGGATACAGGGGTTTTGATGTTGATCACCTCGCTTTTCACGAGGTACCAACCGCGCCATAAACGAAAAAAGACGGTACCAATCGTTATGGGGCGATTGATACCGTCTTCGGAATTACTTGTTATTCAGTTGTGAGCGGAGCTTTCGAAGCTCGGCTTCGTATTCGTTGATGCGGTTGATCTGCAGGCAGCACAGCACCAGGGTTGTCACGATCCCGCCGATGAAGAGCCCAACGAGAAACCAAAGAAACTCGGTCATGACAGCACCATCCCTTCCTCATCGTCGGGGAGCCAGGCGTTGTCCATAGCATCCTGACCGAGTCCGCGGAGAAGATTATTGAAGTCCTCCGCATCTTCGCAGCTGCGTATGCCGTACTCGGCACAGGCGTCCATGATGTCTTTGGCTTGATCGTCGGGCAGATCGGACATCATGAAGTCGTTGGGGGCGAGCCATGCTTTTCCTTGTTCCCAGCAGACGCAGAGCGAAGTCGGGAAACCGAGCGTCTGATCGCACTGAAAGTCCGGGGACACGTGGATCATCAGCGTATCGCCGTCCTCGATGATGCGGTCAACAGCTTTTTGAAATTCATCGTACTTCATAGCTGCATTTCCATTCCTTCCTCGAAGTCTTCTCCTTCATCCGGAGCGTCATCCACCGAAGTGATGTTGACGTACTCTCCGATGACGCCGAGCGCCTTGTAATAGTCGCCGGACTCACGGATGCGGTCGCACATCTCCTTCGCCTGGTCTGCAAGACCATTCTGCTTCAGAGTGCGGGATGCTATGCCCATCAGATTGAAGATGTTTCCGTCCTGGCCGATCAGCGGACAGTCGGGCTTTTGCACTGTCTCTGCGGTCTGCTCCTTGGAAAAGAAGCCGCCGAGCTTGTTCGGAACATAGTCCGAAAGCCAGGTACCGCCGAAGTTTCCGTGCGTCTGGAGCCGCCACATGGCGAGCTTTCCCACGTCGAGTTCGACGTCATCCTTGAAGGGAAAGAGCAGGCAGGTCGAACCGTCATGCTCAAAGGTGGAGCAGTCGTGGAACCTTGTGCCGCCCAGCAGAATGCCGTCCTCCGTGAGCATATCATTGATGCCGTCCACCCATTCGTCGAGGCTGCCGCCGCATCCCTGAAGGATCAAGCCTTCGGAGCCTTCCATCCGGCGCAGTTCGTCTTTGGATATGGTTTTCACACTCATAACTGCATGCCTCCCATCGTCTGAGATTCATCTTCGTCCTGGCTGAAGTCCGTATTGAGGAATTCCTCGACAGACATCTCATCGCCGCGGAAGTTGGGAGAGGAATCATCGTCAAACTCGATATATCCTTCCTCCCCGAAGATGATCGGCTCTTTGGTGATGATCGTTCCGGCATGATTGACGGCAACACTCGGCTCGACGGTGGCAAAGGCGATGGATTCGCCCTCGCGCAGATCGTACTTGTAAAGACCGTCCGGCAGTTCCTTCTGCGTAACGCGGCCGTTAGTGAAAAGAGCCGTCTGCCCAAGTACCTCGACCACCTCGAGCTTCTCGTCGGTCATGGCCTGCGTCTTCAGCTCTTTGGCTTCCGGCACCTCAACAGGGACAGGCTCGAACAGATGGCCGCCACGGGCAGAGAGAATACCATAGTCGGTAATGCTCGCACCCATCCGCTCAACCAGCCGCTTGCCTTCGTTCTGCGTCAAGAGTGTATCCAGCCAGTGATCGTCAAAGCGGACGTCGAGATTGTGGCACACATGGGTTTTGAAGAAGGAGGCGGCGTCGCTGTCGAAATACGACAGCTCATATTCGTTCAGCCTGTCTGCGGCTTCCAATGCGCCGTCTGCTTCATGAATGTTCTCCGCTTCGAGGATTGCTTTGAATCTGAGCTGTGCATCGTTTCCCATTGTGAGGTACCGGTCTGCGACAGCGTTCAGTGCGTCAAAAGAAGCCATGTCCTTGACGGCGACGGCGGTGATCTGCGGGATGCCGGATTCGAAGTCAAAGCAGGCGCAGTCCTCAATGGATTCTACGCCAAAGGCATCCTTGACGATGGCATCCGCTTCCTCTCTCGGAATCGGAAGTGCGAGCCACACGGCACCGGCTTCCGCTGCTTCAGGATCGTTGAGATCGGCAAGGCCGACCTTCAGCCTGAACACAGCGTCATCAGCCGCAGCAGGGATATGTAAAGGAGGAACCCCATATGGCGAATTGCAAAGTGATCGCGGTGACGAACCAAAAGGGAGGCGTGGGTAAAACCACGACCACCGCCAATCTCGGCATCGGACTGGCACAGGAGAACAAGCGGGTCTTGCTGATCGACGCCGATGCGCAAGGCTCCCTGACGCTTTCCCTCGGCTACCCGAAGCCGGATGAGCTGCCCGTGACGCTGGCGGATGTGATGCAGAATGTGATCGACGACACGCCCATGCCGGACAGCTACGGTATTTTGCACCATGGCGAAGGCGTAGACCTGCTCCCTGCGAACATCGACTTGTCGGGCATGGAAATTCGGCTCATCAACGCTATGAGCCGAGAGAGCGTACTGCGGACATATATCAATTCGGTCAAACCCCATTACGACTATATCCTCATTGACTGTATGCCCTCGCTCGGTATGATGCCGATCAACTCACTGGCCGCAGCGGACAGCGTGATCATTCCGTCGCAGCCGTCGTTTCTGTCGGCAAAGGGGCTGGATCTGCTGATGCAGTCCATCGCAAAGGTCAAACGGCAGATCAATCCCAAGCTGAAAATTGACGCATCCTTTTTACGATGGTGGACAGCCGTACCAACGAGGCAAAGGAGATCATCGCTTCTCTGCGCGCCCACTACGGCGAGAAGATCCGTGTGTTTGGAACGGAAATACCCTTTTCCGTCCGAGCCGCAGAAACCAGCGGCCGGGGCAAGAGCATCTTTGCCCACGACAAGAACGGCAAGGTCGCCGCCGCATACCGTGCGCTGACAAAGGAGGTGTTGGAGATTGAGCGTAAAAACGAGAGATTTAGGGATGACGCCGCTCGATGACCTGTTCTCCACCGATGAAAGCCGTGCGGAATCGCAGCTTGAAAAGGTCGTGACGCTGAATCCTGCCGAGATCTCCGACTTCCCGAATCACCCGTTCAAGGTCAAACAGGACGAGGCAATGGCAGAGATGGTCGAGAGCGTCCGAAAATACGGTGTGTTAGTTCCGGCTCTTGTCCGCCCGAAAGCGGACGGCGGCTATGAAATGGTGGCAGGTCACAGGCGCAAGTTTGCGGCAACCTTGGCAGAGCTGCCGGAGATTCCCTGTATCGTCCGTGATCTCACCGATGATGAAGCGACCATTATCATGGTGGACAGCAACCTGCAACGGGAAACGATCCTGCCGTCCGAAAAGGCATTTGCCTATAAAATGAAGCTGGATGCGATGAAACGGCAAGTAGGCAGACCAAGCAAGGAAAATTCTGTCCCAGTGGGACAGAATTTCGATGGTAAAACATCAAGGGAGCTGCTGGCGGCTAAATCGCCGGATAGCAATACCCAAATCCAACGCTATATCCGTCTGACCGAGCTGATCCCCTCCATCCTGCAAATGGTGGACGACGGGAAAATCGCTTTCCGCCCTGCCGTGGAGCTTTCCTACCTTTCTTCAAAGCAGCAGGAAGCCCTGTACAGCACCATGGAATGTGAGGACTGCACGCCGTCTTTGGCGCAGGCCATCAAAATGAAGGAGTTTAGCAAGGACGGCAAGCTGACCGAGGAAGTCATCCTCTCCATCATGCAGGAGGAAAAGCCGAATCAGAAAGAGCAGTTCAAAATGTCGAAAGAGCGTATCAGCAAATATTTTGCGCCGGGGACGCCCGCACAGAAAATCGAAGATACCATTATTAAGGCTTTGGAGCTATACCGCAAACGGCAGCGTGATCGTGAAGCCGAAAGGTAGGATTTCACTACCAAGGGACAGCCATACCCATTTCCGATGAGTGTACGGCGGTGTTTGCTTGTTCCCCCTCTCCACACCTCTCCCCCTCAAAAACTACCTGTACTTCCCGAAAAAGAGAAATTACAAGAGGCGGCAGTTCTTGCAGCTTTGCCATTTTCGGCGGCAGACCGTACAATGAAACGGCAAAGGAGGTTTGCGAACATGAGAAAAACGTGGATGATTGCCGCTTTCGCGATGCTGGCTCTTTCTGTTTCGGGCTGTGCAAATGCAGAGCATTCCGAGGGGACGCCATCTTCGGAGAAAACGGTCATGACCGAGCCTGTGCAAAGCATTGTGCCGCAGGCGCGCACAACCGTTTCTGTTTCGGAAAGTACAGAAATTTCCGCAGAGAGCACCGCAGAACCCGAAACGGCGGAAATGCCGTCGGTGGCTTCAACATCTGCCGCAGACAGAACACCGCTGCCGATAGAGAGCAGCACCATAGAGCCTGCGCCGCCGAAAGCATCCGAGCCGCCACCGGCAGCACCCACCGATCCGCCGATGCAGGAAACCGAACCGCCTGCCGCAGAAGAACCTGCCGAGCCGAAGTTTGATATTCAGACTTGGATCGACTACACCAAAGCCTATGCCGAAAGCGTGGGACTGCGGCCGGAAAGCACGGCGGTCGATTGCTGGGATACACCTATTGATGCAGATGCGGACTGTATCTATCTTGAACGGGATATTTGTTCCCGTCTGAATCGCTATGCCGCAGATGAAACCATCACGGATATTTGGGTATGGTGCGAAGCAGTCAGCACCAACAGCCATCTGCTCTATATCGGGTACGCGTAATTTCACACACTGAATGGAGCATCGCAGAAATGCGGTGCTTTTTTCATGTCAACAAGGAGGTAAACAAATGAAAGCATTCTATCGAAGGAGCATTTCGGGGTTGTTAGCCCTGCTGATCTGCTCCACTACTATTTGGAGCAGCGGCGTAACCGCCTTTGCAGCATCGTCCTCCGGGGAAACCGCTAAGTCCTACTCTGTGGCATTTCCCAGAGATGGAGATGCCAATTTGGACACCAGCGGCACATGGGGGCACGACGAACTCCACTATATGAACGGCTGGACATCCGGTGAAAAGACTTGGATGACGACGCTGCACACCATCGGGGACTTTAACGGCCCGGCCTGTTACTGCATCGAACCGGGGGTACCCCGTCTGCTGGAAAGAACCTACGCTCGCTACGGCGAAGATTGCTGGAAGGACTATCCCTCCGAGTGCAACAGCACCATCGACGCTGACACCATCAAGACTCTGCTTGGGCGGATCATGCAGTACGGCTATCAGGGCAATCTATCCCTTGGCTGGCGTTCTCAGAATGATGCGGATGCCGACAAGCTGGCCAACATGATGGCAACGCAGGTGCTGGTATGGGAAACGGTCGTCGGGGAACGGGACGCCAATTTTAATCATATTGACCCCGGCAGTGCTGATGCCGTGAAATCCGTCTATCGGACAAGCCACCCGCTGTACAGCCGCTTCTCTGCTTATTATGACAGCATGGAAGCCAGCGTGAAGAAGCACACCATCGTCCCCAGCTTCATGGCCCGAAGCACCGGCAAGGCTCAGACCGTTGAGATGAATTGGGACGGTAGCCGTTATACGACCACTCTGACCGACACCAACGGTGTGCTGAGTGATTATACCTTTTCCTCAGAGCAGACCGGAATCGATTTTACGACCCGTGGTAATACACTGACGATCACCGCCGAAGCGGCACCTACAAAGCCCTTGATAATCTCGGCTACCAAAACCAATATTCGCAAAGGCGTTGTGGTGTGGAGTGACGGCCATTACGGCCCCGACGGAACAATGCAGGATGTGGTCACTTACAGCGCCACGATCAGCGATCCCGTCAAAGCCTATCTTAACCTGAAAGTGTCCTACGGCAGCACCAAGATCATCAAGACAAGTGAGGACGGCAAGGTCGAGGGCATTTCCTTTACAATCACCGGCAATGGCGTGAACAAGACCGTTACGACGGGTGCGGGCGGTGTCATTCAGATCGACAACCTTGCCCCCGGCGTTTACACCGTCACCGAGCAGAGCTACGACAAATACGAGCCGCAGGAGGTGCGCCGTGTCACTGTCGTCAGCGGTCAGGTGGCAACGGTCAATTTCAATAATACCTTGAAGCGCGGAACCCTCATTGTGACCAAGACCTCCGAGGACGGCTTGAACGAGGGCGTGAAATTCCACCTCTACGGCACTTCACTTTCGGGGCTTGCGGTGGATGAATACGCCGTGACCGACAGCACGGGCAAAGCCGTATTTTCCGATGTGCTGATCGGCACGGGCTATACGCTGGAGGAAGTCGATACGGCGATCCGCTATGTCGTCCCCGCAAATCAGACGGCGGCGGTGGAATGGAACACCGTCACAAACAAGAGCTTTACGAACATTCTGAAAAAGTGGAATGTGACCGTCACCAAGAGCGACGCCGAAACGGGTCTGCCGCAGGGCGATGCCACCCTTGCCGGTGCCGTCTACGGCATCTATAAGGGCGACCAGCTTGTGGACGCCTACACTACGGATGCCAACGGGCAGTTCACCACGAAATACTATGTCTGCGGCGACGACTGGACCATCCGTGAGATCACGCCCTCCGAGGGCTATCTGCTGGACAGCACCGTTTATCCCATCGGCGCAGAGGCAAAGAACTACACCATGGAATACAACACCACGGCAAACGATGTGACCGAGCAGATCATCAAGGGCAGAATCGCCATCATCAAGCACACCGACGACGGCGAAACCCAGCTTGAAACGCCGGAGGCCGGAGCGGAGTTTGCGGTTTTCCTGAAAACCGCAGGCTCTTATGACAGCGCTAAGGCATCCGAGCGTGACTATCTGATCTGCGATGAAAACGGCTATGCGGTCACAAAAGATCTGCCCTACGGCATCTATACGGTGCATCAGACCAAGGGCTGGGACGGCCGTGAGCTGCTTGCCGATTTCGATGTGTATATCGCCAAGGACGGGCAGACCTATCGCTATCTTGCCAACAACTGCAATTTTGAGAGCTATATCAAGATCGTCAAGGTGGACGCCGAAACAGGCAAGGTCATTCCGCTGGCGGGCGCAGGCTTCCGGCTCTACCGCCCGGACGGGTCACTCATTACGCAGACCTTCACCTATCCCGAAGTCACCACCATCGACACCTTTTATACGAACAACGACGGCTATCTTATCACGCCCGAAAAGTTGGAATACGGCACAGGCTATTCGCTGGTGGAGGTTTCCGCACCCTACGGCTACACGCTGAACAGCGAGCCGGTCTATTTCGATGTGACTGCCGACAACGCCATGGAGGAAAACGCCGTTACGGTGGTCGAGGTCACAAAGCCGAACACGGCGCAGAAGGGCGTGATCCGGATCAGCAAGAGCGGCGAGGCCTTTTCTTCCGTCACCGAGGCGGACGGCATCTATCAGCCGGGGTTTGCGGTCAAGGGACTTGCAGGTGCGATCTATGAAATCACTGCCGCCGAGGACATTATCACGCCGGACGGCACGCTCCGTTATACGGCCGGGGAGGTCGTCGATACTGTGACCACCGACGAAACGGGACTTGCCGAAAGCAAGCCCCTGTATCTCGGCAAATACGAGGTCAGGGAGATCACAGCCCCCACCGGCTATGTGCTGAACACCGAAGTCCACACGGCAGAGCTTGTCTATGCCGGGCAGGAGGTCGAGATCACCGAAACCGCCGCCGACTTCTGCAACGAGCGGCAGAAAGCCGCCGTTTCTCTGAATAAGGTATTGGAGCAGGACGAGCGCTTCGGCATCGGCATGGGCGGCGAACTTTCCGCCGTGACCTTTGGACTGTTTACCGCCGAGGAGCTGACTGCTGCTGACGGCAGCATCATTCCCGCCGACGGTCTGCTGGAGATCGTGTCGGTGGACGAAAACGGTCACGCTGTCTGCAAAACTGACCTGCCGTTTGGCAGCTATTATCTCAAAGAGCTGTCCACGGACGGACACTATATCCTCTCCGATGAAAAGTACCCCATCGTATTTGAATATACCGGGCAGGACACGGCGCTGGTGGACATCAAGGCCAATGGCGGCGCACCCATCGAAAACAAGCTGCTCTACGGCGAAATTCACGGACTGAAAAAGGACGAGGACGGCAGCGGTCTTGCCGGTGCGCTGATCGGACTGTTCCGCGCGGACTGCACCGAATTTACGAGCGAAACCGCCATCCTGACTGCCACCTCTGCCGAGGACGGCAGCTTTTCTTTTGTCCGTGTGCCTTTTGGCCACTGGATCGTGCGGGAGATTGAAGCCCCCATCGGCTTTGTGCTGTCGGAAGAAACCTATCCCGTGACCGTCGATGCAGACGGTGCAGTGATCGAGGTAGAGATTGAAAATACCCGCATCCGTGGCGCAGTGCAGCTCACCAAGACCGACCGGGACTATCCCGAAAACAAGCTGACGGGTGCGGAGTTCACCGTTTACCGTGACAGCAACGGCAACAAGGAGCTGGATGCGGACGATGCACTGCTCGGCACACTCACCGAAACCGGCATCGGCGTTTATGAAATGGCCGATTTGCTCTACGGCGGCTATTTTGTCAAAGAAGCAAAAGCGCCGGAGGGCTTCTATTTGGACGACAACGCCTACTATTTCGAGATCACCGAGGACGGAAAGACCGTGACCGTAGAGAATGAAGCCGGAAAGGGCTTTGTCAATGCGCCGCAGGTCGGCTCTTTGAAAATCATCAAGACTTCTTCAGACGGCAAGGTCGAGGGATTCTCGTTCCATGTCACCGGTCCGAACAGCTATGTCGGCGTATTCACCACCGACAAAAACGGCGAAATCGTCATTGAAAACCTCCGCATCGGGGAGTATGTGGTGTCCGAGGTGTCGGACGGTGCATCTTCCGCCTATGTGCTGCCCGCCGACAAGACGGCATCCGCATTTGAAGGCGCGGTGACAAAGGTGGAGATGCACAACGAGCTCCGTGACACGCCGAAAACCGGGGATGAGAGCAACCCCGCCCTGTGGCTTGCTCTGCTCGGCATTTCCGCTGCGGGCGCTGCTGCGCTGGGCGTGGTCGGATTCAGAAAACGCAGAAAGGAGGACGCGGAGTAATGGAGTTGAAAACCATTCTTGCAATCGGACTGGTCGTATTTATCGTCGGCTCTTTGATCTTCCTGAAGGTCAGAGCCAAGAAAAAGTGAGCCTTGGGGCAGCGGTTTCCGCTGCCCCTTTTACATATCCCGAAAAACAAAAAGGAGGCAATAATTATGGTTCATTTCTTTGATTCGGACATAGCGAAAAAATACGGAGTCAATGCGGCGGTGCTGACCTGCTTCCTTTGGGATTGTATCGAGCAGAAAAGCACCGAGTCGCCACAGCTCCACGAGGGTAAGGCCTGGGTGCGGTGTTCGGTGCAGATGATGACGGGATTCTTTCCGTTTCTGTCCTATGACGAGATCCGCTACGCCCTGAAACGGCTGGTCAAAGGGCGGGTTCTCACCAAAGGACGGTTCAACGAAAGCCGTTTTGACCGCACGAACTGGTACGCCTTTACCGAGTTCGGACAATTTCTGATGACGGAAAGCGAGGGACGGACGCAATGAAGGACGGCAGACACATCATTTGGAGCAACGACATTGACTACGACGACTGGCGGGAGGACTTGGAGGAGCAGTACCCCGACCTCACCGAAGCCGAGCGCATGGAGCTAATGTATGAGTTGAACGGCGACTATCTGGATGACGAGCGCTCCAATCTGGACATTCAGCTCTCCCGTCCCATTCTCGTTGTCGGTGATCTGGGGCTTTGGAACGGCCGTCGCATGGGGTATAAGGAGATTCCGAGCGGCAATATCCGGGACTGCCTTTACAACGAACGGGACATAGATTACAGCACTTGGTATGTGGATAAAAACGGCGACTTCCGCTGTGACGCCATCCATCACGACGGCACGAACCATTACCTCTACCGTGCCTATAAGGACGGCGTGAGCGACACGCAGATCGAGAATCTGAAAGAAAAAATCTACCGGGGCATTGCCACCCGTGCGGACATTACAAGAGTGACCCGCAGGCTGGGCGACGAGATCGCCCATGTTTACGGCTTTCTCATTCCCCGCAGGCAGGCGCCGGTACAGGAGCGATAACGGAGGCAAACGATCATGATGAATATAGCAGATACAAGGGACTGTGCCTTTGAAGCCTTTGTTACCAACCTCGGCAAATACAACGAGGGCTGTTTGGTGGGCGAATGGGTCAAGTTCCCCGTGACAAATGAAGAAATGCAGGTGGTTTTCCGGCGCATCGGCATCGGCCGCCGCTATGAAGAATGGTTCATCACCGATTACGACTGCCCGGACACGGCCATCGGCAAGGTGCTGGGCGAATACGAAAGCCTGAGCGAGCTGAATTATCTTGCCGGGCAGATCATGGAGATGCGGGAGAGCAGCGAGTTCTGGCAGGCGGTTTTGGACTTGGGCGAGAACACCGGCAGTGTGCAGGAGCTGATCAACCTGACCGAGAACCTGGACTGCTTTGATTACCTGTCCGGCGTGCGGAATGACTACGATCTCGGCTATTACTGGATCGAGGAAAGCGGCTGCTATGACACAAGCAGCCTCGGCGCACTGGCAAACTATATCGACTATGAGAGCTTCGGACGGGATATTCGGTATGAAGAAGGCGGCGTGTTCGGAGATAACGGATATGTGCGGTCAAACGGCGGCCGCTTCGTGGACATCTACGACGGCGACATCGAAAACATCCCAGACGAATACCGGGTCAGTTCACCCGCTCTTCCTGTCCGCTCCGCAGTCACACGGCAGACGGAACAGTCCGAACGATAAAATTTGCACCTTTGATATTGCCTTACGGTTTGGGTATAGTATAATAAAAACGATAAGGAAGTGGACACCGTGAGCGACAGCTATTTTGACCTGCCATCCCGCATAGAGGACGCCTTTGCGGAGATCGACAGCGATATTGTGATGGATCTGCTGAATACCGACGAGGACTACGCCGCGCTTTCCGACCGCATGGATAAGCTGAAAACGCAGTACCCCGTCATTGACAAAATGAACGAGGACAGCGGCGAGATCCGCATGACCGCAGAGGAGCATCGGGCGTATGTGGACTATCTGAACCTTGCCCGCCAAATGGAGGACATGGAGCGGCAGCACATCTACTTCCGCGGACATACCGATGCCGTGGCCTACCTCAAAAAAATCAAAGCGATCTGACGCAGACGGCACGGAAACCCCGTGCCGTTTTCTCATATTACTGCCTATTCGGATGCTCTATCTGCATATATTTCCAAGAAGTATATGCAGATAATTCGGATGGCAGCTTGTTTTTCTGCACATAATATGCTATAATTATGTGCAGAAAGGCTGGTGCTGTATGAGAAAATTCGATTACTCTTTTTTGAATAACGGTTTGCTGCCAGCAAACCTTGTGAACCTCACTTCCAATATTGCGGCGCTCAAAACGATGGCAGGCGTGCGCAAGGACGAATACACGCAGATCTTCACGGAGCTGGAAGCCGTCGCAAAGGTGCAGTCCATCAAAAGTTCCAACGCCATCGAGGGCATTGTGACCAGCGACGAGCGTATCGCCGCCATTGTCAATCAGAACAGCGCCCCGCTGAACCACAACGAGGCGGAGATCGCCGGGTACAGAGATGCGCTGAATGAGATCCACTTAGGCTACGAACACATTGACTTCCGGCAGAGCGATATTCTGCGGCTGCACGAAATGATGATGAGCTTTGCGGGCTATGAGTACGGCGGGCAGTACAAGACGGACGACAATGTGATTTTGGAGATCGATGCGGACGGAAACCGCCGTGTCCGCTTCCGTCCTACGCCTGCGAGCGAAACACCGAAAGCAATGGAGCAGTTGGAGCTTGCCTATCTGGATGCCCGAAGCGATGCGAATATCAATCAGCTTCTTTTGATTCCATGTGTGATTCTGGACTTCCTCTGCATCCATCCGTTCCGGGACGGCAACGGCAGAATGTCCCGTCTGCTCTCTTTACTGCTGTTATACAAAAACGGTTTTGATGCCGGTAAATATGTGTCCTTTGAGGAGCAAATCAACAATTACAAGGCGTATTATTACGAAGCCCTGCGTCAGTCCTCGGCAGGATGGGAAACGAATGAGAACTCCTATTTCCCCTTTATCGAGAATTTCCTGTCCACCCTTTATATGTGCTATAAGGAACTGGACAAGCGGTTTGCGGTGGTACACGGCAAGAAGATTACGAAGAAGGCCCGTGTGGAGGCAACCGTCCTGAACAGCCTGACGCCGCTATCCAAAGCCGAGATTTGCAAAATCCTCCCCGATGTCAGCCCCACAACCGTTGAAGCCGTCCTCGGCGCAATGGTCAAGACCGGCTCCGTAAAGCGGATCGGTGCAGGACGAACGACACGGTATATTAAGGCATAATACAGGGTGAATATAATGGATGTATTATCTTTTGAGACCGAGGTAAGACAACTGATAGGATTGCAGCAAGAAGGGGAATATTGGGATTTCAAAAAAGAGTGGCATCAAAATAAGGCAGATTTACTACACGATATTATATGTATGGCGAATAATCTTTCTAATCAAGACGGGCTTATTATTATTGGCGTTGATGAAGAAAATGATTATTCTATTTGTGATGTCATAAACGACCCAAACAGAAGAAAAACACAAGATATTGTTTCATTTTTGCGAGAGAAAAAATTTGCTGGAGGTATCCGTCCAACAGCATATGTCCAACCAGTCACTTTGTGGAAAAAGACAATCGATATTATTGTTATTCGTAATGATCGCAATACCCCTTACTATTTAACAGAACAATACCAAGGTGTATTTGCTAATAATATTTACGCTCGGATAATGGATACAAATACTCCGAAAAATGCATCAGCAGATATAAATATCATAGAGAAACTATGGAAAAAACGGTTCGGAATTGATGCGACGGCTCTGGATCGCGCCTTGCTTTTTTTGCAAAAGCCTTACGATTGGGTGGATTCTAATAACGGCAAAAAGTTTTATAAGTATGCTCCTGAATTTACACTCGAAGATATTCAAGCTGAGGATGGTAGAGATGGTTATGAATTTTATCTGTTCAATCAGTGTGATTCTCGTCCTCGGTGGTATGACATAAATATTTACCATCATCAGACTTTATTATATTCTTTGGGTGGCGTGGCTTTGGACGGCGGTAGATGTTTCACTTCGACCCCTCGGACAGACGGACTTTCCCTATATAAGGACAGTTATCATCACTGGGATGTTTCATACAAGTATTTTATAAAAGATTCTATAGAATACACTATTCACCAGTTTTATATTACAGATAATATGGACGAGGAATTAACTGCTCGGCAAAGATTTTTGGAATGCGTACTTATTTTTGAAACTGAATTTGAAAGGACAAAATTCAATGCTTTTGTCATAGGCAATTATGAAAGATACAATATTGACGCATTTAGTGATCGCCTACCCCATTTCCCTGATTTAGAGGGTTATAATATGGACGCATTCAAAAAAGACTACTTACAATCTCAGCTTTTGCAGCAAATGTTAAAGGATTTCAGAAGCTAAAGGAGGCTATGTTTATGAGCGAATCATTTATTCCTGCATCGGAATTTGAAACAGCAAGTAACGCCGTCAGTAATATTTTAGGACAGCCTGTTGAGGAAATAAAAATTACTGACATATTGCCACCGCTTAATGATATAGCTGATTCGAACAAAGTATTTAAGGGAAAACTTTCGGTTCTGTTTGTAGATATGAGGAAATCCACCGATTTGACAGATGAATTGAAATCTAAAAAAATGGTGAAAGTTTATCGCTCATTTATTCGTATCGTTATCCAAGCAATTCGGTATTCGGGCGGATATACACGACAATTTGCCGGTGACGGAATTATGGGCATCTTTCAGAATAGCAATGTGGACGACCAAAATATTTCTTCATCTTGTAAAGCAATAAAAGCGGCACGATATATCCATACTCTGATTGATTTCTGCTTAAACCCCGCTCTAAAAAAATCTATGGATATTTGTATTGGCTGTGGAGTTGGTATTTGTACAGGGACAATTATGATTACAAAGGTCGGAATGCGCGGAAAAGAGAGTAATAAAACGGCCGAAAATGAAACGGGTATCGTTTGGGTCGGCTCAACAACAAATTACGCCAATCGGTATTGTAGTTTGGCTCACCCTTGCGAAATATTCATAGATGAAAACACATATTCAGAAATTGAAGATTCAGAAATATGGACTAAAACAAGCCGAACAAAGGGTAATAAAGTTTTTGAAGGATATGCAGTCAGCGAACATTACCTGTCACTGCCGGAAGAAATCACAGCAGAAGCAGTTAAGGCAGATACAGAGAATGATTCTGAGGCTTCGTTCATACAAAACATTTTCGCTGAAACGCAGGAAAAGGCTCTTTTGCTTGTTGATGAAATCAGCAAAAAATCCGCAGAGTTAGCGATTGCATTAGAGGAAGCCAAAAAACGAGAAGGTCAAGCAATCGCTCGTGATAATGAGTCGCGTAAGGAAAATATTAGGCTTCAACAATGGCAAAACAAATTAAATTCCAAACAAGCAGATGTTGACCGTCAGGAACAAAAGAATAAAGAGCAGGCTTATTCTATACATAAAAGCATTTTTTCAGAAACATTTTGCAAAAGTGACCTTATAAAGGAATTCGGAAAAGATCATTGGCTTGAATTTATCGGCAAAATGTATGAATTAGGAAAAGAAATTGGCAAGTCACAGCTTGAAGTTAAAATCGATTTAGATTGTTATCTTATAGGAATATATCGTTGCTTCGGCATGTATGAAGAAGCATATGAAATTTTATGTGTTCAAGCTGAACACTCAAGTTGGTTAAACCAATATATCCTTGAGGATGTTGTAAAACAGTCTGGACACTGGTTTAAATTAAAAGGTATTCTTGAAAAACGAGTTTACGAGGGTAAAGATTACCGAGAATGTTTAGATAAATTAAAATCAATGGGATATTAGGAGGGGTATCGTGGAAAGCAAAAGGACGCACGATGAGTTGAAAGAAATTCTTGATAGGAATACGGCATGGATAGAAAACTGTGATTCTAAAACATCTATCATTTTGGGGAGCTTTGGTGTTATAGCGGGAATTTTTCTTGCCACCGACTATGTTTCAAAATTTAAGAGCATATTATGCCATATGGCAAGCCGTGTCAGTTTTTGGACGGTTGTATATGTCATTTTCTGCATTTTGTCAATAAGTCTTATACTTACTGGTTGTGTATGTTGGCTTACTGTGTTATTCGCAAGAGTAAATCCTGATAAGTTCTATAATAGAGGCATTAAATCAGATTCACTTATCTTCTTTTCATCAATTGCAAAACACAAATCATTATCATCATATAAGCGGGATTTAGAGAAATGCGGAACAAAACAGATGGACGAAGATTTAATATCTCAAATATATATCTGCTCGATAATTTGCGAAAAAAAATTCAAATACTACAAGTTGGGATTGTTTCTTGCTTCAATAGGTTCGATCTTATTTGCAGTATTAATTTTAATTGGTTTATTGATTATATGAAATATACTTTTTGGTCGGAGATGGTTGGTTTTGAATTGGAACAATATTTGGGAAAGTACAATTAGTGGCATTTTTGTGGTCATATTTGGTGGCATATCAGCGTGGTTGGCATACATACTCGGTATTCGAGGAAAGGAAAAATCACAAATTGCATCGCGCAGGAAGCAAGAAATATATATTCCTCTTAAATATGAAATGAAGACACTAATGGAAATGAATGATATTTGGAGAGATATTAATATTCCTGAAACCGATAATATACTTGCAAAAAATGATGAACTTGTAGTCAGCGAAGAGCTATATAAAAAATGTCAAAAACTTTCCGATGTTATTGCTCGTTATAAAAGTATAAATATGTACAATGTAGTTGCCGACATTCTATCTGATAGATTCAAGGAAAAATATGCTCAGCTATATGGCTCAATAACGCATATTGAGCACATATGCCAACCTGATTATGAGGATGATTTTGAAGTCGAAGACCCAGAGATAATTGCATTTTATGAAACAATAAGAATAAAAAGCAATATTGACAACCTTATGAAAAACGATGTTGGTTATGAAGAATATTGCCGTCAAGAAAATTATGTAAGTCCATTAGAAGAATATTTCGCAAGAATATGTGCCTCAGTGTTGCCGCACGGAGAAAAAACATATCAAGGCATCCAGCTAATTGATGAGGCTCTTGCACAAAAGAAGAAAACGCCTGCAGAGTACATTGCTTATGATTTCGATTTCTTCACCATCTATAATAAAAATGTTAAAGTACAAGAAAAGGAAATGCTTTTGGATGAAATCAAGGAACTTGCTTTGGATCTATATGAGAATTTAATGATAAAAATCAGAAATATCGGAAATAGGTACGAAAAAGAATAAGCCAATTTTGCATTCACATCTCATACATAGCCGAGAGGTTTTCATTCTGAAAGCCCCTCGGCTATTTTTATGTCAGAACGGAGGTGAAACATATGCCATATATCCCGCCGGAGGTGGTGGCGCAGGCCCGTGAGATGGATTTGCTGACTTATCTTCGGACTTATGAACCGCAGGAGTTGGTGCATTTCGGGGGCGGCACATACTGCACCCGTGAACACGACAGCCTGAAAATCTCCAACGGCAAATGGTGCTGGTTTTCCCGTGGGATCGGCGGCTATTCTGCGCTGGACTATCTTATCAAGGTCAAAGAGATGCCCTTTACGAAGGCGGTCGAAACCATTATGGGAAATCTTGCGGCGGCACCGCCTACCTTTGCCCCGTCTCCGAAAGCGCCGAAAGAAAAGGTACTTCTTTTGCCGCAGGTCAACCGCAGCGCCACCCATGCCGTCGAATACCTGCACCGCAGAGGAATCGACTATGAACTGATCGATTTCTGCATTAAGACCGGTCGCCTTTATGAAAGCTACCCCTATCACAATGTGGTGTTCGTCGGTATGGATGCAGACGGAAAGCCCCGCTATGCTAACCAGCGTGGGATCGGCTCGGACTTCATCGGGGATGCCAACGGCAGCGACAAGCACTATTCCTTTGGAATTCCTGCGGCGGCCGCAGGCGATACGCTCCACCTGTTTGAATCGGCGGTGGATCTGCTGTCCTACGGGACACTGCAAAAGCTGGACGGCAAAGACTGGCGCAGCGAAAACCTGCTCTCCCTCGCCGGGGTCTACAAGCCAAGGGCGAAAATCGAGGAAAGCAGCCTGCCCGCTGCACTGGTGCGGTATCTTGCTGAGCATCCCCATATCCGCCGTGTGGTGCTGCGGCTTGACAACGATGCCACGGGGCGGATCGCCGCAGAAACCGTCAAGACCCTGCTGCCGAGGAAGTATGCGGTCACGGTGGACATCCAACCGCCCCCGCAGGGCAAAGATTATAATGACTGCCTTTGTATGCGGCTGGGCTTGCCCATTACCAAGCGCAGAGAAAGGAGCAAAGAACGGTGAGCGACTTGATAAGTCCGGGACAGCGCATCCGGCACTATCGTATGCTGCGGGGCATGACACAAAAGGCGCTGGGCATCGCCGCAGGCTTTTCGCCCGAAACCGCCGACATCCGCATCGCACAGTATGAGTCCGGCGTAAGAACGCCGAAACACGCTCTGCTCTGTACGCTGGCCGAGGCATTGGGCGTTTCTCCTTCGGCGCTGGACATTCCCCGCATCAAAAGCCATGAGGTGCTGAAACAGCTGCTGCTTGCGCTGGAGGATGAATACGGGC
>CAKTCT010000030.1 GCA_934539585.1 uncultured Oscillospiraceae bacterium | reverse complement strand
CTGGTGGGGATGGAAGGGGCAAAGCCCCTTCCTCGCCCTCCGCAGAGGGCGAAATACCCCTAATGATACCCAAAGATCAGGAAGGGAAGGTCCGACAGCCCGGTGGGCTGTCGGGCCGAGGGGAACCCTATCAAGGGGTTCCCCGCAGGACAAAGTCCTGCAAGTCCTACGCACAAACGAAAATCGCGCCAGCGAGAAGAAACGATGAAACGCTTCGAGTCGCTGGCGCGGTTTACGTTTCGGAGTAATTGGAGGTATGTCAAGCCGGAATTTTTTCAAAATTCCGGCCGCGGGAAACCCGCGGGCGGCCTGCGGGCCGCCTTTTTTCTTGTTTTGGGTTGCGCCCGAGGCGCAACGGAGTTAGAATTTCGCCCTCTGCGGAGGGCGACCAAAGGCTCTGCCTTTGGAAACCGCGATTTTTTGAAAAAAAATCGAGTAAAACTTTTCTTGCGTTTTTCAACCCTGAATAATTATTTTCAAAGATATTGTCGAAAAACGGAAGGCATGGTATAATATTTATGAATATTTTGTAACAGGGAAGGGCAGGACGATCCGATGAAAACCATCTTTTTCGTAAACCCCAAGGCAGGCAAGGGCAAACTGGCAGACCGATTGGAGCAGGAAATCCCCCAGGCGGCCTCTCGCCTGAAAATGGACGCCGCCGTCTACCGCACCCGGTCCGTGGGCGACGCGGAACGTCATGCCCGGGAGCTTTGCCAATCCGCCGGGGAGGAGGAGTTGCGCCTCATCGCCTGCGGCGGGGACGGCACCCTCAACGAGGTCCTCAACGGCGCGGCAGACTGCCCCAACGCCGCAGTGGGCGTGATGCCCATCGGCACCGGCAACGACTTCTGCCGGAACTTCCCCGAAGCCGGGGACTTTTTAAGCGTCGAGGCCCAGCTCCTGGGCCGCCCGATCCCCTGCGACGCCATCCGATACAGCGGCCTCCTGGACGGCCGGGAGCAGACCCGCTACTGTGCCAACATGTTCAACATCGGCTTCGACTGCAACGTGGTGGACATGGCCGCCACCCTGAAAAAGTACCCCCTCATCGGCGGCTCCCTGGCCTACCTCTTGGCCGTTCTGGTCATTCTTATTAAAAAGAAGGGCGCCGACCTCACCGTAGAACTGGACGGTGAGACCTGCCAGGACGGCAAGCTCCTCCTCTGCGCCCTGGCCAACGGCTCCTTCTGCGGCGGCGGCCTGAAAAGCGCCCCCACGGCCACCGTCCACGACGGCGTCATGGATGTGAACATCGTCTATAACGTCTCCCGCCTGAACTTCCTCCACAAATTCCCTCACTACGCCAACGGCACCATCCACCAGGTCCGCAATATTGAAAAAGTGCTCCTCAGCAGACAGTGCCGCCGGGTCGCCGTGACCCCCCGGAACGGAACGATGCGTCTCTGCGCCGACGGCGAGATCGTCAACGCCGGAAAAATCACCTTCGAAGCCGTCCCCAACGCCTTCCGTTTCGTGATCCCGTCCATTCCGTGACCGCCCAATCCCCGCCATCCATCCCGAATCCCCAAGACGAGCACCTCAAAAGACGCCAGCCCTCCGCCATCCGGAGCTTACGTCCCCAACCCGCCCCGCTTCCTTCCGGTCATTCAGTAATTCAAAATCTCCTTCCCTCATTATTATAATCCCAATCGGAGATCCACCGCCCGCCTCTGCTCCCACCGAATCGAGAACACCCAGAGACAATTCCCGGCACCCACCGAACTACCTCGGAACACCGACACGAGACCGCCGAAGCGAAGAATCCCCTCTGAATCCCCCCGTTTCCCACATTTCCGGCGATTCAACAGCCGGTTGAGTCCCGCCCGGTTCCAACGCGAACCTCTAATGCACCCCAGCCGCACCCAGGCATGACCCGAACCGCACCCATTTTGCCCCAAATATGCGGGCAAAATCGGGCTGTTCCCCCAAAAAATTCAACCGCAAGTTGAAAAATTCGATTCAACGTTTGGGTTATTTCCAAAATTTCCGCCGTCTGCTAGGATGAAATCATCCCGGGAGCAACCCCAAAATCACCCCCAAAGGACGGCGAAAATCATGTGGAACCCTTTCAGACGGCTCGCAAGGCCGAAGACAAAACCGCGGCGCAGCCCCGGCGATCCCGTACTGCGGTCGCCGCTTTCCGACGACCTGGACCGCTCCGCCAGTCTCCAGCTGCGGAACCCCATAAACGACCGAGTTGTGTGGAAATTCCCGGCGATTCGCCGAAAAATCTCGAAATAAGGACGGATTTTTATGTGTGAAACAAACAAAACTGAACTCCTCCGCAGCAACCTTTCGGCCCTCCGGAAGAAGAACCACCTGACCCAGGAGCAGTTGGCCGACCGGCTGGGCCTGACCTTTCAGGCCGTGTCCAAGTGGGAAAACGGCCTGTCCTGCCCGGACATTTCCCTCCTGCCGGAGCTGGCCGGGATTTTCGGCGTCACCGTGGACGATCTGTTCCGGGAAAACGCCGCCGAAAAGGCCCCGGAACCCCCAAAAACTGCCCCGGAGACCCCCTCCGGGACCCCTGAGAGCACCCCGGAAGCACCCCTGGGCGGCCCGGATCTTTCCGATGTCCTCCAGATGACCCAGGACCTGCTGAACGGGACCTCCGAGCCCCAGAAACCGGCCCCGGAAGTCCCGGACAATCCCGAGCCCGCCGATGCGTTCCGGTTGGTCGAGGGTCTGATGAACGACGCCGACAGCGCGGATTCTCCGGAACCGGAGGATTCTGACCAGGGGGAGGACACCCTCTTTTTCCATGGCGCTTTGAAGAATGCTCCCACGGCGGAGGGCCTTCCCTGGCCGGACGATAAAACCTATCGGGCCGTGCTGTTCCTGGGGCATACTCTGGTAACGGTGCCGGTGGAGAAAAAGGGTGAAATCACTTGGAAGACAGATGTTCAGGGACGGATTCTTTCCGCTTTTTCCATGTCTTGCAGTGATGTGAAAGGCAGCGTTCACGCCAACGGCGATGTCAACTGCCGAGGTGTTCTGGCCGGTGTTACGGCAGGCGGCGATGTGGACTGTGCCGATGTAGCGGGCAGCGTTTCCGCCGGCGGCGACGTGGACTGCGGCCAGGTCATGGGCGATGCCAGGGCCAGCGGCGACCTGGATTGCGGCGGTGTGGCAGGCAATGTCTCCGCAGGCGGGGACGTGGACTGCGGAAACGTGGAAGGCAGCGTTACCGCAGGCGGCAACGTCGATTGCGGCAATGTGGGCGGCCGGATCGCGGCAGGCGGCGACGTCAGCGTGTCCTAAACATCAGACCCGGTGCGGAGAAGCTCTGCGCCGGGTTTTGTTGCGGGGAAAATTATGAGCAATTTCTACAAACCGTAACAATTCGGAAAAGATTTCCTTGTGGAAAACCATTATTTATGAATATTTTAGAAATAAATCGGGAATTTTGCTTGAAGTTGTCGGAATCTTCCGCTATAATAGAAGTATCTTTTTAAGCGCGGGGGAGACTCCGCGACAAATTAACAGGAGGAGTTTTCTACATGGAAAAGTTGTTCAAGCTCAAAGAAAACGGAACCGACGTAAAAACAGAAATAATCGCCGGTTTGACCACGTTCCTCGCAATGGCCTACATCCTCATCGTCAACCCCTCGATGCTGGCGACTGCCGGTATGGACCAGAATGCGGTCCTGCTGGCCACGGCGCTGTCCGCCGCCATTGCCACCCTCTGCATGGCCTTCTTCGCCAACTACCCTGTGGCGCTGGCTTCCGGCATGGGGCTTAACGCTTACTTCACCTACACCGTCTGCCTGGGCATGGGCGTGAGCTGGAAAGTCGCGCTGACCGCCATCCTGGTAGAGGGCCTGATTTTCATCGTTCTCTCTCTGTTCAAGTTCCGCGAGACCCTGGTGAACTCCATTCCTGCCAACCTGAAATTCGGCATCACCGCCGGTATCGGCCTGTTCATCTCCATCGTTGGCCTGAAGGGCGCCGGTGTCGTTGTGGACAACGAGTCCACCCTGGTAGACCTGGGCAAGATGAGCAATCCCGAAGTGGTCCTGGCTCTGGTGGGCCTGCTGCTCATCGGCATTATGTGGCACTTCAAGGTCAAAGGCGCCATCCTCTGGGGCATCCTGGCCACCTGGATTCTGGGCATCATCGCTCAGCTCACCGGCTGGTACACCGGCGCTTCCCTGATCCCCGACTTCTCCAACTGGACCCTGCTGCCTCACGTTGAGGAGTCCACCTTCTTCCAGTTCGATTTCAGCTGGATCGGCCAGAACGTCCTCAGCTTCTGCGTCATCGTCTTCTCCTTCCTGTTTGTTGACATCTTTGATACCGTCGGCACCCTGGTGGGCGTCGCCAGCAAGGGCGGCCTCCTGGATAAAGACGGCAAGCTGCCCCGCGCGGGCGGCGCTCTGATGGCTGACGCCGTCGGCACCGTTGTCGGTGCCTGCCTGGGCACCTCCACCGTTACCAGCTACGTGGAAAGCTCCGCCGGTGTCGCCGAAGGCGGCCGTACCGGTCTGACCGCTGTCACCACTGCGGTGATGTTCCTCCTGTCCATCTTCCTGTGGCCCATCTTCATCGCCATCCCCGGCTTCGCCACCGCTCCTGCTCTGGTCTTCGTCGGCCTGCTGATGATCGGCGCTGTGAAGAACATGACCTTCGACGGCGACATCGCCGACACCCTGGGCGGCTTCCTGGCCATCATCATGATGCCCTTCACCTACTCCATCGCCAACGGCATCATGTTCGCCATGCTGTTCTGGGTCATCCTCAAGGTCTGCTGCGGCAAGATCAAGGAAGTCCATCCCGTTATGTGGATCTCTGCTGCCCTGTTTATCGCCCGTCTGGTCACTTTGGCCATCTGACGAAGCGCTTGACTTCTTTCACGCCTCACGGTTTTTCGTGGGGCGTTTTTCTTTTGGCGGATTCCGGGCATACTGAAGGGGGAGACTTCCCCCGAAGGAGGTGCCGATATGGAACCCTTTACCCTTGACCTGCCCATGGGCCTGGGAATGGCCCTGGCGGAAAACCTTCCGGCCCTGGACGCCTTTGCCGCTCTGACCCGAGAGCAGCAGGACCGGGTCATCGCCGGGACCCACACCATCCGCTCCCGGGCGGAGATGCAGGCATATGTCCAGCGCCTGACCGAAAAGCAGAGTCTTTGACCCGTGCCCCGCCTTCTTGACAGGAAGGCGGGGGAGCTTTTATAATGGGGACAGAATCAAGAGGGGAGCGATGAAAATGACGGATGCGGAAAAATCGCGGCTGCGGGACCGCTTTGGCCACCAGGCTTTTGTGATCCTCACCGCCTCACTGGTCCTGGGGGAGGGGCTGGCCATGCTTTGGGATGGGGTGGAATCTTTTCCCAGGGTGCTGGGGGCTCTTTGCCTGGCGGGCGGATATTATCTTGCCCGGTGCATCTGGGCGGGGGTCTATTTCCGGCCCGGAGAGTCTCCGGCGGCGTGGGCCCTGGCTCTGGCGGGCGGCGGAGGGATAGCCGTCTGGCGGCTGGCCGGCTGCCTCGGAAGCGCCGGTCCGCGGGATTGGAACGCCGTCGTTGCGTGGGCGGAGATTCTGTGCTTCTGCCTTCTTCTGCTGGCGGAACTGGGACCTTTTTATCTGCGGGAGCAGAAAGGCAAGGATTCCGGGCGAAAAAAGTGACAGGCGGGGTTTGACGCCGCCATTCTTCTGCCTTGGGCGCTGAGAGGAGGAAGGGGAGAATCGATGAAGATCGAAATTATGGGCTACAGCGGTTCCGGGAAATCCACGCTTTGCCGGGAGCTGGCGGAGCGATATCAGCTTCCGGCGCTCCATCTGGATCAGGTCCAGTTCCTGCCCAACTGGGAAATACGGCCGGAAGAGGAGAAAATGGAGCAGGTG
Organism: uncultured Oscillospiraceae bacterium; assembly: GCA_934539585.1. GTDB lineage: Bacteria > Bacillota > Clostridia > Oscillospirales > Ruminococcaceae > Merdivicinus. The sequence continues at coordinate 25,480 of CAKTCT010000030.1, read as the reverse complement.
GCGGCTTTTCTGGATGAGAATCCGAAGGGCTGGGTCATCGACGGGAATTACAGCAAGTTAAGCTATGAGCGGCGGAATGAGGAAGCGGATCGGATCGTTCAGCTGCTTTTCGGGCGGATTCGCTGCCTTTTCCGGTGCGTCAGGCGGTTCCGGCAATATCGGGGGAAAAGCCGCCCGGATATGGCGGAGGGCTGCAGCGAAAAGCTGGATCGGGAGTTTGTCCGGTGGATCCTTTGGGAAGGACGGTCCAAAACGATCCGGGAAAGGTACCGGAAGGTCCGGGAGCAGTATCCGGAGAAAGTGATCGTTCTCAAAAATCAGAGACAGCTGGATCGATACCGGAAGCAGCTGGGGCTGGAAGGCTGATTTTCTGCGGAAGGATTTTACCGGACCGCTGGTTCTCCGGGACAGGGGGGTCCGGAAATCCCGCAGGGAGGAGAAGCGGCTCCGGAAGGCGTTTTTGTTTACAAAAAGTTTGGGAAATCCCAGGGAAAAGACGTCGTTTTTTGGAGTTTTGCCCTTTACATTTTGGGCCGGGCGTGCTAAAATTATAAAGGATGATTGCGCCGGAACCGGGATGTCCAAAAATGACCGGCGGCGTGATCGACGGCGGGTTTCCGCCGGCAGAATGTCGCGAATACGAGACCATGGAAGGGCCTGCGTGTGCAGACCTGTATTTGCATGCGTGGGGTTCCGCTGGCAGACTGCGCACCAAATTTTCAAGGAGGACATAAAATGGCAAGAAAAATGAAAACCATGGACGGTAACAACGCTGCGGCTCACGTTTCCTATGCGTATACCGACCTTGCCGCAATCTACCCCATTACGCCTTCTTCCGTTATGGCGGAAGTGACCGACAAATGGGCTTCTGAGGACAAGAAGAACATTTTCGGCGAAAAAGTCCGCGTCGTTGAGATGCAGTCCGAGGCCGGCGCTTCCGGCACCGTTCACGGCTCTCTGTCCGCAGGCGCTCTGACCACCACCTTTACCGCTTCTCAGGGCCTGCTGCTGATGATCCCCAATATGTACAAAATGGCCGGTGAGCTGCTGCCCGCCGTCATCAACGTTTCCGCCCGTGCTCTGGCCAGCCATGCGCTGTCCATCTTCGGCGACCATTCCGACGTGTATGCCTGCCGTCAGACCGGCTTTGCAATGCTCTGCGAAGGCAGCCCCCAGGAAGTCATGGACCTGACCCCTGTGGCCCATTGCGCCGCCATCAAAGGCCGCGTTCCTTTCCTGAACTTCTTCGACGGCTTCCGGACCTCTCATGAGCTCCAGAAGATCGAGGTCTGGGACTATGAAGACCTGAAGGACATGGTGGACATGGACGCTGTTCAGGCGTTCCGCAACCGGGCCCTGAACCCCAATCACCCCGTTCTCCGCGGCACCGCCCAGAACCCTGACATCTTCTTCCAGGCCCGCGAAGCCTGCAACTCCTACTACGACGCGGTTCCCACCATCGTCGAGGAGTACATGGGCAAGGTCAATGCCAAGCTGGGCACCGACTATCAGCTCTTCAACTACTACGGCGCGGCCGATGCCGAGCACGTCATCGTGGCCATGGGCTCCGTCTGCGACACCATCGAGGAGACCATCGACTACTTGAACGCCAAGGGCGGCAAATACGGCCTGGTCAAGGTCCGTCTGTACCGGCCCTTCTCCGCCGCGCACCTGATCTCCGCCATCCCCGACAGCGTGAAGCTGATCTCCGTTCTGGACCGCACCAAAGAACCCGGCTCCCTGGGCGAACCCCTGTGGCTGGACGTCGTTGCCGCTCTGAAGGGCAGCAAGTTCGACGCGGTTCCCGTGTTCAGCGGCCGGTACGGCCTGGGCTCCAAGGACACCACTCCTGCCCAGATCGTCGCGGTCTACAACAACACCGAGAAGAAGCACTTCACCATCGGCATCGAGGACGACGTGACCCATCTGTCCCTGCCTGTGGGCGAGAACCCCGACACCACTCCTGCGGACATCATCAGCTGCAAGTTCTGGGGCCTGGGCTCTGACGGCACCGTCGGTGCCAACAAGAACTCCATCAAGATCATCGGCGACCACACCGATATGAACGCCCAGGCGTACTTCGCCTACGACTCCAAGAAGTCTGGCGGCGTTACCATTTCTCACCTGCGCTTCGGCAAATCCAAGATCAAATCCACCTACCTCATCAACATGGCGAACTTCGTGGCCTGCCACAATCCCGCTTACATCACCAAGTTCCCCATCGTTGAGGACGTAAAACCCGGCGGCGTGTTCCTCTTGAACTGCCAGTGGTCCGACGAGGAGCTGGAGCAGCACCTCCCCGGCCAGGTGAAACGCTACATTGCCAACAACAATGTGAAGTTCTACACCATCGACGGCATCAAGATCGGCAAGGAGATCGGCCTGGGCGGACGCATCAACACCGTTCTGCAGTCTGCTTTCTTCAAGCTGGCCAACATCCTCCCTGCTGAGGACGCCATCAAGTACATGAAGGACGCTGCCACCGCTTCTTACTCCAAGAAGGGCGAGGCCATCGTCAAGATGAACCATGACGCCATCGAAGCCGGCGCCAAGGGCGTTCACGAAGTGAAGATTCCCGAGAGCTGGAAGACCGCTCCCGACACCGACAACACCGCCAAAGCCACCGGCTCCCGGAAAGACCTGGTGGACTTCGTCAATGACATCGTCATCCCCGTCAACGACCAGAAGGGCGACCGTCTGCCGGTTTCCACCTTCATGGGCGACCGCACCGACGGCACCTTCCCCCAGGGCACCGCTGCCTACGAGAAACGCGGCATTGCGGTTGACGTTCCTTCCTGGATTCCTGACAACTGCATCCAGTGCGGCTTCTGCTCCTTTGTGTGTCCTCACGCCGTCGTTCGTCTCTTTGCCATGAACGAGGACGAGGCCGCCAAGGCTCCCGCCTCTGTGAAGAGCCTGCCCCTCACCGGCATGGCCGACAAGAAGTTCTCTCTGGGCATCTCCGTTCTGGACTGCACCGGCTGCGGCATCTGCGCCTCTGTCTGCCCCGGCAAGAAGGGCGAGAAGGCTCTGGTCATGAAGTCTCTGGACAGCCAGCGGGAAGAGCAGGAGAGCTACAACTACCTCTTCGATCTGCCTGAGAAGGCCGATGTTTCCGAGAAGTTCAAAGAGAACACCGTTAAGGGCTCTCAGTTCAAACAGCCGCTGCTGGAGTTCTCCGGCGCCTGCGCGGGCTGCGGCGAGACTCCTTACGCCAAGCTGGTCACCCAGCTCTACGGCGACCGGATGTACATTGCCAACGCCACCGGCTGCTCCTCCATCTGGGGCGGTTCTGCGCCTGCCACTCCTTACACCGTCAACAAGTACGGCTTCGGCCCCGCTTGGGCCAACTCCCTCTTTGAGGACAACGCCGAGTACGGCTACGGCATGTTCCTGGCTCAGGAGACCATCCGCAACAGCGCGGCCCGTCTGACCCGGGAGCTCATCGCCATCGACTACTGCGACGCCGACCTGAAGGCTGCCGGCCAGAAGTGGCTGGACACCATGGAAGACAGCGCCGCCAACGCCATCGCTTCCCAGAACTTCGTCAAGGAGCTCAAGGAGTGCGTGGTGGACGGCTGCGACTGCGAGGCCTGCGCCAAGGCCCGGGAGATCCTGGCCAAGAAGGATTACCTGAACAAGAAGTCCGTCTGGATCTTCGGCGGCGACGGCTGGGCTTACGACATCGGCTTCGGCGGCGTGGACCATGTCCTTGCCTCCCACCAGAATGTCAACATCCTGGTCTTTGACACCGAGGTGTACTCCAACACCGGCGGACAGTCCTCCAAGTCCACTCCTACCGGCGCTATCGCGCAGTTCGCTGCCGCTGGTAAGGAAGTGAAGAAGAAAGACTTGGCTGCCATCGCCATGAGCTACGGCTACATCTACACCGCTCAGGTGTCCATGGGCGCTGACAAGAACCAGTGCCTGAAGGCCATGATCGAGGCCGAGAGCTATCAGGGCCCGTCTCTGATCATCGCTTATGCTCCCTGCATCAACCACGGCATCAAGGGCGGCATGATCCATGCGCAGGAAGAAGAAAAGAAGGCTGTGGACGCGGGCTACTGGCACCTGTTCCGGTACGATCCCCGTCTGGCTGCCGAGGGCAAGAACCCCTTCCACCTGGACAGCAAGAAGCCGACCATGTCCTACGAGGACTTCATCATGAACGAGGTCCGGTACAACGCGCTGGCTCGGTCCAACCCCGCCCGGGCGAAAGAGCTCTTCGCCATCGCGGAAAAGACCGCCGCCGCCAAGTACGAGCACCTGGTCCGTCTCTCCAACGAGACCACTGCGGAGTAATTCCAAGCAAATGCGCCCCGAGGAACTTCGGTTCCCCGGGGCGTTTTTACGTTTTTGCGGTTGATTTTCTCCGGAAAATGTGGTAGGATAAGGAAAACTATCCCAAATTGGAGGGAAATGCAATGAAAAAATGGATGGCCGCCCTTTTGGCGGTGTTCTTGTTGGCCGGCTGCGGCGGGGAGCCTGCCGTGGAGTCCTCCCAGGAGGAAAGCGTGGCCGAAATCTCCGGGACCCTTCCGGAGGAGAGCAGCGAGGGGGTCCCGCTGCCGGAAGAATCCTCCCAGGAGCCGGAGGAAAGCAGCGAATCCAGCGGGGAAGGGGAGCCCTTGCCCCTCCGGGAGCTGGTGGACATCAGCGACAAATTCCTGGACAAGGACGCCACCCCCTACGCCCTGCGGTTCGTGGACGACCGGACCCTGGCCGTGGAGTATAATCTGGGGGACGACGCCGGGGCGGCGCTGTACTCCCTGGACACCGGCGAGGCCGCCCAGGGGAACACCGGTATCGTCCTCCCCAACTCCTTTGACCGGGAGGAGATCATGGAGGACGGCCGGGTGGCCTATATCAGCGAGGACCTGACCCGGATGGGCGTCCGGGACGCCGACGGCGGCAACGACCGGGTCCTTCTGGACGGGCTCCAGATGGAGACGCCGTCCACCTTCTGGGTGCTCATCGCCCGGGACGGCGTGGCCGGGGTCTCCGGGAACACCGAGGAATACGCCCCCACCGCCTACTGCGTGGACCTGAACACCGGGGAGACGGCGGACCTGGGGGTCTCCTGCATCCTGATCCCCCAGTGCGTGGAGGGGGGACGGGTGCTGTACATCCAGGACTACGTCTTTTCCACCCCCGAGGACGACTGCGTCTACGTCTACGACGCCAAGGAGAAGCGGATGACCACCATCCACACCGGCAGCGCCCTGGGCTGCACCTGGGCCGAGCTCAGCAGCGGCGGGGACTACGTCGTGGCCCTGACCGAGGAGGACCAGGAGGAGAACATCCGCACCTTCGCCGTCTTTGACGCGGCCACCGGCGAGAAGGTCAACAGCGCCCTGATCCGGGACCTCCAGGCTCCCGGCGAGCGGAGCCTGTACTTCGCCCTGAGCCCCGACGGCAGTACCCTTGCCGTCAGCTATTACCAGTATCCCGGGGACTACATCCACTGCGGGGTGGCCCTTTACCGGCTGGATTAAACGAATCCCCGCCTTGCGTCGGTTGGCGCAGGGCGGGGATTTTTCAGTAGTTTATGCGGAAGCTGCGGAGCAGGGCCCGGAGGGCTTTGCGGCCTTCCGGGGCCAGTTCGCGTTTTCCGTCCAGGCGGAACCAGTACTCCATGTCGTCCTGGCGGATGACCACATAGTCCAGGAATTCCTCCTGGAAGTCATCGTCGCCGAAGTTGAGGTCCCGGTCGATTTGTACCGAGACAGATTCCCGGTAACGGCTGGCGGCGCGGGTCTTCCGGAAAGCCCGTGGGATATAGCAGCTGTCTTCGCTAAGGAGCTGGATTCGTTCCAGGGTCTCCTCTTTCCACTGATTTGCGGGGGTCTGGGCCTTGTCCTCGAAAATCGGACGGTATTCAATGGAAATTATCAAATCCGGGACGGCATACATCAATTGCTGCGGCCTGTCCGGGTGGGGAATCCATTCCACATAGGAATCGGGGAAGAAAACCGTCTGGCCCAACCCGTCTTCGGTCCGCCAGCCCTGGGGGACCGTGTAGGAGATGCGGTCCTCCGTGGGGATTTGGGTGGCGACGCCCTCCTCGTCGATGAGGTAGAGACCGGTGCTGTCGCTCCATTGCGTGGAGGTCAGGATCGCGCCGTTGCTCCAGAGGTAATAGCGATTGCCTTGCCACTCCACCCAGCCATGCTTCTGCATGACGCCGTTTTCGTCCAGGCAGTACTTTTCGCCGTCGGCTTCGATTATGCCGGTACACATTTTTCCGCTGTCGGCCAGGTAGTACCACTTGCCACCGTTCCAGAGCCAGCCGGTCTGCATGGCGCCGCTGGAATCGAAAAAGTACCAGTCGCCGTCGATCTTCTGCCAGCCGGTCTGCATCAGGCCGGAGCTGTCAAAGTAGTACCAGGTCCCGTTGATTCTGGAAAAACCGTTTCGGGTGGAGACGCCCTGGGTATCGGTGTACCTCCATCCGGAGGCGGTGGAACGCCATCCCGCCGAAACCGGCGGAGCGGCCAGGGTCGCGGCAGCCAGCAGTGCCAGAAGGCAGGCGGCTCCCTTGCTTCGAATTGGGTGCATGCAAACGCTCCTTTCTGTGGATTCTGGTTTCAGGATACCCTACGCCGGGCTTTTTGTCAAGAGTTTCCGTCGGGGAATTGACAGGCAGTTGATTTTATGGTATGATATATATGCTCCAATTGGAGTATATATATCATACAAAGAAGGCTTTGCTATGGAAAACGGAAAATTCTATGTGCATGTGGGCCCCTCCGGAAACACGGCGGAGAAGGTCTCGGTCAACGTCAACATCTCCACCCTGTCCAGCATCGATCTGCTGGTGGACAACGGCTATTACTCCAACCGCAGCGACTTTGTGAACCAGGCCCTCCGGAGCCAGCTCCAGCAGCACCAGTCCACCCTGGACCGCATCATCGCCCAGCAGAGCGCCCAGGCCGGAGACGGGGAGGTTTACCGGAACTGGTTTTTCGGCGTCAGCGGCATTTCCGTCCCGGCGGTGGAGGAGATGCTCCGCAGCGGCCGGCGGCACGCCTATTCCGGCTACGGGCTCCTGGCCATTGACGACGACGTCCCGGCGGAGAAGCTGTTTGCCGCCGTGGAGAGCATCTGGGTCAAGGGCAAGGTCCTGTGCCGCCCGGAAATCAAGGCCCACTACGGCCTGAAATGAGAGAACTCCCCGCTTCCGGAACTTGGAGGCGGGGAGTTCTCTATTCGTAGGTTGTGAGGAGGATCAGGGTCTCCGGCAGGTCGAAAATGGCCTCTTTCAGGAACAGTGGGTAGAAATATTCCTGCCGGAGGGCCTCGAAGGGGAGCCATTCAAAGGTGTGGACATGGCCCGCTTCGCTGCTGGAAAAGGCGGGGCCGCGCTCCAGCAGGTCCGTGGCGGAGACGTCGATGAGGAAGTAGAGGCAGAGCTCGTGGTAGCGGAGGTGGTCCACATCTTCGGTGAAGAAGTTCTGGTGCAGCCAGAGGGGGCGTTGGATTCTGGCGGTGATGTTCAGCTCCTCCCGGAGCTCCCGGAGCACGGCGGCTTCGGCGGTCTCGCCCAGCTTGACGCGGCCGCCGGGGAGGTAGTAGTAGGGGGAGCGCTGGTCGTGCATGGCCAGGATTTTTCCGTTGGAAAGAATCATGCCGCAGACCCGGTAGTTGAATTTGTCGGTTTCGATTTGGAAGGAAATGTCCATGTTTGCACCTCCGGAATGTGTGATTTTTGGGTGCCGTTTGGGTGCGGAGAGGGTACGGTCGGGGTCGTTGTGGGGTCAAAGGAGGGGAGCGCTTTCCCGGCGGGGAGGGCGGCGGAGCGAAAGGGGCGTTTTGGGGCGAGACTGGATGTTGGGTAAGGGGGTGAGCTGGGTCGGTGGGACGGTTGTTTTGACATGGATAAAACGGATTGGGTGAAAAAAAGGCGGGGGGAAAGAGGAACGGCGCTTCCTGGCGGGATGTTCAGGGGAACGGGGTGTTGGTATCTGCGGGGTGTTTTTTGGGGAAATGGCGGTCGGGGTGCTCGGTGGGGGGTGCGGGGATGGGCGGCCTTGTGGACGGATGGGAAACGGGTTGGTGCGGAGAAGGGGGAGGGCATTGTAGGGTCAAAAAGAGGGGGCGCTGTTCCGGCGGAAGGGTCCGCGGGAGGGCGGAGGTCTTGGGTGCGGAGGGGAAAAGGGTTAGCTAGGACCGAAGGGGCACTTTCCCGGCGGGATGCCCGGTGGGGGAGGGCGGTGGTCTTGATGCAAAGAAAAACGGCGTCGGGAGAGGCTCTCGGCGCCGTTGGGGGCAAATGGGGAGGCGGTTGGGTCAGGAGTTTTCCCGGCCCTCGAACATCTCCTTGATTTTATCGGAGAATTTCTTTTTCTTTGCGGTCTGTTTGTCGGTGACGGCGTCGTCGAACTCCTTCAGCTTATCCAGCTGGGCCTTGGTCAGGTTCCGGGGGACGTCGATGGTCACGGTGACGTACTGGTCGCCCCGGCCCCGGCCGTTGAGCCGCTGGACGCCCTTGCCGCGGAGCCGGAAGACGGTGCCGGGCTGGGTGCCTGCCGGGAGGTTATACTTCACGTTGCCGTCGATGGTGGGAACGGTCAGCTCGTCGCCGGTGACGGCCTGGTAGAAGGACACCGGCATCTCACAGTAGATGTCGTACTCCTTCCGGGTGAACAGGCTGTCGGGACGCACCGTGACCAGCACCAGCAGGTCGCCGGCGGGGCCGCCGTTGGTCCCGGCGTTGCCCTGGCCACGGACCGACAGGGTCTGGCCGTCGTCGATCCCGGCGGGAATCTGAATCTCCACGGTTTTGGTGACGTTCTGGTAGCCGCGGCCGCTGCACTTGGGGCAGGTCTTTTCGATGATCTTGCCACGGCCGCCGCAGTGGTCGCAGGTCCGCTGGGCGTTCATCACGCCGAAGGGGGTCCGCTGCTGGACCCGGACCTGGCCGGTGCCGCCGCAGTCCGGGCAGATCTTCATGGCCGTGCCATTTTCCGCGCCGGTGCCCCGGCAGGCGTCGCAGCTTTCCATTTTGGAGACGCTGATCTTCTTGCCCACACCGCTGCAGGCTTCAAAGAAGGAGATGCTTACCTGGGTGCGGATGTCGCTGCCCCGGCGGGGGGCGTTGGGGTTGGAGCGGCGGGAGCTTCCGCCGCCGAAGCCGCCGAAGAAGCCCTCAAAAATGTCGCCCAGGTCGCCCATATCGAATCCGCTGAAATCCCCGTAGCCGTCTGCTCCACCGGCTCCGCCGCCGAAGGAGGGGTCCACGCCGGCATGGCCGAACTGGTCATAGCGGGAGCGCTTCTGGGGGTCGGAGAGGACCTCGTAGGCCTCGTTGACCTCCTTGAACTTCTCCTCGGCTTCCTTATCGCCGGGGTTTAGGTCGGGGTGGTATTTTTTCGCCATCTGGCGATAGGCTTTTTTCAGTTCGTCCTCAGAGCAGCCCTTCTGGACGCCCAATACTTCATAATAATCACGTTTGTCCGCCAATGGTCTTTCCTCCAGTTTCATCGCGGGTCCGGGGCGTTATTTCCCGCGGACAGCCGAACAGGGCAGGCCCCCAGGCCCGCCCCGATCGGTTGGGATCACCGCTTATTTGTTGTCGTTGTCGACTTCTTTGTAGTCGGCGTCCACGACATTGGGGTCGCCGTTGCTGGCGGAGCCGCCCATGTCGGGGCCTGCGCCGGCTCCGGGGTTCTGCTGCTGGGCCTGAGCGGCCTGCTGGTACAGCTTCTCGGAGACGGAGTAGAAGACCTTCTGGAGCTCTTCTTGTCTGGCCTTGATGGCCTCGATGTCGCTGCCCTTGAGGGCTTCCTTCAGAGCGTCGATCTTGGACTGGAGCTCGGCTTTCTCGGAGGCGTCCACCTTGTCGCCGATCTCACCCAGGGTCTTTTCAGACTGGAAGATCATCTGGTCGGCGCCGTTGCGGATGTCCACGGCCTCACGGGCCTTCTTGTCCTCGGCGGCGAAGGCTTCGGCCTCTTTCACGGCCTTATCGATGTCGTCCTTGGACATGTTGGTGGAGGAGGTGATGGTGATCTGCTGCTCTTTGCCGGTGCCCAGGTCCTTGGCGGAGACGTGGACGATGCCGTTGGCGTCGATGTCGAAGGTGACTTCGATCTGGGGCACGCCACGGGGAGCCGCGGGGATGCCGTCCATCCGGAATTCGCCCAGGAGCTTGTTGTCCTTGGCGAACTCACGCTCGCCCTGGAAGACGCGGATTTCAACCGAGGTCTGGCCGTCGGCCGCCGTGGAGAAGATCTGGGATTTCTTGGTGGGGATGGTGGTGTTGCGCTCGATGATCTTGGTGAAGACGCCGCCCAGGGTCTCCAGGCCCAGGGACAGGGGGGTGACGTCCAGGAGCAGCAGCCCCTTGACCTCGCCGCCCAGAACGCCGCCCTGGATGGCAGCGCCGATGGCGACGCACTCGTCGGGGTTCAGGTTCTTGGAGGGCTCTTTGCCGGTGGCGCGGGCAACGGCTTCCTGGACCGCGATGATCCGGGTGGAGCCGCCGACCAGGAGAATCTTGTTCAGGTCAGAGGCTTTCAGGCCGGCGTCGTTGAGGGCCTGCTGCACCGGGCCCATGGTGGCGTCCACCAGGTCGGCGGTGAGCTCGTTGAATTTCGCCCGGGTCAGGGTCATGGCCAGGTGTTTGGGGCCGGTGGCATCGGCGGTGATGAAGGGCAGGTTGATGTCGGCGGAGGTGATGCCGGAGAGGTCGATCTTGGCCTTCTCGGCGGCCTCTTTCAGCCGCTGCATGGCCATGCGGTCATTGCGGAGGTCGATGCCGTTTTCTTTCTTGAACTCGTCAGCCATCCAGTCGATGACACGCTGGTCGAAGTCGTCGCCGCCCAGATGGTTGTTGCCTGCGGTGGCCAGAACTTCCTGGACACCCTCGCCCATCTCGATGATGGACACGTCGAAGGTGCCGCCGCCAAGGTCGTAGACCATGACTTTCTGGTCGCCCTGCTTATCCATGCCGTAGGCCAGAGCCGCGGCGGTGGGCTCGTTGATGATCCGCTTGACATCCAGGCCCGCAATGCGGCCGGCGTCCTTGGTGGCCTGACGCTGGGCGTCGGTGAAGTAAGCGGGGACGGTGATGACCGCTTCCGTGACGGACTCGCCCAGGTAGCCTTCCGCGTCGGCTTTCAGCTTCTGAAGGATCATAGCGGAGATTTCCTGGGGGCTGTAACTCTTGCCGTCGATGGTGACTTTGTAGTCGGAACCCATGTGGCGTTTGATGGAGCTGATGGTCCGGTCGGGGTTGGTGATGGCCTGGCGTTTTGCCACCTGGCCTACCATCCGTTCGCCGTCCTTGGAGAACGCAACGACGGAGGGGGTGGTGCGGGAGCCCTCGTGGTTGGCGATAACCACGGGTTCGCCGCCTTCCATGACGGCTACGCAAGAGTTGGTGGTGCCAAGGTCAATTCCGATGATTTTTCCCATAATCAATTCCTCCTAAGAATTCGATGTGATTCGTTTATTTATAAAGTTCAGGGATTTGCCACAGAAACCATGGCGTGGCGGAGGACTTTGTCCCCCAGGCGGTACCCCTTCTGGAGTACGGCGGCCACGGTGTTGGAGCCTAAGGCTTCATCCTCCACGGTGGTGACAGCATAGTGGAGGTCGGGGTTGAAGGGCTGGCCTTCGGCGGCGATTTCCTCGACGCCTTGCTTTTTCAGGGCATCGACCAGGCTTTTGAAGATCAGCTCCATGCCCTTCTGGAACTCTGGGTCGGCGCAGGCGGTCTGCATGGCCCGTTCGAAGTTATCCACCACGGGGAGCATCTCGGTCAGGGCCTTGCTTTTGGCCACGACGCCGATTTCCTCTTTTTCCCGGGTGGTGCGCTTGCGGTAATTGTCGAACTCCGCCATCTGCCGGAGCAGTTTGTCGGAGAGGTCGGCGTTCTGTTTCTGGAGAGCCTCCAGCTTTGCCGCGAAGTCGTCGGCGGGGGCCGCTTCGGCTTCGGGGGCGGGGTCCGCAGGCTGTTCCGTTTCCGGAACGGTTTCCTCCTGGGGGACGGGGTCCTTTTCGACGGTCTCTTTTTCTTTATTCTTTGCCACTTCAGCAATCAATCCTTTCCTTCGTCTTCATATTCCTCGGTGATCAGCTGGGACACGGTGTCGGAGAGGAATTCCACGTAGGGAATGATCCGCCCGTAGTCCAAACGGAGGGGCCCGACGATCCCGAAGGACCCGGCCGGCCGGCCCGCCTGGCTGTAACCGGAAACAATCAGGCTTGAATTGGTGACGGCAAAGGCGTCGCTTTCGTCGCCGAAAATAACGCTGATACCGTCGAACGCGCGGTTGAGAAGAATTCCGAGGTTTTCCCGGGCCCGCATGAGGGCTGCCACATTTTCCGTCTGGAAATCGGGGCGGGCCAGGAGCCGGGTCTCGTTTTTGATCTCCACCTTTTGCTGTTTCAGCTGGTTGGTGATGTCGTATACTCCGTACAGAAGCGGGGCCAGGGCCACCATGTAGCTGCCAAGAGCCACGCCCAGTTCCACCAGCTTTTCGCTGGTCAGCTCCTCCACCCGCAGGCCGGTGAGGTTTTTGCGGATGAATTCGGTGAAGAAGGCCATCTGCTCGTTGGTCAGGTCAAACTCCAGCCGGCAGACCCGGTTTTCCACGGCGCCTCCCGACGTGATCATCAGCAGCGCGTAGAGCCGCCGTCCGGCGGGGATGACCTCCACCCGGGTGATGACGGAGAAGTCCATCCGGTTGGTGGAGCTGACGATGGCGCAGTCGGTGATCTGTGCCAGAAGATCGGTGGCGTTGGAGATCAGGGTCCGGGGGTTCCGGTCGCCCTTCAGGAGGGTGTCCTCCACGGTTTTCCGATCGTGCTCGGAAAGGGGCTCTTTGGTCATCAGGTTGGCGATGTAGAACCGGTAGCCGCGGTAGGAGGGAATCCGTCCGGCCGAGGTGTGAGGCTGTTCCAGGTAGCCCAGCTGTTCCAGCGCCGCCATGTCATTGCGGATCGTCGCAGATGAAACGGAGTATTCCAGCGCGTCTGCCACTGCCTTGGAGCCGACGGGTTCTCCGGTGCGGATGTACCGGTCCACCACCAGCTTCAGGATATCCAGCTTCCGCGCGTCCAGCGCCTTCACATTTCTCACCTCGCAGGTTTGTTTTGGAGTATTAGCACTCATCATCTCCGAGTGCTAATATAAGATTACCACGGTGGGGAGGGTTTGTCAATAGGCAATTATGAACTTTTTGTTAATTTTAGAAAATTCTTTTTTCGGCGGGACCCTGGCGGAATTCTTGCAGGGAAGGGGGAAAGCTGTGGATTTTCTGCAATTTTTTGCCGGACTTCTTGCAAAATGGCGGCGCAGCGATTATAATAGAAGAAGACGGCCTTTTTTCAATCGGAAAAAGGAGAAAAGGGGACCAAACCAGAGGATATGGACATTATCGCAGAAATCAACAAGCGCCACGGGGAGTTTTCCAAGGGCCAGCGGCGGATTGCCGACTACATTGCGGCCCACTCCGACAAGGCGGCCTTTATGACCGCCGCCAAGCTGGGGGCCACGGTGGGGGTCAGCGAATCCACGGTGGTGCGGTTTGCCTACGAGTTGGGCTTTGAGGGGTACCCGGAGCTTTCCCGGGCCTTGCAGCAGATCATCCGGACCCAGCTGACCTCGGTGCAGCGCATCGAAGTGACCCGGGAGCGCATCGGCAACGGCGACATCCTGGACAAGGTGCTGAGCTCCGACATGGACAAGATCAAGCACACCCTGGAGGAGACCTCCCGGGAGGACTTCGAGCGGGCCGCCGTGGCCATTGCCAACGCCCGGAACATCTATGTCATCGGGGACCGCAGCGCGTCGGCCCTTGCAAGATTCATGCACTACTACTTCAATCTCATGTTCGAAAACGTGAAGCTGGTGACGACGACCAGCCAGAGCGAGCTTTTTGAGCAGATCATCCGGATGGGGAAGGACGACGCCGTCATCGGTATCAGCTTCCCCCGGTACTCCAACATGACGGTGCAGGCGTTTTCCTACGCCGCCAGGACCGGGGCGAAGATCATCGCCATTACCGACGGGCCGGGGTCTCCTCTGGCCAAGGACGCCAGCTGCCTGCTGACGGCCCGCAGCGATATGAACTCCTTTGTGGACTCCCTGGTGGCGCCGCTGAGCCTGATCAACGCCCTTATCGTCCGGGCGGGGATGGAGAAGCAGGAGGAAGTCACGGCCACCTTTAACCGGCTGGAGACCCTGTGGGCGGACTACCACGTCTATCAGAAAATGGACGGCGGGGAGGAGCGCTCATGACCGACCTGCTTATCGTCGGCGGCGGCGCGGCGGGGATGATGGCCGCCATCCAGGCGGCGGCTCTGGGGAAAAAGGTCCTGCTCCTGGAGCGGAACTCCCGGCTGGGGCGGAAGCTGCTGATTACCGGCAAGGGGCGCTGCAACGTCACCAACAACTGCGATCTGGACACGCTGATGGCCAACATTCCCCGGAACCCGCGGTTTTTGTATTCGGCCTTTCACAGCTTCGGGCCGGCGGATACCATGGAGTTTTTCGAGAGCCGGGGGCTGCCGCTGAAAACCGAGCGGGGGAACCGGGTGTTTCCCGTCTCCGACCGGGCGGCGGATGTGGCGGCGGTGCTGGAAAAAGGGCTCCGGGACCCCAACGTGACTGTCAGGACCGGCCGGGCGGCGGAATTGCTGTTGGAGGACGGGCGGGTCCTGGGGGGCCGGTGCGAGGACGGGACCGAGTACCGGGCCGGGGCCGTGCTGCTGGCCACCGGGGGGAAGTCCTATCCGCTGACCGGGTCCACCGGGGACGGGTATGCTCTGGCGGAGCAGGCGGGGCACCGGATCGTTCCCCTGGCGCCGTCGCTGATCCCGGTGGTCACGGCGGAAAAGGACCCCAGGGAGATGCAGGGGCTTTCCCTGAAAAACGTCACGCTGACAGTGACGAGGAACGGGAAACCGGTCTTTTCCGAGCTGGGGGAGCTGCTGTTCACCCACTTTGGGGTCAGCGGGCCGCTGGTGCTGTCGGCGTCGGCGCATATGGCGGGGGAGGCTCCGGAGGCCCAGACCGAGGGGGCGTATGCGTCCATGCTCAGGGGGAAGGACTACCGGATGGCCATCGACTGGAAGCCGGGGCTGACGCCGGAGCAGCTGGACAAGCGGCTGCTGCGGGATTTCGGCAAGTGTCAGAACAAGGACATCATCAACAGCCTGGGAGAACTGCTTCCGCGGAAGAGCATCCCGGTGATGCTGCGGCGGGCGGGGATTCCTTTCGAGACCAAGGTCAACGCCATGACCCGGGAGCAGCGGCGGAGCCTTCTGGAGGCGCTGAAGGGCTTTGAATTGACGCCGGTGGGGTTCCGGCCCATTGAGGAGGCCATTGTCACCTCCGGGGGGGTGGACGTCCGGGAGGTCAATCCCAAGACCATGGAGTCGAAGAAGGTGTCCGGGCTGTATTTTGCCGGGGAAGTGTTGGACGTGGACGGGTATACCGGGGGGTTCAACCTGCAGATTGCGTTTTCGACGGGGTATCTGGCGGCAACGGTTTAAAGCGGCCTGTGGGGATGTTCCGCAGCGTAAACAAAGAAAGTTTTCGGTCCAGCCTTTTTCAAAAGGCTGGCAGGTGGAGGGCAGAGCCCTCCTCGCGCTCCGCAGAGCGCGAAACTTTAACCCCGTTGCGCCTCGGGCGCAACCCAAAAATAGGGAAAGGCGGCCCGCAGGCCGCCCGCAGGAATCTGCAGCCGCAATTTCGAAGAAATTGCGGCATGACGCAGTCTGAATTTATCCAAAGCGAAAAGCCGCGCCAGCGAGTTGAAACGTTTGTCGTTTCTCTTGCTGGCGCGGTTATTGTTTGTGCGTTTTTTGCAGGACTGCGTCCTGCGGGGAACCCCTTGATAGGGTTCCCCACGGTCCGACAGCCCACCGGGCTGTTGGACCTCCCTTCCTGATCTTTGGGTATCATTAGGGTTGTTTCGCCCTCTGCGGAGGGCGAGGAAGGGGCGCTGCCCCTTCCATTCCTGCCAGCCTTTTGAAAAAGGCTGGATCGAAAACTTGGGTTGCGCAATTTGCGCACGCTGCGGAATCTCCCTTACGGGATTTACAAATCGTCGCCGCGCAGCCTGTCGCGCGGCTAATATACTCTTATCGCGAGGCACTTCGCCGCGTCGTCATTGGATCATTTTGGCGTATTCTTTGGGGGACATGTCGAATTCGCGGCGGAACTCCGTGGAAAGGTAGGTGGGGGAGCAGTAGCCCATGATATAGGAAATCTGGGCGATGGTGTACTTGCCCTCGCTGATCATCTCCTTGACCTTCTCCAGGCGGACCAGGCGGACGTACTCCGAGATGCTCCGGCCTACCTTCTGCTTGAACAGGCTGGAAAGGTAGGAAGAGCTGAGGTTCAGCTGCTTGGCCAGCCAGGGGAGGGTGATGGTGGAGCTGATGTTCTGGTGGATCAGGTCGATGCACTCGCTGACGTATTTGTTGTCTACCGAGACCTTCAGCTTGGTGGGCAGCTTCACCACCACGGCGTCGGAAAGGATGTTCCGCACGGCGGTGATGATCAGCCGGGAAAGCTCGCAGGTGATCATGTCGTCGCCGTAGACCTGGCCCTCCTTCTCCTCCCGGATGATGGCGCGGATGCTGCTGAGACAGGCTTCGTCGCAGTAGATCACCCGGTCCGCCAGGGTGTCCGGGCTGACAATGTCGCCGTCAAAGGTGACGGTGAGGAAGGACAGGGGCGCTTTTCCGTCGGACTGCTGGACGTGGAACTGGTGGGGGGCAAAAAAGATCATCTGGCCCTGGCCCAGCTGGTAGGTGACGCCGTCCACCTCGCAGATCATCCGGCCCTTGTTGACGTAGGTCAGCTCCCAGAAGGGGTGATCCTCGCCGCGGAACTTGAACTGCTTGTCTTTTTCCTGGTAAAGGACGGTGTACAGGGTCTGGACGTTGATGTTGGGCACGAAGCCCCGGCCGGTGAGGATGTTGGTGGTGGAGGTGATGAGCTTGGGGGACTGGTAGTAGATCCGGTAGCTCAGGCGGCACTCGTAGGGCAGCAGGGCGAACTCCACCCCGGGGAGAATGGACAGGGGGTGGTCGAACAGGAACTTCTGGATCATGCTGTCCGGCGTCCGGACAAAGAGGAGGCCCACCCCGCTGATGGGCTCCAGCACCACTTCCTTCTCGTAGTGCCAGAGGCTGGAACGGACCCGGGTGTCGTCCTCGTAAACCGACTGGCTGAATTCCTGATAGGGCTCCAGGTCCTTCAGGGGTCTGCCGAAGGGCTTGAAATTGATGGGGTCCACTTCCTTGAGCAGCATAAAACGGCCTCCTTCCGATTTTCTTCTCCTTTATCGTACCCTATGGGGACGGCTTCTGTCAAGGCGAAAATCGTAAAATTCTTCATAAATTTTACGATTTTCTTTTGGATATATACGATTTCCTGTTGCGCCGGAGGGGAAAACGTGGTATGCTGGAAGAAATCGTTGAAAAGGAGCGGTTTTATGAACCTGCCAAAGGACCCCGCTATTCTGTTAAGCTATGTGAACACCCAGCTCCGGGACTTTTACCCCTCCCTGGAGGAGCTGTGCAAGACTCTGGACGTGGACCAGGCGGCGCTGGAGGAAAGTCTCCGGGCCATCGGTTACGTCTATCAGCCGGAGAAGAACCGTTTCGCCTGAAACAAAAACCGGCGGGACCCGAAAAGGCCCCGCCGGTCTGGCGCTTCGTTCAGTTTTTGCTCTTGATGTACTCGTCGATGGCCTTGGCGGCGTGTTTGCCGGCGCCCATGGCCAGGATGACCGTAGCCGCGCCGGTGACGGCGTCGCCGCCGGCGTAGACGCCCTCACGGGAGGTGAGGCCGGTCTCCTCCTCGGTGATGATGCAGCCGTGGCGGTTGGTGTCCAGGCCGGGGGTGGTGGAGCGGATCAGGGGGTTGGGGCTGGTGCCGATGGACATGATGACGGTGTCGGTTTCCAGTTCGAACTCGCTGCCCTCTTTGACCACGGGGCGGCGGCGGCCGGAGGCGTCGGGCTCGCCCAGCTCCATTTCCACGCACTTCATGCCCCGGACCATGCCGTCGGCGTCGCCCAGAATCTCCACGGGGTTCACCAGGGTCTTGAAGATGATGCCTTCCTCCATGGCGTGCTCCACTTCTTCCTTACGGGCGGGGAGCTCCTCCATGCCGCGGCGGTAGACGATGTAGACGGTGTCCGCGCCCAGGCGCTTGGCACAGCGGGCGGCGTCCATGGCCACGTTGCCGCCGCCCACTACGGCCACGCTGCCGGAGTGCTTGATGGGGGTCTTGGCGTCGGGGAGGTAGGCTTTCATCAGGTTGATCCGGGTCAGGTACTCGTTGGCGGAGTAGACGCCCTTGAGGCTCTCACCGGGGATGCCCATGAACCGGGGCAGGCCCGCGCCGGAGCCCACGAAAACGGCTTCGTAGCCGCGCTCAAAGAGCTCGTCGATGGTCAGGACCTTGCCGATGACCATGTTGGTCTCGATGTCCACGCCCAGGGCTTTCAGGTTGTCGATCTCCTGCTGGACGATGGCTTTGGGGAGACGGAACTCGGGGATGCCGTAGACCAGAACGCCGCCGGCCAGGTGCAGCGCTTCAAAGACGGTGACGGCGTAGCCCATTTTGGCCAGGTCCCCGGCGGCGGTGAGGCCGGAGGGGCCTGCGCCGATGATGGCCACCTTATGGCCGTTGGAGGCGGGCTTTTCCGGAAGGGCAGTGGTGTGCTCCCGGTGCCAGTCGGCGACGAAGCGCTCCAGGCGGCCGATGCCCACGGCTTCGCCCTTGATGCCACGGACGCACTTGCCCTCGCACTGATTTTCCTGGGGGCAGACGCGGCCGCAGACGGCGGGGAGAGAGCTGGAGCGGCTGATGATCTCGTAAGCGCCTTCCATGTCCTCGTTGGCCACCCGTTCGATGAAATCGGGGATGTCGATGGCCACGGGGCAGGCGGAGACGCAGGGCTTGTTCTTGCAGTGGAGGCAGCGGCGGGCTTCGTTTACCGCCATTTCATAGGTGTAGCCCAGGGCGACCTCCTTGAAGTTTTTGTTCCGGACGTTGGGGTCCTGGGAGGGCATGGGACACTTTTTCGGGTCCATATTGCGCTGAAAGGCCATAATTATCGGACCTCCTTTTTAAGAAGATTGCAGGCGGCTTCCCGGGCGTGCTGTTCGAAGTCCCGGTACATGGTGCCGCGGTGCATCGCTTCGTCAAAATCCACCAGATGGCCGTCGAAATCCGGGCCGTCCACGCAGGCGAACTTGGTCTCGCCGCCAACGGTGAGGCGGCAGCCGCCGCACATGCCGGTGCCGTCGATCATAATGGGGTTCATGGAGACGGTGGTCTTGATGCCGTACTTTTTGGTCACCTGACAGACGAATTTCATCATGATCAGGGGGCCGATGGCGATGACCTCGTCGTACTGGTTGCCCTCGGTGATGAGTTTTTCCAGGGCGGCGGTGACAAGGCCCTTTTCGCCGTAGCTTCCGTCGTCGGTCATCATGGCCAGCTTGTCCGAAACGGCCTTGAACTCATCCTCCAGGATGACCAGGTCCTTGTTCCGGAAGCCGACGATGGAGTGGACCTCGGCACCCAGCTCGTGGAGCTTCTTGGCGACGGGGTAGGCGATGGCGCAGCCCACGCCGCCGCCGACTACGGCCACCTTTTTCAGGCCGTCCAGGTGGCTGGCCGTGCCCAGGGGGCCGACGAAGTCGTGGAGGGACTCGCCTTCTTCCATGGCGTTCAGCTCCATGGTGGAGCCGCCGACGATCTGGAAGATGATGGTGACGGTGCCGGCTTCCCGGTCATAGTCGGCGATGGTCAGGGGGATGCGCTCGGAATCTTCCTTGGCGCGGAAGATGATAAACTGACCCGGCTCGGCCTTCCGCGCGATGAGCGGAGCGTCGATGACCATTTTGGTCACAGTCGGGTTCAGCGGTTCCTTTTTCAGGATCTTGTACATGGGAACGAACTCCTTTCCAGAGTTTCCTTGAGAATCGTGAACAGTTCTATTATAGCGGGTTTCTGCCCATTTGGCAATATCCAAAACCTTCCGGCCCGGGGCGATTTCGAAGGTGTTCAAGTACATTTCCTCGGTCTGCTGCTGGATTTCCTGCAATTCTTCGATGACGTCGGTGATGCGGTTGAATAAGGCGGCGTACATTTTCTGGTAGTCTGGCATAGTATCACTCCCTCTTGTATAGATTAGAACAAATTATTCAAAAAGTCAATAGCACAAATTGTTCTAACCCATACTAAAATGGGTGATACTTATGGAGACACGAATCCGTGACCTTCGGGAGGACAGGGACTTGACTCAAGCCGCCGTAGGGGCGGCAATCAACGTCCCGCAGCGGACCTATGCCTATTATGAAACCGGCGGCCGTATGATTCCGCCAGAGGTGCTTTGCGCACTGGCGAACTTTTACAGTGTCAGCGTGGATTACTTGCTGCGGCAGACGGACATTCCCGAGACGGCAGAGCAGCTGCTAGAACGGCTACGGAAGAAAAAATGAGCGAACTTCTTGCCAGAATGGGGGATGTTTATGGAAATGCGACTGCGCGATTTACGGGAGGATCATGACCTGACCCAGAAGGAACTGGGGGAGGCCATCAATCTGCCCCAACGGACCTATTCCAGCTATGAGACCGGCGGCCGCATGATCCCGCCGGAGGTGCTTTGTGCGCTGGCGGATTTTTACGGCGTCAGCGTGGACTATCTGCTGCGGCGGACGAATATTCCCGAGACGGCGGAGCAGCTTATCAGGCGGCGAAAGAGAAAATAGCCAAACCGGCAGAGAATCCTTGCGTTTCTTTCCGAAACGCGGTAAAATAGAAAGGGATTGCCGGATAGCAGAGAAGGGCGAATCCATCCGGACCCGCCCTTTTTTGATGCGCAGTTTAGAAATCCACGTCCAGATCGTAGTAGCAGGCTTTGAGGAGCTTCTCCATCTCTTCCTGGGTGGGGATCCGGGGGTTGGAGCCGGTGCAGGCGTCGCCGATGGCGTTCTTGGCCACTTCCGGCAGCTTCTCCAGGAACTCCTTCTCGTCGATGATGCTCTCGTCGGCGATGACGCCGCCCTGGCCGTAGTTCTTGATGGCCAGCGGGATGTTCAGGGCCTTGTTCATTTCCCGGAGCTCCTTGACTAGAGCCTTGACCAGGCAGTTGGTGCAGGCGCCTTCCAGGCCGATGAACCGGGCAATCTGGGCGTAGCGCTCAGCGGCTTCGGGGTTCTTGGCGTTGAACTGGATGACCTTGGGCAGGTACATGGCGTTGGCCGCGCCGTGGATGATGTGGCCGCCGGTGTAAGCCGCGCCGGTCTTGTGGGCCATGGAGTGGACGATGCCCAGCAGGGCGTTGGAGAAGGCCATACCGGCCAGGCACTGGGCGTTGTGCATCCGGTCCCGGGCTTCCATGTCGCCGTCGTAGGATTTTTTCAGATCGTTGTGAATCATCTCGATGGCGTGGAGGGCCAGGGGGTCGGTGTAGTCGCAGTGGAGGGTGGAAACGTAGGCTTCGATGGCGTGGGTCATGGCGTCCATGCCGGTGTGGGCCGTCAGCTTGGCGGGCATGGTCTCGGCCAGGTCGGGGTCAACGATGGCCACGTCCGGGGTAATGTTGAAGTCGGCCAGGGGGTACTTGATGCCCTTATGGTAGTCGGTGATGACGGAGAACGCGGTGACTTCCGTGGCGGTGCCCGATGTAGAGGGGATGGCGCAGAAGTGGGCTTTGGTCCGGAGGGTCGGGAAGCTGAAGGGGGTAATGATCTCCTCAAAGGTGGTCTCGGGGTACTCATAGAAGACCCACATGGCCTTGGCCGCGTCGATGGGGGAGCCGCCGCCCATGGCGACGATCCAGTCGGGCTGGAATTCCCGCATGACTTCGGCGCCTTTCATAACGGTCTCAACAGAAGGGTCGGGCTCGACGCCTTCAAAGAGCTTTACTTCCATGCCGGCCGCTTTGAGGTAGTCTTCCGCTTTCTGGAGGAAGCCGAAGCGCTTCATGGAGCCGCCGCCGACAACGATGATTGCTTTTTTGCCAGTCAGGTTCTTCAGTTCTTCCAAAGAGCCTTTTCCGTGGTACAGATCGCGGGGTAAAGTAAAACGTGCCATACAAAATCTCTCCTTTTTCTCTGAAAACATCCTGCGGGATACCAGATCCCTTGTCTTGTTATTATTTTAACATGGTTTTTCCGTTTTGGGAAATATAAAATTGAGATAGCGGCGATACATTTTTGTACATACCGGAGAAATCTGGAATTTTTTTGAGGAGGCAGCGTATGAACACCACGGTGCTGCGATACGTCGTTGAGGTCAACCGGGTGCGGTCCATCAGCAAGGCCGCCCAGAACCTGTACATGGGGCAGCCCAACCTGAGCCGGGCCATCAAGGACCTGGAGGCGGAGCTGGGCATCACCATCTTCAAGCGGACCGCCAAGGGCGTGACGCCGACGCCCCGGGGGGAGGAGTTTCTGGCCTACGCCCAGAGCATCACCGCCCAGCTGGACGAGCTGGAGTCGCTGTACCGGCCCCACTCCACCACGGCGCTGGAGCTCAACGTGGCGGTGCCCCGGGCCAGCTATGTGGCGGCTGCCTTCGCCGATTTTCTCAACGGGCGGGTGGACCGGGAGCACATCAACGTCCACTTCCGGGAGACCGACGCCAACAACACGGTGAATCTGGTGGCCAGCGGGGACATGGACTTCGGGATCATCCGGTACCAGGTGCGCCACGAGGGGTATTTCCAGCAGCTGCTGGCGGAGAACCAGCTGGACTCCGAGGTGCTGCGGGAGTTCAAGCTGGCGGTGATGTTCTCCAAGGACCACCCCTTGGCGGGGCTGGCGGAGGTGCCTTATCACAAGCTGGCCGGGTATCCGGAGATCGTCCATGGGGACTATCAGACGCCGTCGCTGTCCTTCAGCCAGATCAAGCAGGGGGCGGAGCTGGAGGCGTCCATGAAGCGGATCTACATTTACGACCGGGGGAGCCAGTTCGATCTGCTCCAGCGGGTGAAGGGGGCGTATATGTGGGTGTCGCCGGTGCCGGAGGACCTGCTGAATCAGCGGGGGATGGTCACGCGGCCCTGTAAGCTGTCGGGGATACTCAATCGGGACGTGGTGATCCGGCCCAAGGGGAAGGTGTTGAGCGAGGACGCCAAGCAGCTGGTGAAAACGCTGCAGACGGCGTGTGAGCAAAATTAAGTTTTGGGTCCAGCCTTTTTCAAAAGGCTGGCAGATTCCAAAGGCAGCGCCTTTGGTCGCCCTCCGCAGAGGGCGAAACTCCACCCCCGTTGCGCCTCGGGCGCAACCCAAAACAAGGAAAAGGCGGCCCGCAGGCCGCCCGCGGATGTCCCCGCGGCCGCAATTTCAAAGAAATTGCGGCATGACGCACTGCTAATTTATCCAAAGCGTAAAACCGCGCCAGCGGCGGCGTGTCGCCGCTCCCATGCCGCCGCGGCTGTTTTCTTCGCGTCAAGTTTTATTAGCCGCGCGACAGGCTGCGCGGCGACGGAGGAAAGAGCACGTAAGATTTTCGGCGTCGAAAAAGTCCATAGGAAAACCGCGTCAGCGAGTCGGAACGTTGTTCGTTTCCCTTGCTGGCGCGGTTTTCGTTCGTGCGTAGTTGTGCAGGACTGCGTCCTGCGGGGAACCCCTTGATAGGGTTCCCCACGGTCCGACAACCCACCGGGCTGTCGGACCTCCCTTCCTGATCTTTTGGTATCATTAGGAGTGTTTCGCCCTCTGCGGAGGGCGAGGAGGGCTCCGCCCTCCACCTGCCAGCCTTTTTTCAAAAGGCTGGACCGAAAACTTAATTGGCGGGGCGGGGTGTTGTTTCTGTGACAGAGTCGCGTTCTACCAGGACCGTGGGAATCAGCTGGACGGTCTCGGGGGGCTGCTGGCCGGTGATCCGGGCGATGAGGCGTTCCACGGCCCGGGCGGCGATGACGGAAATCTGTTGGTTTACTGTGGTCAGCCGGGGTTTCATGGCCTTGATCAGCTCGATTTCGTCAAAGCTCACCACGGAAATGCCGTCGGGGATGGAGATGTTGGCCTCGTTCAGGGCCATTACCGCCCCGATGGTCATGAAATAGTTACAGATCAAGAGCGCTGTGGGCCGCTGTGGGCACTGGAGCAGCCGCTGGGTGCAGCGGTAGCCGCCGTCAATGTTGTACTCGTCCCGGAGGACCCACTCCTCACGGAGGGGGATGGCGGCCTGGGCCAGGGCGTTCCGGTAGCCCCGGAGCCGCTCGTTGGCGGAAAAATGGGCGGGGGAGCCGGTGATGACGCCGATGTCCCGGTGGCCCTTGGACTGGAGGTACTCCACGGCGGAGAAGGCACCCCGGGCGTTTTCCGTCACCACGAAGTCGCAGGCCGGGGAGGCGTCGGGGGTGATGGAGTCCACCACGGTCAGGGGGATGTTCAGCCGGGCGCACCGGGCCAGGATTTCCGGGCGACAGCGGCTGGAGAGGTAGAGGATGCCGTCCACGGATTTGGAGGAAAAGAGGTCCAGGCCCCGGAGGGCGCGGTCCAGGGAGTCCTGGGTCTCAAAGAGGATGGAGGTGTAGCCCTGGGCCTGGAGGAGTTCCTCGGCCTCGGAGATCACGGAGGTGTAAAAGAGGTTGGAGAGGCTGTCCAGGAGGACGCCCACGGTCATGGAGCGGCGGGTTTTCAGGGTGCGGGCGGCGCTGTTCACCCGGTAGCCCAGAGCGGCGATGGCCTCGTCGATGCGGAGGCGGTTTTCTTCCTTAACGGGGATGCCGTTGATGTGTTTGGACACCGTTGCGATGGAGACGCCGCTGCGGGCGGCGATGTCTTTGATCGTGACCATGGCGCTGCTCCTTTCGGGGATTTTCTTTAGTATAGCATGTTTTGGCGGAAACTGCAACGACGGGTGTCGCCGCGGCCTAGCACCTCGCGATGAGCTTTGGTTGCCGCGCGACAGGCTGCGCGGCGACGATCTGAGTTGCCCGTAAGATTCGTAAAACCTACCCGCCAGCACAAATCAAGTTTTCGGTCCAGCCTTTTGAAAAAGGCTGGTGGGGATGGAAGGGGCAAAGCCCCTTCCTCGCCCTCCGCAGAGGGCGAAACACATCTATATGCAGCGCCCCGACGCCACCCATGTGGCGGGCTTCAACAAATGGCGCGACCAGTTCGGAAGAAGCGTCAAAAAGGGCGAAAAAGGCATTAAAATCATCGCCCCCACGCCCTTCAAGAAGAAAATTGAAGAAGCAAAGCTCGACCCGGACACCAAGCTCCCCATGCTGGATGCTGACGGTAAAGCCATCATGGAAGAGAAAGAAATCAGGATTCCGATGTACAAGCCGGTTACGGTTTTTGATGTGAGCCAGACAGCAGGCAAGCCCCTGCCGGAGCTGGCGGCGAACCTTACGGGGGACGTGCAGAATTACGAGGTGTTCATGGAGGCTCTGCGCCGCAGTGCGCCCGTCCCCATCTTCTTTGAGAAGCTGGCGGAGAATATGGACGGTTACTTCTCCGTGGACAAACAGCGCATCGC
>CAKTCT010000029.1 GCA_934539585.1 uncultured Oscillospiraceae bacterium | reverse complement strand
GTCATCTGTTTATCCATAATTTCATTATATCACATTTGGCACTATCTCGCTCCTTTTTCTGTGCGGTGTTGCCCTAGATCATTCCCAAGGAGGACGACCCTATGAAACCAACCCTGGCCATTGTCGGCGGCGGAGCCTCGGGGCTTTGCGCCGCAGTCTGCGCCGGGCGGAGCGGCGGCTTTGACCGGGTCCTGCTTCTGGAGCGGGGCCCCCGGGTGGGCAAAAAGCTCCTGGCCACGGGAAACGGCCGCTGCAACCTGACCAACCGCTTCTTTTCCCCGGAGAACTACCGCTGCCGCAAGGGCTCCGCTCCGGATTTTGTAAAGCCTGCCTTCGCCGCCTTCGGCCTGACGGAGACCCTGGCCTTTTTCGAGAGCCTGGGCATCGTCCCCTACGAGGAGGACGGCGGCAAGCTCTACCCCCGGTCCCTCCAGGCGGCGGCGGTGCTGGACGCTCTGCGCCTGGAAGCCGAGGCCCTGGGGACCGAAATCCTCTGCGACACCGAGGTCACGGAGCTCCGGCCTACGGCGGAGGGATTTCTCCTCCTTACCGCCAACGGAAGGTTCCGGGCCAACCGGGTCCTCTTAGCCGCAGGGGGTCCCGCCTCCCCAAAACTGGGCGGCACCGACAGCGGGGCAAAGCTCCTGGAACGCCTGGGCCACAAAGTGACCCCACTGATACCCTCCATTGTCCAATTGAAGACCCAAACGGACTCCATCCGCCCCCTGACCGGCATCAAATTTACGGGAAATGTCACCCTGGTCTGCGGCCAGGAACACTTTACCGAGACCGGGGAAGTCCTTTTCACGGAGTATGGCCTGTCCGGGCCGCCGGTGATGCAGCTTTCCTGCCGGGCGGGGCGGATGCTCCACCAGGGCCGGAGCCCGGAGCTTTTCCTGGACCTGGCCCCGGAGTACGGCGAGGCCGGATTGTTCCAGTTCCTGGCCCGCCGGGCGGAGGAGCGGCCCCGGGTCCTGCTGGAGAACTATCTGGTGGGGATGTTCCACAAGCGGGTGGGCCAGACAGCCCTGAAGGCCGCCGGGATTGCCCCCCTTTCCCGGAAGGCCGGGAGCCTTTCCGCCCAGGAAATCCAGGCGCTGGCGGCCCAACTCAAGGGCTGGCGGCTGCCAGTGACCGGCACCATGGGCCTTGGAAACGCCCAGGTCACGGCCGGGGGCGCCGACCTTTCCGGCTTCGATCCGGAGACCCTGGAATCCAGGCTGGTATCGGGGCTTTTCGCCTGCGGCGAGGTCCTGGACATCGACGGGGACTGCGGGGGCTTCAACCTCCAATGGGCCTGGTCCTCGGCCATGCTGGCCGTCCGGGCCATGGCGGGGAGGGTGTGACGCGGCCCAGGCGGTATCCGGGGCTGCGGGCTTGCGGTAAAAAGTCGTTCTCGATTTAGTCTGGGCCGGGAAATTTGCGGCGGCAAAAGGCTCCGTCGAAGGATTTTCGGTGAACGTTGCGATAGGATTGGGACAGGTTCCCACGCTTCTCCGCCGGAAAGCGGGGTGGGCTTCGGTCCGGGGATTCAAACACGGCGGCAGGATGATGAAACGTCTCCGGTGCTAATGCTGCGGGCTTTCCTTGCTGAAAATGGCAGGCGGATTGAATTGGACAATTTCGGGGAACGTGGCGGAATCCGGGGCTACGGGGATTGCGGTGAAATGCCGGTCCGGTTTTGTTCGGGCTGGGAAATTGCGGCGGCAAAAGGCTTTCGGTGAAAATCGCGACAGGATTGGGACGAGTTTCTACGCTTCTCCGTCGGAAAGCGGGGCTCCGGACCGGGGCTTTCGTAATCCCACCAAAAATCCCCCGACGCAGCACAAAACGGTCCTCTCAACCATGCAGACCGTCTGAACCGCCCTTGTCCGCAGGCAAAATACGGTCCATCCGGGACACTTTATAAAAACGACTTGGAAACAAATCGGGCCCCCGGCGCACGGCTCCGGAAGGTCCTGAAATCATACCACAGAAAGCAGGCGAACCCATGAAACAGAATCTGGACGCGGTCCGGGCAAACCTCCGGTATCTGCGAATTCTGGGGCAGCAGTACCCCACGGTGGAGGCCGCCTCCACCGAGATCATCTACCAGCAGGCGGTGCTGAACCTGCCCAAGGGGACGGAGCACTTCATGTCCGACCTCCACGGGGAGTATGAGGCCTTCCTCCACATCCTCAACAACGCCTCCGGGGCCATCAAGGAGAAGGTGGACATCCTCTACGGCAACACCCTGTCCTCCAGGGAGCGGGCGGTGCTGGCCACCCTGATCTACTACCCCGAGGCCAAGCTCAAGGAAATCCATGAGGACCTGCCGGAGGAGGAGCAGGCCGAGTGGTACAAGATCACCCTGAACCGCCTGATGGAAATCTGCCGCCTGGTGGCGTCCAAGTACACCCGGTCCAAGGTCCGGGAGGCCCTGCCCAAGGGGTACGAATACATCATCGACGAGCTGCTCCACACCAACTACGACGCCCTGAACAAGGAGCAGTACTACGAAAACATCATTTCCACCATCATCGACATCGGCCGGGGCGACGCCTTTGTCAACGCCGTCTGCGTCACCATCAAGCGGCTGGTGGTGGACCGGCTCCACATCGTGGGGGACATCTTCGACCGGGGGCCCCGGGCGGACATCATCTTAGACTCCCTGGAGCGCCACCACCGGGTGGACATCCAGTGGGGCAACCACGACATCCTCTGGATGGGGGCCGCCGCCGGGAGCCGGACCTGCATCGCCAACGTCCTGAACAACTCCATCACCTACAACAATCTGGAGGTCATCGAGACGGGCTACGGCATCAGCCTGCGGCCCCTGGCGGTCTTTGCCAACGAAATCTACCGCCACGTGGACGTCTCCTGCTTCATGCCCCGGGTCCCCGCCGACGGCCGGTACAATCCCAAGGACCTGGAGCAGGTGGCCCGGATGCACAAGGCCATCGCCGTGATCCTCTTCAAGCTGGAGGGGCAGATCATCCTGCGGAACCCGGCCTTTGGCATGGAAAACCGGCTGCTCCTGGACAAGATCGACTACGACAAGGGCACCATCGTCCTGGACGGGAAGGAATACGCCCTGAAGGACTGCGCCTTCCCCACCGTGGACCGGGCCGATCCCTACAAGCTCAGCCCCGAGGAAGCGGCGGTGATGAGCCAGCTGCGGTTCTCCTTCCAGCAGAGCGAGAAGCTCCAGCGGCATGTGAAGTTCCTCTACTCCAAGGGCGGGATGTACCTGTGCTGCAACCAGAACCTGCTGTTCCACGGTTGCGTCCCCATGGACAAGGATGAAAATTTCGCGGTCTTCCGGACCCAGGACGGAGAGGCGCTTTCCGGCAAGGCGTTTATGGACTACACCGAAACCATGGCCCGGCAGGGCTACTACGGCGCCCCGGGCTCCCCGGAGCGGCAGCTGGGGAAGGACTTCCTGTGGTACCTCTGGTGCGGGCGCATCTCTCCCCTCTACGGCCGGGACAAGATGACCACCTTCGAGCGGCTGCTCATCGGGGAGCCGGCCCTCTGCAAGGAAGAAAAGAACCCCTACTACATTTTCAGCAGCAAAGCCGAGACCTGCCTGCGGATTCTGCAGGAGTTCGGCCTGAACAGCGAGTACTCCCACATCATCAACGGCCACGTTCCCGTCCGGAGCAAGGACGGGGAGACGCCGGTGAAGGCCGGAGGGCGGCTCATCGTCATTGACGGCGGGTTCTGCAAGGTCTATCAGCCCCAGACGGGGATCGCGGGGTACACCCTCATCTACAACTCCCACGGCATCCGCATCACCTCCCACGAGCCCTTCGGCGGGGTTCAGGACGCCATTCGGAACAACAAGGACATCCTCTCCACCTCCATGATCTTCGAGACCCGGGATTCCCGGATCAAGATCGCCGACACCGACGACGGCCAGATCATCCGGGAGCACATCCAGGACCTGAAGCTGCTTCTGGCGGCCTATCAGGCCGGTCTGCTCAAGGAAGAGCACAAGGGCGGCCATAGCGGGGAATAAATTCCGGCGTCTGGCCGACGGCCTGACGTGGAGCCGGTTGGGCTCCGCCGCAGTTCTTCTGGCGGCGGAGCCTTTTTTGGCGCTTTTCCGGGGAGGATGCCTCTGGGGCGGGGGCAGCGATGTTCCGGACGGCCTGGCGGGCCGGGGACCGGGACCCCAAAGGCGCCCGGCGGGACAGCGCAGCGGACCTGGTCTTTCTGGGGACGGCCTTCCGGGCCCTGGTCCGGCGGGAGAGTCTTCCCGGGTGGCTCCGGGCCATGGCGGCGGGGGCCGGTCTGCTCCGGGGAGGGGCCTATGCCGCGGGCTTTTGGAGGCTCCGGGTCTTCTCCGCCCTCCACACCTGGGGAAACAAGGCGGCCGGAGGGGCGCTTTTGGCCTTTCCGGTCCTTGGGCGGCTTCTGGGGGTGCCCCTGGCCGGGACGCTGACGGCGGGAATCCGCCTGGTCTCCGCCGGGGAGGAGCTGATTCTGACCCTGGGCTCCCCGGCGCTGGACTGGGACTGCCGGGGGCTTTGGGGGATCACTGGACCAGGGCCAGGATGTCCTCCAGGGCAAGCTCCGGCTGGAGGGCCTTATTCAGGGCGAAGGCCACGGTTTTGGCGGCGTTTTCGATGACGGTGTCCACCTCCCGGGGGGTGACCATCATGGGCTCCGGAGAGGTCTCCCGGGGGTAGTCCACCACCGTCGGGACCCCCACAGCCACCACAGGGACCCCCAGGGTCCGGGGAGACAGTTCCTTCCGGCGGTTGGCCACTCCGGAACCGGGGGAGATGCCGCTGTCGCAGACCTGGACCGTGACCCCCAGCCGGGCGGGGTCCCCGGCAGCCAGAGCGTCCACCACGACGACGGCGGCGGGAGAGGTTTCCTTCACCAGGGCGGAGAGAATCTCGCAGGTCTCCATCCCCGTCTGGCCCAGGACGCCGGGGGCCAGCACCGACACCGGCCGGAGGGAGGAAAATCCTAAGGACGCGGCGAACTCCGGGCCGATGTGGCGGGTGGCCAGCATCAGGTTCACCACCTCCGGACCCAGGGCGTCGGGGGTGATGGCCGCGTTGCCCAGGCCCGCCACCAGCACCGGGCCCTCCGGCAGCAGCCGGGAGACGGCCTCGGCCACGGCCAGGACCTCCGCTTCAAAATCTGCCGGAGCCCTCCGGAAGGGGGCGCACTCCACGGTGAGATACCGTCCCGGCGGCTTGCCCAGGGCCTCTGCGGCCTCCCCGGCGACGGTTACGGTGGTCAGTCGGACTCCCCGGAGGGTCTCCTCCGTCTGCTCCGCCCCAGGCGGGAGAGGGGTTCCGGCCTGGGCCAGGCGTTCCACGGCCAAATCGGTGCGGATTCCCAAGAAATCGTCTCCTTTCACAAAAATATCCTCGAAAAATTCCGGGAAAAGTTCGGAAAAGCCCTTGCAATTTTCCCGAAAAAATGGTATGATAAAAAAGCTGTCAATAGCCCGCTGCGTGTCTGAGTGCGCCTGCGCACTGTTTGCGGGTTCTTGCGGGCAGTGCCAATCCTCAGTTAGTTTGCGTGAGCAGGCTGACTTTATGTGAAGGAGGTGCAAATATGCCGAACATTAAATCTGCGAAAAAGCGCGTGAAAGTCACCGCGACCAAGACCTTGCAGAACAGAATGCTCAAAGGTAACCTGAAAGCCGCTCTGAAGGCCGCTAACGCCGCCATTGAGTCTGACGCCGCCGACAAGGCCGCCGTTGCTCAGAAAGCGTACAAAGTCATCGACCAGTCTGCCTCCAAGGGTATCATCCACAAGAACCAGGCCGCCAGACGGAAATCCCAGATTGCATCCAAACTGAATGCAGCAAAGGCGTAATCTCCCTCATCGGATTTGTCTTTGTAAATAAGCGCCCGCTTCCCTGACCTCTGGAAGCGGGCGCTTCGTTATTTTCATGGAAACACCCTGTGAAGGCAAATTCCTTCACAGGGTGTTTCTGCGGATTTAGTGATACTTGGGCAGCCAGTCGCCGTGGGCCTCGATGAGGTCGTCGCAGAGGGATTTGATGTCGTCGATGGACAACTCGGAGCTGGTGTGGGGGTCCAGCATGGCGGCCTGGTAGATGTAGGACTTCTGCAAGGTCTCCGCCGCTTTGATGGTCAGCAACTGGACGTTGATGTTGGTCCGGTTCAGGGCCGCGCACTGCTCGGGCAGGTCGCCGACGTAGCAGGGGTTCAGGCCGTTGCGGTCCACCAGCACCGGGACCTCCACGCAGGCGTTCTGGGGCAGGTTGGTGATAAGGCCGGTGTTCAGGACGTTGCCGTGGATGCGGTAGGGCTTATCCTCCAGGACCGCCCGGATGATGTAGGACGCGAACTCGTGGGTCTTTTGGTGCTCGATGTGGGAGTCTTTCAGGAGGCTGTCCCGCATCTCGTTCCAGCCGTTGATCTGGTTGATGCAGCGGCGGGGATACTCGTCCAGGGGGATTTTGTACTGTTCGATCAACTCGGGGTATTTGTCCTTGATAAAATACGGGGTGTATTCAGAGGTGTGCTCGCTGGACTCGGTGACGTAGTAGCCGAACTCCTTCATGATCTTCAGCCGGACCAGGTCGTTGCGGTCGGTGTTGTAGGCGGGGTCCTCGGCGCGGCGCTTGATCTCGGGGTAGAGGTCGTTGCCCTTGAGGTCCTCGATCTCCAGGAGCCAGGCCTGGTGGTTGATGCCGGCGATCTTCCAGCGGCAGTTGTCGATGTACTCGTCCATACCCAGGGTGCCCAGCAGGCCGCTGGCGCAGCCCTGGACGGAGTGGCAGAGGCCCACGGTCCTGATGTTGGTGTACCGCTGCATGTATCCGGCCAGCATGGCCATGGGGTTGGTGTAATTGAGGAACAGGGCGTTGGGGCACCAGCGCTCCATGTCGTCGGCGTAGGCCTTCATCACCGGGATGGTCCGCAGGGCCCGGAAGATGCCGCCGATGCCCAGGGTGTCGGCGATGGTCTGCCGGAGGCCGTACTTTTTGGGGACCTCAAAGTCGGTGATGGTGCAAGGGTCGTAAAGGCCCACCTGGATGGCGTTGACCACGAAGTCCGCGCCCCGGAAAGCGGTTTCCCGGTCCAGGGTCTGGGTGATGTGAGCCTTGCCGTTGGCAGTCTTGTTAATGTTGCTGAGGATCTGGTAGGATTCGTCCAGTCGCTTGGGATCGATGTCAAAAAGACAGACGTCAAAGTCCCCAAGTTCCGGCGTGAGGATACAGTCGCCGATGACGTTTCTGGCAAAAACTGTGCTTCCAGCGCCGACAAATGTAATTTTCATAGCCATTCTCCTTTCATTTTCCCGGGAGTGTCTGTGCTTTTATGATAATCCAAAACGGGAGAAAATCCCAGAGGAAAATCTTGCATGGATTTGGCGAAATGTTGCATTTTCGGTGAATCTCTGCTATACTGTAATGGAAATATCTGCGGAAAAGGAGAGATGCCCATGGACGCCCTCCACGATATCCAGGAAAGTTACAGCGCCTTCCGCCCGGCCCCGGACCGGGGCGGGAACGTCTACCTCTGTCAATGCGGCTTTCAGCACTGCGAAAGCCTTCACAACTTCGGCCCCGCCGTCCGGGACCACTACCTGATCCACTGCGTCCTTTCCGGGAAGGGGACCTTCACCGTGGGGGACCGGAAGTTCCGGCTGTCCGCCGGGCAAGGGTTCCTCATCCACCCCAACATCATCACCACCTATACCGCCGACGCCGAGGACCCCTGGTACTACTGCTGGGTGGGCTTCGGCGGCGACGGGGCGGAGTTTATCATGAACCAGTGCGGCCTCACCCTGGAGCACCCTACCTTTTTCTTCCAGAATCCGGAGAAAATGGAAAAGTGCGTCCGGGACATCAACCGCAGCATCAATCCCGGGGCCAATCCCTTTGCCACCATGGCCAGGCTCTACGAGTTTTTCGCCCTGCTGTACCGGGAAAACGACCCCCAGCGCCTGGCCAGCCAGGGGGCCGTGGAAAGCGCCATGGAGTACGCCATGCGCAACTACTCCTACGGCGTCACCGTGGAGGAACTGGCCCGTCACGTGGGGGTGGACCGGAGCCACCTGTTCCGGCTGTTCAAAAAACTCCTGGGGATGTCGCCCCAGGAGTATCTGCTGAGCTTCAAGCTGGCCCGGGCCCGGGAGCTGATGGAGAGCACCGATCTCAGCGTCACGGAGATCATGTACTCCTGCGGCTTCAACGACCTGTCCAACTTTTCCAAGCAGTTCAAGAAGGTCTACGGCTCCTCCCCCGCCTCCTTCCGCAAGGCCGGAGGGTACCAGGGGAGCCGGTTCGTGCCGGAGGATTAAAGGTCGTCGGCGTCCTGGACCGGAATCTCATCGGGGTCCGCAGGCAGGCCGGTCCAGCTGCCCTGGGGGTCCGTCTTGCTGGGGTGGGGGTGGAACATGGCGGTGACTGCGCCGTTGGGCCGGGAGACCCGGCGTTTTTTCTTGGTTTCCTGCATAAAAAGCGCTCCTTTCGGCGTCCGGCGGTGCTGCCGGCGCTGAAAAGAGTATTCCCGGTTTTTTCGATTCTATCAAAAGGAGGGTCTGCCATGAATACGGCGGAAAAATTTACGGAGGTCCTGCCCCATCTGATCACGGTGGGGCTGGCGTTGGGGTATTTCCTGGTCTTTTTGCTGCTGCGGAAGCCGGCGGTCCGGCTTTTGGCCCGGATTCTTCACCGGTGTCTCCGGCGGTTTCCGGCGGCGCGGGAGGTGGCCGACGGCTTTGAGAAGCCGCTGAGTGCTCTGCTGGTCTGCGCCGGGGTCTATCTGGCGGCGCGGCAGCTGATCCGGGGGTTCCCGGTTCTGGAAGGGGCGCTGCCGCTGTTCCGGGGATTTTTCCGGATCAGCATCATCATCGCCGTGACCTGGGGGCTGGTCAACGCCGCCGGACCGGTGGTGGCCGCTCTCCGGGGCAGCCATTCGGAGCTGGACCGGACCCTGGTGAACTTCACCGCCCGCATCCTCCAGGGGGTGCTGGTGATTCTGGCGGGGATCATCGTCATCAGCGAGACCGGCTACGACATCACCGGGATGATCACCAGCCTGGGGCTGGCGGGGCTGACCTTCTCCCTGGCGGCCAAGGATTCCGCCAGCAACCTGTTCGGCGGGCTGGTGATCCTGGCGGACAAGCCCTTTTCCGCCGGGGACTGGATCCAGACCCCGGAAATGGAGGGCATCGTCACCGACGTCACCCTTCGGACCACCCGGATCCGGACCTTCAAGGACGCGGAGGTGGTGATCCCCAACGCCACCCTGGCCAACACCTCCATCATCAACTGGTCCCGGATGTCCAAGCGGCGGGTCCATTTCGTTCTGGGCGTCACCTACGATACGCCTACGGAAAAGCTCCGGGCCGCCGTGGAGGGCATCCGGGAGCTGCTGGCCCGGCATCCGGAGGACGTGGAGCAGAGCTCCGTGCTGGTCACGTTCGACGCCTTCGGGGATTACAGCCTGAACCTGGAGGTCTACTACTACGCCATCCGGACCACCTGGGCCGACTACATGCGGCTCAAGGAGGCCGTCAACTTCGAGATCCGGGAGCTGCTGGACGGCATGGGGGTGGAGATCGCCTTCCCCACCCAGGTGGTGCTCACCAAGTCAGAGAAATAACGGAAATCCCGGCAGAGGGGGGCCCTCCTGCCGGGATTTTCTGCCGCCGGTTCCCGGCGGCATGGACACGGCTGGCCGCAGAAACTCCGGAATCACACCTCAATGGACACCCGGCTGCCGCCGGTGCGGTCCTTTGTCACCACCACCTGGCGCTGGATGCGGGATTTCAACTCCGCCACATGGGAGATGATCCCCACCAGGCGGCGGCTCTCGGCCAGGCCGCTGAGGGCGCTGACAGCCTGGTTCAGCGCGTCCTCGTCCAGGGAGCCGAAGCCCTCGTCCACGAACATGGCGTCCAGCCGGACGCCGCCTGCCGCGGACTGGACCTCGTCGGCCAGGCCCAGGGCCAGGGCCAGGGACGCCTGGAAGGACTCGCCGCCGGAAAGGGTCTTGACGCTGCGCTCGGTGCCGTTGTAGTGGTCGATGACGTCCAGCTCCAGGCCGCTTTGGCTCTGGCGGTTCTCGGCCTCCCGGCGGCGCTTGAGCTCGTACTGGCCGCCGGTCATTTCCAGAAGACGGACGTTGGCCCGGGCGGTGATGCGGTCGAAATAGGTGGTCTGGATGTAGGTTTCCAGCCGGACCCGATCCTTGCCGGGAATCCGCCCTCCGACGGTGTCGGCCAGGGCGCTCATCCAGCCCCAGCGGGCTTCCAGAGCCGTCAGCTCCGCCCCGCTCCGTTCCAGGCCGCTTTTGGCGGCGCGGTTGGCGCTGAGACGGACTTGCAGCCGCTCCAGGGCCTTGCGGCCGGTCTCCTTGGCGGTGAGAAGGGCGCTCCGCTCCGCCAAAAGGGCTTCCCGGGGAAGGTCCTCCCCGCCGGAGAGCTGCTTTTCCAGGGCGGCGATGCCGGCCCGGGCCTCCTCCACGGATTTGGCGCAGGCTTCCAGGGCGGTCTGGGCGGCGGTCCGGCGCTGATCCAGGGCGGCTTTTTGGGTTTGGAGCTGGCGGATATGGGCCTGGGCGGCGGCCTTGTTTTCCAGGGGGAGGGTCTGCTCCGCAAGCTGACGGTCCAGGCTCTCGGCCCGGGCGGCGGCGGAAAGGAGCTGGCCCTCCCCTTCCTGAATCTGCCGGGACCAGGCGGCGTGGCGGGCCTCTTCCTCGGGGATGGCCTTTTGGAGCTTCTGCTTCTGGACCAGGTCCTTCCGGGCCTGGATCAGCTGGTCCTCCGTCTCCGTCTGGGCGGCGGAAAGGGCCTGCTGACGCTCCCGGACGGCGGGACCCGCCTTTTCGGCCGAAGGGGCCCCAAAGAGCTGCTCCGCCTGCTGGGAAGCGGTCTGGGCGGCGGTCTCCGCCTTGCCCCGGGAGGCTCCGGCTTCGGCGCTGAGCCGGGCGGCCAGCTCCTGGGCGGCGTCGGCCTGGGCACGGCAGGCGTCCAGCTCCGCCTTGGTGGGCGGGGTCCCCGCCGGAATGGCCGGGGCGGGATGCTCCCGGGAGCCGCAGACCGGGCAAGGCTCCCCATCCCGGAGCTCCGCCGCCAGAAGGCCGGCCTGGCCGTCATAGAAGGCCCGCTCCGTCCGAAGCAGGGCGAGGTGCAGCTGCTGGCTCTGGTCCGCCGCCGCCTGATACCGCCGGGCGTCAGCCTGCTGCCGGGCGGAGAGCTTCGCGGCGGCGTCCAGGGCGGAAAGGAGGGCGGAAAGGGCCTGCTGCTCCCCGGAAAGCTGGGTCTTCCGGGCCTCCAGCCGGGCGATGCGGGTCTCGGTGTCCGCCAGGGCGGAAAGCTGGGCCTTGCCGTTTTCCAGGCGGCGGGTCCGGTCCTCCAGCTGGGCCCGGAGCCGGGCAAGGGCCTCTTTTTGGGCGGAGACGGACTGTTCCAGGGCGGTTTTCTGCTGCAAAAGGGCGTCCCGGCGGTCGTAGGCGTCCAGGCCCTGGGTCTCCGTGGCGATCTGCACGGCCAGGGCGTCCCGCTCCGGGTCCCGGGATTGAACGTCCTCCCAGTCCCGGCGGAGGGCTTCCAGCCGGGGCTCCCGCTCCGCCAGAAGGGCCCGGAGCCGGGCGGATTCCTCCCGGGCCTTGACCCGGGCCTCCGCCTGGCCCAGAAGGCGGCTGACGGTCTCCAGCCGGGTCTCCGCGGCGGAAAGTTCCTTCCGGAGCCGGTCCAGGGCGGCGGTATCCTCGGCCAGGAGCCGGTCCAGAAGGGCCGCGCCCTCCTCCGCCGGAGCGTCCCCCTCCTGGAGCCGCCGGAGCTCCTCTCCAAGGGGGCCGTCCTCCCAGGACGCGCCCCGGAGGTACTGCTCCACGCTGCGCCGGGCCTCCTGGGCCTGCTGCTTCAGGGCGGCGGTCTCCGCCCGGACCCGGTCCTCAAAGGCCTGGTAGAGCCGGGTGCTGAAAAGCTCCCGGAAAATCTTGCTGCGGTCCTCGGTTTTGGCCAGAAGGAGCCGCTGGAAGTCCCCCTGGGCGATCATGGCGATCTGGCAGAACTGGTTCCGGTCCAGGCCGATGAGGTCCCGGATGGCCTGGGTCACGTCCCGGGATTTAGTTACGGGAGGGCGGCCGTCGGGGAAGGTCAGGGAGGCGTCGGCCTTCTGGACGGTGAAGCCCTCTCCCCGGCCCCGGGGGCGCTGATACTCCGGGTTCCGGCGGACGGTGTAGCGCTGGTCCCGGCAGAGGAATTCCATCTCCACAAAGGTGGGAGTGCCGGGGTCGGCGTACTTGCTCCGGAGCATGGAGGGCTCCCGGCTGGCGCCGCTGGGCTCGCCGTAGAGGGCGAAGGCGATGGCGTCAAAGAGGGTGGTTTTCCCCGCGCCGGTGTCTCCGGTGATCAGGTAAAGGCCCCGGTCCCCCAGCTGCTCCAGGGGAATCTCCGTCCGGCCGGCGTAGGGGCCGAAGGCGGAAATGGTCAGCTTTAACGGTCTCATTCCGATCCCTCCCAGACGTTCTCCATGAGCCCGGCGGCGAAGCGCTTCTGTTCCGGGGTCATGGGCTGATTGTTCTGCAGCGTGTAGAATTCCTCCAGCAGCTCCATGGGAGAGCGCTCCTCCATGTCCCCGCCTGCGTCCAGGGAGCGGGTCTCCCGGGTGCGGCGGTTGTCGTAGTCCAGGCGCATGAGGTTGGGGTAGACGGCCCGGAGCCGGGCTATGGCGTTCAGGACGTCCTCCTCGTCAGTGAGGGTGATGTGGAGGTAGTCCTCCCGGCTCTGGTCCTCGTAATAGCTCCTGGCGGTGAGCTCCATGTAGGTCCCCCGAAGCTCCCGGAGGTCCCGGAGAGGGGTCAGGGGGACCGTCTCGATGTCCACCCGGCCCTTTTCCTCCAGCGCGACCAAGGTGACGGACTTCTGCTGCCGGGCCTCGGAGAAGGAGTATTTCAAGGGAGTGCCGCAGTAGCGCACCGTCTCCCGGCCCACCCACTGGGGGCTGTGGATATGGCCCAGAGCCACGTAGTCAAAGGGGGCGAAGACCCCGGCGTCCACGTTGTCCACGCCGCCCACGGAGATTTCCTCCGACTCGCACCGGGCGGCTCCGGTGACGAACTGGTGGGAAAGGAGGACGTTCCGGCGGGAGGGGTCCACCTCCATGGCAGCCACTGCCGCCCGGACGGCGTCGGTGTAGGTCTCGATCTCCGCTTCCGGCCAGAGCTGCCGGGCCGCGGCGGGCTTCAGAAAGGGCAGGAGCCAGACGGCCGCCTCCCCGTATTGGTCCGTGAGGACGGTGGGGCGGACCTCCCCGTCGAACACCGGGGAAAGGTGGATCCGGCACCGGTCCAGGAGCCGGGAGCCGAAGGCCATCCGCTGGGCGGAATCGTGGTTGCCGCTGATGACGAAAACTTCCGTTCCCAAAGCCGCCAGCCCGGTGAGGAAGCTGTCAAAAAGCTCCACGGCCTCCCCGGAGGGGACCGATTTGTCGTAGACGTCTCCGGCGATGAGGACGCCGTCCACCTGCCGGTCCCGGGCGATGGAAAGAATCTGATCCAGGATAAACGCCTGGTCCTCCAGGAGGGAAAACTCGTTCAAGCGTTTGCCCAGATGCAGGTCGGAAAGATGCAGAAAGCGCATAGCGCCGCCTCCCTTTCAGAAAGTCGCAGGCCGCTGCCAGCGGCAGCGGCCCGGGGTCACTTTTGGATGAAGCTGCTCAGTTCCTTGTGGGCGGACAGGAACTCCTCCGCCTTGCGCTGAAAGGCGTCCCACTGTTCGCCGGACTCCTTTTCTGCCTGCTCCGTAATGGAATGGGCCTGCTCCTGGGCGACGCGGACGATCTCGGCGGCCTGGCGCTCGGCGGCCTGGAGGATGGCGGCTTTCTGGGCCTCGGCGTCGGCCAGCCGGGCGTCTACGCTCTGGTTGGCGGCCTGGACCGATTCCAGATACTGGTCCGCCGCAGCCTGGGCGGACTCGAAAACGCCGTTCAGCTTCACCGCCGCCTCGGCGATGGAGCCGGCCTCGTTGATTTTCAGGGTCCGTTCCTCCAGCTTGGCCTGGGTTTTCTGGAGAAGGGCCTGGGCCTGCTCGTTTTGCTTTTGCAGCGTGTAGATGATGTCGATGAGCTCCATTCGGCTCAGATGCTTCAGCTCTTTGTCCGTCATAGGGGGACCTCCGTTCCTTCCCGGCGGGAATCTTTCCTTTATCATAGCACAAAACCGGCGGATTTGCAATCGCCGGGGGCCGCGGGACCGGGATTTTTCCAAAATGTGCCGGCCACCCTCTTGACAAACGGAAGATTCGGATTATAATAGTTGCAGGTACAACGATGTAGCTACAACTATCCTGGAGGCGAACCTATGGATATTACGGAACGGAAAATCACGAAAATCGCCCGGGAGGCGGAAAAGCTGGTGCTCCTCTCCTTACGGGAGGAGGGCGTGGGCACAGCGGAGATCGACCTGATCCACGCCCTGCGGCACAATCCCGGCTGCACCCAGGCAAGGCTGGCGGAACTTCTCCACACCGACAAAGCCGCCATTGCCCGGCGGACGAAAAACCTGGAAGCCAAGGGGTTTCTGGTCCGGAAAGACGACCCCGGCGACCGCCGGAGCCAGCTCCTCTACCCCACGGAAAAGGCGGAGGCCATGAAATCCTCCAAAACGGAGATCGAAGCGGCCTTTTACGAATACCTGACCTCCACGCTGACCGAGGAGGAAGCGGCAACCTTTGGGACGCTGCTGGACAAGCTCTATACCGCGTCCAAGGCCGAAAGCCGCGGGGGATTCCCCCACTTTATCCGCAAAAAGGAGGCGGCGTCCGATGAAGCCTGAAAAATCCTTTTGCCCGGACCGGGTGGGGTCCTATTTCAAGACGGAGTGGCTGTCTCTGACCTTTGTGACCCTGTCCGGACTGCTCTACAATGTGGGGCTCCTGGCGTCGCCCTGGTTCGAGGGACGGATGGCCCAGTGCCTGGCCGACATTCTCGGCGGGAGCAAAACCGCCGGAGCCATGGCGGTGCTGGTGCTGGCCTATCTGGCCGTCACCCTGGTGGTCCAGGGGGCGCGCTTTATCAAGCGGTTCTACGTCCGGCGCTTTGCCAACAACATCAACCGCCGGATGAAAGGAATCCTCTACGCCAACCTGGTCCGCCGGAGCCGGGCCTCTTTGGAAAAAGAGGGGGCAGGCGAGCTGATGACCAAGGCCATCTCCGATGTAGACGACTGCGTGGAGGGGATGCGGAAATTCACCACCGAGGTCTTTGACACCGGCGTGGTGATGGTCAGCTATGCCGTGATGCTCCTCATCTACGACTGGCGGCTGGCACTGCTCAGCCTGCTGTTCACCCCCATTTCCTACTTCTGCGCGGCGGGGATGAAAAAGCCCGTCCAGCGGGCGGGGGCGGCCTATAAAAAGGCGGCGGGAGCTTTAAGCGCCGCCACCCTGGACCGGGCGGAAAACGCCGTGACCTACCGCATTTACGGCTGCGAGGACACCCGGGCGGCGGGCTACGAGGAGACGCTGAACCGCTATGAAAAAGCCGCCGTGCGCTCCAACGTGTGGCAGTCGGCACTGCCTCCTCTGTATCTGGCGGCGTCGGGAGCGGGAGTGCTGTTTATCCTGTGGCTGGGGGCGAAAAACGTCCTGGGGACCGGGTGGAGCGCCTGGGACATCGCGGCGTTCACCACATTTCTTTCCTGCTTTACCAAGCTGACGGTAAAATCCTCCAAGGTGGCAAAGCTCTTTAACTCCGTGCAGAAGGCCCAGGTCTCCTGGAAGCGGATCAAGCCCCTGATGAAATCGCCGGAGCCCCTGGACCCCCTGGAACTCCCCCAGCCCAGGGACGTGGTCCTGGAAAACCTCTCCTTTGGCTACGGCGGGGAGCCGATCTTTTCAGGGCTCTCCCTGACAGCCCGGCCCGGCGACATCATCGGCGTCACCGGGCCGGTGGCCTGCGGAAAATCCACCCTGTGCAGGGTCTTCCTCTGCGGGGGGGCCTACGGCGGCTCGGTGCGGTTCGGCGGCCGGGAGCTTTCCGCCCTCTCTCCCCGGGAGATCGCCGGGACGGTGGGCTATCTGGGCCACGACCCGGAGCTCAGCGCCGATACGGTGCGGAATAACGTCCTCTGCGGCAGTACGGAAGACGCCCTTCCCTATCTTGCCGCAGTGGACCTGAAGGACGAGGTCTCCGCCATGGAAAAGGGCATGGACACCGTCATCGGCAGCAGCGGAACCAGGCTCTCCGGGGGTCAGGCCCAGCGGCTGGCCTTGGCCAGAACCCTGGCCCATCCCCGCCCGGTGCTGGTGCTGGACGACCCCTTCTCCGCCCTGGACCGGAGAACCGAGGACGCGGTCTTTGCCAATCTCCGGGACTACGCCAAGGACAAGGTGGTGTTTCTCATCTCCCACCGGCTGTACCATTTCCCGGAGATGGAGCAGGTCGTCTACATGGAGGACGGGAAAACCGTTGTCGGCTCCCACGAGGAGCTGATGGCGGCGGTCCCGGCCTACCGCAGGCTTTACGAAAGCCAGACTGGAGGGGATTCTCATGAAGACCAGGAATAACATCGGGGTATTTACCGCCGTCCGGACCGCTGCCCTGACCCACCGGGTCCTGACCGTCGGGATCCTTCTCTGCGTGGCGGCGTCGGTGGCCGCGTCCCTGATCCCGCCGCTGCTGCTGGCCAAGGTCATTGACCGGCTGACCGGGGGCATCCCCCTGACCTTTGCCGCAGTGCTCCTCTATTTCGGGAGCCTGGCCCTGGAGGGGCTCCTTTCCTCAGCCCAGCAGACGCTGCTGGTGCTTTTCGGCCAGAAAATGACCCACGCCCTGCGCTCCGAGATGTCCCGGAAGCTGACCCGGCTGCCGGCAAGCACCCTGGCCGCCCAGAATCCCGGGGAGGTGGCCGCCCGCTTTTCCGGCGACGTGGACACCGTGGAAGCGCTGTTCACCTCCGGGATCATCAGCATGGTGGCCGACGCCTGCCGGATCCTTTCCATCCTGGCGGTCATCGCCGTGAAGAACACAGGGCTCGCCCTGGTCCTGCTGGTGGTCCTGCCCCTTTTCGCCGTGTTCACCCGTCACGTACAGAAAAAAATGCTGGCCGCCCAGCTGGAAAACCGCCGGGCCGTGGCCGCCGTCTCCGGGCAGGTGCCGGAGACCCTGCACAACATCCGGACCATCCGGGCCCTGGGGCTGGAAAGCTACATGGAGTGCCGCTACGACCGCCGCATCGGCGAAAGCTACGCCGCCATGGAGAAAACCAACTTCTACGACGCCGTCTACTCGCCGGTGGTGCTGCTCCTCAACGCCGCGGTGGTGGGCATCGTGATGCTGCTCTCCGCCTCGGGCAAGGCGGAGATTCTGGCCCTGTTCGGGATGTCGGTAGGCACCTCGGTGGCCGTCATCAGCTACATTTCCCGGATTTTCACCCCCATTGAAAGCCTGGGCATGGAGATTCAGACCATCCAGTCGGCAATGGCGGGGGTCAAACGGATCGACGGGTTCCTGGACCAGCCGGAGCGGGCCATTCCCCCGGAGCGGGAAGCGGCGGCCCGGGGAGACGTGGTCCTTTCCCACGTGACCTTCGGCTACGGGGAAAAGCCGGTGCTCCAGGACTTTTCCATGACCGTCCGGGAGGGCGAGCAAGTCACCCTGGTGGGCCGGACCGGCGCCGGAAAAAGCACGGTGTTCCGG
The DNA here is from genome assembly GCA_934539585.1 of uncultured Oscillospiraceae bacterium. Lineage (GTDB taxonomy): Bacteria > Bacillota > Clostridia > Oscillospirales > Ruminococcaceae > Merdivicinus. The sequence continues at coordinate 14,271 of CAKTCT010000029.1, read as the reverse complement.
CTGCTCCTGGGGCTGTACCCCCCGGAGTCCGGGAGCATCACCATCGGCGGCGTGGACGTTTCCAGAATCACCGACCGGGAGCGGCGGAGCTGCATCGGCTGCGTGGAGCAGCATTTTTCCCGGGTGCCGGGAACCGTGCTGGACCAGATCACCCTGGGCGACCCCCGCATCACGGCGGAAATGGCCCAGAACGCCGCCAGACTGGCCGGCATGGACGATACGATCCGGGCCCTCCCCCAGGGGTACGCCGCCCCATGCACCGAGGGGATGTTCTCCCAGGGCGAGTGGCAGCTGCTGTCCATCGCCCGGGCCGCGGCGGCGGACCCCGCCGTCCTGCTCCTGGATGAGATCACCGCCAACCTGGACGCCGAGACCGAAGCCCGGGTCCTGGAGGCGCTGCGCCGGGCCTCCCAGGGGCGGACGGTGCTTTCCATCTCTCACCGCATTTACGAGAATCTGGGCGGAAGAACCGTGGAGATTTCGGCGCAGGAGGCGTAAAATTCCCCCAACCTTTTGGCATGATCTGCGTGTAACCAAGTGAGATCACAAAGGAGGAGGAACCGGTGAATGAAAAAGCTCTGATCAAAAGATGCCAGCGGGGCGACCGCCAGGCTTTTGAGGAGCTGATCCGGCTGTACTACGATTACGTTTTCGGCTTCCTCCTGAAAGCCACCGCCAATGAGACGCTGACAGAGGACCTGACCCAGGAGACCTTCCTGAAGATGATCCGCAGCATTGAAAAGTTCGATCCAAACGGCAGCGCGGGGTTCGGGACATGGCTCATTACCATTGCCAAAAACGGCTACATCGACCATCTGCGGCGAAACCGGGTCTGCCTGGAGGAGCTTCCGGCCTTGCCGGACGAAGGACCGGACATGGCGGACGAGGTGGAGCGAAAAGCTCCGGTATGAGGCGCTTCTCCAGTCCCTGGAGGCCCTCCCGCCGGAGCAGGCCCTGGCCATCCGGCTGAAATACGTGGAGGACTGGACCCTGGCGCAGATCGCCCAGCGCTTCGGCGTGGAGCCCAAAACCATCAAGAGCCGCATCCACGACGGAACGGTAAAGCTCCGGAAGAAACTGCGCGCCAAAGAAAGGACGGAGGACTCATGAAATCAAATGCGGACCGCCTGCTGGACGACCTGGCCCCAGCCATTGCGCAAAAGTGCGGGGAGCTCCGGGCCGCGCGGAGGGAGCGGCTCCTGTCCCGGGGATTCGTCCTGCTCTGCGTCATGGTGGCGCTGATCCCGGCGCTGCTGGTATTCGCAGGGGTATCCCTGACGCTGCTCATCGCGCCGCTGGCTTTCCTGTCGTTGAGCGTGGTGCTGTTACTGCCGGTTCTGCTTTCGGGCAGATCGGCCAATCCGGGGGGGGAAATTGTTTATGAACAACCTTGAAAAAATCTTATCCAAGTGGAACTTTAAGAAAATCGCCCTGTGGTATCTCATCCTCGCCGTGATCGCCGGGCTGGCCTGCGCGGGGACCGTCGGGTACCTTTATCGGGAGCGGCTGCATTTTGCGTGGCAGTATTCCCGGCTGGAGGAGGCGAAGGACGACGCCTCCCGCATCGCCGCAGCGGACAAAACCGCGGCGGCCTCCGGAGATGTGGTGGACGTTCTGATCGTGGACGGGAACCGCCAGGTGACGTATTCCGCCAAAAACTCGGAGTTCGCCGCCGGGACCCTGGAGCTGGTCAAAGCGGGCAGCGAGAAGAAATACCTGACCTCGGACGCCTACCCCGACGCCGCGTTCCAGTACGTCAAAGGGGAGGAGTTCATGCTCAGCTCCATCCTCAACAAAGATTTCGGCAAGATCCGCTCCGACTACGACGATGACAGCGCCTTTGAAAGCGGGCTGTCCGCCAGAACCATCTACATGCTCAGCAGCGTAAAGCCCCGGGGAAGCGACAGCAGAATCTACGTAATCACCGTCCCCACCACAGTTCCCGGCGGCATGACCGCCCTGAAGGGGACGGCGGCCCTGGCCATGCTGTTCTTCTGCGTCTACTGGGTCCTGGTGGCCCTGTGGATGTACAAGGACGCCGCCAAATGCAGGCTGTCTCCCCTCTGCTGGGGGCTCATCGGGCTGCTGACCAATCTCATCGGCCTCATCGTCTACAAAATCTACAAGCGCAGCATGGCGGTCTGCACCTCCTGCGGCGGGGCCCAAAGCGCCGGACACCTGTACTGCTCCTTCTGCGGCGCCCAGCTGGGGACCCGTTGCGAAGGCTGCGGCTGCAAGGTCGGGGAAAAGGACAGCTTCTGCCATCACTGCGGCAAAAAAATCAAATGATCCGCCATTTTATCGGCCTCCGGCAGCGGGGGCCGATTTTTTTCCACCTTTTCGGCTCCTTCTGCGTGTAAGAAGATGAAATGCAGCAAGCAGGAGGAATTCCCATGAACAACGCCACCAAAACCGTTCCCCAGATTTTGCGGGACAACATCTGCACGATATTCAACGCCCTGAACCTGGCCATCGCCATTTCCCTGGCGGCTGTGGGGGCGTGGAAAAATATCCTGTTCATCTTCATCATCCTCATCAACACCGTCGTCGGCATCGTCCAGGAGATCAAGGCCAAGCGGCAGATCGAACGCCTGACGCTGCTGGCCCAGCCCACTGTCACCGTCCTCCGCGGCGGGGCGGAGCAAGCCATCCGCCCGGAGGAGATTCAAAAAGGCGACGTCCTGGTGCTGACCGCCGGAAGCGCCCTCTGCACCGACTGCACCTTGCAGGAGGGCCGTCTGGAGGTCAACGAATCCATCCTCACCGGGGAGTCCGAACCGGTGGTGAAGCTGCCGGGGGACAAGGTGCTTTCCGGCAGCAGCGTCATTGCGGGGCGGTGCCTTGCCCAGGCGGAATGTGCCCCGGAGGAGTGCTTCACCTCCCGGATGGTGGAGGAAGTGAAGAAAACAAAGGCCGGCAGCTCCGAACTGCTGGCCTCCATGAAGAAAGTCACCCGGTTCACCAGCTTCCTCATCGTACCCCTGGGAGTGCTGCTTTTTGTCCAGGCGTTCTTCTTCCGGGGCGCGCCGGTAGACGCGGCGGTGGTCGCCACCTCGGCGGGACTGCTGGGGATGCTCCCCAAGGGCCTGGTCCTGCTGATCAGCATCGGTCTGGCCGTGGGGGTCATCCGGCTCTCCAAGAAAAATGTGCTGGTGCGGGACCTGCACTCCCTGGAAAATCTGGCCCACTGCGACGTGGTGTGCCTGGATAAAACCGGCACCCTCACCCAGGGCAGCCTGGAGGTGGAGCAGGTTTTCCCCTACCTGGACCAGGAGGAGCTTCGGCGGCTGATGGCCACCTATCTTGCCCACACCGACGACAACAATTCCACCTATCAGGCCCTCCGGGAGCGGTTCTCCGATGGCGAAGCCTACGAAACCACCACTGCGGCTCCCTTTTCCTCCGACCGGAAGTGGTCCTCCGTGACCCTGGCCGACGGCCGGATCCTGGTGCTGGGCGCGCCGGAGAAATTATGCGGCCGCATCCCGCCGGAAGCGGAGTCCTCCATGGCCCAGGGCAAACGGGTCCTGATGGCCGGTCTGTGCTGGGGAGAGGTGGAGGCCGGGCAGATCGAACCGGCGGCCATGATTGTGATCACGGACAAGCTCCGCAAAAACGCGGCCCAGACCATCCGCTACTTTTACGAGCAAGGGGTGGATGTGAAGATTCTCTCCGGGGACAATCCCACGGCCGCCGCGGCGGTGGCCCGGCTTTCCGGCATCCGGGACGCCGACAGAATCATCGACGCCACCGGCCTCATCGACGGGGAGCTGGCCCGGGCCGCCGGGACCCACACCGTTTTCGGCAGAGTCACCCCGGAGCAGAAAAAAGTGCTGGTCTCCGCGCTGCAAAAGCAGGGCCATAAGGTCGCCATGACCGGCGACGGCGTCAACGACCTGCTGGCCATGCGGCAGGCAGACTGCTCCGCCGCCATGGGCAACGGCAGCGACGCCGCCAAGCAGACCGCCCAGCTGGTCCTGCTGGACTCCGACTTTTCCGTCCTCCGGGACGTCATTTCGGAGGGCCGCCGGGTCATCAACAACCTGACGAAGTCGGCGGGAGTGTTCTTTATCAAGACTCTCTACTCGGTGCTTTTGAGCGTGCTCTGCCTGCTGCTGGACACGGATTTCCCCTTCATTCCCATTCAGATCACCCTCATCGACGCGGTGATCGAAGCCTTCCCGGCGTTTTTCATGTCCTTTGAACGCAACGACCGCAAGGTGGTGGGGAGCTTCCTGGGCAGCGCTCTCCGTTCCGCCTTGCCCAACAGCATTGCGATCTTTTTCAGCTGCATCGCCGTCTTTCTGGCCGCGCCCCGGCTGGGCCTGGACCAGGGCCAGATGAACCTGGTGATGTACCTGACCGTAGGCGTCGTCAGCCTTGCAGGCGTGGTGAAGGCAAGCCTGCCCTTCAATCTCCTCCGGGGATTCCTCAACGCGGCGGCGGTGGCGGGATTTTTCTGCGCCGCCGTGCTGTTTGCGCCGCTGCTCCAGCTGCCTGCTCTGGCAATGCGCGGCGTCATGCTGCTGGCCTTTGTTTCGGTTCCGGGGATTCTTCTGGCGGTTTTCTGGAAGGTCCCGGCGGAAACGCAGAGGGCCGCCTGAACGCGCATACGCAAAGCGCCTCCTGCCGCAGACTTCACTTCTGCAGCAGGAGGCGCTTTTTCAAGGGCCTTGCAGGCTTTTATTCCAGGAACCCGCACTCCCTCATCCAGCCGACATACTCGTCCAGACGGAAGGGCGGGGTGCCGCTGAGGTAGTGGTTCTGATACTCCTTCCCGTCCAGCCGCCACTGGATCCGGTAGAAATGGGCCTTTTGGGGATCGTAAGCGATCTCCCCGATCTCCTTGGCGGACAGCGCTTCCACCCGCGCGGCCCCGGAGACCGCCGCGGCCCCATCCGTAAGGTCCGTGACCTTGTAGGCAAATTCCACATCAAAGGGATGCTCGTTGGCGGCCACCAGCTTCAGCACCCCGTCCTGGGGCTCCGTCACCATCAGGCAGACCGGCAGCTGGGAGCGCTTTATGAAGTCAAAGGCGGCCTTTTTCCGGAAGTAGTAGTCCACCACCGCATCGGAAAACTGCGGCCACCCGTCCAGCAGGTTCCACCAGATGATCCCGGTGCGCCGCCACTTCCCGTACCGGAAGCGCTCGATAAAGTATTTCACGGCCTCGGCCTGGGAAAGCTGGCTGGCCAGCACGAACCGTTCCAGGGTGTCCGGCATTTCGCCCCACAGATTCTCCACCTGCTTCACCATCAGCGGGATGCGGTAGGCGTAGGGCGCGTCCCCGCTCAGCTCCATGGAGGCGGCGTGGACCAGCCATTCGTCATTCCCCATGGGCGGCCACAGCTTCTCCGGCGAGAGGAACTGCTCCATGGATTCCAGTGCCGGGCACCCGTGATAGCCGGTCTCGCTGGCGAAATGCGCCGGGGAGTTCCTGTAATAATCGCCCTTGAAGTAGTCCCGGGGACCCCACAGGTGCTTTTCCGGGAGGAACTCCATCCTTCCGGACCGCAGCACCCCGCCGTCGATATACGGGGAGCTGGGCAGATATGGCCGCACCGGGTCGTGCCGCCGCAAAACCTCCGGCAGAATTCCCCGGGTCAGCACGTTGCCGTCCGGGTCCCGGGAAAGGGCCGTCCAGGACGTGATGGCTTCGTCGCACTCGTTGTCCCCGGCCCACAGCGCCAGAGACGCATGGCCCCGGAGCCGCTTCACGATGACCTCCGCCTCTGTCCTGAGCTTCCGGCAGAAGTCCTCGGTCTGGGGATAGGCGGCGCAGCCCATGGCAAAATCCTGCCACACTGCGATGCCGTGGGCGTCGCAGAAGTCAAAAAATGCATGGTCCTCATAGACGTTTCCGCCCCAGCACCGGACCATGTTGCAGCCGCTTTCGTCCAGAAGGGCCAGGGCCCTGGGCAGCCGCTCCCGATCCCGGGAATGAAAGGCATCCAGCGGCACCCAGTTGGTCCCCATGACGAACATCGGCTTTCCGTTTACGTAGAACCGGAACTCCCCGCCGCCGTTTCCGTCGGTCAGAGCCGTGCGCTCCAGCCGGACCGTGCGGATGCCCAGCCGAACCTCCCGGCAGTCGATTTCCTCATCTCCATGAAGCAGCTCCACCCGAACGCTGTACAGATTGGGCTCCCCCATATTTTTCGGCCACCACAGCTTAGGGGCATTGATGTAGATTTCCGCCTTCCCCTCGTTGTGCCACAGCTTTTCCGCCGTTTCAAAGCGGTTCCCGCCGCAGACGCCGGATATTTTCAGGCGATACTCGCCGATTTTCGGAATGGGATTCAGCCGGTAGTAGACCCAGACCTGCGCATGTTCGCTGTCCGCCTGCACGGTATAGGCGTAGATTTCTTCGATCCGGCGCTTCGGCGCCTGCCTGATATACACATCCCGCCATAACCCCCCGGAGAGCAGCCGCGGCATGATGTCCCAGCCAAACATGTGGGCCGCCTTGCGGGTCGCCAGGGAGCCTGCGTTGTATTTCTGGTAAACGGTGCAGCCGGCCTCCATGGGGTATTTCTGAGCTTCCAGAGCCGTGGGCCTGATGTGGACGACTAGCTCATTTTTCGCCCGGAGCTTCCCGCCGACAGGGTACTCATGGGGGATCAGCATGTTGTCCGCGCTTCCGATGCGCTCCCCGTTCAGGTAAATTTCTGCATAGGTATCGATTCCGTCAAAGGCCAGAAAAGCGTCGGCATCCGCCGCCTTATAATCAAAGGAACGGCAGTACCACAAATGCATGTATTCCAGCTTCTGGGCCTCCAGGACATTTTTGCCGTAAAAAAGCTCCGGCAGCATCCCGGCCGCCTGCAAGTCCAGCTCAAAGTTTCCGGGGACCGTCCCCTTGATGCATCCGAACCCCGCCGCTTCCAGCTGCTTTTCCGAGGTCAGGGCGTCGCAATCGTCCCGCTCCCCCTCCTCGGCCAGAAACAGCTTCCACGCGCCGTTCAGCGATATTTTTTCCATGCTTGAGCACCTCCCGTGTAACATCATGAGCGCCGGGCCGCCAAAGAAGGCCCTACTCCTCATGAAACCAGTATACCACAAGACAGGGCCGTCCGGCAATTCCCCAAGAGCGCCAAATCCGGGTAAATTTTAGGGAGGTATTGCATTATAGGAGGTTCTTCACAGTTTCGTCTGCAAAGAAAACGGTCTGTGCATTTATCCCTTGCTTTTCCAGACCCGGCTGTGGGGGTGCCTTTCCCGCATCGGAATCAATGGTTTCCGTAATGCTCCCTACTCGCCTCGCTCAAAGCGCAGCTCATCCAGAAGGCCCCGACACCCTTCCAGCACATCCCGCCAGGTCGCTTCGAAGTCCCCGGTGTACCATGGGTCCGCCACGCTGCCGGGGCGGGTGGTGTGGTCCATCAGAAGGGACATTTTGCCGGAGCGGTCGCCGCCGCAGATGCGGTGCATATTCCGGAGGTTGGCCTCGTCCATGCCGATCAGAAGGTCGTATTCGTCGTAGTCCCGGCTGGTCAGCTGCCGTGCGGCGTGACCTTCGCAGGAAATCCCATGCTCGACCAGCTTGCGCCGTGCCGGAGGATAGACGGGGTTGCCGATTTCCTCCCGGCTGGTGGCCGCCGAAGCGATGTGGAATTGCGACGCCAGCCCCGCCTTCTTTACCAGGTCTTTCATTACAAACTCGGCCATGGGACTGCGGCAGATGTTGCCATGGCAGATAAACAGAATTTTCTTCATGTCGTGCGCTCTCCAAAATCTCATTTTTCTTTATTATACCACGCAGCGGCCTTTTCGTCGAGAGCGCTTTCCAAGGGTGATTCGATGCTTCCAACATCAACGTATTGAGGCGCAGCGGCGATAGAGCATCCCCATTTACAACATCGTTTTCGTCACCCCTTCACCGCCCCAATCATCACGCCCTTAACAAAATACTTCTGCAGGAACGGATACACGCAGAGAATCGGCACAGTCCCGATCACAATAATGGCGTACTTGATCAATTCCGCATAACTGTTGTACTGATCGTCCTCAATAGTAATCTCCTCCGCCAGCTTCTGGTTGGCGATGAGCACCGCCCGGAGCACTGCCTGAATGGGCAGCAAATCGTTGTCCTTGATGTAGATCATCGCCGCAAACCAGGAATTCCAGTGCCCAACGCCGCACCACAGCAGAATCACCGCCAGGGTCGGCATGATCAGCCGGGGAACGATCCGGAACAGAATGTACAAATCGTTGGCCCCGTCAATTTCCGCCGCCTCAAAAAGGCTGGGCGGGATGCCGTCGATGGCCGAACGCACGATAATGGAGTTGTACACGCTGACCCCCGTAGGAATAATCAGCGCCCACAGGTTGTTGTACAAACCAAGCGCCCGCATGTTCAGATAGGTGGGAATCAACCCGCCGCCGAAGAACATGGTGAACAGAATCAGCGCCATGATGGGCTTTTTGAACATCATTCCCTTGCAGGACATGAAGTAGCCGCACAGCAGGGTCATGAACAGCTGATACGGAAGGGCCACCGCCATAATAATGAGGATGTTCCGATAGCCGCTCCAAATCAGGGGATGGTTAAAGGTAAGCTTGTACGCGCCCAGGTCAAATCCCAAAGGACGAATCAGCAGGCCCTTGTGGGCGCTGAGCAGGACGCTGTTGCTGAAGGACGCACAGACAATGTGATAAAACGGATACAGCGTAATGAAAATCAGGAACAGCATCACGATGGTGTTGACCACATCGAAGACGCCGATCTTGTTCCGTCTGCCAGATTTTGCCATGAAGAAATCCCTTCTTTCCGTAAGACTTAGAAGAGGCCGACGTCCGCCACTTTTTTGCCGATGGTGTTGGCGGTCAGCACGAAGGTGACGTTGACCAGAGTGTTGAACAGCCCGATAGCCGTGCCGTAGCTGTAACTTCCGTTCTGCAGGCCGACCCGATAGGTATAGGTGGAAATGACGTCCGCAACCTCGTAGGTCAGGGGAACGTACAGGTTCAGGACCTTCTCAAAGTCCGCGCCCAAAATGCCGCCCATGGCCAAGATTAACAGCAGGATCACCTGGGTCCGGATGCCGGGAAGGGTGATGTGCCACATTTTGGCCCAACGGCCGCCGCCGTCGATCTCCACGGCTTCATACAGCTCCTGATCGATACCGGCCAGGGCCGCCAGGTAGATGATAGAGTTCCACCCGAAGCTCTGCCAGATACCGGAAATCCAGTAGATGGGCCGGAAATACGCAGGATTCTGCAAAAGCGGCTCCCGCTTCGCTCCAAAAGCGACCAGAATATTCGTGATCAGTCCTTCGTTCTGGCAGAACAGGGTGATCATGGAGCAAAGCACCACTCCCGAAATAAAATGGGGCAGGTAGGTCGTGGTCTGGATGACCTTTTTGAAGCGTAAACTCCGCACCTCGTTGAGACACAGAGCAAACACAATGGGCACCCAGAATCCAAACAGCAGCGAGCCGCCGCCCAGAATGAAGGTATTCCGGATGACCCGCCAGCAAAAAGGATCATTGAAAAAGGTCTTAAAATATTTCAACCCGACCCATTTGCTTGCGGCAATGGTGATGGAAGGACGATAGTCCTTGAACGCGATGATAATGCCGTACATGGGCTTGTACGCGAAGATGCCCAGGTAAATCAGAATCGGGAGGATAATCAGATACTTATATTTGTTCTTCTGCCAGTCTTTTTTCAAACGCCTGCCTAACGTATTCTTTTTCACGGTGGCAGTGGGGAGGGTTTTGTCGTAAGTCAATGCAGTCACACCTTTCTGGAGGAGTACAGCCAGGAGGGATTAAAGGGACAGCGGGAAAGCGGAAATCCGCTCTCCCGCTGTTCTAGGAAAAACCAATGAGAAAACGTGAGATTTACCGAGCGAGGAACCGGTCGTAAGCAGCCTGGCGGACTTCCAGAACATGCTCAAGGCCCAGAGAGTTCAGGCTGGAGACGAAGCTGTCCCAGTTGTCCAGGGATTCCTGGCCCAGGACGAATTTAGAAACCATCTCATCGACCTGAGCACCGATAGCAGCCGCCTCCGTGGCAATGGAGGCGCTTTCTTCGCTGGTCATGGTGATTGCGCTGGGCATCAGATGGGCCAGACCCTCCTTGGTGTACCAGGTGTTGACCGAGTCGATATTGATCTGGGGCTTCGACAGGAAGAAGGCCATCAGGTTCAGGGTGGCGGAGTTCCGGGTCATCGCCGTGTAGGTTTCCAGCATGGTGTTCTGGCCCCGCGGGTCATTCTTGAACGCATCGGTGAAGGCAGGCTGGCCATTGACCATGGTGTAGTTTTCCTCTTTGCCGAAATTGTAATAGATCGCGCCATCCTCGGTGTAACCGTAGTCAAAGAACCGGCAGGCCAGGGGGATATTCTTGCAGGCAGTCGTGATAACGCCGGCCAGACCGATGTTCGGGGTCTCACCCTGGATGTACCAGGGGGTTTCGCCCTTATTCAGCGTAGGATACGGAACGGCGACCCACTGATCGCTGGAGCCGATCTCCTTCAGCTTGGTGGTGATGGTAACGAGAGAACCGGCAGTGGTGGGGTTGGCGCCCACTTCGCCGTTGAGCATCTTGGCTTCCAGGGCGGAGGCGTCGTTGGTGAAGAAATCGGGGTCGATGAGCCCGGCTTCATACCACTCGTTCATCTTGGCAAGGAAGTCCTTCATGCCGGGCTCGGCGTAGCCGTAATGGACCTTGCCCTCGTCCACATAGTAGTTCATCATGGTCTTATACGCGCCATAGAAGGGCTGGCCCAGATTGCCCACATTGCCGCGGGCGCTGAGGGGATACTTGACAACGTCCTTCATGGCGGTGAGCACGTCGGTCCATTCGTCAATGGTGGCCGGCGCTTCCTTGCCCAGCTGGTCCAGCAGGTCCTGCCGGATCATGGGGCCGGAATAGGAGCCCAGGTACTGGTCCTCCCGGAGGAAAACAAAGCCGTAATAGTCGCCGTTGTCGTTTTTCACAGACTTGTTCACGTCGGCGTCCGAGGTGATGAAGTTGTAGTAAGCGGGGGCGTAGGTCTCCAGATAGTCGTTGAGGGCGATGATCTTATTGTCCTCAATGAGCTGGGTGGCGTTGCTGGAGATGTTCCAGCAGTAGAAAACGTCCGGCAGGTCGTCGCCTGCGATCATCAGGTTATACGCCTGGGTCCAGTCGCTTCCGGCGGGAATCTGCTGCCAGTCGATGTTGATGCCGACCCGCTCCGCCAATCCGATCTGCCACTCGTTGTCGGCAAGGTCCACGCCGTCAGGGGCAGTATATCCGGCCAGAACGTAGAAGGACAGGGTCTCGCTGCCGTCCAGGGGATAGCTGGCAAAGTCCGCGCCGTAGGGGTCCTTTTCCGCCGTCACCGTGGAGCCGGTGGAGGACGCGGGCGTGGAATCTTCCTTGGAGGACTCCGAAGAAGTGGCCCCGCCGTTTCCGCAGCCAGCGAAGGCCGCCGCACACAGAGCAGTCGTCAGCAAAAACGCAAGGATACGCTTTTTCATGTTGAAAACCTCTTTCAATAAAGATTACGAACCCGGAACCGCCGGGGGCGAAAAGACCTCTGCCACGGTCCTGCCTGCCCCGGCGGTTCCGCTGTCGTTGGCTTTATTATACGGGACCGGCGGCCAGATGTAAAGGAACGATACGGATAAACCGTCCACTCTTTTGCAGAGTTCCCCCCGATTTTAAATGAACGATTTCGACACTCCATCAATAATATCGACAATCGCCGGTTTTTCAGCCGCTTTCTGTTGCAATCTTCCAAGTCCTTTTGCTATAATGAAAAAAGACCCCCTTGGAACGAAACGCAAAAACTGGAGGCTGTCCATGAAACGAAAACTTCCCCGCAGGAGCTTCTTCACCCGGATTCTGATCTCGTATCTGTGCTTTGTGTTGATTTCGTTGATGAGTTCCATGATGATCTACCGCCTGGCGTCGGCCCGGCTCATCGAAAAGACCACCGCTTCGGACTACGCCGCCTTCCGCCAGTTCTACTCCATGGTGGACCAGGAGCTGAACAACGCCGCGGACAAGGTCTCCGAGCTGGCCGGGGACTATTCCGGCTTCCTGAGCCTTCTGGAGCAGACCTCTGCCAGGAAAGGCTATACCGTCTATCAGATTATCCACCGCCTGCGGCTGGTGACCAGCAACAACCTGGGGGACCTCTTTGTCTACCTTCCAAGCACCGAAAAGGTCATGTCCGGCTGCTACGCCACCCTCACCGCCAGCGAGTATTTCCGCGTTTATTACGACGGCCAGGTGGATTGCGCCTCCCTTTTCCAGACCGACGAGCAGTACACCCGGCTGTACACCCTTTACCCCCTGACCCAGAGCTCCGGCCGGGAGACCCTGGCCCTAAAAACCTTCGTCTTTGCCCCCAACACCTACCCGGTGATCTGCGTCCTCAACCCCAGCTCCCTCCAGGAGCAGATTTCCTATCTGGAGCAGAACACCGGCGGCAACATCCTGGTCACGGATTTTGAAGGCAATGTTCTCCTGCGGTCTTCCCTTCTTTCCGACGTGGACGTCACCGGCCTTTCCCTTCAGGACGGCTCTCAGCGCATCACCCTGGACGGCCGGACCTACATCGCCTTCCGCCGGACCTCCTCCGTAGCGGCCTGCCGGTACATTTCCCTGATCCCCATTGAGACCATGGAGCAGTCTCTGTCCTACTTTTCTTTATATACCGCCGTCAACATTGCCGTCATCTGCCTCTTCGGCGTGCTGCTGGCCTTCCTGCTGAGCCGCTATAACTACCGTCCCGTGAGTCAGCTGGTCAAAAGCGCCGCCCTTCTGGGCGGCTCCAAGGAGCCCCAGGAGGACAGCGAGTTCCGGTACATCGAAGCCATTATGGAAAACGCCATTACCGAGAAGAAACAGTACCTCTCAACCCTCTCCCAATTCCAGCAGGCCCAGCGCTTCAACTGCATCCTGAACCTGATCAACGGCTCCATCCCGCCCACGGCCACCGCCGAAAGCGTCTTTGCCGACATCGGGGAGTCCCTGATTTCCCGACGCTTTGCCGTCATCCTTTTCCGCATCGAGGACTGGAACGACGAGATTTTCTCCCAGAATTTTGCGGACGAGCGCCCCATGCTGGCCAAAATCATCCTCCCCAACGTGGTGGAGGAGCTTTATAATGAAAAGAACCGGGGCTACGTCATCCACACGGAGCACGACCAGTTCACCTGCCTGGTAAATCTTGCCCCGGAGACCGACATTGAGGACCTCCGCAGCATCGCCCGCCACGCCCTGGACTTCCTCTGGAAGCAGATGGGCATTTCCTGCACCGCAGGCATCGGAACGCTGTGCGAAAATCTCCGGGAGATCCGCCTTTCCTACAACGCCGCCCGCCGCGCTGAGGAGTACAAGATCATCGCCGGAACGGGCCAGGTCCTCTGCTATCAGGACCTGACCCCCACCGCCGGGTCCTACGAATTCGTCCCCGCCTCTGCCAGCCGGGTGCTGCTGGCCCAGTGCATCAAGGACGGCGACGCCGCCCCGGACCAGGTCTTCGACGAAATCTACGCCCGCTGCTTCGGCGACCGGGGCGTCACCACCCCGGAAATTGCCCGGAGCTTCATCTTCGACCTCTGCACCCACGCCAACGAGCTGCTGGTGGAGTTCAACGACCAGAGCGACGCCATCCCCGCAGAGCACCTGTTCGATCTGAACATCGAAACCTACAAATCCATGGACGGCTTCCGGGAGTACTTCATCCGCCGGATGACCGACATCCGCCGGGAATACGCCGAGCGCCACCCCGTCAAGGGCCTTGGGGTCCGCATCCGGGAGTTCATCGAGGAAAACTACAACGACGTCAACTTAGGAGTCATTGAGATCGGGGCCCACTTCCAGCTGTTCCCGCCCTACTGCTCCCGGATTTTCCGCCAGGAGACCAACCAGAGCATCCCCGAAGCCATCTGCGCCGTCCGCATCCGCCATGCCTGCCGCCAGCTTACCGAGTCCCGGGATTCCATGGAAAAGATCGCCGAAAACTGCGGGTTTAATTCCAGCACCGTCTTTATCCGCAACTTCAAAAAGCTCTGCGGCACCACCCCAGGCAGCTACCGGAAGCTCATGCAGGACGCCAAGAAAAAGTAACGCCATCGTAGGAACAAACGACTTCTTTTTCCGAAAACACAAAGGGCGGAGTCTCCACGAAAACTCCGCCCCATCACAGCCGCCGGAAAAGGACACCCACTGAAAATCCAAATCATAAAAAGATAAGGTACAATAAATTGCGCAAAAAGGAAAATACATAAAAGAAGACATAGTTTGCAGACTCTGGTAGAATGAAGT
>CAKTCT010000028.1 GCA_934539585.1 uncultured Oscillospiraceae bacterium | reverse complement strand
TTGTGTGTTCATGACTTCACCTCATTTCTGATTGTTGCTGTTGTTTCTGGAAATAGAAAAAGCCGCCACTTCAAAATTAACAGTGAAGTGACGGCTCTTTCTATCGCCGGAATACGAGTTCCTGAAATGAAAAAAGCACCCAGCATTTATACTGTGTGCTACATCAAATTCATATTCAATTATTCAAATTAGCTCAAACTATGCCAAACTGCCACAGCCAAAAAACGAGGGGAAGGAGGGCTGAAAAGCACCCCAAAAATCGGCTCTCGGTTAACCACTTTGGGAACCACTTCCCCCTCTTTTTGCCCTCTTTTTGGCCAGTTAACCACTTGCGGACCACTAAAAATTGGATGAAATCGGCTCTCGTTTTGCCAAATTTGGTCAAACCATATCAGCCCGTTTAGATATAGCAAAAGCCCGGAAAACCTTGATTTTCCGGGCTTTTTGAACCATTTTGATATAGTCTGAGCAGTCGATTATCGCTTGCTGAACTGCGGAGCGCGACGAGCTGCTTTGAGACCGTACTTCTTTCTTTCCTTCATTCTGGGGTCACGGGTCAGGAAGCCGGCTTTCTTCAAAACAACCCGCAACTCGGGGTCGTACTGGAGCAGAGCGCGGGAAAGACCATGGCGGAGAGCGCCGGCCTGGCCGGTAACGCCGCCGCCTGCCAGAGTGCAGACGATGTCGAACTTGCCTTCGGTCTCGGTCAGGGCCAGAGGCTGACGGGCAATGGCTTTCAGGGTGTCCAGGCCGAAGTAATCGTCGATGTCACGGCCGTTGATGGTGATCTTGCCGGTGCCCTGGTAAACTCTCACGCGGGCAACGGAATGTTTTCTTCTGCCGGTGCCGTAGAAGTAGGGTTTGGATTCGTACATGTTAATTGCCTCCTTTCACTGATTAAAACTCGCAGACTTCAGGCTTCTGGGCCTGGTTCTCATGCTCGGCGCCCCGGTATACCCGGAGGCGGCGCATCTGAGCTCTGCCGAGGGTGGTGGAGGGAAGCATGCCCTTGACGGCCACGGTCATGGCCTTCTCGGGGTTCTCAGCCATCAAAGTCTTGTAGGAAATTTCTTTCAGGTGGCCGATCCAGCCGGTGTGCCAGCGCAGGAACTTCTGCTCGGCCTTTCTGCCGGTGAGGATGGCTTTTTCCGCGTTGACGATGACGACGAAATCGCCGCAGTCAACGTTGGGGGTGAAGGAAGGTTTGTGTTTGCCGCGGAGAAGATGGGCAGCCTTGGCAGCCACACGGCCCAGGGGCTTGTCCGTCGCGTCAAGCACATACCATTTGCGGGTGACTTCCGCAGGTTTTGCCATAGTAGTGGACATATTGGTACCTCCAAACAGATTCTTTCGTGAAACCGATCAACTGCCGGCCGCAGGAATACTCCGCCGGCACATTTTCACAACGTACTTTATTATAACGGCTGGCGGGGCATCTGTCAAGAGGAAAAACGGCGATTTTTTAATTTACAGCCGGTATTCTCTCAAAATCGCTCTTGTTTTCTTGATTTCTCTCTGTTTCTTGATTTTCATTTCAGGAACAAAAAGGTGCGGAATGGGTGCGATTTGGGTTATCTCCGGGGAGCAAGAGGGGTTTTTCCGTGCGGTGTTTGGAGGGGAGTCTGGACTTCTTCTTTGGTGGAAACGGTTTGCTCCTGGCGGACGAAATGAAGTTCTTCTCGTTCCACGCCCGGGGGAGTTGGGCGGGGCCAGTTTGGGTTCGAAAAGTCTGAGGAGGTTTTTGCGGGTCTCGCCTTTCATTAATAAATGCGTAGTGGACAATGGTTAGGGCACCTTCGGGTAGAAAAAGGGGGCTTCTTTGGCAATATCTTTCCAGAACGGTGTAGACGACGATCAGGGCTTCTTCCTCGGTGAAGGTGGTTTGCTTTTGGCGGACGAAATGTGGTTCTTCGCGTTCCACGTCCAGGAGGGATTGGAAGGAGCCTGGTTTCGATTCAAAAGGGTGTGGCGGCTTTCGTGGGGGGCTCCTGGCGGCGGAAATGGGGTTCTGTCGTTCTACGCTCGGGGGCAATGTCCGGTTTTGGTCCGAAAAATCGGCTGGCTTTCGAATTGGGCTTGCTTTTCATTATAAAGTGCGGAATGGGTGCGTTTTAGGATGTCTCCGGGTAGAAAAAGGGGGATTCCTGGGCGATATCTTCCAGGACGGTGTAGACGACGGTTAAGGTCATCCGGCCGGTGGAGACGGCTGCGGAGGATTCTTGGGCCAGGACTTCTCCGGGGAGGGTTTCCTCGTAAAGGTGAGTGGCGTTCTGGAGGGCGGCCAGGGTTTCCTCCTCGGTGAAGGTGGTTTGCTTTTGGTGGACGAAATGGGGCTCCTCCCGTTCCACGCCCAGAAGGGATTGAAAGGAGCATGGTTTTGATTCAAAAGGGTGGGGCGGCTTTCGTATGGGTGCTCCCGGTGGAGGAAACGGGGGGCTACCGTTCTACGCTCGGGGGCAATGTTCGGTTTTGGCCAAAAAAGATTGGCTGGCGTTCGAAGTGGGCTTGCTTTTCATTATAAAGTACGGAATGGGTGTGTTTTAGGGCGTCTCCGGGTAGAAAAAGGGGGCTTCCTTGGCGATGTCTTCCAGGACGGTGTAGACGATGGTCAGGGTCATTTGGCCGTTGGAGACTGCTGCGGAGGATTCTTGGGTCAGGATTTCTCCGGGGAGGGTTTCCTCGTAAAGGTGGGCGGCGTTCTGGAGGGCGGTCAGGGCTTCTTCCTCGGTGAAGGTGGTTTGCTCCTGGCGGACGAAGCGGAGTTCCTCCCGTTCCACGCCCAGGGGAATCTGGACGGAGCCCAGTCTGGGTTCGAAAAGGGCGGTGCGGCTTTCGTAGGGCTCCTTGGGCTGAAAGGCCGGGAAGGCCAGGAACAGGGGTAGCTTTTTTCCGAAAAGGTCCAGGGAGTAGCGGATTCTGACCTGGCCGGTTTCCTGGGTGGTGGTCTGGCGCAGCTGGAGGGAGAAGGACTTTTCCCAGCGGGTCTCGGCCATGATTCTGGCGGCGGCGTGCTGGTAGGAGGTCCGGCCGTCGGCGTTTTCCACGATGCCGCTGACCAGCAGGTCCCCCTGGTACACCGACTGGTTGACCCGGACCATGGTCTGGCCCCGGTAGGGCTCCAGGGAGCGGATGAGCCCCGTCCGGGCGGCGACGATGTTGCAGACCCCCTCCCCGGAGGACAGGGGCCGGGGAGGCTGGGGGGTGGCGTCGGCCATCTCTACCTGGATGCGGCTGCCCACCCGGTTCAGGGCGAAAAAGGCCAGGCCCGGCAGCTCCACCCGGGAAAGGAGGGCGGCGGTTTTCAGGTCTGCCGACGGGAGGTAGGTCCCCACCCGGATGCCGTGGCTTTTCAGCACGTCCAGGACCTGCTGCTCGGTGACGGAGGCGGTGGGGGTCACGTCCACGGCCCAGAGAAAGGACTGGGAAAAGAGCAGCGCCCCCAGAAACAGGACGATCCCGGCCAGGAGGCCCAGTCTCCGGCGGTAGCGGTACAGCCGGAAATAGAGGCCCTTCCGCTGGCAGACCCGGAGCCGGAGGCCGTGGGTCCGGGCCAGGCGGGCGGCTTTTCGGTAGCGGAAGGCCGGGACTTCGCCCCGGCAGAGGCCGTTTTTCCTGGAAAAGCGGCGGACGGCGATGCCGTGATCCCGGGCGGCGGTGAGAAACGGGCCGGGATCGCCGCCGGAGACGGTGAAGACCACGGTGGGCAGCAGGTACATGGAACCCCTCCTTTGCCCTTTATGTATATGCGGCGGGGGAGGGGAATATTTGGAATATAAAAATACCGCCGGCGGAGAACCGCTGGCGGTTGGCGTTAAAGAAAAGGGCGCGTTTCTGCGCCCATGCAAGCACCCGGATTCGTCACCGGGACTACGGATATACCGCGTTCTCCTCGTCTTGAACTATCACTTGCGAATAGGCACATGGCCGCACCCTTAACACAAGCGCCCGGATTTCAACCGGGGCTACGGCAGACACCGTGTACTCACCCTATACGACTGCTTGTGTTGTTCATTATACCACGTTTTTCGGACAAAATCAACAAGTGCGGGTTCTTTTGGGGACAATCCTTGCATAAATCTCCTCCGCTTACATTAAGCAGATAAGGTATGAATCGTTGATGACATCCTGAATCGGACGGCCAAAAATGGCGCCGTTATAAAACGACTCTTTATCGGTGAACGTCCACAGGATTTCACCGGTATCGCAATCATACAGCGCTTTATCTCCTTCGCAGCTTAACCGATATTCCTTTCCCTGGTACTCAAATAAGATGCTGAGATATGCATCATAAAGGTCCTCGAAGGCGTAGTCTGTGGCAGTCCAGCCTTTGACTTTATCCTTTTCCATTCTTCTGCTCCTCCCGTTCGATTTCATTTTCTTCGACGGTGACAACGCAATCCTTCAGGGCGTCGCTGTCACATTCGCCGGAGCAGTCCACGATATACAAGGGCCGTCTGTCAGCCATGCGTGCATCGCAAATCGAGCCGGTTTTGCCGCTTGCGATAATCCGTACTCTGTCACCCAGGTCATACATCATTTTCGATTTCCCCGATTCCATAGGCGCTCATAAAGCGGTATCCTCTACCGCCCATTATATCACGTTCCTTCGATTGTTACAACGTCGGAATGCTGTCTGAAAAAGGACGATCGGGGCTGTCCTGACGTATACGTGGCGGTCCGGGGGAATATAATGAAGGAGCAAGAGGAAAGGGGGGCGCGCATGAAAGCGTTTCGCAAGGCCGGGTCCAGGAACCGCTGCCGGGAGGGCGTCCGGTACTTCCCGGAAAAGCCCCGGCGGGAACCGCTGTTGGCTGCCTTCCGGGCCGGGGCGGAGGAACTGAAGGGGGCCCAGCTCCAGCTGCAGGGGGATCGGGAGCTTTTTGTGGAGGGCTGCCGGGCGGTGCTGACTTACGACGACGATATGGCGGTGCTGCTCCTGGACGGGCTGCGGCTGACGGTGCTGGGGGCGGGGCTCAGGGTGGATGATTTTACGGCGGCCAGTCTGACGGTCCGGGGGAGCATCCGGGGGTTGGAGCTGGAGCCGGTCTCCCGGAAGGAGGGGAAGGGATGAAGCGGGGCGTTTCCTGGGTGTGCATGCGGGTGCGGCCGGTGTTTCTGGGCAGCGCGGCGGTGTTCCTGGGCGGGGCCATTCTCCTCCGGGGGGAGGAAGCGGCGGAGGGGGTCCGGCAGGGGATCGCCCTCTGTCTGACCTCGGTGATCCCGTCGCTGTTTCTGTTCCTGGCCTTTGCGGATTTTCTGGCCCTGACCGACGTGGGGGACATTCTGTTCCGGCCCCTGGGGTTCCTGGGGGCGGTGTTCGGCGTGCCGGAGGAGGCGGTATCGGTGATCCTCCTGTCCCTCATCGGGGGGTACCCGGTGGGCGGGAAGATGCTGGCCCGGATGGTCCGCCAGGGACGGCTGGAGCCCCGGACGGCGGAACGGCTGCTCTGCTTCTGCGTCAACTGCTCCCCGGCGTTTCTCATTGCGGGGGTGGCCGTGCCGTGCTTCGGAAGCGTCAAGATAGGCGGGGTCCTGTATGGCTGTCAGGCGGCCGCTGCGGTGGCCGTGGGGCTTCTGGCCCGGGGATTCTGGGGGAGGGGGGAGGTTTTTCCGGAAAATCCTCCGCGGAAAGAGCCGAAGCTGGGGCTTCTCCCCGGATTTGTGGCCGCCGTGGCCGAGGCGGGAAAGAGCATGTTCGTCATCTGCTCCTTTGTCCTGGTGTTTTCGGTGATCTCCCACGCCGCAGCTTTGCTCCCCGGGGGGAGGACCTGGGTGGGGCTTCTGGAGGTGACGGTGGGGTGCGCCGGTCTGCCGGGGCGGCCCGGCCTGGAGAAGCTGGTGCTGGCCGTGGTGTACACCGCCTTCGGGGGGCTGTGCGTCTGGATGCAGACGGCCTGCTTTCTCCGGGGGACCGGGGTACGGATGCGGAAGTTCGTCTTTCTCCGGGGGGTGTACGTTCTGGTGAGCCTGGGACTGACGCTGTTTTTCGTCCGGAAGCTCCGGCTGCCGCTGCCGGCCTTTGCCACGGCGGGGGCTTCGGTGGCCCGGAAGGGGGCCGCGACCCTGGGGGCGTCGGCGCTGCTGGTGGTCCTTTGCCTGATGCTCTTGATAAGCCGGAAAAAGTGTGATAGAATAGGAGCAGGTCCCAGGACCACAGAGGAGGGGTTCCGTGAAAAGCATCCTGTTCGGCCGGCGCATTGATCCGGCCTGTGAATACTGCGAGCTGGGCCGTCCCACCCGGGACGGCCAGATGATCCTCTGCGAAAAGAACGGGGCGGTGTCCCCCTGCTTTTCCTGCCGGAAGTTTGTGTACGCGCCGCTGAAGCGCCGTCCCAAGGCCCACCGGCTGCTGCCCAGCTATCGGGACGAGGATTTTCGCATTGACTAAAGGAGGAATCCGCCATCAGACGGTTCGTAATCAACGCCAACGACGCAGGCCAGCGCCTGGACAAGTACCTGACCAAGGCGGTGCGCCTGCTGCCCCAGAGCCTTCTCTATAAATACCTGCGGCTCAAGCGGATCAAGGTCAACGGGAAAAAGAGCGAGATCCGCTACCGTCTCCAGGAGGGGGACGTGGTGGAGCTGTACATCAACGACGAGTTCTTCTCCGAGAAGGCCCCGGATTTCCTGGGGGCTCCGCCGGAGGTGCGGACGGTGTACGAGGACGGGAACATCCTCCTGGCGGACAAGCCCCAGGGGCTCATCGTCCACGAGGACCAAGGGGAAACGGTGGACACCCTCATCAACCGGGTGAAGCACTACCTTTACAGGAAAGGGGAGTACGATCCCGGGAAGGAGGCGTCCTTTGCGCCGGCCCTCTGCAACCGCATCGACCGCAACACCGGGGGCATCGTCATCGTGGCCAAGAACGCCGAGGCCCTCCGCATCCTCAACGAGGCCATCCGGAACCGGGAGATCGAGAAGTTTTACCTTTGTCTGGTCAAGGGGACCCCGGAGCCCCGGTCCGCTACCCTGACCCACTATCACCGGAAGGACGAGGCGGAGAACAAGGCGGTGATCTACGATCACCCCCGGCCGGACACCAAGACCATGATCACCAAGTACACGGTCTTGCAGTCCAACGGCCGTTACTCCCTGGTGGAGGTGGAGCTGAAAACCGGCCGGACCCATCAGATCCGGGCCCACATGGCCTACATCGGCCACCCGCTGGTGGGGGACGGAAAGTACGCCTCCAACGCGGCGGAGAAGAAGAAGGGCTTCGACTGCCAGGCGCTGTACTCCTACAAGCTGCGGTTCGCCTTTCGGGAGGAGCACGCCCTTTCCTACTTAAACGGCAGGACCTTCCAGGTCCCGGACGTCTGGTTCGCCCGGGACGGCATACCGGCCTCCCTGCGGGAATAAACTGTATGGGAAGGGGGCGGCGCCGTGGAAGTGAAGCTCTGCGATTTGCAGCGGAAAGAGGTCGTCAGCGTCAAAAACGGCGTGAAGCTGGGCTTTGCCGACGATGTGACCATCGATACGGAGGAGGCCCAGGTCCGGGGGCTGGTGGTCTACGGTAAGCTGCGGCTGTTCGGGCTGCTGGGCCGCCGTCCGGACGTGGTCATTCCCTGGGAGAGCATCGAGGTCATCGGGGAGGACGCCATTCTGGTCAACATCGAGGAGCTGCCCAAGGAGACCGTCCGCCGGAGCCGGTGGGCAGAGCTCTGGAACGGGTGAGGTTTTTGCCGGATACCCCTTGCGATTCCCCGGCAGAAGGATTATAATGGAACAGGACATTCTATCAAGGAGGACTTTTTATGTGGCAGGAATTCAAAAAGTTTGCGTTTAAGGGCAACGTCATGGACATGGCCGTGGGCGTTATCATCGGCGGAGCCTTCGGCAGCATCGTCAACTCCCTGGTCAACGACATCATCATGCCCTTTTTCGGCTTTCTCACGGCGGGAATGGACTTCAAGAGCCTGAAATGGGTCCTTTCTCCGGCGGAAGTGGCCGCCGACGGCACTGTGGTCAAGGCCGAGGCTGCCATTCTTTACGGCAGCTTCATTCAGAACATCGTGAATTTCCTCATCATCGCGCTGTCCATCTTCTTCATGGTGCGGCTTGTGACCAAGGCCACCACCGCCGCTGAGGAGCTGATCAAGAAGGAAAAGGGCGAAAAAGAGGAGGCTCCTGCCCCCGAAGCCCCCAAGGCTCCCACTGAGGCCGAGCTGCTCGCCGAGATCCGGGACCTGCTCAAGGCCAAAGAGGAAGAAAAAGCGGAATAAGTCCCCTTTGGGAAAACAGAGAGGGCGGCCGGGATGCTCCGGCCGCCCTTTGCGGTAACGTCAGATGGCCAGACGGTCCGGCCGGTCCGCGCCCTCTGCAAGCCGGGCGTAGCGGAGCTCCAGGGCCTCGGCCCGGCAGTTCAGCTCCTGCATCCGGTAGAGGAGCCCCCGGGCGGCGTCGCCGTCCAGATGGTCCAGCTTGTCCCGCAGGCGTTTTTCCCGGGCGCGGCTGGACTCGATCTGATGGGCGGTGAACAGGCAGTGGAACCGGGTGGTCAGGGAACGGAAGTAGTTTTTCTGTTTTTTCATGTTGAACATCCTTTCAAATTGTCTTGCCCAGAACGGGTCGGTACGGCTTGTCCATATGCGGCATGTCCGTGTCTGTGTGACATAGTATAGAAGAATGTCGGTGAAAAATATGTCGAAATCGGGTAGTAAAATCGGTGAAATATGGGCTTTTTGGAAAGTTTGTGAAAAGCACCAAAGAAGCCCTCTTTATCCGTCGGTTTATGCGACATGTCAACCAAATGGCCGAAACATGTTAACATGGGCGGGATGATTTTTGTGGTTGCTATTCCTTAGGGGAATATGGTATAATAACCTTAAAGACTTTTGCCCACGCGAAAGAACAGAAAGAGAAACCAAATTATGGAGGGTGTTTACACATGCTGACGGACATCGAAATCGCCCAGCAGGCCAA
Source organism: uncultured Oscillospiraceae bacterium (assembly GCA_934539585.1). Taxonomy (GTDB): domain Bacteria; phylum Bacillota; class Clostridia; order Oscillospirales; family Ruminococcaceae; genus Merdivicinus. Next base: position 23,745 of record CAKTCT010000028.1, on the reverse strand, counting down.
GCTGTGGCCTATCGGACAGGTGGCGGCGTCTCTGGGAATCCCCGAGGACGATCTGGAGTACTACGGAAAGTACAAGGCCAAAATCTCCGATGCGTTTCTTTCTTCGGTCCGGGAACGGCCTGACGGCAGGCTGATCCTGGTCACGGCCATCAACCCCACTCCCGCCGGGGAGGGGAAAACCACCACCTCCATCGGTCTGGGGGAGGCCATGGCCCGGATCGGGAAAAAGGCCGTCATTGCCCTACGGGAGCCCTCCCTGGGGCCGGTATTCGGCATTAAGGGCGGCGCCGCCGGCGGCGGATACGCCCAGGCGGTCCCCATGGAGGACATCAACCTCCATTTCACCGGCGACATGCACGCCATCACCGCCGCCAACAATCTGCTCTGCGCCATGGTGGACAACCATCTCCAGCAGGGGAACCCGTTGGGCATCGACCCCCGGCGGATCCTCATCAAGCGCTGTCTGGACATGAACGACCGGGCTCTGCGCTTCGCTACCATCGGGCTGGGGGGCAAGATCAACGGCGTTCCCCGGGAGGAAGGGTTCATCATCACCGTGGCCAGCGAGATCATGGCCATCCTCTGTCTGGCGGACGACCTTATGGATTTAAAGGAGCGGATCGCCAACATTCTGGTGGGCTACACCTACGACAACCGGCCCGTCTACGCCCGGGACCTGAAGGCCCAGGGGGCTATGGCGGTGCTTCTCAAGGACGCTGTCAAGCCCAATCTGGTCCAGACCCTGGAAAACAATCCGGTGCTGATGCACGGCGGGCCTTTCGCCAACATCGCTCACGGGTGCAACTCCGTCCGGGCCACCAAGCTGGCCCTGAAGCTGGGGGATTACGCCATTACCGAGGCAGGCTTCGGCTCCGACCTGGGGGCGGAGAAGTTCTTTGACATCAAGTGCCGGAAGGCCGGGCTGACCCCCGGGTGCGTCGTGGTGGTAGCCACGGTCCGGGCGCTGAAATACAACGGCGGCGTGGCCAAGGCCGACCTGAACGCGGAAAACATCCCCGCCCTGGAGGCCGGGATCGTCAACCTCAAGGCCCATGTGGCCAACATGCGGAAGTTCGGCGTGCCGGTGGTGGTGGCCATCAACCGGTTCCCCAGCGACACGGAGGCGGAGCTCCAGGTGGTGGACCGCTGCTGCAAGGAAATGGACGTGCCCTACGCCCTGTCCGAGGTCTTTACCAAGGGCGGCACAGGCGGCGAGGACCTGGCCCGGGTGGTGGTTGACACCCTGGAGACCAGGCCCACCCATTTCGCGCCCATTTATCCCCTGGACCTGCCGCTGAAGGAGAAAATCGGGGTCATTGCCCGGGAAATCTACGGCGCGGACCACGTGGAATACGCCGCCGGGGCGGAAAAGGCCATCCGGGAGATCGAGGGTATGGGCTACGGGGAGCTGCCGGTCTGCATGGCAAAGACCCAGTACTCCCTGTCCGACGATCCGGCGCTGCTGGGCCGTCCGGAGGGCTTCGCCCTTCACGTTTCGGAGGTGCGGCTGTCGGCGGGAGCAGGCTTTGTGGTGGCCCTCACCGGCAGCATTATGACCATGCCCGGGCTTCCCCGGGTCCCCAGCGCCGAGAAAATCGACATCGACGAAAACGGCGTGATCACCGGGCTCTTCTGAGAGCCGTATTTCCCTGGTTCGGAGGCGTTTCATGAAGGAAATTTGGCAGGCAGTCAAGTCCTATTTCCGCAGGCTGGACAAGGTCCTGCTGCTGCTTTCGGCGGCAGCGGCGGCGTTCAGCCTTGTCCTGCTGTACTCGGAGGTCCAGGCGGGGTTCCTGGACGGGAGCCGGCTGAAAATGCAGCTCCTGGCCGGAGCCCTGGGCATTGCGGCCATGTTCGTCATGACGCTGATCAGCTACCGGTTCTTAGCAAAGCTCTGGTTCCTCCATCTGCCGGTGACGCTGGGGCTGGTGCTGCTGACCTTTACCAATCTCCCCATCGTCTACCAGCCGCCGGGGTCCGACGACGCCGCCTGGCTCCGGGTGGGGAGCCTTTCCCTCCAGCCCTCGGAGCTTCTGAAAATCTCCTTTGTGCTGACCTTTGCCTACCACCTGTCCAAGGTCCGGGAACGGATGAACAAACCCCTTCATGTGCTGCTCCTCTGCCTCCACGGGGCGGTGCCCTGTCTGCTGATCTACAAGCAGGGGGACATGGGGTCGGCCCTGGTGTTCTTCTTCATCTTTCTGTGCATGATCTTCACGGCGGGGCTCCAATGGCGGTACATTCTGGCCGGCGTGGGGGCCATGGGCGTGCTGGCGCCGGTGATCTGGTTCAGCGGCAGCTTCCCCGATTACCTGAAAAACCGCATCCGGGTCCTGGGGGACGTGGAGCACTCCACTCTGGCCGAAGCCTATCACCAGCAGGTGGGGCGGCGGATTCTGGGCTCCGGGGAGGTCTTCGGCAAGGGGCTTTTCTCCGACGATCTGAACTACGTGTTCGCCATCCACAACGACTTTATCCTGGCCCACATCGGCCAGACGTTGGGATTTGTAGGATGTGCGGCTGTCGTATTGCTATTGACGGCGATTTGTGTTAAAATATTACTGACGGCCCGAAGCAGCGCCGATCCCTTGGGCTGCTACATCTGCAGCGGCATCTTCGGGATGTTCTTTTTCCAGTCCCTGATCAACATCGGGATGGTGCTGGGGGTGGTGCCGGTCATCGGCATTACGCTGCCTTTTATCAGCTACGGCGGCACCTCGCTGCTGACCTCCTACCTGTCCATGGGGCTGGTCATGAGCGTCTATTCGTTTAACCGCAAGCGCCCGGGCTCCGGGTATTGATTTTGAAAGAAAGGAAGCGGGGAGACCCGCTGGACCAAAGTTATGCGCGTCATTACCGGTACCGCCCGCGGGCGGAAGCTGAAAACCTTAGAGGGCCTGGAGACCCGCCCCACCGCCGCCATGGTCAAGGAGGCGGTGTTCAGCATCGTTCATTTCCGGGTCCCCTACGCCAGTGTGCTGGACCTGTTTGCCGGTTCGGGGCAGATGGGCATCGAGGCGCTGAGCCGCGGGGCCTCCAGGGCGGTGTTTGTGGACAACTCCCGCAAGGCCCAGGAGATCATCAAGGACAACCTGACCTCGGTGGGGATGGGGAAGCAGTCCCAGGTCGTCGCCGACGACGCCGCGGCCTTTCTGACCCGGACGGCGGAGACCTACGACATCATTTTCCTGGACCCGCCTTACGATCTGGGGTATGTTCCCAAGCTGATGCCGCTGCTGGGACGGTGTCTGGCTCCGGAGGGCATCGTTCTGTTCGAGCACCGGAAGGGGGAGCCCATGCCGGAGACCGCCGGGGATTTGCGGCTGAAAAAGCAGTATTTCTACGGGAAAACCGCAGTCACCACCTACGAAAAGGCTTCGGCGGAATGATCCCCGGAACGCAGAAAGGATGCAGCTTATGAAAATTGCCGTTTGTCCGGGGAGCTTCGACCCCATCACCCTGGGGCATCTGGACATCATCACCCGGGCGGCCAAGCTCTTTGAAAAGGTCATCGTCCTGGTGTCCGTGAACCCCGCCAAGACCAACTACGCCTTTACCACCGCCGAGCGGGTGGATTTCATCAAGCGGGTGACGGCGGACCTGCCCAACGTCACCGTGGATTCCTCCGACGGCCTGCTGGCGGACTACCTTCGGGAGAAGGGGGCCTGCGCCATTGTCAAGGGACTCCGGGCGGTGTCGGACTTTGAATACGAGTTCCAGATGTCCCTGGCCAACAAGATGCTCAACCCCCAGGCGGAGACGGTCTTCTTCACCGCCGCGGCGGACAACATGTATCTGAGCTCCAGCATCGTCAAGCAGATTGCCAGCTTCGGCGGCGACATCCGCAACTTTGTTCCGGCGTGCATCCTGGAGGAGATCCAGGAGCGCCTTTCCCGCAAGTGATTCCGCATCAATGAAGGAGGAGTTCCCATGACCAATAATGAAAACATCGACAGCATCCTGATGATGATCGAGGATATGCTGGACGGAGCGTGGAGCATCCCGCTTTCCGGCGGAAAGGGCGCCGTGGACGTCGACCGGATCCGGGAACTGCTGGAGGACCTGAAAATGCACATCCCCGTGGAGGTCGCCAAGGCCAAGGAGATCGTCAACGACCGGAAGATCATCCTGGACGACGCCAAGAAGGAGGCCGAAATGGTCATCCGGGTGGCGGAGGAGCGGGCCAAGAAGCTGGTGGACCACGACGAAGTGGTGAAGCAGGCCCAGGCCAAGGCCAACGAAATCCTCAGCACCTCCCAGCTCCAGGCCCGGGAGCTGAAAAAAGCCACCAGCGACTACGTGGACAGCGTTCTCAAGTCCACGGAGGACCAGGTGGCCAAGTCCTTGGCAGAGCTCCGGGGCAAGCGCCAGGCCATCAAGGCGGCGAAAATCGGCTGATCCGGAAACGAAAACGTCCCGGCGGGAAAAACTCCTGCCGGGACGTTTTTTGCTGTTTCAGACCTGCTCCCAGATGGTCCGGGCGGTGCGGAGGCAGGTGGCGGTGGCGGCCTCGCAAGGCTCCATGCCTTCAAATTCGATGGAGATGTCGCCGTCGTAGCCGCTTGCTTTCACGTCCCGGAGAATCTTCCAGATATCCAGGTCCCCCTGGCCCAGAATGGAGCCCCGGAGCATGGAGCCGCCCACGGTCTCGAACCAGGAGCCGTTGTCGCAGTCGAAAAGGCCGCCCACTCCGGCCAGCCGGGCTTTGTCCCGGATGTAGAAGTCCTTCAGGTGGATCATGTCGGCGTAGGGCAGGCACTTTTTCACGGCGGTCTCCCCGCGCTCGTCCACGCAGAGGAAGTTGCCCACGTCGATGGTCATCCGGACGTTTTTCCGGTCCACGGCTTCCAGCAGGGAGATGACCCGGTCGGAGCCGTTGACGAAAAAGCCGTGGTTTTCCAGGGTGGTGGTCATGCCGTAGGAGGCGGCGTAGTCGGCCAGCTCCCGGACGCCCTCTACCATCAGGGGGAACTCCTTCACGAAGTTCTGGGGGGTGTTGGTGGACATGGGCCGCCGGAAGGAGGCCACGTCGTGGCGCATTTTGGTGAGCCCTAAGCGGTGGGCCACGTCGATGTGGGCCTTTACCCGCTGAATCTCCGCGCGGCGCTCCGCCGGATCGGGCTTTAAGAGGTCGGCGTTGAGGGAGTAGGTGGAAATGGGGAGGCGGGCGGCGGCGCAGGCTTCCCGCACCCGGTCGATGAGCTCCGGGTCGGCCAGGAAGTCCAGGTAGAAGGGGACGAACTCGATGTGCTGGCAGTCGTGGTCCGCGGCCCAGCGGATCACGTCGAAGATGGTCATGGCGCCGTCCCGGAGGTTGGGGCAGAGGCAGTAGCTGCTGATTCCAAGTCGCATGGGATTCCTTCCTTTCAGGCTGTCCGGTTCCGGCGGACAGATTTTTTCCTTTCGTCCTTAGTGTAGCACAAAATCCGGCGGAGGGCAAGGAAAATTTGTATAAATGCATATGAAATGTATATTTATCGTAAAATATAAAAAATTTCGAATTTTTTTCCAAAAACACTTGCATTTTTATTCCGAATCGTGTATAATAAAAGCACAACAAGAAAACACCCCCGAAACGAAAGGAGTCTTTGATATGAACAACAAGGAAATCAAGAAAGCGCTGCTTCTGCTGGACAAATCCGATACGGAAAAATCTCTGAGCATGGCCGAGGCGCTGTGGGAACAGGGCTACGATCTCTATGCCAAGGGCGACATGGTGCTGTTCTTCAACATGAACATGGTGCCGGTGAGCACTTGTCCCGCCGACGGAAGCGTTTCCTTTGACTGCGTGGTCCAGTAAGGAGGCAGGCAGCGTGGGCGAGATCAGACGAGGCCGATGGCGACGGATTTGCAGCTGAAACGGATGGAACCGAAGGGGTTTCGTCCGTTTTTTCTTTTGGATTCCCGCCGCCCGCCTTGCACCCGGGGGAAAAATCGTGTATAATGGAGGTAATGATTTTATTGCAGTAAAGGAAATGACTATGCTGGAACAGAAAGAGGAATACCTCGCATTAAAAAAACAGGTTCTGGAAAAGAGCTTTTCCGCCATGAACCCCATGCAGCGGAAGGCGATTTTTCAGATGGAGGGCCCGGTGCTGATCCTGGCCGGAGCCGGCAGCGGAAAGACCACGGTGATCATCAACCGTATCGCCTATATGGTCCAGTTCGGCGACGCCTGGAACTCCCAATGGATGCCCGACGGGCTGACGGAGGAGGATTTTGCCCTTCTCCGGGCCTACATAGACGGGGAGGAGGTCCCCGGGGAGGAGCTGACCCGGATCATCGGCTGCCGCCCCCTGCGGCCCTGGAACATCCTGGCCATCACCTTCACCAATAAGGCCGCCAACGAGATGAAATCCCGGCTGGAGGCCATGCTGGGGGAGGAAGCCCGGGATGTGGCCGCCTCCACCTTCCACGCCTGCTGCGTGCGGATTCTGCGGCGGGAAATCCACCGGCTGGGCTACACCGGCAGCTTCACCATCTACGACGCCGACGACAGCCAGCGGGTGGTCAAGGACGCCATGGCGGAGCTTTCCATCAACGACAAGCTCTTCAAGCCCAAGGCGGTCCTGGGGGAAATCAGCCGGGCCAAGGACAGCATGATCTCCCCGGCGGACTACCGCATGACCGTAGGCGACGATTTCCGCAAGCAGGAGATCGCCAAAATCTACCAGAAGTACCAGTCTAAGCTCATCCAGTCCAACGCCCTGGACTTTGACGACATCATCTGCAAGGCCGTGGAGCTTTTTGAGCAGTACCCCGACGTTCTGGAATCCTACCAGAACCGCTGGCGCTACATCCTGGTGGACGAGTACCAGGACACCAACCACGCCCAGTTCCGCCTGGTGAGCCTCCTGGCCCGGAAGCATAAGAACCTCTGCGTGGTGGGCGATGACGACCAGAGCATCTACAAGTTCCGGGGGGCCACCATCGAGAACATCCTGGGCTTTGAGGAGCAGTTCAAGGACACCGTGGTCATCCGCCTGGAGCAGAACTACCGCTCCACCCAGACCATCCTGGATGCCGCCAACGAGGTTATCCGCCACAACGTGGCCCGGAAGGGCAAGAATCTCTGGACCCAGAACGGGGAAGGGGAGAAGATTGAGCTGCGGAAGCTCCCCGACGAGCGCAGCGAGGCCAAGTTCATCGCCGACACCATCGAGGAGGACGTGGCCGAAAAGGGGATGAAGTACAGCGACCACGCCGTCCTTTACCGGATGAACGCCCAGTCCGGCGTCATCGAGCAGCACTTCATCAAGGCGGGAATCCCTTACCGGCTGTTCGGCGGCATCAAATTCTTCGAGCGCAAGGAAATCCGGGACCTGGTGGCCTATCTGAGCGTGATCAACAACCCCAGCGACGCGGTGCGGCTCCGGCGGATCATCAATGAGCCCAAGCGCTCCATCGGCGACGCCACCCTGAACACCGTGGAGGAGATCGCCGTCCAGGCGGGGACCTCCATGTTCCATGTCCTGGAAAACGCCGGGAGCTACGGGGTGCTGTCCCGGAAGGCGGCGGCCCTGGCCGATTTTGCCCGGCTCATCAACGACCTTCGGGACGACGCCCTCAACGAGCCCCTGGACCTGCTCCTGGACGACATCCTGGACAAGACCGGCTACGGCTCCATGCTCAACGCCCTGGGGGAGGAAGGCAAGACCCGGATGGAGAACATCGGCGAGCTGAAATCCACCATGGTGAAGTATGAGCAGGAGAATCCCGAGGGGAGCCTCAGCGGCTTTCTGGAGGAAATCGCCCTGTACACCGACCTGGACTCCATGAACGACGCCGAGGACTGCGTGGTCCTGATGACCATGCACTCCTCCAAGGGGCTGGAGTTCCCGGTGGTCTTTCTGCCGGGAATGGAGGACGGCATTTTCCCGTCGGTGCGGGTCCTTTACGACCCTGTGGAGCTGGAGGAGGAGCGGCGGCTGGCTTATGTGGCCATCACCCGGGCCAAGAAGAAGCTCTATCTGACCCATGCGGCCACCCGGATGGTCTTCGGCACCACCAACCGCAACCGGCTGTCCCGGTTCGCGGAGGAAATCCCCAAGGATAAGATCGAGGAGGTCAACGACACTTATTCCCAGCGGCCCTTCGGCGGACGCCGGGAGCGGGCTCCTGTCGCGCCGCCTCCCGCCGAGACGGAGCCCCTGGCGGGCAGCGTCCGGAAGGTGGAATCCGCCGCCATCCGGTTCCAGGTGGGGGACCGGGTCCGGCACCGGGTCTTCGGCGAGGGCACCGTCCTCTCCATCACCCCCATGGGCAACGACAATCTGGTGGAGATCATCTTTGACCGGGTGGGCACCAAAAAGATCATGGCCAACTTCGCAAAGCTCCAGAAAGTGTGAGGAAACACCCGTCCGCTGCCCGGAAATCCGGGACGGACGGGCCTTTGTATCGAACAAGGAAAGGAAGCGTTTTCATGATACAAAAGCGGCGTGCCGGGGGCTCCGGCGTGCGGATGACCGAGGGCGTCATCTGGAAACAGCTGCTGTTTTTCGCCATTCCCTTGCTGCTGGGGAACCTGTTCCAGCTGCTTTACAATACCGTGGACTCGGTGGTGGTGGGCAACTTTGTGGGCAAGACCGCCCTGGCCGCCGTGGGAGCCAGCAATCCCATTATCAACCTGCTGGTCAGCTTCTTCATGGGCATCTCCATCGGTGCCGGCGTGCTCATCGCCCGGTATTTCGGGGCCCGGGACAAGGAAAACCTGAGTCTGGCCGTCCACACGGCTATGACTCTGGCCCTGCTGGCCGGAGCCGTTATGATGATCGCGGGGTACTTCCTGTCGCCGGTGATCCTGCGGCTGGTGGGCACTCCGGAGGATGTCCTCCCCGGGGCGGTGGAGTACATGCAGATTTACTTTCTGGGCATCATCCCCATGATGGTCTACAATATGGGCTCCGGGGTGCTGCGGTCGGTAGGGGACTCCCGGCGGCCGCTGTACTATCTGATGGCGGCCAGCGTGCTGAACATCGGACTGGACCTGCTGTTCGTGATCCGGTTCCGGATGGGGGTGTCCGGGGTGGCCTGGGCCACGCTGATCGCCCAGACGCTGTCGGCCTCCCTGACCATGTGGAACCTCTGCCGCGCCGACGCGGACTATAAGCTGTTCTTCCGGAAGCTGCGGCTCAACAGGAAAATGCTGGTGGAGACCATCCGCCTGGGCCTTCCGGCGGGGCTGCAGAACGCCATCATCTCCTTCTCCAACGTCATTGTCCAGGCTAACATCAACAGCTTCGGCACTGCGGCGGTGGCGGGCTGCGCGGCTTACAACAAGCTGGACGGCTTCGCCGTTCTGCCGGTCAGCAGCTTTGCCATGGCCGCCACCACCTTCATCGGCCAGAACATGGGGGCCCGGAACCGGGAGCGGGTGAAAAGGGGCGCCCGGGTCACGGTGTTCCTCAGCGCGGGGATCATCGGGACGCTGGCCTGCATCCTCCTGATTTTCGGCAAGTACATCCTGCGGATTTTCACCCCGGACCCGGAGATCATCGACTACGCCGCCCGGATGATGCGGTATCTGGCCCCCACCTACGTCTTCCTGGCCACGGCTCACGCCCTCAGCGGCGTGGCAAGGGGAGCGGGGCTGTCTGTGGTGCCCATGGTGATTCTTACCGCCAACTTCTGCGTTCTGCGGATGATCTGGATTTCCCTGGCCATGCCGCTGCTCCAGAGCATCGTGGTGGTGTACCTGGGCTATTCCCTGACCTGGACCACGGCGGCGCTGTGCATGCTCCTCTACATGAAAAAGTCCAACTGGATCGAGCGGGGGATGCGGACGGTGGCCGCTTCCGCAGCTGCGGCGGAGCCTTTGGAGTAAGACGTCGAAATGCGGGTAAATATTCTGCGGAATCCTGCACGGCTTTTTGAAGAAAAGTCGGGATTTCTCCGGAAAACCCGCAGAAACTTTTGAAACGGTTGGATTCCGGCGTGAAACAATGCCGATAAACGATTTGAAAACTGTTAACGTTTTCGTATAAAATGCATGAAATGTGCGGTTTCCCCGAATTTTCCTTACAAAAGCCCTTGACTTTCCGGAGGAAAACATTTAGAATCTATTCATAACATCAATCCCACATCCTAGCACACCACATTAGAAAAGGGGTTTTTCAAATGAAAAAGGTTTTAAGTGTACTCTGCGCGGCGGCTCTTTGCGCCGGCGTTCTGGCTGGCTGCGGCGGCTCTCAGGCCGCGGGCAATAAAGTCGAAGACGGCGCGACCACCATCAGGATCGGCCTGAGCTATGAGCTGAGCGGCGGCGTGGCCACCTACGGCCAGAGCTCCGTGGACGGCGTCAAGATGGCCATCGACGAGATCAACGAGGCCGGCGGCATCAACGGCAAGACCATCGAACTGGTGGAATACGACACCAAGTCCGACGAAGCCGAGGCCACCACTCTGGGCAAACGCCTTATGGAGCAGGATAAGGTCATCGCGGTCCTTGGGCCCGCCACCTCCGGCGCTTTCAAGGCGGAGATTCCCGACGCCAACCGGTACCAGGTCCCCGTGATCTCCGGCTCCGCCACGGCTGACGACGTCACCGTTGCCAACGGCAAGGTTCAGGAGTACGCCTTCCGGATTTGTTACAGCGACTCCTACCAGGGCTCCGCAATGGCCACCTACGCCGCCAACACCCTGGGCGCGAAAACCGCAGTAATCTATAAGGACTCCTCCAGCGACTACGCCATCGGCCTGACCGAGAACTTCACCAAGACCTTCACCGAAGCCGGCGGCACCATCCTGAAAGAGGAATCTTACAGCACCAACGACAAGGACTTCAAGGCGGTTCTTACCTCCATCAAGGACCTGAACGCCGACGTGATCTACATCCCCGGCTACTACCAGCAGGCCGGCCTGATCATCAAGCAGGCCCGTGAGCTGGGCATCACCGCCCCCATCCTGGGAGCTGACGGCTTTGACTCTCCTGACCTGGTGGGCCTGGCCGGAGCCGAGAACCTCAACGACGTGTACTTCACCAACCACTATTCTTCTCTTGACCAGGACCCCTTGGTCCAGGACTTCATCGCCGCTTTCCAGGCCAAATACGGCCGGGACCCCGATGCCTTCAACGCCCTGGGCTATGACGAAGCCAAGTTCCTCTGCGACGCTCTCAGCCGCTGCGAGTCCCTGGACAGCATCTCCCTAAAGCAGGCCCTCAGCGAGACCAAGGGCTTCAAAGCCGTCACCGGCACCCTCAGCGTCGATGAAAACCACAACGCCGTCAAGGCCATCGTGGTCATCGAGCTGAAGGACGGCGAGCAGTTCAAGAGCGAAAAGTCCAACTGACCGCAAATGACCCGATAACCTCAGCAAATAGGGGCAGAGCCACTCTGCCCCTACAATTTGTATTTATCCGGAGACATCCCCAAACTCGCGGAGCGCAGCCGTTTGTCAGACGGCGGAAAGAAGGACGTTTTGGAAAAATTATTGCAGCAGGTGGTCAACGGCCTGTCGCTGGGCAGTATTTACGCCCTCATCGCCCTTGGCTACACCATGGTTTACGGAATCATCAAGCTCATCAACTTCGCCCACTGCGACATCTACATGATCGGCGCTTACGTCGGCTACGCCTGCATGACCTTCCTCCATCTGGGGTTCTGGGCGTCGCTGTGCATCTCCATGCTGGTCTGCATGGTCCTGGGCGTGCTCATTGAAAAGATCGCCTACAAGCCCCTTCGGGGCGCGCCCCGGATTGCCGTGCTGATTACGGCCATCGGCGTTTCCTATCTGCTGGAATACGGCATGATGTACTTCGTCAAGGCCAACGTCCGGACCTATCCCCCCATGACCGGCTTTATGGCCCAGAGCTTCCAGTTCGGCGGCGTTACCGTCAGCATGCTCCAGATTCTCATCGTGGCCATTACCGTGGTGCTGATGGTCGCCCTCCAGCTCATCGTCAAAAAGACCCGGATCGGCAAGGCCATGCGGGCCACCTCTCAGGACCAGGACGCGGCGGAGCTCATGGGCATCAACGTCAACACCACCATTTCCTTCACCTTCGCCCTGGGCTCTGCCCTGGCCGGAGCGGCGGGGATTCTGGTAGGCGTTTACTACAACTCCATCGACCCCCTGATGGGCTTCCTCCCCGGCCTGAAAGCCTTTGTGGCGGCAGTGTTCGGCGGCATCGGCATCATCCCCGGCGCGATGATCGGCGGATACGTCATCGGCGCGGTGGAGACCTTTGTTTCCGGTTACGGCAGCTCCATGTATAAGGACGCCATCGTCTTTGCCATCCTTATCCTGGTTCTGATCATCAAGCCCTCGGGACTCCTGGGCAAAGCGACGAAGGAGAAGGTGTGATTATGAATATGAAAAAGCTCGTTCAATCCACGGCTCTCCGGAAGCTGTTCGGCTGCGCGGCGGTTTACGCCGTGATTCAGCTCCTTCTCTCCACCCGGGTCCTCAGCGACTACTATTTTGCCACGATTGTCACCATCGGCATCAACATCATCCTGGCGGTGAGCCTGAACCTGATCACCGGCTTCACCGGCCAGTTCTCCCTGGGACACGCGGGCTTCATGTCCATCGGCGCGTACTTCTGCGCCATGATCACCCTGCGGGTGGACGGCATCCCCGGGTTCCTCCTGGGGATTCTGGTGGGCGGCTGCGCGGCGGCTCTGGCGGGACTGCTGGTGGGTCTGCCCACCCTGCGGCTCCAGGGCGACTACCTGGCCATCGCTACCCTGGGCATGGCGGAGATCATCCGCATCGTTTTTCAGAACATCAAGATCACCAACGGCGCGGCGGGCCTTTCCAACCTGCCCCAGTACGTCAACTGGACCTGGCTCTTCCTCTTTGCGGCGGGCATTACGGCGCTGACGGTGAACTACCTCCATTCCGCCCAGGGCCGGGCCTGCATCGCCATCCGGGAGGATGAGATCGCCGCCGAATCCATGGGCATCAACACCACCCGCAGCAAGGTGACGGCCTTCATCATCGGCGCGTTCTTCGCCGGAGTGGCCGGAGCCCTGTACGCCACCTACTTCCCCCGGATCAAGCCCGACACCTTCGGCTTTATGAAGTCCGTGGACATCCTGGTCATCGTGGTCTTCGGCGGTCTGGGCAGCATCACCGGCTCCATTCTGGGGGCCATCGTGCTGGGACTGATCTCCATGTTCCTGTCCAGCTACACCGAGCTCCGGATGGTGCTTTACGCACTGCTTCTGGTGGTCATCATGATCTTCCGGCCCCAGGGGCTCATCGGCTCCCGGGAATTCTCCCTGGCCATGCTCAAGCGGGCCGGGAACCAGCTGACCGGGCTGTTCCGCAAAAAAGAAAAAGAGGGGAGGGTCTAAGCCATGCCGATTCTGACTGTTGAAAAGCTGACCAAATCCTTCGGCGGCCTGATGGCGGTATCCAACGTCAACATGGAGCTGAATCAAGGGGAAATGGTGGGCCTCATCGGCCCCAACGGCGCGGGAAAGACCACGGTCTTCAACCTGCTCACCGGCGTTTACAAGCCGTCCTCCGGAACCGTCACCCTGGAACGGGACGGAAAGTCCCAGGTGATCTCCGGCCAGCGGCCCCATAATATCTGCAAGCTGGGCCTGGCCCGGACCTTCCAGAACATCCGCCTGTTCAAGGACCTGACGGTGCTGGACAACGTCCGCATCGCCATGAACAAGGACGTGAAATACGGCCTGCCCTCCTCCTTCCTCCATCTGCCGTCCTACCATCAGGAGGAAAAGCGCCTCCGGGAGGCCAGCATGGAGCTCCTGGCCCTGATGAAGCTGGACCACAAAAAGGACGAGCTGGCCAAGAACCTGCCCTACGGCGAACAGCGCCACCTGGAGATCGCCCGGGCCATGGCCACCAATCCCGTGGTGCTCCTCCTGGACGAGCCTGCGGCGGGCATGAACCCCGCGGAGACCGCCCAGCTCACCGACCTTATCGCCTTTATCCGGGAGCACTACCACCTGACCATCCTTCTGATCGAGCACGACATGTCCCTGGTCATGAAGATCTGCGAGCGGATTTACGTCCTGGACTACGGCATGGTCATCGCCAACGGCACGCCGGAAGAAATCAAGAACAACCGCAAGGTCGTCGAGGCTTATTTGGGGGAGGATGCCAGCAATGCTTGAAATCAAAGACCTGAACGTCCATTTCGGCGTGATCCACGCCCTGAAAGGCATCTCCCTCACCGTCAACGACGGGGAGATCGTCACCCTGATCGGCGCCAACGGCGCAGGAAAAACCACCACCCTCCGTACCGTCTCCGGCCTGAAAAAGCCCACCTCCGGCAGCATTCTTCTGGATGGGAAGGACATCACCCACACCTCTCCCCAGGACCGGGTGAAGATGGGCATGTCCCAGGTCCCCGAAGGCCGCCGGGTCTTCCCGGCCATGACCGTTCTGGAAAACCTGGAGCTGGGGGCCTACCTCCGCAAGGACCGGGCCGGCATCGCCCAGGACCTGAAAATGGTCTATGAGCGTTTCCCCCGGCTGGCTGACCGGAAACGTCAGGCGGCGGGCACCCTCTCCGGCGGTGAGCAGCAGATGCTGGCCATGGGCCGGGCTCTGATGAGCCGTCCCAAGATTCTGTTCCTGGACGAACCCTCCATGGGCCTTGCGCCGCTGCTGGTCCAGGAGATTTTCGACATCATCCAGGACATCAACAAAAGCGGCACCACCATCCTTCTGGTGGAGCAGAACGCCAGTATGGCCTTACAGATCGCCAACCGCGCCTACGTTATGGAAACCGGCTCCATCGTCCTTTCCGGCACCGGCGAGGAGCTGTCTCACAGCGACGACATCAAAAAAGCGTACTTAGGGGGTTAATGCTATGTTCGTAAAAAACAAAATGACCGCGAATCCCTTCATCATCTCCCCGGACCAGACCATTCCCGACGCCCATGAGATCATGCAGCAGTACGGGGTCAAGCGTCTGCCGGTGGTGAAAAACGGCAAGCTGGTGGGCGTGGTCTCCCGGGAGGACATCACCCACGCCTCGCCCTCCAAGGCTACCACCTTCAGCATGGGCGAGCTGACCTACCTTCTGGCCAAGACCAAGATCAGCAAGATCATGGTGAAGAATCCCATTACCATCTCCCCCGACGCCCTCCTGGAGGAGGCCGCCACCCTGATGCGGGACCACGACATCGGCTTCCTGCCGGTGATGAAGGACAATAAGCTGGTGGGCATCATCACCCAGAGCGACATTCTGGATTCCTTCATCGACATCCTGGGCTTCCGGGAGCCCGGCACCCGGTTCACCGTGGAAGCCGACGACGAGCCCGGCATGATGGCCAAAGCCACCGGGATCATCAGCGAGCACGGGGCCAACATCACTCACATGGCGGTCTACCGGGGCGAAAACGGCAGGAGCACCATGGTTATCGGCATCAACACCCTGAACACCGACGAGATGGAAAAAGCCATCGAAGACGCCGGGTTCGAGATTCTTTACAAATTGCAGAATAAGTAAGAAAAACGGCGGCTCTCTCCATGGGAGCCGCCGTTTGAAGGTTTTGGGGAACAGTTTTCGTTTTCTGAGAAAGGAGGTGGGGGTATGGGCTGTCTCGGCAACGCGCTGTGGTTCATTTTCGGCGGCTTCGTCCTGGGAATGGGCTGGCTCATCACCGGGGTCCTCTGGTGCGTGACCATTGTGGGAATTCCCATCGGGGTCCAGTGCTTCAAGCTGGCGGGGCTGGCCTTCTTTCCCTTCGGGAAAGAGGTCCGCTACGGCGGCGGCGTGGGCTCCATGCTGCTGAACATCCTCTGGCTGCTGCTCAGCGGGATTCCCCTGGCCATTGAGGCTGCGGCGGTGGGGCTGCTTTTCTGCATCACCATCATCGGGATTCCCTTCGGGAAGCAGTGCTTCAAGCTGGCCAAGCTGGCGCTGATGCCCTTCGGCACCGAGGTCGTCTGAATCCAAAACGGAAGCATTTCCGGCGGAAACGCTGCGGGATGCTTCCGTTTTTTTATCCCAGGGATTTTTCCATGGGAAGGTAGGCGGAAAAGCCGTTTGGGTACTCCCCGCCGGTCCGCACAAACCCGTTTTTGGTCCAGAAATGGGCGCTCTGGGGGTTCCCGCGGTCCACGGCCAGCCGGAGCCGCCGGTATCCTGCCCGGGCCAGGGCTTCTCCGCAGTCGCCGATCAGCGCGCTGCCGGTCCCCCGGCCCTGGAAGGCGCGGTCCACCATGAAAAAGCCGATGTAGGCGGTGCTCCCGTCGGGGTAGCCCAGGATCAGGTCCATCACCGCCGCCAGCGTCTCCCCGGCAAAGAAGCCCAGGTAGAATTTGTCCTCCGGTCCCTTGCCCGGCGGAAGGGCGGCCAGGTCCTCCAGGACGCTTTCCCGGGAGGCCATGGGCGGGTGGTATTGGTAGTAGATGGGATTCCCGGCGCACAGGGTCAGAATGTCGCCGGCGTCGCCGGGGACCATGGGCCGGACGGAAAACCGCCGGGTGAGATGGGAAAGCTCCGTAAGACCGCCTCCTGTCAGTTTCATGGGTCCAGTATACCACAGAAGGGCTTTGCCGTCAACGCCGGAAATATCGGAGGGGTTTTATCACCTTTTTCCCGTTTTTTCATATGATATAGTACAGCAGGTTCCCAAACCGCGCCAGTACTTACCTAGGAGGATGATTATGGCTGATTCAAACGTGACCCTCAGCAACACGGCCCCCGGCGCCAACTGCTTCAAAGAAGCCGTCTGCGTCAACGCGGGGCGAATTTACGACTCCTGTTCATCAGAACATGAAGCATCCTCTGAAACTTCGGCGGGGAACTCCTTCAGGGTCAGGACCAGGAGGAACCCGCCGGGGTTCCAGGGCTCTTTTTTGTAGTAATCGATGCGGGCGATCAGGGCCTTGAGCAAAAGGTTCTGCACCCCCGGAGAACCGCCGGGGAGCAGGTCGCAGAGCCGCTTCTCCCCGCCGTCCTCCGGGGGAAGGGTCTGCCGGAGCCTGGAAAGGCGTTCCCGGCAGGCGGCCAGCTGCTCCGCGCCCTCGGATTCCTGCCGGGCCAGGAGCCGGGAGCGCTCCCGGAAGGTCTCCTCGTCGTAGACCCCGCGCTCCAGGAGGCCGCAGAGGGTCTGCTTCTGGCGGCGGCACTGGTCCAGCTCCTTTTCCAGGGCGGCGGCCAGCTTTTCCAGCGGGGCGGTCTCCGGCGGCTCTGAGGGCTCCCGGACCAGCCGCACCGCCGCCGTCCGGAACCGCAGGCCCTCCATGACGGCCTCCAGCACCTGGTCCATGGGGGAGGAGACCATGCAGCCCTTTTCCGTGCAGAGAAGGGTGGGGGGCTTCCCGGCGGCGGCCCGGTACTGCCGCTGCATTTTCTTGCCGCAGTTGACGCAGAAAACCAGCCCGGCCAGGGGATTCTGACAGGTGCCGTCGTACCGCACCCCGCTGGGGCCGCGGCTCAGCCGCTTCTGGGCCTGTTGGAAAAGGGCCTCGGAGACCAGGGCCGGGTGCTTCCCCGGGGTGACGACCCACTTTTCCGGGGGATTGGGGAGGGTGCGGACCGTACCGCCCTTCCGCTGGCGCTGGTTCCGGTTCCAGACCACGGTGCCGGTGTACACCGGGTTCCGCAGGATGAACCGCACGGTGCTCCGGGAAAAGCGCCCGCCCCGCCGGGGCACCGCGCCCATGGCATTGAGGGTCTCGGCGATGGCGGGGGTCCCGGCCCCTTCCTTGACGTAGAGGTCGAAGATGAGCCGCACCACCTCTCCCTCCTCCGGGACGATCTCCAGGGAGGGCCGTTTGTCGATGACGGTTTTCCGGTAGCCGTAGGGGGCGTTGGCCAGATAGCCCCCCTCGTCCACGGTCTTGCGGATGCCCCGCTGCATCCGCCGCTTGATGAGCTTCAGCTCCCGGCGGGCCAGGAAGGTCTCGAACTCGGTGTACTCCTCGTCCAGCTCGTTGTTCAGGTCGTAGACCTTCCGGGGGGTGATGATCCGGGTGCCGGAGTTTTTGAAGGCGTCCAGAATGATCCCCTGGTCGCTCATCCCCCCGCGGCCCAGCCGGTCGATGTCCATGCAGAGGACCCCTTCATACCGCCCGGCGGAGACGTCTTCAAGCAGCCGCAGCATCTCCGGACGGGCGTAAAGGCTGTCGCCGCTGACCACCTCCTCGTAGACGGCGGCTACGGTGTCCCCACGGTCCCCGGCCAGGGCCAGGAGGGTGTCCCGATGGCGCTGCAAGGTGTCGTCAATGGATTCGTCCTGGCGGTCCGCCCGGGATTTGCGGAGATAGACGGCGGTAATCATAAAAATTCCCCCTTCGCGAAATGCGTTCCTTTCCAGCATACGCGGCGGGGGAGGGGTCTATACGCAAAACAAAAGGGCAGCCGTTTCCGGCTGCCCGTAGGAGCAACAGATTAATCCGCGAGATACGCCTTGACCATGGCTTGAAGGAGCTCGTCACGGTCAATTTTGCGGATCAGGCTTCTGGCGTTGTTGTGGGTCGTGATATACGTCGGGTCCTCGGAGAGGATGTAGCCGACGATCTGGCTGATGGGGTTGTAGCCCTTCTGCTTCAGCGCATCGTACACGATCGTCAGGGTCTTCCGCATTTCCAGTTCCTTGTCGTCCGGCACGGAAAACGTCATCGTCTTATCCTGCATGGTTCCACCTCGCAAACTTCAAAGCTGTACATCAGAAATTCCTTTTTCTATTATAACGCATTTCGAACAAATATACAAGGCCCTTACTGCCTTAAGATTGCATTAATTTTCTCCAGCGCTTTTAGGATTTTTGCCATAGCCCGGTCGCAGTCCTCGTCGGTCAGGGTCCGATCCGGGGCACGGAGGACCAGGGAGTAGGAAACGCTCTTTTTCCCTTCGGGGATCTGGCTGCCCTGGTAGACGTCGAAAAGCTCCACCTTTTCCACAATGCCGGAGTCGGCGGAACGGATGGCGGCTTCCAGATCGGCGATGGGGGTGTCCGCGTCGGCCAGCACCGACAGGTCCCGGGTAGAGGCCGGGAATTTGGGCAGGGGCTGGTAGATCACCTTCCGCTCCTCCATGGCCCTGAACAGGGGTCGGAGCTGAATCTCCGCCGCGTAGGCCCGGACGTCCATGCCGTAGGCCGCGGCGACGGCGGGATGGACCTCGCCCAGAACGGCCAGAGGCGCGTCCAGTCCGGGGACCCGGACCTCCGCCTGGCGGCCGGGATGGAAGTAGGGCTCCTTGGAGGGCACAAAAGCGCCCTTCATGCCGAAGCGGTCCAGCAGCGCCTCCACGATGCCTTTCAGGGTGAAGAAATCCTCATCGGGGCCGTAAAGTCCCAGGCTCAGGGCGGGGACCTCGTCGGGCTGCTCCGTCAGGGGCAGGGCCTTGGGAACGAAGCGCTTGCCGCACTCAAACATCCGCACGGCGGGAATCTTCCGGCTGTCGTTGAGGGTCAGGACCGTCAGCATGCTGGAAATCATCTGGGTCCGCATGACGGAATATTCCTCGCCCAGGGGGTTCAGAAGGGTCACGGCCTGCCGCCGGGGATCGTCCTCCGCCAGCCGGAGCAGGTCGGCGGCCTTGGGACTGATAAAGGAGTAGGTGATGATCTCCCGCATGCTTTGAGCGGCCAGCACCGCCTTCACCGCGTCGGTGCAGATGCGGTCGGGGAGCTTTCTGCCCCGGGAGAGCTCGCCCCGGATGGGGGTGGCCACAATGTGGTCGTAGCCGTAGACCCGCATGACCTCCTCGGCCAGGTCGGCGCGGCTTTCGATGTCGTCCCGGAAGGAGGGGATGCGGCAGACCAGGTCGATGCCCTCCACGGTGGTGGCAATGGCCAGGGAATTGAGAATCTCCACCATGGCGGGGACCGGCACCTCGATGCCCAGCAGAGCGTTGATGGAGGCCGCGGGGACCTTCAGGACCCGCTCCTCGGGGAGGCCCTGGTTCTGGTCGATGACGCCGTCGATGATGTCGCCGGCGTCCAGCTCCTCAATGAGCTGGAGGGCCCGCTCCATGGCGTAGGCTACGTTGTGGATGTCCACGCCCTTTTCGTACCGGGCGCTGGACTCGGTGCGCATGCCCAGGGCCCGGGCGGTGCGGCGGACGTTGTCCCGGCGGAACTTGGCGCACTCAAAGAACAGGTCGGCGGTGTCGGGCTTGATCTCGCTGTTGAGGCCGCCCATGATGCCGGCCAGGCAGGAGGGCTCCTCGCCGTCGGCGATGACCAGCATTTCCGGGGTCAGGGCGTGGTCCTTGCCGTCCAGGGTAGTGATGTGCTCACCTTCCTTGGCCCGGCGGACGATGATCTGGCTGCCCTTGATGTCCCGGAGGTCAAAGGCGTGCATGGGCTGGCCGGTTTCCAGGAGGACAAAGTTGGTGATGTCCACGATGTTGTTGATGGGCCGCATCCCGGCGCTCTTGATGCACTTTTTCATCCAGTCGGGGGATTCCTTGATCCGGAGGTTTTTCACCACCCGGCCCATGTACCGGGGGCAGAGGTCGGAGTCCTCCACCGTGACCTTCATGTAGTCGCGGATATCGCCGCCCACGGTGTGATAGGCGGGAACAGGCATGTGGAACTCCTCTTTCAGCACCACGGCCACCTCCCGGGCGATCCCCAGGACGCTGTTGCAGTCGGGGCGGTTGGAGAGGATGGAGAAGTCGATGAGGATGTCGTTCAGCTCCAGAATCTCCCGGAGATCGGTGCCGGGGGCCCAGTCGCCCTGGAGGATCAGGATGCCGTAGACCTCGGCGCCGGGGTAGTCGGACTCCTTGAGGCAGAGCTCCTCGCCGGAGCACATCATGCCCTCGGAGGGCAGCCCCCGGAGCTTGCCCCGCTTGATGTGGGCGCCGTTGGGCAGGTGGGAGTCATGGAGGGCGCAGGGGACCAGGGCCCCCTCAAAGACGTTCTGGGCCCCGGTGATGATCTGGATGGGGGCTTCTCCGCCCACGTCCACCTGGCAGACCTGGAGCTTGTCGGCGTCGGGGTGTTTCTCGATTTTCACGATGCGGCCGGCTCTGACGTTGGACATGGTCTGGGAAAGGTCCTCCATGCCCTCGACCTCGAAGCCGCTCATGGTCATTTTATCGCAAAGCTCTTGGGCCGAAACCTTGATGTCCACGTAGCGTTTCAGCCAGTTCAGGGATACTTTCATTTAAAGGTCCTCCTTTTCTCAGTTGAACTGTTCCAGGAAACGCTGGTCGTTCTCGAACAGCAGCCGGATGTCGCTGATCTTGTAGCGGGTGGTGGTCAGACGGTCCACGCCGATGCCGAAGGCGAAGCCGGTGTAGACCTCAGGGTCGATGCCGCAGCCTTCCAGGACCCGGGGATGGACCATGCCGGCCCCCAGAATCTCGATCCAACCCGCGCCCTTGCAGACCCGGCAGCCCTTGCCGCCGCAGGCGGAGCAGCTGACGTCCACTTCCACGCTGGGCTCGGTGAAGGGGAAGAAGGAGGGGCGGAACCGCACCTGGGTCTCCGGCCCGTAGATTTCGTGGACGAACTGCTCCAGGCAGCCTTTCAGGTCGCACATGGTGATGCCCTTATCCACCACAAGGCCCTCCATCTGGTGGAAAATGGGGGAGTGGGTGGCGTCCAGGTCGTCGGCGCGGTAGACCCGGCCGGGGCAGACGATGCGGATGGGGGGCTTCCGGCCTTCCATGACCCGGATCTGGGCCGCGGAGGTCTGGGTCCGGAGGAGCAGGCTCTCCCCGAGATAGAAGGTGTCCTGCATGTCCCGGGCGGGGTGGTCCTTGGGGACGTTGAGGGCTTCGAAGCAGTAGTAGTCGGTCTCCACCTCGGGGCCGTCCACCACGTCAAAGCCCATGGACCGGAAGATGTCAATGAGGTCCTCCTGGACGATGCTCAGGGGGTGCAGCCCTCCCTGGGCCCGGACCTTGCCGGGCATGGTGACGTCCAGCTTCTCGGCGGCCAGACGGAGCTCCATTTCCCGGGCCTTCAGCTCCTCCTGACGGCGGGCCACGGCGGCCTCCAGGGTCTGCCGGACCTCGTTGGCCACCTGGCCGATGACGGGGCGCTCCTCAGCGGAGAGCTTGCCCATCTGCTTTAGGATGGCGGTGAGCTCGCCCTTCTTGCCCAGATACTTGACGCGGAGGGCGTCCAGTCCCTTGCCCTCCAGGCAGTCGCGCAGTTCCTTCAGCGCGTTTTCCTTGATTTGTTCCAGCTGTGCACGCATGGTATTCCTCCTTTAGTTCCAAACAAAAAGCCCCCGTCCCGTCCGAAACGGACTGGGACGAAGGCATAACGCTCCGCGGTACCACCCAGGTTCCGCCCGAAGGCGGCCCTTGAACCCCTGTAACGTGGGGAATCCGTCGCTTCCTACTGGAAACCGTTCAGAAGCGCCGCTGGCAGGGGAATCTTCACGGAAAACAGCGGCAGACGAGCTTTCAGCCGGTGACTCGTCCTCTCTGGGGCATCTTTTCCGCTACATACCTGGTCAAAGCGTTTAATTACCATTAGTATAGCATAATTTTCCGAAAAGCGCAAGAGCTTTTTTCGCCCTTTCCCGGAGATTCCGCCCCGGAACCGTTGACAAGACCCCCGGAACATGGTAAACTGTACATAAGCTCTTGCAAGATGCGGAGAGGAGAAGGCAGTTGCTTCCCAAAGCGAAAACCACGGCTCCGGGCCGGATTCTGACCTATGCCCTTCTGGCGGCGGCAGCGGTCCTGCTTCTGGACGTGGGATGCGTTTTCCGGCGGATCACCGGGATTCCCTGTCCCGGCTGCGGCATGACCCGGGCCCACCTGGCGGCTCTGCGACTGGATTTCCGGGGAGCGTTTTACTATCACCCCCTGTGGTTCCTGCCGGTGCCGCTGATCCTCGGCCAGGCGGTAAGGCCCGGCGGCTTCTTCCGGAAGCCCAAGTGGAACACGGCTGCGGCAGCGGTTCTGCTGGTCCTGGTCCTGGGGGTCTATGTCCTGCGGATGGTCCGGTGCTTTCCCGACGTCCCGCCCATGGAGTACCAGCCGGACAACCTGCTCCGGCAGCTCTTTTCGCTTCTTTGCAAACTACGACAGAATCTGAATGGAGGTATCGGTTCCCCATGATCCAACAAAGAAACTTCGTCACGCTGCTGCTTCTGAATATCGTCACCTGCGGCATTTACTCCCTGTACTTCATCTACACCGCCACCCGGGATATCAACACCCTCATGGGCGATGACGGCCGGAACACCGAGCCTTCCACCGCCGTGCTGCTGACCATTGTCACCTGCGGCTTTTACTCCTACTACTGGTACTATGACCAAGGCAACCGCATCAAGGCTCTGGCGGACCGGAACAACATCCCCTGCGCCGAAAACGGCACCAGCTATCTGCTCTGGATTCTCCTGGGCGCGCTGATCTGCGGCATCGGCTCCTGGATCGGCATCTACCTGTTCATCAAGAACTTCAACGCCCTGATCGCGGCCTACAACGCCAGCACCTACGGCTACTACGACCCCAATCAGCAGGGCCCCACCCAGCAGCCCCCGGCTCCTCCCCAGGCATAAGGAAAACACAAAAGCGCTCCTCGGCGAGGGGCGCTTTTTCGCATCTTCCGGACATGGAAAAAGGCGCCTTCCCAAAGGAAAGCGCCTTTCAACATTCCGCACGGAGAGTCAGATAGCCCGGGTCACTTTATTGGAACGCAGGCACCGGGTGCAGGCATAAACGCGGCAGGGCTTGCCGTCTACGATTGCCTTCACACGCACTACATTGGGTTTCCAGGTTCTGTTGGAACGTCTGTGAGAGTGAGAAACCTTAATCCCAAACGTTACGCCTTTTCCGCAGAAATCACATTTTGCCATAATACTGCACCTCCTTTAGGTTCACATAACGATATTATT
>CAKTCT010000027.1 GCA_934539585.1 uncultured Oscillospiraceae bacterium | reverse complement strand
AACCGCCGAGGTTATCCACAGAATATGCTGGTAGACCTCTGCTAAACGGAAACTTTGCAATTTATGCGGTGTTGCCTGAACATTTCCACGGGAAACGCAGAAGTTCCGGAACAGGTCTTTTAAAACCGCCGGAAATGTGTTATGATAAAGAAAATGCACGCATTTGCGCACGGCTTTCAGAAAGGCGGGCTTTTCATATGAAACAGAATCTTCTCCTTATAACGGAGCATTACCCTTGCGGCACCCAGGAGGGCTTCCTGGAAAGCGAGATCGAATATTTAAAGGAGCTTTACCGGGTCCACGTCATCACCACGGACACCGACCGGCTCATGACCCGGGCGCTGCCCAAGGGCGTGGTGTTCTCCCGCCCGGCGGAAAAGGTCAGCGGCCTCAGACGCTTCTGGACCCGGCTCCGGTGCCTGTTCAGCCGGGGCTACCTGGAGGAGCGGAAGGCCGCTAAGGCCCAGGGCCGCTTCACCCCGGCCTTCCGGAAGCACACCCTGAAAATGCTGGTGAAAAGCCGGCTGCTCTACGATTATATCCGCAACCTGGACTTCTTCCAGCGGGAGGAGCCGCTGCTCATCTACTCCGCCAACCTCAACGACTACCTCTACGGCCTCTGCTGCCTGAAAAGCTACTCCGACGACATCCGGGTGGTGGCCCGGTGCCACAACGCCAATATGTTCAATCCCCGCAGCGGCCGCCGCCGGGACACCCTGAACCACATCGTCAACCAGTCGGTGGACGCCCTTTATTTCGCCAGCGAGCACGCCCGGCAGCTGTATCTGGAAAACTTTTCCGACCATGACATCGACCCGGACAAGCTCCGGGTGGCCCGGCTGGGGGTCCCCGGCCAGGAGCGGGAGGACCTGGCCCCGCTGCCGGACTTCTACCTCCGCATCGTTACCTGCTGCCCCATGGAGGACAGCAAGCGGCTGCCCTTCCTTATCGACGCCCTGAGCATGGTCCGCAGCGGCGGCGTGGAGTGGATTCACATCGGCTCCGGTTCCAAGCGCCAGGAAATCCAGGCCTACGCCCAGAAGCAGCTGGGGGACAAAAACGGCGTCCGCTATAAGTTCTTCGGCAAGATGTCCCGGGAGGAGATTTACCGCTACTACCGGGAAAACTACGTGGATTTGTTTTTAAGCGTCAGCCTGTCGGAAAACGTCCCCACCGCCATGATGGAGGCCATGGCCAACCGGATTTTCGTGGCCGCGGTCAACGTGGACGGCGTCTCCGACGTGGTGGATAACGAAAACGGCGTCCTCTTTCCGTCCAGCGCCACGGCGGAGCAGCTGAGCCGGGCCATCGACGCCTTCGCCCGGATTCCCAAGGCCCAGATCGCCGCTAAGGGCCGCCGGGCCTTCCGGAGCTGGCAGGAAAAGTTCGACGCGGAAAGCAACTGCGCCGGCTTCGCCGAGACCCTGGCCCTCCTTTCCGGTCAGACCCCCGAGGATATCGCCGCCCAGCGCCGGGAAGCCCACAGCAAGGCCCTGGAAATGGAGCGCCGCCCCAGCGTCTTTGAGCCCCTGCAGACCCCCGCCTCCGCCGCCGGGATTCACGAAATGCCGGTGAGCTTCATGGAATCCTTAAAAGAGGACGGCATCCTCTCCGAGGAGGAGCCCATCCCCCTGGAGGAGCCGGAGGAATCCCCGGAGGACGTCCCCGCCGAGGTCCTCTCGGAGGAACCCCTCCCCGCAGAAGCCCCGGAGGAGCCCCTGGCCCAGGAGGTCCTGGAGCTTCTGGAGGAAGCCCTCCCCCAGGAGCCCGAGACCCCGCCGGAGCCCGCAGAACCGGAGGAATCCCCGGAAGAATCGGCCCTTCCCCCGGAAAAATGATCCGTAGTACTGGAAATTTTCTTCCCCGTGTGGTATAATAGACGGACGACAGGTTTCGACCTTAGTTTTTATCTTGCGTTCTTTAAAGATTTTGCCGGATTTCCGGAAATCTTTGGGAATCGTGAAGGAAGGGGTACCCGGATTTATGGTTAAACAGTTTGTTAAAAAGCTCCAAAGGACGTTCCTCCTGGGATTCAAGGGGCTGTTCTTTGTGGTGCTTTTCGCGATTTTCTTCGGCCTTTTCGGCCTCAACGAGCGGGAGCTCTGGCGGGCGTCCCGGACGGCGGCCATTTCCATGTCCACCTTTGCCGTGGCCGGGGTCTGCTTTATCAAGATTTACGGCGGCTTCGCCATCGGCGTCAAGAAAAGCCGGGAGATCGTCTATTCCGTTCTCATCGCCACGGTGATCACCGACCTGATCACCTATTTCCAGATCGCCATCATGCTTTTCAACTACGAAAAGCGGGCCACCCTCACCGAGGATTTCTTCACCTTTGTGGGCGTGGTGCTTCTGCAGATCATCGTCATCAACCTGGCGGCCTATCTGGGAAACTACCTCTACTTCCAGATCAACCCCCCGGAAAGCGTGGCCGTGATCTACGGCGACAAGGACGGCCTGGTTAGCTTCGTTTCCAAGATCAACAAGTATAAGAAGCAGTACGACATCCGGACCCTCTGCGCCGTCACCGACGAGAATATCAAGCAGACCATCCGGGACCACCAGACCATCTTCATGTACGCCCTGAAGGAGGCCGACAAGGCCCGGCTCCTGGAGTACTGCTACAAGCACAACAAAAACGTCTGCTTCACCCCGGAGCTGGCGGATATCATCGTCAAGCACTCCCACCACGTCCTGGTGGACGACGTGACGGTGCTGTCCTCCCGGGTCACGGGCCTGACCTTTGAGCAGAGCGTCCTGAAACGGGCCTGCGACATCCTGGTGTCCGTGGTGGCGCTGATCGTGTTCAGCCCCATCATGCTCATCGAGGCCCTGGCCATCAAGCTGGAGGACGGCGGCCCCGTCTTCTTCAAACAGCCCCGGGTCACGAAAGACGGCGCCATCTTCCAGGTGCTGAAATTCCGCACCATGATCGTGGACGCCGACAAGAAAAAGAAGCGCCTGGCCTCCCAGGACGACGACCGGATCACCAAAGTGGGCCGGATCGCCCGGAAGCTCCGCATCGACGAGCTGCCCCAGTTCATCAACATCCTGAAGGGCGAGATGAGCGTGGTGGGCCCCCGCCCCGAGCAGGCGGAGATCACCGAGAAATACGTGGAGGTCCTGCCGGAGTTCCGCTACCGCCTGAAGGTCAAGGCGGGGCTCACCGGCCTGGCCCAGATTCTGGGGAAATACAACACCACCCCCCGGGACAAGCTGGTCCTGGACCTGATCTACATCGAGCAGTACAGCATCTGGGTGGACCTGAAGCTGATGCTCCAGACGGTGAAGGTCCTCTTCAAATCCGACAGCACCGAAGGCGTCATCGGGGAGCTGCCCATCGACCTGGAAAAGCACCGGGAGGCGCTTTCCGGCGACAAGGAACAGGACGCATGACAGCAAGGCCGCGGGAACTCTCGCGGCCTTTTTGAAACGTTGGGAGTGGGGATATGCTGAATTTTTATAAGACCATCGACAACCGAATGGTCCAGCTGCCGAAGGAGGAACCCGGCTGCTGGGCCATGGCCGTGCGCCCCACGGAGGAGGAACTTTCCTACCTCCGGGACGAGATGCGCCTGGACCCGGGCTTCCTCAGCGCCTCCCTGGACGAGGAGGAGACCTCCCGTACCGAAAAGGAGGAGGACCAGACCTTCGTGGTCGTGGACGTCCCCTACCAGGTGGAGAAGGACGACGAGGAGGCCGAGGAGGACCCCTCGGTGGTCTTCACCACCATCCCCCTGGGCATCATCATCACCCCGGAGTACTTCGTCACCATCAGCTCCAAGCAGAGCGCCCTTCTGGACAGCTTCGCCGCCGGAACGGTCCGGGGGGTCCAGACCCGGATGCGGACCCGGTTCCTGCTGACCCTTCTGTTCCGCATCGCCCAGCGGTTCCTGGTCCACCTGCGGATGATCGAGCGGATTTCCAGCAGCATGGAGGCCCAGATGCACGGCTCCATGAAAAACGAGGCCCTGATCCAGCTCATGGGCCTGCAGAAGTCCCTGGTCTATATCTCCACCTCCCTGCGGTCCAATGAGGCCACCCTGAAACGGATTTCCCGGGGGAACCTGGTCACCCTCTACAAGGAGGATGAGGACCTAATGCAGGACGTCCTCATCGAAATCCGCCAGGCCATGGAGATGGCCGAAATCTACACCAACATCCTGTCCAGCACCATGGACGCCTACGCCTCCATCATCTCCAACAACTTGAATATCGTCATGAAGGTCCTGACATCGGTGACGGTCCTCATGACCATCCCCACCATGGTGTTCAGCTACTACGGCATGAACGTCTCCGGGCTCCAGGTGCCGGTGTGGTGGTTCCCCACTCTGGTCTCCGGGATTCTGGCCCTGGCGGCCCTGGTGCTGCTGATCAGGTTCAAGATGTTCAAGTGAGGGCGCGGCCCCTCCCGCTTTTCGCCGGGGAGCAGGCCCCTTTCCCGGCCATGACTTCCCAGCTCCATGCGTCTCCGCCTCTCCGTTTGGGCCGGGATACGCCCCCGGACGCCATCTCCAGGCAAACGACCCTGGCCCTCTGCCGTCATCCCCGGTCAACCCCAGGCGGTTTCAATGATGCACCTTATGGCTTTTTATGGACGCTTTCCGACCGGGAAAAGCCGGCCGTCCCAATGGGGAACCCTACCGATTTCCATGGCGCCAGGAGTCACCCACCGTCCGTACACCGAAACGCCTTCCAACGGACAGCCGTTTCTCACCCCGTCACCCCCGGGACCGCCAAACCCCGGCAAGACCGCACCTCCTTGTCCGCTAGACCCCGCTTATCCCCACAGCGCCAAAGAGCCGCCCCCACACCATCCCTAAAGCAACCTCCCGCCCGAAATTCACTGCCCAGAGTGGCTCAAATCCCGCTTTTCCGCCCAGGAAACGCCGCAGTCCCGAACGGCGGACTCCACCGTCCCGGACTGCAAGCCTTTGTCCGGAAAAGCACCCCCGGAACCGCCCCCGGCAAGACCACACCTCCTTGACTGCCAGAACCTCCATCGATTCTCACGGCGGGAAATAGTAGCCCCCACACCATCCTTAAAGCGCCCTCCCGCCCGGAACCCACTGCCCCTGAACAGCAAAAATCTCCCCTTCCGGCCATGAAATCGCCCCGGAAACTCCACTTTTCCGCCCAGGAAACGCCGCTGTCCCAAATGGCGAACCCACCGCCGACCTGCAACTCTTTGTCCGGAAAAGCACCCCCGGAACCGCCAATCCCCGGAGAATGGCCGCCCCCACACCGTACCATCGTCTCTAGAGCCACCGCTCGGAATCCACTGCCACGGAATGACCAACCAAAGTCCCATTTCCGGCCATGGAATCGGCCCGGGAACCCCGCTTTTCCGCCCCGAAAAACGCCGCTGTCCCGAACGGCAGCCCACCGCCCCGGACTGCAATCCTTTGTCCGGAAAAGCACCCCGGAACCGCAATTTCCGGCAAAGCCGTGGCCCTTCGACGGCCAGCCCTCAATTCCTACGGTAGCAAAGAGCCGCCCCGCACTGTCCCGGAACGGAAGATCACTTCCGACGATAAACCCATCCCGGAAGCCCCGCTTTTCCGCCCCGGGAGACGCCGCTGTCCCAAACGGCAACCTACCGTCCCGGACGGTAAGCCCTTGTCCAGAAAAGCCCTCCGGAATTGCCAATCCTGGAAAGTTTCGGCCCTCGACCGGCAGAAATCCCGCCGATTTCTATGACGGCAAAGAGCCGCCCATAATGCCCCCTTCCCGGGCAAGCGCCCCTAACCCCGGCAGCCACTCCCAACGAAATTGCCAGGGCGCAGCAAGCGGAGCCGCCCCCGGAACGCCGCTTGCCCCCAACCAAGGCTTACCCCACCGCCCTCCCGCGCCTGTTTGCTCCGCCGGGAGCCCACACTCACCACAGAAAAGAGGAACCGCCATGTCCGTAACGCCCATCTGCGACTTTCTGGAGGAATACCGCCGGAGGGGGACCTCCCGGCTCCACATGCCCGGCCACAAGGGGCGGCGGGCCATGTCCGGCGTCCTGTGGGAGGAGCTGCCCTTCTCCCTGGACATCACCGAGGTGGCCGGGGCCGACGCCCTTTTCGAAGCGGAGGGGATCATCGGCCGGTCGGAGTCCGTCGCCGCCGGGCTCTACGGCACCCGGCACACCTGCTTCTCCGCCGGAGGGTCCACCCTGTCCATCCTGGCCATGACCGCGGCGGCCAAGCGCCGGGGCGGCAGGCTCCTGGCCGTGCGCAACGCCCATGTGGCCCTGATCCACGCCTGCATCCTCCTGGACTGGCAGCCCGCCTGGCTCTGCCCGGAGTACGACCCGTCCACCGGCCTGGCCAGGCCCGTCACCGCCGGGGAGGTCGCCGCCGCCATGGACCGGGACCCCGGCATCCGGGCGGTGTACC
Source organism: uncultured Oscillospiraceae bacterium (assembly GCA_934539585.1). GTDB lineage: Bacteria > Bacillota > Clostridia > Oscillospirales > Ruminococcaceae > Merdivicinus. The sequence continues at coordinate 28,137 of CAKTCT010000027.1, read as the reverse complement.
TCACCAGCCCCGACTATTTCGGCCGGGAGGCGGACGTCGCCGCCATCGCCGGGGAGGTCCACCGCCGGGGGGCGATCCTGCTGGTGGACAACGCCCACGGGGCCCATCTCCGGTTCCTGCCCCGGGACCGGCACCCCATGACTCTGGGGGCGGACCTCTGCTGCGACAGCGCCCACAAGACCCTCCCGGCCCTGACCGGGGCGGGGTACCTCCACAGCAATCTCCCCGGGGACAAGGGGGAGCTGAAGGCGGATATGGCCCTGTTCGGCTCCACCAGCCCGTCGTATCTGATCCTGGCGTCCCTGGACCTGTGCAATTCCTACCTTTCCGGCCCGGCCCGGGAGGAGTTCGCCGCCCTGGAGGCCCGGGTCACGGAGTGGGAGTCTCTGCTCCGCCGGGAGGGGGTCGCCCTCCTGCCGGGAAAGACCGACCCCACCAAGCTCACCCTGGACTGTCAGGCCATGGGATACTCCCACGAGGAGGCCGCCGCCCGGCTCCGGGAACAGGGGGTGGAGCCGGAGTACGCCGGGGGCGGGAAGATCGTCCTGATGCTGTCCCCCCAGACACCCGAAGCGGACCTGATCCGCACCCAGAGCGCACTGCTGGGACTGCCCAGAAAGGCCCCCCTTTCCTATGCCGGAGGCTGCCCGTCCCCGGACCCTGTGATGACCCTCCGGGAGGCGGCCTTCGCTCCCTGGGAGGAGGTCCCCCTGGCGGAAAGCGGGGGCCGCGTCGCCGCCGAGACCCGGATCACCTGTCCCCCGGCCATCCCGGTCATCGCGGCGGGGGAGCGAATCGGCGAAACGGAAAAAAATCTTCTCCAAAACAGTGGTATTTTTTCGATAAAAGTGGTAAAATGAAGGAGAAAACAGACCGCAGGGCCCGGCGGCAGGTCTGCCGGGCTCCCGACGATTTTAAAGGGGGATTCTCTATGAAATTGATCTACGCCATTGTCAGCAGCGACGACAGCTCCTCCGTTTCCGGCGCGCTGACCCAGAACGGGTTCTTCGCCACCAAGCTGGCCTCCACCGGCGGGTTCCTCATGTCCGGAAACACCACCTTCCTCATCTGCACCGACGACGAGAACGTGGACCAGGTCATCCGCATCATCGGCGACCACTCCAAGAAGCGCAAGCAGATGGTCTCCTCCACGGCGGGGTACGGCCTGGGCTCGTACAGCCCCTTCCCGGTGGAAGTGACCGTGGGCGGCGCCACCATCATCGTGACGGACGTCCAGCGGTTTGAGAAGCTCTGATGCGCTTCTCGGATTTTCAGGGAAATCAACAGGTGGTTCAGACGCTGAAAGCCGCTTGCGGCGGACGGCGTTTGAGCCATGCTTATTTATTCCACGGCTCCCAGGGAACGGGAAAGCGGACCCTGGCCCGGACCTTCGCCCAGGCGCTGCTCTGCACCGGGGAGGAGAAGCCCTGCGGCCGCTGCTCCCACTGCGTCAAGTTTGAGCGGGGAGCCCACCCGGACTTTACCGTGGTGCAGAAGCCCCCGGACAAGAACTTCATTCTGGTGGACCAGATCCGCGCCCTTCGGGAGTCGGTCTTTATCCGGCCCAACGAGGCGGACCGGCGGGTGGTTCTCATCGAAAACGCGGAACAGATGAACCCCGCGGCGGCCAACGCCCTTCTGAAGGTACTGGAGGAGCCGCCGTCCTACACCGTCTTTCTCCTGACGGCCAACAACCGGGACCTGCTGCCGGAGACCATCGCCTCCCGGTGCGTCTGCCTGGAGGTGTTGGAAATCCCCGAGGAGAAGGCCGCGGCCTGGCTGGGGGAGCGGTTCCCCGGCACCGATCCTGCGGAGCTGAAGCGGGCGGCGGTCTACGGCGGGGGAAACCTGGGCCGGAGCCGGGCCTTTCTGGCGGACGAAGCCGTCCGCCGGCGGTACGGCCAGGCCCTTTCCCTCTTAAACGCTCTGGCCGGGGGAAAAGAATTCGACGTAGTGGCCGCCCTGGCTCCCTTTGAGGGGGACAAGGTTGGTTTTTTGCAGCTTTTGAGCGATTTTGACAGCATCCTGGGAAGGCTGGCGGTCCAGCCCTTCGCCGGGGAGCCGGACCCGGAGCTGGCCGCCGCAGCGGGGCGGATCAGCCCGATCCGGGCGGCGGAAATGCACGACCGGATCGACGGCGTCCGGCGGCGGCTCTCGTTCAACGCGGGCTGCCCCCTGACCGTGGCGCTTTTCGGCGCGCAGCTCAAGGAAATCTAACAGGACCCAGGCCGCCCGGCGGTCGGAAAGGATTCCATTTTATGACGGAAATTATCGGCGTTCGCTTTAAAAATACCGGAAAAACCTATTATTTCTCCCCGGCCGGGGAGCGGATCCCCATGGGCGAAAAGGTCATCGTGGAGACGGCCCGGGGGGTGGAGTGCGGCAGCGTGGTCATCCCGAACCGGGAGGTAGACGATGCTCAGATCATTGCCCCGCTGAAGCCCATTATTCGCCGTGCCAACCAGAAGGATTTGGCGCAGCTGGAAGAAAACACCCGGAAGGAAAAGGAAGCCTTTCAGGTCTGCCAGGAGAAAATTGCCAAGCATAAGCTCCAAATGAACCTGGTGGACGTGGAGTACACTTTCGATAACAACAAGGTCCTCTTTTACTTCACCGCCGACGGGCGCATCGACTTCCGGGAACTGGTCAAGGACCTGGCAGGCGTTTTCCGCACCCGCATTGAGCTGCGGCAAATCGGCGTTCGGGACGAGGCGAAAATGCTGGGCGGCCTGGGGATCTGCGGGCGGCCCTTCTGCTGCGCCAGCTTTTTGGGGGACTTTCAGCCTGTGTCCATCAAAATGGCCAAGGAGCAAGGGCTTTCCCTGAACCCCACCAAAATCTCCGGCGCCTGCGGGCGGCTGATGTGCTGCCTGAAATACGAGCAGGACGCCTACGAATCGCTGATGAAGATTACCCCTCGGGTGGGGACGCCGGTCCAGACCCCCGACGGACGGGGCGTGGTGACGGAGGTGAACCTCCTCACCGGGATGCTGAAGGTGGCCCTGGACGGCAAGGACGACGCCGCGCCGGGAGAATACAACCGCAAGGACGTGCGCTCCCTCCGGGGCGAGGGCAGAGGGCCCCGTCCGGAGGCTGCCGGGAACCAGGAGGACAAGGAGTCGTAAATTTTTTCCCCAAGCCCTTGATTTTTGCCGGGAATATGTTACAATAAGGGAAAGAACTCATAAGGAGGTGTATCCCCATGGCATATATTATCGGCGAAGAGTGCATCAGCTGCGGCGCTTGCGAAGCAGAGTGCCCCGTTTCCTGCATTTCTGCTGGCGACGGCAAATATGAGATCGATGCTTCTCAGTGCATCGAGTGCGGTTCCTGCGCGGGCGTATGTCCCGTCGGCGCTCCCAAAGCGGAGTAAGTAACTGCCTGCAAAAGCCTGCGTTCCCCCGGGGGCGCAGGCTTTTTTCATAAGCGGCTCATGGAAAGGAGACGATTGTTATGCGGAAAAATTTCGGGACCCTGCTCATCGGCGTGGTCTTTCTCATCTTCGGCGGAGGGTATGTCGTGGCCCGGCTGCTGGGGTACGACCCGCCCTTCTTTTTCGACGGCTGGTGGACCCTGTTCCTCATGATCCCGGCGGTGATCAGCATGGTGGAGACCGGGGTCCACGTGGGAAACAGCATCATCCTCGTGGTGGGCCTGCTGCTTCTGGCCGGAGCCCAGAGGTGGATCGAGAACCTGAACTTCACCCTGGTTCTGGCGGTGGTGCTGGTGCTGCTGGGGGTCTATTTCGTGGTTCGGGCCGTGGCGGGCGTCCGGGGGAAGACGGTTTCCTCCGGGACCCGGCCCCAGTGGAGCGGCGGTAAGGTGGACGGCGGGGAAAGCCCCTCCTACACCGCGCTGTTCACCGGGAGCCAGGTGAAAAATACCGCCCAGAACCTCATGGGCGGGACCTGCACGGCGGTGTTCGGGCGGCTCCAGGCGGACCTGTCCGACGCGGTGGTGAACCACGACGTCACCGTCTTCTGCAACGCCGTCATGGGCCAGGCGGTGATCTATGCGCCCCGGAACGTCCGGATCGTCTGCAAGAACGTTCCCATTCTGGGCGGGGTCCAGCTTCGGGCGGAGAGCCTTCCTCCCGAGGTCAGCGCGCCTACCGTCACCTTCGACTGCACCTGCGTGCTGGGCGGGGTGGACATTCTGTAAAACGCAAAGGAACCGCTTCGGGACAGCTCCCGAGGCGGTTCTTTTTGGGTCCGGAGGCTTCTATGTAGCCTCATGAGTCTCCGGGCGGCGGCTGGGGCGGGGGCCTAAGCCGAAGCTGATGGACAGGGCCGAGTCCACCGAGTGCATGGCGTCTGCCGGGAGCTCCCCCATCTTCTCCTTCAGGCGGCGTTTGTCCAGGGTGCGGACCTGCTCCAGGAGGACCACGGAGTTCTTGGCCAGGCCGCAGGTCTGGGCGTTGATCTCGATGTGGGTGGGGAGCTTGGCTTTGTCCCGCTGGCTGGTGATGGCGGCGGCGATGACGGTGGGGCTGTAACGGTTGCCCACGTCGTTCTGGACGATGAGGACGGGCCGGACGCCGCCCTGCTCCGAACCCACCACGGGGCTCAGGTCGGCGTAGTAAATTTCTCCGCGTTTGATGGACACGGCAAAGCACTCCTTTCCGGGGCGTGATCCCCGCGAAACTAGTATGGCCGGAGGGCCGGCCCTTCATGCGTTTTTCAATGGCATTTTATCCGGGAGGAGGCTCCGGGGTGCGGGGGACTCTGTTCCGGGGATTTTTCGGGGGTTCGGCGGGGGAAAGGCCGGATTTTCCGCCAGAGCCTGCCCGTCCCGGATCTGCACCTGCCGCGGGGCCATGGCGGCCACGGAGGGGTCGTGGGTGATGAGGACCACGGTGCGGCCCTCCCGGTTCAGGGAAAGGAGGGCGTTCATCACCTCCCGGCCGGTGGAGGTGTCCAGGTTCCCTGTGGGCTCGTCGGCCAGGATCAGGGGCGGGCTGGCGGCAATGGCCCGGGCGATGGCCACCCGCTGCTGCTGGCCCCCGGAGAGCTGGGAGGGCCGGTGGAGGGCCCGTTCCCCTAAGCCCATCCGCTCCAGGGCCAGGAGGGAGAGCCGCCGCCGCTCGCTGCGGGGAAGGCCCCGGTAGACCAGGGGGAGCTCCACGTTTTCCAGGGCGGTGAGGGTGGGGATCAGGTGGAAGCCCTGGAAGATGAAGCCGATCTCCCGGTTGCGGATGCGGCTCAGCTCCTTTTCGTCCCGGGTCAGGACGTCGGCGCCGTTGAGCCGGTAGGAGCCGGAATCGGGGAGGTCCAGGCAGCCTAAGATGTTCATCAGGGTGGATTTCCCGGAGCCGGAGGAGCCGGTAATAGCCAGGAGCTCCCCGGGGGCCACGGTAAGGCTCACGTCCCGGAGGGCGGCGACGGGATTTTTTCCCCGGGGGTAGGTTTTGCAGACGTTTTTCAGTTCGATGACCGGCGTCATGGGCAGACCTCCTTTTTTTCAGTGTGCCCGGAACCGGCGGAATCATGAATTTTTTCCGGAAGGACTTGCGGAAAGGGAAAAAGAGGGGTATAATGTTCAATATTGAACAATTCAATTTTGGAGGGATTGGCGTGGTTTTCGCATCCACTGTTTACGAGTACGCCAAGCGGTTCATGGACGCCTACGCCGCCGTGATGCGGCCCCTCAGCGAGGAGCTGGGCATGGCCCGGCCCGCTGTGGACATCCTGCTGTTTCTGGCCAACAATCCGGAGCACCCCACGGCACGGGACATCTGCGCCTACCGGCGGATGAAGCCGACCATCGTCTCCTTCCACGTGGACAATCTGGTCCGGGAGGGGTACCTGGAGCGGCAGCCCGTCCCCGGGGACCGGCGGAAGCAGCGGCTGGTCTGCACCGGAAAGGCGGAGGTCGTCATCCGGCGGGGACGGGAGTTCCAGGAGCGGTTTTACGCTCAGATGGTCCGGGGGCTGACCAGGGAGGAGCTGGACGGCTGTCTCCGCTGCTTTGCCGTCATGGAGCGGAACCTGTCCGCCCAGGCGGAAGAAAATCCCAGAAAAGAGGAAGAAGCTTTATGAATCAGGACAAAACGTTTCTCGGGACCCAGCCCATCGGCAGGCTGCTTCTGAAGCTGGCCATCCCTACGGTCATTGCCCAGCTGGTGAACATGCTCTACAACATCGTGGACCGGGTCTACATCGGCCACATGCCCGGAGAGAGCCAGCTGGCCCTGACCGGCGTGGGGGTGTGCATGCCCCTGATCATCGTGGTGTCGGCCTTTGCAGCCTTTGTCAGCTCCGGCGGCGCGCCCCGGGCGTCCATTTTCATGGGCAAGGGGGACCTGGACGGGGCGGAAAAGACCCTGGGCGGCTGCTTTACCATGCAGATCGGCATTTCCGTGGTGCTGACGGCGGCGCTGCTCCTGTGGGGGCGGCCGCTGCTCCTGGTCTTCGGGGCCAGCGAGAACACCATACAGTACGCTGTGGATTATCTCAACGTCTACGCCATCGGGACCATTTTCGTCCAGCTGACCCTGGGGCTCAACGCCTTTATCACCGCCCAGGGCTTTGCCACCATGAGCATGATCACCGTCCTTATCGGCGCGGCGGTGAACATCGTTCTGGATCCCATCTTCATCTTCGTCCTGAACCTGGGGGTCCGGGGAGCAGCCCTGGCCACGGTGATCTCCCAGGGAATCTCCTGCGTCTGGGTGGTGCGGTTCCTCAACGGGAAAAAGACCACGCTGCGGCTGAAACGGAAGAACTTCTTCCCCGGGGGCAAGTGGGTGTGGCCCTGTGTGGCTCTGGGGCTGGCCGCTTTTACCATGCAGGCCAGCGAAAGCGTCATCTCCGTCTGCTTCAACTCCTCCCTGCTGAAATACGGCGGGGACGTGGCCGTGGGGGCCATGACCATTCTGTCCAGCGTCATGCAGTTCGCCATGATGCCGGTCCAGGGCATCGCCCAGGGGGCCCAGCCCATTACCAGCTACAACTACGGCGCGGGGAACAGCGAGCGGGTCCGGAAGGTCTTCCGGCTGCTGCTGGCGGTGTCCTTGGGATATACCGTTCTGCTGTGGGGGGTCATTGAGCTGTTTCCGGCGGCCTTCGCCCGGATTTTCACCCCCAACCAGGAGCTGGTGGCCTTTACCGCCCGGGCGCTGCGGGTTTACTGCGGGGTGCTGTTCCTGTTCGGCATCCAGATCGCCTGCCAGATGACCTTTGTGTCCATCGGGAACGCGGTGTGCTCCATTATCGTGGCGGTGCTGCGGAAGTTTGTCCTGCTGGTGCCCCTGATCTACCTGATGCCCTGTCTTATGGAGGACAAGACCATGGCGGTGTATATGGCGGAGCCTGTCACCGACGTCCTGGCCGTGACCTTTACCGCGGTTCTCTTTGCCGTCCAGTTCCGGAAGGCCCTGAAAAAGCTGGAGGAGAAGGGGAATCGTTAAAGTTTTTGTGAATTTATCCGGAAATCCTTTGTGCTTTTTGGAAAAACGGGTATAATAAAAAGAGGTTCTCCTGCTTTTGGGAGAATAGCATCCGGGAAAGGTTGGATGGCATTGACCCTGAATATCGTTCTGGTGGAACCCCAGATTCCCCAGAATACGGGCAACATCGCCCGGACCTGCTCCGTTACCGGCGCGCGGCTCCACATCGTGAGGCCCATGGGCTTCACCGTAGACGACCGGAAGCTGAAACGGGCGGGCTTGGACTACTGGCACCTGCTGGACATCACCTATTACGACGGCTGGGAGGATTTCGCCCGGCGGAATCCGGGGCCCTTCTTCTTTTTCTCCACCAAGGCCCGGAAGGTTCACTCCGACGTTTCGTATCCCGACGGGGCCTATCTGGTCTTCGGACGGGAGGACGCGGGGCTTCCTGAGGAGCTTTTAAAGGCCCACCCGGCGGACTGCGTCCGGATTCCCATGAAGTCGGAGGTCCGGAGCCTGAACCTTTCCAACTCCGTGGCCATTGGCGTCTATGAGACGCTGCGCCAGTGGGGATACCCCGATCTGGAGACCCGGGGGGAGCTTCACCGGCTCCGCTGGGAGGATGCAGAGCTTACATAAGGATGGGAAGAACATGAGAAAAATCAAGATCGTCACCGATTCGGCCTGCGATATCCCGAAGGAGCTGGAGGAGCGCTACGGCATCCGCATCCTGCCCTTTTCCATTGCCGTGGGCGACGAGAGCTATACCGAACGCAGGGATTTCACCAACGAGGAATTTTACCGGATTCTGGCCACCAGTCCCCGGCTGCCCACCACCTCCCAGTACACCGCCATGCAGTTTCTGGAGGCGTATGAGGAAATCTGGCGGGAGGGGTACACCGATGTGATCTATGTGTCCATCAACTCCAAGGGGTCGGCCACCTACGGCAATTCCCTCATGGCCCGGGAGGAGTTTTTTGAGACCCACCCCGAGGCCCGGGAGCATTTTTCCATCTACGCGGTGGACTCCAGGAACTACACCATCGCCTACGGCTACCCCGTGGTGGAGGCGGCCAAGAAGGCGGAGAAGGGGACTTCCCCGGAGGAGATTGTGGCCTATCTGGAGGACTGGTTCTCCTGCTGCCGCATCTATTTTGCCCCGTACAGCCTGGAATTTGTGAAGAAAAGCGGCCGGGTCAGCTGCGCCGCCGCCTTTGTGGGGGAGCTGATGGGGCTCAAGCCGATCATCTCCTTTGTGGACGGGGAGTCGAAGACCGTGGCCAAGGTCCGGGGGGACAAGGCGGTGATCCCGGCGATTTTGAAGCTCGCCAAGGAGCGGATGATCCCCCACACCCCCTACTGCATCATCGGCGGGTCGGTCCAGGAGTACATCGATACCATGGACGCGGAGAGCCGGAAGCTTTTCGGTTACGGCAGCAGCATGACCACCACCGCCGGGGCCGCCATCAGCATCAACGCCGGGCACAAAATCATCGGCATTATCATCAAGGAAAAGCTGAAATAGGGCCCTTTGGGGGAAATGACCGGATGGGCCGGGATTTTTCCGCTCCTTTCGGCGTTTTTCCGGGTAAATTTTCCGTGAATCCTCTTGAAAAAAGTTTCAAGATGCGATAAAATAAGGTAGAAATTGTTTTATCTTTAACAAATCAGAACAATTGAAAGGATGACGAACATGACTTCCTACAACAAAAAAACCGTTGAGGACATCGACGTAAAGGGCAAAAAGGTCCTGGTACGCTGCGACTTCAACGTTCCGCTGGCCGACGGCAAAATCACCGACGACAAGCGCATCCGGGAATCCGTCAAGACCCTGAAATACCTGCTGGACAATGGCGCTGCCGTCATTGCCTGCTCTCACCTGGGCCGTCCCAAGGGCGAGTTCAACATGAAATACTCCTTGGCTCCTGTGGCCGTGCGGCTGTCTGAGCTGCTGGGCGTGGATGTCGTCATGGCTTCCGACGTCATCGGCGAGGACGCCAAGGCCAAAGCCGCGGCTCTGAAGCCCGGCCAGATCATGCTCCTGGAGAACGTCCGCTTCCACAAGGAAGAGGAGAAGAACGACCCCGCTTTCGCCAAGGAACTGGCTTCCATGGCGGAAATCTATGTGAACGATGCTTTCGGCACCGCTCACCGGGCCCATGCTTCCACCGCCGGCGTCGCCGACTACCTCCCCGCGGTCTGCGGCTACCTGATTCAGAAGGAAATCTCCATCATGGGCAAGGCCCTGGAAGACCCCAAGCGTCCCTTTGTTGCCATTCTGGGCGGCGCGAAGGTCTCCGATAAGATCGGCGTCATCAACAACCTCATCGATAAAGTGGACACCCTGATCATCGGCGGCGGCATGGCTTACACCTTCATGCGCTCCATGGGCAACTCCACCGGTACCTCCATCTGCGAGGAGGACAAGCTGGACCTGGCCCGGGAACTGATGACCAAGGCTCGCGCCAAGGGCGTCAACTTCATCATCCCTGTGGACAACATCGTGGGCCGGGAATACAAACCCGATACCCCCTTCATGCGGATTTACTCCGACGCCATCCCCGACGGCTGGATGGGTCTGGACATCGGACCCACCACCCAGGAGCTGTTTTCCAAGAGCCTCATCGGAGCCGGCACCGTGGTCTGGAACGGACCCATGGGCGTTTCCGAATGGGACAACTTCGCTTCCGGCACCATTGCGGTGGCCAAGGCTGTGGCCGACTCCGGCGCCATCTCCATCATCGGCGGCGGCGACTCTGCGGCTGCTGTTGAGAAGCTGGGCTTCGCCGACAAGATGACCCACATCTCCACCGGCGGCGGCGCTTCTCTGGAGTTCCTGGAAGGTCTGTCTCTGCCCGGCATTGCCTGCCTGAACGACAAGGACTAATCCGCCCGCATTTCTTCCCGGCGGTCCGTCCGGGTCAAGGAACGATAACACACGAAACGGCGGGAGTCCTTGCAGGCTCCTGCCGTTTTTGAGTCTGTATCAGAAGGAGAAATTGACATGAACAAAGCTGTACGCAAAGCCGTTATTGCCGGCAACTGGAAAATGAACAAGACCCGCCCTGAAGCCAAAGAGCTCATCGAGGCCATGAAGCCCATGGTGGCCGAGGCTGGCTGCGAGGTCGTCGCTTGCGTCCCCTTCACCAACCTGGAGACCGTGCTGGAGGCCGCAAAGGGCTCCAACATCAAGGTGGGCGCGCAGAACTGCCACTTTGAGAAGTCCGGCGCTTTCACCGGCGAAATTTCCGCCGACATGCTCACCGAGATGGGCGTGGAATACGTCATCATCGGCCACTCCGAGCGCCGTCAGTACTTCGGCGAGACCGACGTCACCGTCAACAAGCGGGTCAAAGCCGCTCTGGCTGCCGGACTGAAGGTGATCCTCTGCGTCGGCGAGATGCTGGCGGACCGGGAAAACGGCGTCACCGACGAGCTGGTTGCTCTCCAGACCAAGATCGCCCTGAAGGACGTTTCCGCCGAGGAGCTGAAAAACGTCATCATCGCGTATGAGCCTGTCTGGGCCATCGGCACCGGCAAGACCGCTACCGCTGAGCAGGCCAACGAGGTCTGCGCCGTGATCCGCTCCACCGTCAAGGCTCTGTACGGTGCGGATGCCGCTGAGGGCATCACCATCCAGTACGGCGGCTCCATGAACGCCAAGAACGCCGCTGAGCTGCTGGCTCAGCCCGACGTGGACGGCGGCCTGATCGGCGGAGCTTCCCTGAAAGCTCCCGATTTTGCCGTGATTGTCGATGCTGCTACCAAGGGCTGAGAATTGCATCGTTCCGATAGAAAGGAAATCTCCATGAAAAAACCTGTTGCATTGATCATTATGGACGGCTTCGGCTACAATCCGGACAGCTACGGCAACGCCATCGCCGATGCCAAGAAGCCGAATCTGGATAAGCTGTTTGCCCAGTGCCCCCACACCCTCATCGGGGCCAGCGGCCTGGACGTGGGTCTTCCCGACGGGCAGATGGGCAACTCCGAGGTGGGCCACACCAACATCGGCGCGGGCCGGGTGGTCTACCAGATGCTGGTGAAAATTTCCAAGTCCATCAAGGAAGGCACCATCCGCAAGAACCCCGCCATTGTGGGCGCGGTGGAGAACTGCGTGAAAAACGGCAGCGCCCTGCACCTGATGGGGCTGCTTTCCGACGGCGGCGTTCACAGCCACATCGAGCATCTGTTCGGTCTGATGGAAATGGCCAAGGATATGGGTGTTGAGAAGATCTACGTCCATGCGTTCTTAGACGGCCGTGACGTGCCCCCCACCTCCGGTGCGGAGTACATGGAAAAGCTGGTCGAGGAGACCAAGCGCATCGGCGCGGGCAAGGTCGCTACCGTTATGGGGCGGTTCTATGCCATGGACCGGGACAACGCCTGGGACCGGGTGGAGAAAGCCTATGCCGCCATGGTCTACGGCGAAGGCGTCGAGGGTTGCTGCCCTGTGGGCGCTATCAAGAAATCCTATGAGGAAGGCGTCACCGACGAATTCATGGTCCCCACGGTCCTGGACAAAGAGGGTGCCATCAAGTCCGGCGACAGCGTGATCTTCTTCAACTTCCGGCCCGACCGTGCCCGGCAGATCACCCGCGCTTTTGTGGACCCCGATTTCACCGGCTTCCCCCGGAAGAACGGCTTCTTCCCTCTGCACTTTGTCTGCATGACCCAGTACGACGCGACCATGCCCAACGTTCACGTGGCCTTCCCGCCGGAAGCCCTGACCATGACCATGGGCGAGTATATCAGCAAGCATGGGCTGACCCAGCTCCGCATCGCCGAGACCCAGAAGTACGCCCATGTCACCTTCTTCTATAACGGCGGTGAAGAGAAGACCTTCCCCGGCGAGGACCGTATCCTCATCAAGTCCCCCGACGTGGAGACCTTTGACCTGAAACCCGAAATGAGCGCTTACGAAGTCACCGACGCCGTGGTCAAGGCCATTGAGGAAGACAAGTACAACATGATCATCTTAAACTACGCCAACTGCGACATGGTGGGCCACACCGGCATCGAGGAGGCCGCCGTCAAGGCAGTGGAGGCTGTTGACGACTGCGTTGGACGGACGGTAGATGCCATTCTCAAAGCCGGCGGTGCGGCGCTGATTACTGCCGACCATGGCAACGCCGAGAAGATGAAGGAGCCCGACGGCGCTCCCTTCACCGCTCACACCACCAATCCGGTGCCGCTGATCGTGGCCGGATACCCCTGCAAGCTGCGGGAGGGCGGCCGTCTGGCGGACCTGTCCCCCACCATGCTGGACATTATGGGCCTGCCCAAGCCTCCGGAGATGGACGGCGAGAGCCTCATCGTCAAGGAGTAAGCATTTTCCGCAAAACCGCCGCCGGACCGATTCAGCGGCGGTTTTGCTGCATTTGAAGGCAAAAACGGCCCTCCGCCGTTTTCTTGAGGAAGAAAGAAGGTGTCCCTATGGACAAGCAGGAAACCGTTTCCCCGGCCCGGGGACTGACCGCCGCCCAGGTGGAGGAACGGGTCCGCCAGGGCCTGGTGAATACCCAGGCCACTCACATCAGCAAGACCACCGGACAGATCGTCCGGGACAACCTGATGACCTTTTTTAACCTCATCAACCTGATTCTGGCCGTGCTGGTGCTGACCGTGGGGTCTTATAAAAACGCCGCGTTCATCGGCACCGTGGTCTGCAACACCGCCATCGGCATTATCCAGGAGCTCCGGGCCAAGCGGACCCTGGACCGGCTCTCCCTGATGTCGGCGGCCAGGGCCACGGTCCGCCGGGAGGGGGCGGAATGTTCCGTTCCCATTGAAGAAGTGGTCCTGGGGGACATTCTGCTGCTGGCCGCCGGGAACCAGATCTGCGCCGATTCCGTGGTCCGGGAGGGCTTTCTGGAGGTCAACGAGGCTCTGATCACCGGGGAGTCCGACGTGATCCGCAAGGGCCCAGGGGACCGGCTCTATTCCGGCAGCTTCGTGGTCTCCGGCAAGGCCGCCGTGGAAGTGGAGCACGTGGGGGAGGAAAACTTCGCCTACAAGCTGACCCGGGAGGCCCGGACCCTGAAAAAGCACCGCTCCCAGCTCCAGGAGGCGGTCAACGTCATTCTGAAGGTGGTCAGCATCCTCATCGTGCCCCTGGGGGCCGGGCTGTTCTGCCGCCAGTGGTTCCAGGGGGCCACCTACGCCGAGGCCATCGTCAATACCGTGGCGGCGGTGCTGGGCATGATCCCCGAGGGGCTGGTGCTGCTGATCAGCGTGGCCCTGGCGGTGGGCGTGGTGAATCTGGGTCGGAGGAAAACCCTGGTCCACGAGCTGTTCTGCATCGAGACCCTGGCCCGGGTGGACGTCCTCTGCCTGGACAAGACCGGCACCCTCACCGAGGGCCGCATGGCCGTGGAGGATACGGTGCTCCTGGAGGAAGATTTCCCCCTGGAGGAGGTCATGGGCGAGCTGAACGCCGCCCTTTCCGATGAAAACGCCACGGCCCTGGCCTTGCGGGAGCGGTTCCCGGCGGCGGAAAAGGGCCGGGTCCTTCGGACCATCCCCTTTTCCTCGGAGCGGAAGTACAGCGGCGCGGTCCTGACCGGGGAGGGCACGGTGCTCACCGGGGCCTGGGAGTTCCTCTTTCCGGAGGGGGACCCGGCCCTGGCCGCCCGGGTGGAGGAGTACGCCCGCCAGGGGAACCGGGTGCTGACCGTGGCCTGGTCCCCGGAAGAAGCTCCGGAGGAGGGGCTGCCGAAAGGTCTGCGGCCCTGTGCCCTGATTCTGCTCAGCGACGTGATCCGCCCCGACGCCCAGAAGACCCTGGAGTATTTCCGGGACCAGGACGTGCGGCTCATGGTAATCTCCGGGGACAACCCGGCCACCGTTTCCAGCATCGCCCGGAAGGTGGGGCTGCCGGGGGCGGAGGCGTATATCGACGCCACGGTCCTCCGGACACCGGAGTCCATCCAGGCGGCGGTGGAGCGGTACTCCATCTTCGGCCGGGTGACGCCGGAGCAGAAAAAGGCCATTGTCCAGGCCCTGAAGGCCCAGGGGCATACCGTTGCCATGACCGGCGACGGGGTCAACGACATCCTGGCCATGAAGGAAGCGGATTGCAGCGTGGCCATGGCCGCCGGAAGCGACGCGGCCAAGGACTGCGCCAACCTGGTGCTGCTGGACTCCAACTTTTCCTCCATGCCCTATATCGTCCGGGAGGGGCGGCGGGTCATCAACAACATCCAGAGCGCGGCATCGCTGTTCCTGGTCAAGACCCTGTTTTCGGTGCTGGTGACGTTGTTCTGCCTGATTACCGGCAGCGATTACCCGTTCATTCCCATCCAGCTGACGGTGATCGGGGTGTGCTCCGTTGGGATTCCCACCTTCCTGCTGTCCATGGAGCCCACCTATACCCGGATCCAGGGGGATTTCCTGAAAACCGTGTTCCAACGGGCCATTTCCGGGGCGCTGATCGTGGTGTTCCAGGTGGCGGCGGCCACCTTTGTGGCCTGGGAGCTGAAGTTGCCCGACAAGGTCCGGGCCACCATCTGTATGCTGGCCACGGGGATCACCGAGCTGTTTATGATCGGCCGGGTCTTTCCGCTGACCACCTGGCTGCGGAAGGGCGTGTATTATGGGATGTTCCTGCTGTTTTTCGGCATCCTGTTTACGTCGCCCCGGCTTTTTGATATGGCGGATATGGGCTTGCGGGAGACGATTTTCCTGCTGGCGGTGACGCTGCTGACGCCCTCCATTCTCCAGTGGATGGAACGCCGTGTGGACGCCGTGGCGGCGGCGCTGGACCGGATGCGGGAGCGTCGGGCGCAGAGACGGCAGAAACGCCGCAGCGAGCAAAAATAAAGTTTTCGGTCCAGCCTTTTTTCAAAAGGCTGGCAGGGTGGAGGGGCAGCGCCCCTCCTCGCTTTCCGCAGAAAGCGAAACTCTAACCCCGTTGCGCCTCGGGCGCAACCCAAAAAGAAGGAAAGGCGGCCCGCAGGCCGCCCGCGGATGTCCCCGCGGCCGCAATTTTGAAAAAATTGCGGCATGACACATTCCTAAATTATCCAAAGCGTAAACCGCGCCAGCGAGTCGAAGCGTTTGCCGTTTCTTCTCGCTGGCACGGTTTCTTTTGGGAAAGCGGGTTTTGCAGGACTGCGTCCTGCGGGGAACCCCTTGATAGGGTTCCCCTTCGCCCAAACGTCCCACCGGGACGTTTGGGCTGCCCTTCCTGATCTTTTGGTATCATTTGGGGTGTTTCGCCCTCTGGGTCGGGCGACTCAGGGGCTTTGCCCCTAAGAACCCCACCAGCCTTTTGGAAAAAGGCTGGAACCAAAACTTGGTTTGTTTACGCTGCGGAAAATTTTCTACGGGCTACTCGAATCGTCGCCGCGCAGCCTGTCGCGCAGCTAAAGAAACCCAACGTGAGACACTAGGCCGCGGCGGCATGGCTGGACCGAAAACTTGGGTTTTGTTTTCGCTGGGAGGGGCAAATCACTCTCCGATACAGAACCGATGGTACGTCTCCCCGGCCAGGTCCTTCCAAAGGAACTCGCCGTTTTCCAGGGTCATATAGCTATGGCGGCTGCCTTCTTTGGGAATGGACACGGAGCCGGGATTCAGATAGGTGAAGGTCTCCGTTTCCTGCCACGCCGGGATGTGGGTATGGCCGTGGAGCAGGATGTCCCCTTTTTTCAGCAAAGGTGGGGCGGCCAGGTTGTAGTGGTGGCCGTGGGTGACGAAGATGAGGACGCCCTTTTCCTCCAGCAGGCAGTAGTCCGCCAGAATGGGGAAGGTCAGGACCATCTGGTCCACCTCGGTGTCGCAGTTGCCACGGACGCAGAACAGCTTCTCCCGGATGCCGTTGAGCATGGCGATGACCTCCTTGGGGGCGTACTCCTCCGGCAGGTCGTTCCGGGGGCCGTGGTAGAGCAAGTCTCCTAAGAGCAGGACCCGGTCCGGCTGCTCCCGGTCCATGGCGGCCAGGAGCTCCCGGCAGTATTTGGCGGAGCCGTGGATGTCCGACGCGATCAGAATTTTCATGCAGATTCCTCCTTAACGGCTCTATTGTACCACGGCGGGAGATTTTTTTCATGGCGATTTTGTGAAAAGTAAAGGCGGACGGAAGGTTTTGCGCCCTCCGTCCGCTTTTTCGTCAGTCCAGCTCCACCTTGACGGGGAGGCCGGTTTCCATGGATTTGTTGCAGGCCAGGGTGAAGGCCACGGACCGCAGCGCGTCCCGGTAGGAGGACCGGATTTTGGAGCCGTCGCCGGTGAGGACCGCGTCGATGAAGGTCCGGTCGCAGATCACGCCGGCGGAGCCGTCGTCACGGATTACCTGGGCCCCGCTTCCGGCGGCCTTCATGGTGCCGTCGTTTTTGACCACCAGGCCCTGGCCGGAGGCTTCCGCGGGAGCGGCCTGTTCGCCGTAGATGTTCACCTTGTCGATGATGTAGTGGTCCAGCCGGGCGTCGGTGGCGCTGAAGGTGATCTTGGAGTCGAAGCACTCCCCGCCGGTGGCGTAGCAGCCGGTGCTGATGACGCCCAGGGCCCCGTTCCGGAACCGGACCACCGTGGAGGACAGATCGTCGGTGCGGTAGCCCTCGCCGCCGTCCACGAAGCCCCGGGCGGCCATGGAGAACACCGTGTCCGGCTCGCCGAAGACGTAGCGGATCATGTCAAACTGGTGGATGGTCTGCTCCACCACCTGGCCGCCGGAAAGGCGCTTGTCCCCCCACCAGGGGGTGCCGGGGATGCCGCCCATCCGGGCGCACTCCACAAAGGGAACGGTGTGGGTCCGGAGGAACTCCCGGGTGGGCTCCACGATATTGGAATACCGGCACTGGAACCCCGAGGCCGTGATCAGCCCCTTGGCCTCCGCCGCGTCCCGGATCTCCCGGGCCAGGGAAAGCTCCAGGGCCAGGGGCTTCTCCACAAAGAAGGGGATGCCCCGGCGGATGGTCTCAAATTCGATCTCCCCGTGGCAGTAGGGCGGGATGCAGATGAAGACCATGTCCGGCTCCACCGCGTCGTACATTTCCTTGTAGTCGGTGAAGGCCCGGCTGCCGGCCCTGGCCGCGAACTCCTGGGCGCGCTCCGGGATCAGGTCGCAGAACCCGGCCAGCTCCACGTCGGTGTACTGGAGAAAATGCTCCAGGTGGTAGCCGCCGATGCCGCCGCAGCCGATCAACGCTAATTTTTTCATGAAAAAGACCTCCTGTTCAGTAGGTGAGAATGTGATCCAGCGCCATGCTGGTGGTTTTGTAGAGGAATTCCGGGCTGTCGGGAAGGGCTCCCAGCTCGGCAGTGAGGTAGCCGTCGTACCCCGCCTTCCGCAGGGCGGCCATGACCTTTTTCCAGTCCACGCTGCCCTCCAGGAGGTTGCAGAAGTACCCGGCGTTCCAGCCGGAGCGGCAGAAATCCTTAACGTGGACCTTGACGATTCGATTATCCAGCAGGTCGATCCAGGATTCCGGGTAGGAGAAGATCACCACGTTGCCCACGTCGAAGTAGGCCTGGATGGCCGGGCAGTCCAGCTGGTCGATGAAGGAGACCATGTCCCGGGGAGAGGCGAAAAAGTTGTTCCAGACGTTTTCCAGCCCCACCCTGACGTCGCTGCCGGCAATCTCCTGCCGGAGGGGGGCCAAGGATTCCAGGGAGTTTTCCCAGGCCCGGCGGATGGTCCGCTCCGGGCCGATGCCGCCGGGGACCACCAGGATGGCTTCGGCCCCCAGGCCCTGGGCCAGCTCCAGCTGGCGGCGGAGGATGTCCCGGGCCTTTTCCCGGTCCTCCGGGGCGTCGGCGCCCAGGGTGTCCGGGCCGTAGAGGGAGGAAGACACGCTGTGGACCGGCAGATGGTATTGCCGGGACAGCTCCTTGATGGTCCGGAGTTCTTCGGGGGTGGTCTGAAGGGTCAGGGAATGGGCTGAGGAATCCGGCGCGTCCAGATTCAGCTCCACGCCGTCAAATCCGGCGGCGGAAAGCTGGGCGAACAGTTCCGGAAAGGGGACGTTTCCCGGCACGGACCAGGCGTTCAGCGCTTTTTTCATGAAAAGGGGACCTCCTTTGTAAAAAGTGACGAAATTTGAGAATTGGTCAGAAAGAATTTGTAAATTGCTTGCTTTTAGTTTATAATAGAAGTCTGGGGAAATCGATAGGGCTTTCCGCTGATTCTATGTGTAAATCGACTGAAATGGGGGATCGCCATGCAGACCCAGAGCTATTACCGCATTGCCGACGGCACCGACTGCGACCTCCGGGTGGAGGACTGCCCCCTGGCGGTCAACTGCACCGGCATTTACGTCAACCGGGAGCCTTTCGCCAGCAGCCGCCGGATCCGCCGGGACATCTACCTGATGTATCTGGCCCGGGGGGAGCTGGAGGTGGCCCCAGGGGATGCCGCAGGTAACCTCCGGGCGGGGGAAATGCTCCTTTACCCGCCGGACCGGCCCTTTTCCTACCGGCAGGAGGCCCCGGGGGACATGACCTATTACTGGGTCCACTTCTCCGGCGGCGACGCACGGGAGCTCCTGGCCCGGTGCGGGCTGGAAATGGGGAAAATCTATGCCCCCGGCAGCCGGGAGGAGATTGCGGCGGAGTTCCAGAAGCTCTTCCGGTGCTTTTACGCCCGGGAGCCCCTTTTTGAGACCGAGGCGGCGGGACGTCTCACCGCGCTGCTGGCCAAGCTCTCCCGCTGGGCCAGGGAGGAGGACGGCAAGCCCCCCACGGTCCACCGGATCCGCCAGTCCCTGGACTACCTTTACCGGAACTACGCCAGGCCGGTGCGCCTGGAGGACCTGGCCCGGATGGAGCATCTGAGCCCCAGCCGGTATTCCGCCGTGTTCCGGAGCTGTATGGGGGTCTCGCCCCAGGGCTTTCTCATCTATCTGCGAATCAAAAATGCCGCGGACCTGCTCTGCCGCACCGATCTGAGCATGGCCCAGGTGGCCCAGGCCGTGGGCTACGACGATCCGCTGTACTTCAGCGCCCTGTTCCGGCGGAAAATGGGCATGGCCCCCAGCCGGTACCGGGAAGAATTCGGCGGCGGATAACGCCGCGCTCCCTTGCAGGAACCTGGAAAATTTCGGACAAACGTTGGGGAATGTCCATTGATTTCCGGTTCGAGATTTGATACAATGAAAGCAATCCCGCAAGAATTGTCCTCTGCGGGAATCGCACAAATCCAATAAAAAGGCGGTGAATCCATGTCTGTGTTGGATACCATAAAAGAGGCCGAGGCCGTCGCCCAGCAGAAGAAAACCGGGGCGGCCCAGCAGGCCCGGGAGACCGTGGCCAAGGCCCAGGAGGACGCCCGGGAAAAGGCCCGGGACATCCGGGACAACGCCCGGAAGGAGGCCGACGCCCTGCTGGCGGAGACCCGTTCCCGGCTGGCCGGGGAGATTCGGGACGCCGTGGACCAGAGCCGGAAGGCCGACGAAGCCGCGGCCCGGTCGGCGGAGGAAAACCTCGCCCAGGCGGTCTCTTTTATCGTGGAAAGGATTGAGAAGCAATGATTGTCCCTATGAAAAAGGTGCTCCTCGTTGCTCTCAGGGAAGATAAGGATGCCCTGGCCCAGGCTTTGCAGCGGGTCGGCGAGGTGATGCCGGTGGACGCGGAGGGGAACCCCTTCCCGGAGACCGCCAGCCAGGAAGCCGCCCGGGCGGAGCAGGCGCTGAAGGTCGTCGAGCAGTATCAGAAGAAGCAGAGTCCCTTCGCCCCCCGTCCGGAGGTGGACTACGCGGACTTCGCGGCGGAAAATCAGGAGGCGCGGGAGCTTCTGGAGAAAATCGAAGCCCTCCACGCCGAGGATCAGGCCGCGGCCGCCGACATCGCCGGGCTGGACGCCAAAATCCAGGACCTGCTGCCCTGGCTGCCCATGGACGTCCCCATGGAGGAAATCCGGGCCACCCGGTCCTCCGGCGTCCACAGCGGCTATGTGGACCGTCTCCGGGCTCCGGAGGCCGTTCAGGCGGCGGAGGAAGCCGGCGGCTTTTTACAGCTGCTGGACAACGGTCCCCAGGGAACGGCGGCGCTGCTCTACACCTATCTTTCCGAGGAAGGCGAGGTCCTGAAGGCGGTTTCCGCCGCAGGATTTTCCGAGGCGGCTCCCCCCGGAGGCCGGGGACTTCCCAAGGACCTCTGCGAGGACTACCGCGCCAGGCGCAAGGAAAAGCAGGACCGCCGGGAGGCCATTGCCCGGGAGCTCACCGTGCTTTCCGACCGGAAGACCGACCTGGAAATCCTCCGGGACCAGCAGGAGGCCAAGGAGGCCCGGGAGGACGCCCCCTTCGGCGAGACCGTGGAAACGGTGTTCCTGGAGGGCTGGGTCCGCAGCGACCGGACTTCCAGGGTGGAAAAGGCGGTGGCCAGGGTCACGGACTGCTACGAGCTGTCCTTCCGGGACCCGGAGGAGGGGGAAACGCCTCCCACCGTTACCCAGAACAACCGCTTTATCTCCCAGTTTGAGACCATTACGGATATGTTCTCCCGCCCCAGCAACGGCGAGATGGACCCCAACCCGGTCATGGGCCCCTGGTACTGGCTGATCTTCGGCCTGATGATGGGCGACGCGGGCTACGGCCTGATGATGCTCGTCGGTATCTGGGGATTCAAGAAGCTGATGAAGCCCCGGGGGGATATGGCCAAGCTGGTCAACGTCCTCTTTTATTCCAGCTTCACCACCATCTTCTGGGGGATCATCTTCGGAAGCTACTTCGGCGAGACGTGGCACCCCATTCTCTTTGCTCCCCTGGACAACCCCATGGGGATGCTGGTGTTCTGCATGATCATCGGCGTGCTCCACATCTTCACCGGCATGATCATGAAAATGGTGGAGGACGCCAAAGCCGGACACTTCTGGGACGGCGTTTTCGACCAGCTGAGCTGGATGATCCTCATCACCGGACTGGGCCTGCTGTTCTTAGAGCCCGCCCGGACGGTGGGAATGGTCCTGGCCATTGCGGGCGCGGCCATCATCCTGCTTACCGCGGGCCGTGCCAAGAAGGGCATTGTCGGCAAGGTGGTAGGCGGCTTCGGCGGCCTCTACAACATCACCGGCTACATGAGCGACATCCTGTCCTACTCCCGGATCCTGGCCCTGTCATTAGCCACCGGCGTCGTGGGCATGGTCATGAACCTGCTGGCCGGAATGATTCAGGGTTCGGTGATCGGCTTCATCTTCTCCCTGCTGATCTATGCCGTGGGCCACGTGTTCAACCTGGCCATGGGACTGCTGTCGGCTTACGTCCATGACAGCCGGCTCCAGTACATCGAGTTCTTCAACAAGTTTTATGAGGGCGGCGGCTACGCCTTCCGTCCTTTGAAAGTCGATCCCCGCTATGTGGAGGTCGTCGACCAAAACGATACAAATCAAGGAGGAAACTAACATGACAACAGGTCTCGTAATTGCGATTATCGGCGCGTTTCTCGCCGCGGTTCTCCCCGGCATCGGCTCCGCATACGGCGTTCAGATCGGCGGCCAGGCCGCTGCCGGCGTCGTCTCGGAAAAGCCCGAGCTTTTCGGTAAGCTCCTGGTGCTCCAGGCCCTTCCCGGCACCCAGGGCATCTACGGCTTCCTGACCGCCGTTCTGATCATGGTCCGCACCGGCCTTCTCAGCGGCAGCCCCGTGGCGCTGTCCGCTCACCAGGGCTGGGCCTTCTTCGTGGCCGCGCTGCCCATGGCCATCGTGGGCCTGCTCTCCGCCATCAGCCAGGGCAAAGCCGCCGTGGCTGCCATCCACATGACCGCCAAGCAGCCCGACGCTTCCGCCAAGGGCATCACCATGACCGCTCTGGTCGAGACCTACGCCATTCTGGCCCTGCTGGTCTCCGTCCTGCTGGTCTTTGTCGGCATCCCGGTGTAACACAGCGTTTGCAGAAAGCGAGGAGTTCCCTTGGGAGCAGAAGCGATTATTGAGAAGATCCGGAAGAACGCGGCGGAGGAAGCCGCTTCCATCCGGAAACAGGGCGAAGACCGCGCCGCGGCTGCCGCAAAGCAGATCACCGACGCCGCCTCCGCCGAAGCGGAGGAGATTCTCCGCAGCGCCAAAGCCTCCGCGGCAGACGTGGAACGCCGCGAACGGCTCATGGCTGGTCTGGAAACCCGGAAAAACACCCTGGCCTCCCGCCGGGAGGTCCTGGACAAAGCCTTTTCCCAGGCCCTGGACCAGCTGGCCGCTCTGCCGGAGGACCGGTGGGCGGCCCTGATCCAGCACATCGTCTTAGAATCCGCCGAAACTGGCCGGGAGGTCCTGTCGGTCCCGGCGGAGGACATGCCCCGTTACCGTCAGTTCCTGCTGGACCGGCTGAACAAAGCCCTGGAGGCCAAGGGCCTCCCCGGCGGGCTGACCCTGTCGGAGACCCCGGCGAAGATCCGGGGCGGCGTGCTGCTGTCCGGCGAGAAATACGACGTCAACGGCTCCTTTGAGATGCTGCTTTCCCTGGTCCGGGAGGACTGCGAGCGGGAAATCTACCACATCCTCTACAAGTAAGGGCCGGAAATTGGTGAAAGAAAGGGTTTTGCAGGTATGGCGCAAGTGAGTTATCCCTTTGCGGTCGGGCGCATCAAGGTTCTGGAGACCCGGCTGCTGGATTCCGGCAAGTGGGTGCGCCTGCGGGAGGCCAGCCGGGAGGACGCCGCACGCCTTCTGGCCGAAAGCGGCTACGGCGGCGGAAAGCCCGGCGCAAAAGCGGATCCGGAGCAGCTGATTCGGGCGGAAACGGAGGAGACCCACCGCGTCATTGCGGAGCTTTCCCCGGAGCCGGCCTGGACGGACCTGTTCCTGCTCCCCACCGACGCCCACAATATCAAGGCCATCTATAAGGGCAGGGTATTGGGCCAGGACGTGTCCCGGCTGCTGGTGGACGGGGGGACCATCTCCCCGGAGCTTTTGCGGATCTGCATCGAAAACGGCGAGTACTCCATGCTCCCCCCGGCTTTCGGGGCGGTGCTGGAAAAGGAGTACCCGGACCTCCTCCGCTTCAGCGCGGCGGTGGACCGGGCGGTTTTCGAGCACATCCGGCAGGTTTTGAAGAAGAAGAAAAATCCGCTGCTCAGCCGGTATTTTGAGGCCCAGGTGGACTTCACCAATGTGGTGAGCACCCTCCGGGCCGTCCGGCTCCACTGGGACGGCGAAAAGCTGGAAACGGTGCTGCTTCCCGGCGGGACCATTCCGGCGGAGACCTTCCCGGCGGCGCTGACCGTTCCGGCGGAGGGTCTTTCCGCGGCTCTGGCCAAGGGGGAGAACGCCTCCGCCATCGACCGGGTCCTGGGGGACTACCTCCAGAGCGGCGACATCACCCAGGCGGAGCAGCGCTTCACCGAGGAGCGCATCGCCCTTCTGAAGAACGGCGACGACTCGGCCTTCAGCATCGGCCCCATCGTCTGCTACCTGATGCAGCGGGAGACCGAAGCCCGGCAGCTCCGGGTGCTGTTTGCGGAGAAAATGTAATATCTACATCGGTTTATACCGTTTGTTGTGGGAAGGAGGACGTTTATGAGCAGCGAAGCAGCCAAAGGGACCCTGGCGGTCATCGGCGACCGGGAGTCCATCATGCTATTCCGCGTCCTGGGCGTCCAGACCATTGCGGCGGAGACGGCGGAGGATACGGCCAAGGCCATCCACCGGCTGGCGAAGGCGGGCTGTTCGGTGATCTACCTCACCGAGGAGCTGGCCAGGCTGGTCCCGGAGGAGCTGGCCCGGTATCAGTCCCGGACCTTCCCCGCCATCATCCCCATCCCCGGAAGCCGCGGCTCCCAGGGCTTTGGGATGGAGCAGATCCAGCAGAACATCTACAAGGCAGTGGGCATGGATCTGCAATAACGTGAAAAGGAGGAGGTTCCCGCCGCTTTCGGAGGGAACCGATAAGGGTATGGGAAATCCCAATACGACCGGCGAAGTCCGCTGCGGGACCATCCTCAAGGTGGCAGGCCCCCTGATCGTCGCCACCGGCATGTCGGACGTGGAGATGTTCGACGTGGTCCGGGTCAGTGAAAAGCGCCTCATCGGCGAGGTCATTGAGCTCCGGGGCGACAAGGCTTCCATCCAGGTCTACGAGGAAACAGCGGGCTTAGGCCCCGGCGAACCGGTTTACAGCACCGGCGAGCCCCTGTCCGTGGAGCTGGCTCCCGGACTCATCGAAAGCATTTTTGACGGCATCCAGCGCCCCCTGAACGTGATCTACGACCAGGCCGGCGACCGGATCACCCGGGGAATCGAGGTCCCCAAGCTGGACCGGGAGAAGAAATGGGCCTTCGCCCCTGTGGCCAGGGTGGGCGACAAGCTCATCGGCGGCGACGTCCTGGGCACGGTCCAGGAGACCCCGGCTGTGGAACATAAGATCATGATGCCCCCCCGGCTCTCCGGAACCGTGGAGTGGATTTTTGAAGGCGAAGCCACCATCACCGAGCCCATCGCCCGTGTGAAGAAGGACGACGGCTCTGTGGTGGACGTCTCCATGCTCCAGCGGTGGCCGGTGCGCCGCCGCCGTCCCACGGCGGAGAAGATCGCCCCTGGCGAGCCCATGGTCACGGGTCAGCGGGTCATCGACACCTTGTTCCCCATCGCCAAGGGCGGCATCGCGGCCATCCCCGGGCCCTTCGGCTCCGGCAAGACCGTGGTCCAGCACCAGCTGGCCAAGTGGGCCGACGCCGACATCATCGTCTACGTGGGCTGCGGCGAGCGCGGCAACGAGATGACCGACGTGCTCCGGGAGTTCCCGGAGCTTCATGACCCCCGGACCGGCCTTTCCCTGATGAAGCGGACGGTGCTCATCGCCAACACCTCCGACATGCCCGTTGCGGCCCGGGAAGCGTCCATCTACACCGGCATCACCATCGCGGAATACTTCCGGGATATGGGCTACCGGGTGGCCATCATGGCCGACTCCACCTCCCGCTGGGCCGAGGCGCTGCGGGAAATGTCCGGCCGTCTGGAGGAAATGCCCGGCGAGGAAGGCTACCCCGCCTATCTGGGCTCCCGTCTGGCGGAATTCTACGAACGGGCGGGCTTCGTCCGGTGCATCGGCTCTGAGGAGCGCTACGGCGCGGTCTCGGCCATCGGCGCCGTGTCGCCTCCCGGCGGCGATACCTCCGAGCCGGTCTCCCAGGCCACCCTGCGGATCGTCAAGGTCTTCTGGGGTCTGTCTGCGGACCTGGCCTATAAGCGGCACTTCCCGGCCATCGACTGGCTGACCAGCTACTCCCTGTACAGCGAGTCCATGGCAGAATACTTCGACCAGAACGTGGCTGCCGGCTGGTCCACCCAGGTTGCGGAGACCCGGCGGATCCTCCAGGAGGAGGCCGAGCTCCAGGAAGTGGTCCGGCTGGTAGGCGTGGACGCCCTGGCTGTCAAAGACCGGATGACCCTGGAAGCGGCCCGGTCCATCCGCGAGGACTATCTGCACCAGATCGCCTTCGACGATGTGGACACCTACACCTCTCCCACCAAGCAGTACGGGATGCTCCACCTGATTCTGGAATGGTACCACAAGGGCGAGGAAGCGGTGGCCGCCGAGGTTCCCTTCGAGGCCGTGATGAAGCTGCCGGTCCTGGAGCAGATCGGCCGTATGAAACGGGTCCCCGAGGACCAGTGGGACAGCCGGTTCGCCGCCATCTCCAAGGAGCTGGAGGATGAGTATGCAGCGTTGATGGAGGAGGATCGGGACCATGCGTAAGGAATATAAGACCATCCGCGAGGTCGTAGGGCCCCTGATGCTGGTTGACGGCGTTGAGGGCGTCAAGTACGACGAGCTGGTGGAGATTGAGGAAGCCGGCGGAGACATCCGGGTCGGCAAGGTGCTGGAGGTCAATGGCGACAAGGCCATGGTGCAGCTGTTTGAAAGCGCCCAGGGCCTGCGGATCGCCGACTCCAAGGCCCGGTTCCTGGGCCACGGCATCGAGCTGAAGGTCAGCCCCGACATGCTGGGGCGGGTCTTCGACGGTATGGGCCGCCCTATTGACAACGGCCCGGAGATCATCCCCGAGGAGTCCCTGAACATCAACGGCTCGCCCATCAACCCGGCGGCCCGGGACTACCCCGCAGAATTCATCCAGACCGGCATTTCGGCCATCGACGGCCTGAACACTCTGGTCCGGGGACAGAAGCTGCCGGTGTTCTCCGGCTCCGGCCTGCCCCACGCCCAGCTGGCGGCCCAGATCGCCCGCCAGGCCAAGGTCCGGGGCACCGACGAGAAGTTCGCCGTGGTTTTCGGCGCTATGGGCATCACCTTTGAGGAAGCCGACTTCTTTATCAAGGACTTCCGC
The DNA here is from genome assembly GCA_934539585.1 of uncultured Oscillospiraceae bacterium. Lineage (GTDB taxonomy): Bacteria > Bacillota > Clostridia > Oscillospirales > Ruminococcaceae > Merdivicinus. The sequence goes on along the minus strand of CAKTCT010000027.1, from coordinate 1,528 downwards.
CGCACCGGCGCCATCGACCGCGCCGTGCTGTTCATGAACCTGGCCAACGACCCGGCGGTGGAACGGATTTCCACCCCCCGTATGGCCATTACCTGCGCCGAGTACCTGGCCTACGAGCTGGGGATGCACGTCCTGGTCATCCTGACGGACATCACCAACTACGCCGAGGCGCTGCGGGAAATCTCCGCCGCCCGGAAAGAGGTTCCCGGGCGCCGGGGCTACCCGGGCTATCTGTATACCGACCTGGCCTCCCTTTACGAGCGGGCCGGACGCATCCGGGGGAAGAAGGGCTCCATCACCCAGATTCCCATCCTGACCATGCCCGAGGACGACAAGACCCACCCCATCCCCGACCTGACCGGCTACATCACCGAGGGCCAGATCATCCTGTCCCGGGAGCTGCACCTGAAGGGCGTTGTGCCCCCCATCGACGTGCTGCCTTCTCTGTCCCGTCTGAAGGATAAGGGCATCGGCGCGGGCAAGACCCGGGAGGACCACTCCGGCGTCATGAACCAGCTGTTCTCCGCCTACGCCCGCGGTAAGGAAGCAAAGGACCTGGCCGTCATCCTGGGCGACGCGGCGCTGTCGGATACCGATAAGCTCTACGCCAAGTTCGCCGACGCCTTTGAGAAGGAGTACGTCTCCCAGGGCTACAACACCGACCGCAGCATCGAGGAGACCCTGGATATCGGTTGGAAGCTCCTGGGCATCCTGCCCCGCAGCGAGCTCAAGCGTATCAAGGACGAGTACCTGGATAAATACTATCCCACGGAAAAGGAGTAAGGGCCCATGGCAACGCGAGTCAATCCCACGCGGATGGAGCTGTCCCGGCAGAAAAAGCGCCTGAAAACCGCCGTCAAGGGCCACAAGCTCCTAAAAGACAAGCGGGATGAGATGGTGCGCCAGTTCATGCTCTGCATCCGCCGGAACCGGGAGCTCCGGAAAGAGGTGGAGGCGGCCCTGTCTGCCGACATGCGGCGGGTGGCCATTGCAGCCGCCCGGATGGGCAGCGAGGACATCGGCGAAGCCCTGCTCTCCGAGGCCGGAGCCGGCGTCACCCTGGAAGTGGGGAGCCGGAACATCATGGGCGTCAGCGTCCCCACCTTCACCGGGGAGGGCGGCGGCGAGATCAGCGAGCTTCCGTACAGCTTTGCCTTCACCTCGGCGGAGCTGGACGGCGCGGTGCTGGACCTGGCCGGGCTCATGCCCAAGCTCATCGAGCTGGCCCAGGTAGAGAAAACCTGCGCCATGCTGGCCGACGAGATCGAAAAGACCCGCCGCCGGGTCAACGCCCTGGAGCACGTCATGATCCCCGAGACGAAGAAGAACATCCGGTATATCTCCATGAAGCTGGAGGATAGCGAGCGCAGCAGCGTCATCCGGCTGATGAAGGTCAAGGAGATGCTCAAGGAAGAAGAAACTGCGGGAGCATAAGCTGCCCGTCAGCAAACCTAAGGCAACACCGCACAGAAAAAGGAGCGAGATAGTGCCAAATGTGATATAATGAAATTATGGATAAACAGATGAC
>CAKTCT010000026.1 GCA_934539585.1 uncultured Oscillospiraceae bacterium | reverse complement strand
CCGGGTAGTAGGTCGGCGCCTGCTCATCGACGACAGTCTGCAGGTCGCTGATCGTCAGCACACGAATGTCGACATATCCTGCAACTCCAAATAGTCGATATCCTTGTTCCTGCGGAGCACCTCGCCCAGCTTTTTGTATCGAATGATTTCTTTGCAAAGTTGAGCTCTGCCGGCCGGCTCATCTGATCTGCGAAAGCCCGGAGGTAGCCGAAAAAATGACGGAGAATCTGGCGGAATCCGGGGCTGCCGTCGATCTGGAAGCAGCGGAAAAGCAGGCTGCCGAGGACGTAGTCGCCCAGCGGGAAGAAGCCCTTGCCAAGCAGCTGGCGGAAATGCGCCGGAGAAAACGGCAGCTGGTGGATCCGCTGCAATATGAAATGTCCATTCAGGCGGAGGATCTGGCGGGGTATGTCCCATCCTTCGGGTGGGAGCAGGCTCCCGCCAGCGAAAAGCAGCTGGCAAGGCTCGAAAAGCTGGGAATTCTGCCGGACGCTGTAGACAACGCCGGAAAGGCTTCCAAGCTGCTGGAACGGCTGGATTCTCGACGGGCGGCGGGGCTTACCACCCCAAAGCAAATTCGCTGCTTGGAAAAATATGGATTTCTTCATGTGGGGACGTGGCAATTCTCCGAGGCAAAGCGCCTGATCGACCGCATTGCGAACAACAACTGGAGGGTCCCGCGTGGGCTCATCCCCAAAGAATATAAGCCGGAAGGAGGCGCTTCGGATTGGAGCGAAAGCTGGACCTGATCCCGCTGCTGGATTTCATTGACCCCGCCGTCTGCGACTACTCCCAATGGGTCGCCGTAGGCATGGCGCTGCGGGAAGAAGGGTATTCGGCATCAGTTTGGGACGCATGGAGCGCCAGGGATTCCCGGCGGTATCACCCCCACGAATGTGAAAAGAAGTGGAATAGCTTTGCCGGGAACCCGTCCCCTGTCACCGGCGGGACCATTGTCCAGATGGCAAAGGACGCCGGCTGGCAGCCGGATTCAGGGGGCCGCGAGCTTGACTGGAATGATGAGATTCAACAGGACGATCTGCAAATTTTAAAGCCTGCCTGGGTAGAGGACACCGAGATTCAGTTTCCCAAGGACTGGGACCCCGTCCAGCAGCTGACCCTGTATCTGGAGACCCTCTTTGAAGCCGGGGAAAACGTCGGCTACGTCACGGACAGCTACCAGAGGGAGGATGGGAAGTACCTGCCCACCAAAGGCTGCTGGGACCGGACGGCCGGGGAACTGATCGAGGCCCTTTCTCACTGCGGCGGGGACATCGGCGCGGTAATCGGCGACTACAAGCCGGAAGCGGGGGCCTGGATCCGCTTCAATCCTCTGGACGGACAAGGATGCAAGAACGAAAACGTCACCGATTTCCGTTACGCTTTGGTGGAGTGCGACAATATGGAGCTTCCCCGCCAGAACGCCCTGATCCGGGAACTGGAGCTGCCGGTTGCGGCGCTGGTCTATTCCGGCGGGAAAAGCCTTCACGCCATTGTCCGGGTGGACGCCGGAAGCTACAGCGAGTACCGGCAGCGGGTGGATTATCTCTACCAGGTCTGCCAGAAAAACGGCCTGCAGCTGGACCGGCAGAACTGCAATCCGTCCCGCCTTTCCCGGATGCCCGGCGTCACTCGGGACGGTCAGAAGCAATGTATCCTTGCCACCAATCTGGGAAAAGCAGACTGGGTCACATGGAAAGAATGGGTGGAAAGCGTCAACGACGACCTGCCGGAGTTTGAGACCATGGCGGATTCCTGGGCGAATCTGCCGGAGCTTTCTCCGGCTCTCATTGAGGGGGTTCTGCGACAAGGACACAAGATGCTGCTGTCCGGACCGTCCAAGGCGGGAAAATCCTTTGCGCTGATCGAGCTGTCCATTGCTTTAGCCGAAGGGCGGAACTGGCTGGGCTTTCCCTGCGCCAAGGGGCGGGTCCTCTACGTCAATCTGGAACTGGACCGGGCGTCCTGTCTCCATCGTTACAAGGATGTCTACGAGGCGCTGGGGTGGCAGCCTAGGGAAATCCGGAACATCGACATCTGGAACCTTCGGGGAAAGTCGGTACCCATGGATAAGCTGGCGCCGAAGCTGATCCGCAGGGCGGCCAAAAAGCACTACATTGCCGTGATCATCGACCCCATCTACAAGGTGATCACCGGTGACGAAAACTCCGCCGACCAGATGGCGGCTTTCTGCAACCAGTTCGACAAGGTCTGCACGGAGCTTGGCTGCGCCGTGATCTACTGCCACCACCATTCCAAAGGCGCACAGGGCGGCAAGCGCTCCATGGACCGCGCATCCGGCTCCGGCGTGTTCGCCAGAGACCCCGACGCGCTGCTGGACCTGATCGAGTTGCCTTTATCCGACGCTATCAAAAAGCAGGAGCGTCAGAAGGCCGCTGCGGCGGTCTGCAGCAAGGCAATCAGCCGCCATGACCTGGAAGACGAGGTAAGCCAGGACGACCTGTGCAGCGGCTCTGCCATGCTGGAAGCCTGCCGGAAGCTCCTGCCGGAGGAATTTCCGGTCATTCAGGCGGAGGCTTCGGCTGCCGAAAAGGCGGCGGATTCCCGGACGGCATGGCGGCTGTCTGCCACGCTGCGGGAGTTTCCGCCCTTCAAGGACCTGAACCTCTGGTTCGATTACCCGGTGCATAAAAGCGACGCCAGCGGCTCTCTGGCGGATGTTTGCCCGGAGGAAGAAAAGCCCTCCTGGCAGCGGGCAATCGAAAAACGGAAGCCCAAAAACGACCGCCAGAAGGACCGGAAGGTGTCGGTAGAGACCGCTTTTGACGCTTGCATGATCGATGGTTCCGTCAGCACGGAGAGCCTGGCCGAGTACATGGGGGTCAGCGAAAAGACCGCCCGAAGACGTGTTCAGGAGCACGGAGGGTTCTGGATCGAGGATGGGAAAATCGGGAAAAAGGCTGCCGCGAGTTCTTGATGAGCAGTCGCAAAAAGCAAGATTGTGTTAATTCTGCTGTTTCTGCCGCAAGTAATGTGTGCTTCTACAGAATACAAAGTCGCAGAAAATGTCTTTTTTAAGAGGGACAAAAACGGAAATTGTCTGTCCCTGTCCCTGTCTCTCAGGGACAAAAACGCGTTTTTGTCTGTCCCTCAAAAATTGTCCCGGAGAGGGACAAAAACGCGATTTCCGTTTTTGTCCGGGACAGGGACAAAAACGTATATATAAATATACATTGTCTTTTGTCCCTCACGGGTCAAGGGGGAAAGGAAGTCGTGCGTAAGCTCTCGCACGACTCCTTCCTTCCCCTTCCCTTGACAAAAGGCAAATTTAAGACAAAAGCAAGAAAAGGATGAGCAAAATGGCAAAACGAAAAAATCAGTTGTTAAGCATTGCTAGAAAAATGCCGCCGCTCTTTCATTCGCTCCCCGGAGAAACTTTTGATATTTTGAAAAGCCGAGTTCTCTGGTGGCTTGTCAAGCAGCCGGATGTTTTGAAATTCATTTGGAACCGTGTCAAACAGTCGGGTGATGTGGTTTATGACCCGGATACTGGAAAATGGGTTGGCGTTGACTTTAGCCCAGAGGGTGACGAAGATGCTTGAATTTTTCATGGCTATGATCCCGCCCACCGTGACCCATCAGGAAAAGCAGGTGCGGGTGGTAAAGGGACGGCCGGTGTTCTATGAGCCTCCTGCTCTGGCAGACGCCAGGCAGAAGCTCCGGGCGCATCTGAATGCCTACCGGCCGGACGAGCCATTGGTCACAGGGCTTCGCCTGGTGGTCAAGTGGTGCTTTCCCAAAGGCCGGCACCAAAACGGCGAATACCGGATCACCAAGCCCGACACCGACAACCTCCAGAAGCTCCTGAAAGACTGCATGACAGCAGAGGGCTTCTGGAAAGACGATGCGCTGGTAGCTTCGGAGATCGTCGAGAAGTTCTGGGCGGAGGTCCCGGGAATCTATGTCAGGATCGAGACAATACCGGCAGGAGGGAATCAACCATGACGGAAAAGACGCTGATCCAGGTGGAAAGCCGCTACCCCGACATCCTGACGGCAGAAAGCGAGGTCAAGGGGCTCCACTACCTCTACGAGGCGGGGCTGGACAGGGTGGCAATCGCGCCGTCGGGCGGGGTGCTGGCCTACGTCCGCCAGGAACCGGTGCTGCGGCTGACGGCTAAGCAGGCCGTGGAGATGGCCCATGAGCTTCTGGCGCTGCTGGAGGTGGAGCCGTGAGACGGGAATACAGCGATGCAGAGCTCCGCTGGGCGGCGTGGAAGCACCGGATGGGGTACGGATGGGACGCCATTGCAAAGGCCCTTGTGCTGCCCGCTGGGGGCCTCTGCAGGAAGGTACAGCGCAGCGGGTACGCCTACGAGCTGCCGAAGCCAAAGCCCATTCCGGCGGACTGCCCGGACTGGGTGGACTGGGCATGGGAGCTGTATCTGGAAGGGTACAGCCTCATCCGGGTCGCCCTGGCCTGCGGAAGGTATGAGGATGCGATTTCCCGGGCGTTCCGGGAGAGAGGGTACAGGAAAGAGATGCCGCCGCTTGTGACGACGTGGATTGGAGGAGAGTATGAAAGTCGGCCTGATTGACGTAGACGGCCATAATTTCCCCAACTTAGCCCTGATGAAGCTATCCGCATGGCACAAGGCGATAATGTGGAATGGTGGATCGGGAATTTGATTCACTACGATATCGTATACAAATCCAAGGTGTTCGATGATACATACAGCCGGGACACATACGATGTATACAACGCCGATTCCGTGATCTGCGGCGGCACAGGATATGATCTGAAAAATAAGCTGCCGGAGGAAATTGAGCATATCTATCCGGACTACGGGCTATACGGAATCACGGACACTGCCTATGGCTACCTGACCCGTGGGTGCCCCAGAGGGTGCAGCTTCAACAAAATCAGCACCTCTGCCGCTCCAGCAATTCCCGCAGCTCCCGCTCCTTGGCGGCGGCCTCCGGACCGTCCTCCATGGCCATGGAGACGCAGAGGCTGTCCAGCAGCGCAATGTGGGCCATCCGGGCCGCCGTGGCCTCGTGGACCCCGTCGCCGCCGGGCGACGTGATCAGCGCAATGTCCGCGAACCGGGTAATGGGCGACCCCGCGTAGCTGGTGATGCACAAGGTGTCCGCCCCGTGCTCCCGGGCCAGACGCAGCGCCTCCACGGTCTGGACCGACCGCCCGGTGTGGGAGACCGCAATGGCCAGACACCCCGGCTCCAGCTGGCTGGCGGAGACGGTCATGATGTGGGGGTCCACGCAGGCCGCCGCCTTCCGCCCCATCCGCATGAAGCGGTAGTAGGCGTCCTCCACAATGGGCCCGGAGGTCCCCAACCCGTACAGCTCCACCCGGCTGGCGGACCGGAGCTTTTCCACCGCCTGCCGGAGGGCCTCCGGGTCCAGCAGATTCCGCGTCTCCTGCAGAACCCGCTCCACCGCCCGGAACACCTGCCCCGCCACGGAAAAAGCGTCCCCGCCGCTGTCCACGGCGATGTCCCCCAGTACAAACCGCTTCTGCTCCGAAAGGCTCTGGGCCACCCAGAGCTTCAGGTCCGGGAACCCGCTGCACCCCATCCTCCGGCAGAACCGGTTGACGCTCCCCTCCGAGACCCCCAGCTTTTCCGCCAGCCGAGCCGTGGTCAGGTTCAGAAATTCCTCAGGATTCTCCGCCAGATACTCCCCCAGCCGCCGCTCCACCCCCTTCAGCGAGGGCAGCAGGCTGCGAAGATACGGCAGACAGTCGGCGCGATTCATAAACACTCCTCCAAAACTTCACCCATTCCCGCAAAACAGCGGTCGAACTCCCCGGGATGCCGGGCGGCCTCCTCCGGAGAGGTGCTGCCGGTCAGGAGCAGCCAGGCTTCAAAGCCGCAGTTCCGGGCCAGCGCCATGTCGGTCTCCAGCTGGTCCCCCACCATCCGGATGTCCCCCGCCGGACACCCGAACAGCCGGGTGAAGTACCCCCGGATATGCCCCGACGGCTTCCCGGCGATGATGGGCTCCACCCCGGTGGCGGCGGTCATGGCCTCCAGGATCCCGCCCATGTAGGGCAGAAGCCCGCCCTCCCCGGGGATCAGCCGGTCGGGATGAGTGGCCGTAAACCGCGCCCCCCGGCGGATCAGCCCGCAGGCCCGGCGGATGTCCCCCATGGTCAGCTCCTCGGAAAAGGACATCAGCAGAAAGTCCGGCCCCTCCTCCGTGAGGACCAGCCCCTCCCGGCGGCAGAACTCCCGGAAAAACTCCGTGCCGAAAACCGCCGCCCGGGGATGCTCCTCCCCGGAAAGCTCCCGGAGCAGGTCCACCGCCAGATGGGCCGCGGAGACCACCGCCCCCTCCGGAGCCGGGACCCCCATCCGCCTTAAAGTCCCCTCGATCTCCCGGGGGTTCCGCTCCGCCGCGTTGGTCAGGAACCGATATGGCCTTCCGGCCCGCTCCAGTGCCTCCACAAAAGCGGCGGCCCCGGGCAGAACCTCCCTCCCCCGGTAAATCGTCCCGTCCAGATCAATGAGATAACATGGCATAATTCCGCCGCCCTTCCAGATACTGCCTCCATTATACCAGCCCCCAGGGGTTTTGACAAGATTTTCGGAGAAAAACTCATTTTTACGGAAAAATATTGATTATCGCTCCGCATTATGCTATACTGGACCCAGAAAAAGAAGGGAGACACCGCCATGACCCCACAAATCCATTGGGAAGAAACCACCCTGACCGCCCCGGGCCTGCCCCGGCCCCTGACCCTGATGCAGATCACCGATGCCCACATGACCCTTTCCGACCAGCGGGACTCCGCCTACACCCGGGAGGTGGAGGAGGACCGCACCGGCGGTTTCGGCCGCGTCGGGATGAACCTCCCCCCTGCCGAAGCCTTCCGCCTGACCCTGAAGGCCGCGGAGGGAGCCGACTGCCTGGTCTTCACCGGCGACATCCTGGACGCCCCCACGGCCATCAACCGGGAGACCCTGGACGGCCTCCTCAATCCCTCCAAAACGCCCTACCTCTACATCACCGGCAACCACGACTGGAGCCGCACCTGGATCAACGGCCGCTCCGCCCGGGAGGACGGCGACCTGGAGGTCCTTGGCGCTTTCCTGGACCCCAGAACCGGTTACGGCGTCTGCCAGCTGGACGGCGTCCGGCTCATCGGCCTGGACGACTCGGAATACCAGATCAGCGAGGATGCCCTCCGCTTCTTCCGGGAACAGACGGCAGACGGCGCGCCCTGTCTGCTGTTCCTCCACATTCCCCTGTACCTGCCCACCCTCCTGGCGGACACCATGGACGCCTGGGAGGACCCCATCCTCCTGGGCGCTCCGCCGGAGCTTTACCGCCAGCGCACCGCCCCGGTCCCCACGGAAAGCACCCTGGAATTCTGCCGCCTGGCGGAGACGCTGCCCAACCTCCTGGGCGTTTTCACCGGCCACCTCCACTTTCCCCATGAGGACCTGCTGTCCTCCGGCGTCCGGCAGTACGTGACGCCGCCGGCCTACCAGGGCCGTGGCCGCCGCATCCGCCTGGTTCCGGGGGAATAAGCCAATCAACAAAATCGCATCCCAATCGACGGTTTCCCCAAAAGCCTTGAAATACAGGAAAAAGTGTGCTATAACCGTAGCATAACACATTTTTTGCAGAGAAAGGCAGGAATCCCTATGCTCCACACCGGCTGTGAATTTGACCGCCCCTACGCTTCGGAAATCTTCGGCGAGACCCGCCGCGTTTTCTACATCTACCCCCGGGAAGCCCTGATGGAGGAACCCATTTTTCCCTATTTCGTCCTGGACGGCGGGGCCCACAACTTCGCCAAGGACATCCTGGGCACCGCCAACGGCGACGACATCCGGGAGCTGACCATGTCCGGCAGGCTTTTTGACGCCTTCACCTTCCGGGGAAAATTCAGCCTGGAAAGCTCCTTCGCCTACACCGCAGGCACCGGCTTCACCCCCAAATACGAGTGGCAGATCTGGCCCCAGCGGCTGTACATGACCCTCCCCCTGGCCCAGGCCTTCCTGAAAACCGGGGACCGGACCTACGCCGACAAATGGCTGGAGCTGGTCCGCGCCTGGGACGCCGCCCACCCCTACCAGCCCTTTGCGGACGACGTGGACTACCTGAAAACCGACATGGTCTGGCGGGACATGCAGGCGGCGTGGCGGTCCCTCTCCCTGATGCACGGAATGTTCATGCTCCAGGAAGCCCCCTTCGACCGGGAGACCTGGGAGTACCTCTACCGCTTCGTGGAGCTCCACGTCCGGCACCTTTATGAGGAAGCCCAGAACCGCCTCCGCCGGGGCCTGGAGGGCAACCACGTCCTCCAGATCGGCCTGGCCCTGGTCATGGCCGGGGCCCTGTTCCCCGAGTTTCAGTCCTCCGCGGACTACCTCCGGGCGGGCTGCGAGACCGTGGAGATGAACATGAACGCCATCTACCCCGACGGTGCCAGCAACGAGGACAGCCCCAGTTACAGCCACTTCATCGCCCGGCTCTACCTGGAAACGCTGCTGCTCCTAAAGCGCAACGATCTGCCCCTGATCCCCGGCCTGGAGGAGTGCGTGAAGAATCAGTACGCCTGGCTCTGGCAGATGTGTACCCCCGACGGCCACGCGCCGACGATCTCGGATTCCTACACCCTGGACGCCGAGGCGGACCTCCGCCGGGCCGCCGCCCTCATCGACTTCCCCCGCCCCGCCCGGACCAGCCAGATGGGCCCGGAGAGCCACACCGCCGTCCTCCGGAAGGGCTGCCTGACCCTCTACGCCGACGCCATGGAGTACTTGGACGGCCACCAGCACGCCGGCCGCCCCCAGATTCTTCTCTACGCGGACAAGCTGCCGGTGATCGTGGATTCCGGCTGCTGCAGCTACGACATCTGGGACTTCTACCGCTACCTGCGTTCCGCCCAGGCCCACAACCTGCTGTTCAGCCCGGACTGCCCCGTGGAGGGCGGCTCCATCCGCCAGGAAATGACGGATTTTGACCCGGTCCAGGGGACCCTGACCCTCCGCAGCCGGGTCTCCAATGGGGACCGCTCCTACACCTGGACCCGGCGTCTGCTCCTGACGGACAACCGTCTGACCATCGAGGATTCCGCCGAGTCCGACCGCCCCCTGACCTGGCAGCTCCATACCCACCTCTGCCGCCGGGACCTGAAAGAGCTGCCAGAGGAAAACGCCCTTCTCCAGCTCAGCGAGGACCTGCTCATCCGCATCGCCGCCGACCGCCCCTTCGCCCTGGACTTCGTCCCGGTGATGAATGAACGGAACGAAAAGGATTTCGCCCGGCGGATGCGCTTCCAGGATTCCGGCAAAACCTTCGCCCTGACCACCACCATCGACGTGACCCGTCGATGACCCTGCGGGCACCCGGAAGCGACCCGACCAGCACCCAAAAATCCAGCAAAAAGCGCGCAGTTTTCCCGCTGCGCGCTTTCGTTTTTGCCAAGCCCGATTCCTACCGAAAAAGCAAAATCGACAAGCACCTTTCGATACTTGTCGATCGTTGTGAAGACAGGACAATAGAGATGTTTTTGCGTTTTCGCTGTCTTGATTTGAACACTCTCGGCACAATCATTTTACATTACTCCGTTTCTGTTTTCAAGTTTTTTTACAGCGTCATTTCGATTTCGGTGCCTCCGATAAAGACCACCTTGATTTTCGCTTTTGACTCTACCGCTACGCAATCGAATATCTGCCGGACAACATAATCGGCAAGCAGTCTGATTTTCCTTTTACTCATATCGTTCAGTCCTTTCATTGTTATTCGTTTTTATTGATTTATTGATTGACTTGTAGTATAATTCTTGATATTCAGAGTTCAAAAAACATAATTTTTTTGCAAGCTGCAGGGGAGCATTCTATGGCGACAGTATTGTTGATTATAATATATATCGCTTTTATCGGCTTGGGGATACCGGACTCGCTTTTCGGTACGGCTTGGCCTGCCATATACTCCGACTTCGGTCTGCCTTTTTCATTCGGAAGCTTTGTTACGGTCATAGTGTCATGCGGAACTGTTATATCAAGCATTATCAGCTCTAAAGTAATCGCCAAGCTCGGAACCAATAAGGTTTCGGCATACAGCACGCTTCTGACAGCGATTGCCTTACTTGGCTATTCTTTTGCGCCGAATTTATGGGTGATGTGCTTTTTATCTGTTATACTCGGCATCGGCGCCGGCTCAATAGATGTAGCACTGAATAACTATGTTGCTCTGCATTATTCCGCAACACATATGAGCTTTCTGCATTGCTTTTACGGCGTCGGCGTATCCGTAAGCCCCTACATTTTATCACTTGTTATTGCAGGCAAATCCGGTTGGCGAGGCGGATACAGAATTACTTTTATCATTCAGCTTGCCATAGCTGCGCTGTTGTTTATATCGCTTCCTTTATGGCATAAAGTGCACGGTGCTGAAAAAAGCACGGATGAAGCCGAATTTAAAAGCTTATCGCTTAGAAGCATATTGAAAATTCCGGGCGTAAAAATGATGTGCGGACTGTTTATCACCTCCTGTGCAATAGAATGCACCTGCGGCGGATGGGGCAGTACATTTCTTGTGGAATACAAGCATTTGTCCCCAGAAAAGGCAGCTCGAATTATAATGATATACTATGTCGGGTTGACTCTCGGACGGTTTTTGTCCGGCGTGTTGGCAACAAGATTGCATAGCTGGAAAATAATAAGGCTGGGGCAGATCGTATTAGGTGCAGCCCTGTTGCTTTTGGTTCTTCCGAGCAATGTATATCTGTGCGCCGCCGGAATGTTTTTAATAGGACTCGGAAACGGTCCGCTGTTCCCGAATTTTAATTACCTTACACCCGAAAACTTCGGCAGCGATATTTCACAGTCTGTCATCGGAATTCAAATGGCATCGGCATATATCGGAATCATGCTCGCTCCCGCACTTTGCGGATTGCTCGGTCAGACATTCGGTATGGTTATTTTCCCGTTTTACCTGATACTGTTTTATGTTATCATGATACCCTTGACGATTCGTGTAAGAGCGGTGCTAAAGAAAAACACAAAACAGAGTTAATATCATAAACAGTACCCTTATCAACAAAATTTTACTTTTGCAATTATATTTTTCATCGCCTCCGAAAATAAGAAAGCCGCCTGATTCTCAAAAGAAAACCAAGCAGCTATGTATGTGTTTTATTCAATTGGTCGGATCGGAATTAATTATACCACCGAATTATGAAAAATTCTACCGCCATGTTCAGTGTGGCAGGATCACTCTTCCGCAGAAGTACTCTATGACGGGGTTTGTTATATGCCTGAATGCCTTGTTTCAAGCGGTTTTGGGGCGTAGAAAAAGTCCGCCGCAATTCTATTGAAATTACGGTGGACTTATGGTTGGGGTGGAAGGATTCGAACCCTCGGAATGTCAGAGCCAGAATCTGATGCCTTACCACTTGGCGACACCCCAGTATTGAAAAAGATGGTTGGGCTAGATGGATTCGAACCATCGGAATGCAGGAGTCAAAGTCCTGTGCCTTACCACTTGGCGATAGCCCAGTGTATAAAATGGGGTGGGTAGTGGGATTCGAACCCACGGCCTTCAGAGCCACAATCTGACGCGCTAACCAACTGCGCTATACCCACCATATAATTGGCGCGCCCATCAGGACTCGAACCTGAGACCTACTGCTTAGAAGGCAGTTGCTCTATCCAGCTGAGCTATGGGCGCAAACATCCGCCGGACACGGATTGGAGCGGGTGATGGGAATCGAACCCACGTAGCCAGCTTGGAAGGCTGGAATTCTACCATTGAACTACACCCGCAAGGGACTGCACAGGAATCTCCTTGCCGCCGATCGTTCATATCAGCAACAGGGTTTATTATACCAGGTTTCGCGGGCTTTGTCAAGGGTTTTTTGAAATTCCTTAAAAATCTTCCAAAAATTCCATGGGCAAGAGAAAATGGCCCGGCAGAGACCCTCCGCCGGGCCGGAAATTTCTTACTTCTCCATGGCGCGCTTGCGCTCCAGGAGCTTGTTGATGCGGTACACCGGGTTCAGCAGGTTGCTGATGGACTGGTCGTGGTTCAGGGTGTCCACGATGTAGGCGATATACTTGGACATATCCACGGGGATGTACCACTCCCGATGGAGCAGCTCCGGCGTGCGGTAGATCAGGTTGGTGGTGAAGACCCGGTCGATTTCGCCCCGCTCGTAGGCGGCGTCGAACTTTGCCAGACCCTCGCAGAACAGGCCGAAGGATGCGAAGACGAAGATGCGGCGGGCGCCCATCTTTTTCAGCTGAGCGGCGATGTCCAGCACCGACTCGCCGGAGGAGATCATGTCGTCGGCGATGATCAGGTCCTTCCCGGCCACGTTGTCGCCCAGGAATTCGTGGGCCACAATGGGGTTCCGGCCGTTGACGATAACGGAGTAATCCCGGCGCTTATAGAACATGCCCAGGTCCACGCCCAGCACGGAGGAGTAGTACATGCACCGGCTCATGCCGCCCTCGTCGGGGGAGATGAGCATCAGGTGGTTCCGGTCGAATTCGATGTCCGGAATGTTGTTGACCATGGCTTTCAGGAACTGGTAGGTGGGGTGGACGTTCTCAAATCCGCTCAGGGGGATGGCGTTCTGGACCCGGGCGTCGTGGGCGTCAAAGGTGATGAGGTTCTCCACGCCCATGCCGGCCAGCTCCTGGAGGCACAGGGCGCAGTCCAGGGACTCCCGGGAGGTGCGGCGGTGCTGGCGGCCTTCATAGAGCATGGGCATAATGACGTTGATCCGGCGAGCCTTGCCGCTGACGGCGGCGATGATCCGCTTCAGGTCCTGGTAGTGGTCGTCGGGGCTCATGGGGACGTTCATGCCGTACATCTTGTAGGTCACGCCATAGTTGAACATATCGGAAAGGATGTACAGATCATGGCCTCGAACCGACTCCTTCAAGCTGCCCTTGGCCTCGCCGGTGCCGAACCGGGGGCACTCCGCCTGCAGCTGATAGGTCTCCCGGCAATAGCCGATGAAGTCCGCGTCGTTCATCATTTCTCCGTGCCGCTGCGAGCGCCAGTCCACCAGATACTTGTCCACTTTTCCGGTGATCTCCTCGCAGCCCTTCATCCCGATGAGGCTCAGTGACCCCACCGGAATGGAAATTTCATGAATCGGCTCCTGCACCATAAATTTCCTCCTCTTGTTCCTGAAACTCGGCGGCCGAAGCCGCACTTCTTCTATACATTTATTATAGCTTTTTCGTCAAAAGATTGCAAATTTTTCAGCATGGAAAATCCGCAAAGAAACCCGCTGTCTTTTGGTGAAATTGCCCCTTTTTCGGAACAAGAGAGTTCCCCGCCGCGATTTTTACGCCAGCAGCTCCCGATACGCCGTGATGTAGCGGTCGCAGCACGCCTTGATCTCCTCCGCCTCCCAGGGCGAAGCGCTTTCGTAGATGGCCGCCACCCGGAACCCCGCCGCCTTGGCCGTCCGGACCCCCTGGAGCGCGTCCTCAAAGACCACGCACTCCGACACGTCCAGCCCCAGCTGCCGCGCCGCCTCCAGATACACGTCGGGATACTTCTTGCTCTTGCCTACGTCGTCGCAGGAGAGGACGAATTCAAAATACGGCAGCAGTCCCAGCCGTCCCAGCACCAGCTCCGCCGAGGAGGTCCGGGTGGCCGTGGCCACGCACATCCGGATTCCCGCCGCCCGGACCCGCTCCAGAACCTCCCGGATGCCGGGCTTCTCCGGAATGTCCGAAGCGTAGCGCTTGTCCACCTCCCGGTAGTACAGCCGGACAAACTCCTCCAGACTGCCGCAGCAAAGGCCGTATTCCTTCTCGAAAAACTCCTTCATCTCCGGGACGGTCATCCAGCAGACCTTCCGGTTCAGATCCTCCTCTTTTGGGGTCAGGCCGTTCCCCTCCAGGATCATGGTCCCCAGCTGATACCACATGCCCATGGAGTCCACCAGGGTGCCGTCCATATCAAAAATGATGCCTTTGCAGTCCATAAAAAGCGCCTCCGCTCCGTTTTTCTCCATCCAGTATAGCAGAGACGCCCCGGAGCCGCAAGGTCCCCGCAGAAATTTTACCATCCCTTACAGAAAAAATACACCCCGTCCCTTACATTTTTTTCAATCTCCCGGAAACCCTAGAAATATCCGGGAATTCTCTCCCAATGAAAGGATGATCGCAATGGAAAAACGCACCCGCCTGCTTCGGCAGACCGCCGTTATCGTCTTTCTGAACCTGCTGGTCGTGGCGGTTCTCTCCACGGCATTCCCCTCCCCCACGGTGGACGCCCTCTCCAAGGTCGGCTCCACCGGGAGCGAGGTCAAGGCCATCCAGCAAAGCCTCAAGGACCGGGGACTTTACTCCGGCTCCGTTGACGGCATTTACGGCTCCCAGACCCAGGCCGCCGTCAAGAAGTTCCAGAAGCAGCAGGGCCTTACCGCCGACGGCATCGCCGGTCCCCAGACTCTGAAGCGCCTGGGTGTCAGCGTCGGCTCCAAGCCCGCCGCCACCGAGGCCAACGTCAATCTCCTGGCCCGGATCATCTCCGCCGAGGCCCGGGGCGAGCCCTACTCCGGCCAGGTGGCCGTGGGAGCGGTGATCCTGAACCGGGTGGAGCATCCCTCCTTCCCCGACACCCTCTCCGGGGTCATCTACCAGCCCGGAGCCTTCACCGCCATCACCGACGGACAGTTCAACGAAGCTGTGGCGGAGTCCGCCTACCGCGCCGCCCGGGACGCCCTGAACGGCACCGACCCCTCCGGCGGGGCCATCTACTACTATAACCCCGACCGGGCCATCAATCAGTGGATCCGCAGCCGTCCGGTGATCAAGCGCATCGGCAAGCACCTGTTCTGCTCCTGAAACAATTAAGAAATTCTTCACTCCTCCTTGCCAAAAACTTAGGGTCTCCCCGGTAAAATGAAAATTATGGGACAAGCCGAAGGAAAACGCCGCCTTGTCTCGTTCTCTGAAAGAACATCCCGGTATCCCGCGACACCAGACAGGAGGAATCCTCATGAAAACTCTGCTCAGTCTCTGCGCCAGCCTGGCCTGGGGGATCAACTGCGTGCTGATCTTCTACGCCGTTTATAACGTCACCGTGGCCCTCCCCGCCCTGAAACGGCGGAGGACCCCCAGGACCTTCGCCCCTCAGAAGCGCTTCGCCATCCTGGTGGCCGCCCGAAACGAGGAATCCGTCATCGGCGGCCTGGTGGAGAGCCTTCTCGCCCAGGACTACCCCCGGGGGCTTTTCGACGTCTACGTCCTCCCCAACAACTGCTCCGACGACACCGCCGGGGCCGCCCGCCGGGCCGGAGCCCGGATTCTCGACTGTCCCGGCCCCATCCGCTGCAAGGGCGACGCCCTTTCCTACGCCTTCGACCTGCTCCTGGAAACCGGCTGCTACGACGCCTTCTGCGTCTTTGACGCGGACAACCTGGCGGACAAAGGCTTCCTCCGGGCCATGAACAGCGCCCTCTGCGGCGGCGCCCAGGCCGCCCAGGGCCGCCGGGACAGCAAGAACCCCTACGACTCCCCCATCTCCGGCAGCTACGCCGTCTATTACTGGATGCTCAGCCGGTTCTACAACCAGCCCCGGAGCGTCTGGGGCCTTTCCGCCGTCATCAACGGCTGCGGCTTCATGGTCAGCGCGGAGCTCCTCCGAAAAATGGGCGGCTTCCACACCCAGACCATGACCGAGGACCTGGAATTCACCACCCAGTGTATCCTCCAGGACGTCCGGGTCCGCTGGGTCCCCGAGGCCGTTCTCTACGACGAATCCCCCCTGACCTTCGCCCCCTCCTGGAAGCAGCGGCGGCGCTGGTCCACGGGGCTGCTCCAGTGCGGGAAGCTCTACGGCCCCCGGCTCCTGGGCAAAGCCCTCCGGGAGCGGAGCCTCACCGCCCTGGACCAGTTCATTTTCCTCCTGGCCCCGGTGATGCAGGTCCTGTCCATCCTCCCGGCGGCCCTGGCCATGACCCTGGTCCTGCTCACCCCCAACCGGACCGCATCGACGCTGCTGCCCTGGGCCTTGCGTTCCCTGCTTCGTCCGGCCCTGTTCTTCGGAGCCGTCACCCTTCTGGGGGCCTTCTTCACCACTCTCCTGGAGCGCCGCCCCCTGGCCCGGATGGCCAAAGCCATCGGCTACTACGGCCTTTTCCTCCTGACCTGGATTCCCATCAACCTCCTCTGCTTCGTGAAAAAGTCCACGGTCTGGGCCGAGATCAAGCACACCCGACAGATCCGCCTGGCAGAGCTCCCCAACGCCAAATAGATTCCACGCAAAAGCGGCCGTTGGAAGGATTCCCCTCCAACGGCCGCCTTTTTCCGCCTTATTTCATGTACTTGTCCAGGATTTTTTCCGCCGCCGCGGAGTCGTCGGAGACGCACACCGCCACGTACCTTCCCACGGTCCGGACCACCGCGTCCTTGAGCTTTGCCACCTCGCCGGGAACATAGGACTCAAAGGAGGTGATCTGGTCCTCGATGTGCTGCTTCACCACCGGCGTCACCTGATTCTTGGCCGCATCGGCGTCCTTGCAGGCGAACACGGCGATCTCCTCGGCAGTGGCGCCGCTGCCCATGTAGACCACGGCCTCCTCCACCTCGTCGCCCACGTCGTAGACCATGGAGATCATGGCGGAGTCGATGCTCTCCAGCTCGTCCTGGTAGGCGATGCCGTCCCTGAGCTCCGCAGCCAGGGCGTTGACGTCCACGGTAATATCCTTGGCGCTCCCGCACCCGGCAAGGGATACGCAGGCCAGCGCAGCAGCCGCGAAAGCGGCGATTTTCTTCAAAAGCATAATACGGTCCTTTCCACGCTTCAGGCGGGCTTACTGCCCGATGCCCTCCACCGTATGGTTTTTCAGATAAGCCAGCCATTTCTGGCAGTAGGCTTTGTTCAAATGCACGCCATCCGTAGACGCATCCGCAGGCAGAGCGCCGTTTTCATCGGAAACTGCCTCGGCCACGTCCAGATAGTAGACCTCCTCCTCAGCCGCCACCTCCATTATCAGCTGATTGTATTCCTGAATTCTCGGATTGTTGTAAACTTTATCCCCGTCGGATTTCGCCTGGGAGACCGGCAGAATGGACTGGACGTAGATTTCCGCCTCGGGGTTGATCTCCTTGATCCGCTGGACCACCTTCTGGTACTTTTCCTGGAAGATGTTGGCGTAATTCCACCCCAGCTCGTTGACGCCCAGCATGAGATACACCTTTTTGAAGCTGTCGTTGGCCGCCAGAGCGTCCATGACCGGGACCTTTTTGCCGTCCACGGAGATGGATTCCTTGGTAAAGGCCGATTCCACCGACAGCCCCTTGTCCGCGTAAGCGGTGGCGTTGGCCAGGCCGCTGTACAGGATGAATCCCTGGGTCCGGGAGTCGCCGATGAACACCGCGTCGTCGAAATAGTCGTCGTCCATTTCTTTTCCTTCGGGAACTGGCAGGGAAAAATTCACCCACGTCACGTACTCGCTGGATTCCTCCGGCTCCGAAACCTGGTCCTGGGACACGTCCGAAACCGCCGCCGTACCGGAGACCTCCGGCGGCTCTGACACAGTCGGTTCGCTTTCCGGCAGGCTGCTTTCCTCGGCCGGAAGGGAGGACACAGCGCTTTCCTCCGGTACGGAGGAAGCGTCCGAAGCCGGCGAGAGGCTGGAAACAGCCACCCAGGTCGCCGCTCCGGCCGCCAGCAGGACCAGAATCAGCAGCAGCGCCAGCCGCAGGTTCTTTCTGCGGCGGCGTCGGCGATAGGATAGATAACGGGTAGTAGGCATAGCGGGCTCCTTGAATCAAAAGTGGAAACAGCGACGCCGGTGCATGGAGCATCCGCATCTTTTCTGCTTCTTATTATACCAAATCAGAGAAAAAAAACAACCCCTGACGAAAAGTCGTAATGATATTGTTACATTTGTAACCTCTGAAAAGCGGCGAAGCCCCGGTTAAGAGCTCCGCCGCCGGACCGTATGGGAAAATTATGGACCGAAATCCAGGGTTTATGCTTACTTCTTCCGGAAAGAGGTCACGGTCAACGCGTCCAGGATGCCTTTTTCAAAGGCCAGCTTGCCGTACTTGTCCACCTCGTTCTTGTCCTTGGGGCCGTGGGTCAGGCAGGCCGCGCCGCCGATGCATCCGCCCACGCAGGCCATGCCCTCGATGAAGTTGGCCTGGAGCAGCCCCCGCCCCGCCTTCAGCAGGGCCACCTTGCACTGCTCGATGCCGTCGCAGATTTCCGGCTGCACGGCGAAGTCGATCTCCCGCTCCTTGAGGGCCTCCTCCACCGCAGCGGAAAGTCCCCCGCTCCGGGCGAAGATCCGTCCGTAGTAGGAGGCGTTGTCCAGAAGGGACTCCTCCAGGTTCTCCGGCTCGATCTCCTGGCTGTCCAGCAGCGCCTGAAGCTCTTCAAAGGTAATGACGCAGTCCACATAGGGGGCCACGGACTCCTTCCGGAACTCCATCTTCTTGGCGGTGCACGGCCCGATAAAGACCACCTTCCCCGTGGGGTCGGTCTCCTTGATGTACCGGGCGATCTGGGCCATGGGCGACGGGTTGTGGGAGATGTGCTCCGCCATTTTGGGGAAGAACTTCTCCACGTAGGTCACAAAGGCCGGGCAGCAGGAGCTGGTCAGGAAGCCCTTCTCCGCCAGCTCGGCGGCCTCGGAGTAGGCGGTCATGTCCGCTCCCAGAGCGGCCTCCACCACCCCGTGGAAGCCCAGCTTTTTGATGCCAGTGACGATCTGGCCGATCTTCGCGTAGGCAAACTGGCTGGAGATGGCCGGGGCAATGACGGCGTAGACCTTGTACTTCCGGTTCTCCTCGCTCTCCTTGATCAGCCGGATGGCGTCCAGGATGTAGGACTTGTCCACAATGGCGCCGAAGGGGCACTGATAGACGCAGGCCCCACAGGAGATGCACTTTCCGTTATCGATCTCCGCCGTCTGGTCCTGGTTCATGGAGATGGCCCCCACCTTGCAGCTCCGCTCGCAGGGCCGGACCCGCTCCTGAATGGCCCCGTAAGGGCAGACCTGGGCGCACCGCCCGCAGGAGACGCACTTGGTGTGGTCGATATTGGCCCGGTGGTCCACAATGGTGATGGCCCCCCTGGGACAGACATTCTGGCACCGGTGGGCGATGCATCCCCGGCAGGACTCGGTGACGGAGACCTTGTGGACCGGACACTCATCGCAGGCGATGTCGATGACCTCGATGACGTTGGGGTTGTCCGGATTCCCCCCCATGGCCATGTGAACCCGCTCCGCCAGAATGGCCCGCTCCTTATAGACGCAGCAGCGCATGGTGGCTTTTTTCCCCGGGATGATTTCCTTGGGGATGTCGTAATAGCCCTGGGTCAGGGTCCCGTCAAAAGCCCGCTTGGAGACGGCCTTCAGGACCTTATACTTTAACAGTTGGACGTCGGTGTCGAAAGTTCTGTTCATGAAAAATGCCTTTCTGTGATTAGTAGTTGTGGACCGTCACCCGCTTGCCCATCAATTCCAGATTGTGGGAAAGGACCTCCACCACCTTGAGCTTGATGCTCAAATCCAGGGGGAGATTGGGGTTCTGGTGGGCCGGGTTGATGGCCCGCCCGGCGTAAAAGCTCACGTCGGTGGCCCGCTCGAAAAGATACTGGGCGATGAGAGACGCGCCGTCCTTTTTCTGGAGCCAGGAAAGGTCGGTGTTGGTCTGGCTGACGATCATGTTGGAAAGCTCCATGACGTGGCCCAGGGTGATAACGCCCTCTGTGACCAGGTCCACCCCTTTCATCCGGCCGATGGGCGGGATTTTGGGGTCGAAGTAGTCCAGACAGGTCTGCACCTCCGTCCCCAGATACTTGCTGACGATTTTGGAGGTGGTGCCGCCGCTGACGATCTTGATGCCGTCCTGGGCCAGAAAGTCCCGGACCACCTGGTCGTCGTCCGCCGGATTGGAGGGCGGCCCGAACATGATGCTGACGTTCTGCCGCTCCCGGACCTTCATCACGGCCACGGTGGTGTCGTCGCCGGGCTCCCCCAGATAGAGGGCCTTGGCGGTGTCGGCCAGCTTGGCGGCGGTGCTCTTGGCGGAGTCGTTTTTGTCGTACTGTTCTTCCAGGTGGCGGACCACGTTTTCCTGCTGCCACCCCAGATTCATGGTGATGCCGATGCCCGCGTGGGGCACGCCGTCGCTGAACATGACGAACACGTCCCCCAGCTCCACCTGCATCCGGCTTTCGTAGATGGTCTTGCCGTCAATGACGTTGACCTCCACGGGGTACTCCACATGCTTCCCGTTCCGGAGAAGCACGCACAGGGGGTTGTCAAACTGGACCATATAGGCGCTGCCGTCGGTCTTGATCTGCAGAATCGTAAAGGTGGAGTAGGCCACCTGCCGGATCTTGCAGATGGGCAGCGTCTGGGCGATGGTCTCCACGCAGTCCTGGATTTCCATCCCCGAAGCCATCATGGTGCTGATGATCTTGGAGGTCAGGGTGGACAGAATGTTGGCCTTGACGCCGCTGCCCAGCCCATCGGCCAGAACCGTGGTCATGGTATCGTCGTGATAGACGGTCTCCACCCGGTCGCCGCAGAGCTCCTCCCCTTTTTTGTTCAGGCTGACATAGCCGGCTTCAATGAAATACCGCATCTTGTCCCGCCTTTCTCAATCTGCCATGGAGTTTTTCAGCTTGGTCAGAGCGATCTTGGTCTCGGCCGTGGTCTCGCCCAGCAGCGAGGCGATCTCCTGGACCACCCGCATCTGCTTGCTGATGACCTGATCGGTGATTTCAATGGTATCCCGGCGCATGGCGGCGGCCCGCTTGGCCTCCTGCTCCTCCTTGTTGATGTCCTTGAGGAAGATGAGCAGCAGCCGGTGCTCCTCGTCGTAGACGATAGATTTTTCCACATAAATGCCCCGGCACTCCAGGAGACATCGCTCCGACAGGATGTTCTGCCGGGAGTCCACCACTTCGGCCAGCTCCGCCACGTCGTAGACCTCGTCGGCGGGGTGCCCCGTCATGTCCACGGCGGGGTCGATGCCGTAGAGGGTATAAGCCGCCCGGTTGAACTGCTGGATGGTCAGGGAGTCGTCCACGGCGATAATGGCATTGGGCGTGGCGTCCAGGACGTTATTGGACACCGATTCCGCCCGCTCCTTCATGTAGGGCAGGCACATTTCCAGCTCCGCCTTGCCCTGGTAGACCGCAATGGCCTTATCCCGGCAGGTGGGATAGCCGCAGGCCCCGCAGTTGAGCATGTCCTCGGGACGGTGCTTGCCGATTTTGGCCAGAATCTCCTCGATAGCGCCCTCCCCGGGCATTTCCAGGCTGGGCCGGTCCATGACGATGTGCTTGTTTAGAGGCTCCGGCCGGACGTCGTAATCCTTCACCGGGTCGGCGCTGTCCTCCACATAGGTCTGCCCCGTGAGGACGCCCCGGACCGCCTTGGGCATGGCGGGCCCGTTGACACAGCTGCCGGAGCAGGCGCTCATCTCGATAAAGCATCCCCGGAGCCCCCCGGCCTGGATTTCCTCCAGCGCATGGCGGCAGTTCTCCACCCCGTCCACTGCCAGATAATGGCAGCTGGGGTCATGGTCCATGGATTTCAGGATTCCCCCGGTCTCCGGGAAGAACCGGCTGCGGTAACGCTCCTGGTCGTCCAGGGAGGCGTCAATGGCGATCCCCTCCTCCTGGAGCCAGTCGTAAAGCTCGTCAAAGGTAATGGTGCAGTCCACCGCGCCGTCGCAGTACTGGTCCACCTCATCCTTCTTGGAAATGCACGGGCTGACGAAGACCACCTTGGCGTCGGGACATTGCTCTTTCAAAAGCTTAGCGTGGGCGTGCATGGGGGAGATCACCGGAGCCAGATAGGGGATGCAGTCCACGTAATACTTCTGCACCAGCCGCACGATGGAGTGGCAGCAGGTGGAAATGATCACCGGATGGCCCTCGGCCACCAGCTTTTCGTACTCTGTCTTGACCATTTTGGCCCCAATGGCCGTCTCGGACACGTCCCAGACCCCCAGCTTTTTCACCGCTTCCGCCACCGGAGTCAGGCTCCGGACCCGGAAGGCCGCCGCGTAGGAGGGGGCCATGGCCAGAATGACCTTCTCCCCCCTACGAAGGAACTCCTTCACCAGGTAGGTGTCGTCCCGGACCTCCTTGGCGTTCTGGGGACATACCCGGACGCACCGCCCGCAGAGGATGCACTCATCCCGGATGATCTGGGCCTGGTGCTCCCGGAAGCGGATGGCCTTGATGGGACATTCCCGGATGCATTTATAGCAGTTTTTGCAGTTGGCTTTTTTGAATCGCAGAATTTCCACAACCGTCACCTCCCGCTTATTTTTGCAGCGGCTCCAACACGTACTGGTGGAAAATCTCCACCGCGTTTTCCGGGGAAACGTGATACACCGGCTCCCCGTTGATGATGGTGGAGACCCCGTCGGTGCAGTGCCCCAGGCAGAAAGAAGCCTTCAGCTCCACCTGGTCCTCCAGATGATACTGGTTGATCAGCTCCTGGAACACATGGATAATGTTGTACGAGCCCTTCAGATGGCAGGAGCTCCCTACGCAAATGTTGACGTCCATCCTGAATCCTCCAATTCCCAATTTACGCGAAAGTAAATTGTTGATTTCTTATCAAATTCTCATTTCATTATACTGTTTTCCTGGTAAGATGTCAACGAATCTGTCGGAAAATATCCCTTTTGGCCAAAAAAAGCCCGGGATTTTCACATCCCCCGCAAAATGGGCAAAAAAGTTCCCCGGTTGCCTTGCGCAATCGGGGAACCGTTGAGAAATCAGCCGTTGTTCCGGCGGGCCAGATCGTTCATGGCGTCCTTCCGGGAGAGGTTGATGCGGCCCTGGTCGTCGATCTCGGTCACTTTGACGTAGACCTCGTCGCCTACGGCAACCACGTCCTCCACCTTCTCCACCCGGCGGTTTTCCAGCTTGGAGATGTGGACCAGCCCTTCCTTGCCGGGAGCAATCTCGACAAAGGCGCCGAAGTTCATCAGCCGGGTCACTTTGCCTTTATAAATGGCGCCGACCTCGGGGTCCTTGGCAATGGTCTCGACGATATACATGGCCCGGTCCACGTTCTCCTGCTCCACACCCAGGATGAAGACGTGGCCGTCCTCGTTGATGTCGATCTTGACGTCGCACTCGGCGCAGATCTTCTGGATGACCTTTCCGCCGGAGCCGATGACGTCGCGAATCTTATCCACCGGGATCACCGTGGATTTCTGCTTGGGCGCGTACTTGGAAACGTGGTCTCTGGGGGCCGGGATGGCCTTGAGGATAATCTCGTCGATGATATAATCCCGGGCCTTTTTGGTCTTTTCAAAAGCGTCGGCGATGATGTCCATGGTCAGGCCGTCGATCTTGATGTCCACCTGGATGGAGGTGATGCCCTTATGGGTGCCGCCCACCTTGAAGTCCATGTCGCCGTAGAAGTCTTCCAGGCCCTGGATGTCCACCATGGTCATCCAGCGGTCGCCCTCGGTGATGAGGCCGCAGGAAATGCCGGCCACAGGGGCTTTGATGGGAACGCCTGCGTCCATCAGCGCCAGGGTGGAGCCGCAGATGGAAGCCTGGGAAGTGGAGCCGTTGGAGGACAGCACCTCGGAGACCAGCCGCATGGCGTAGGGGAATTCCTCAACAGAAGGCAGCACCGGCACCAGAGCCCGCTCTGCCAGAGCGCCGTGGCCGATTTCCCGGCGTCCGGGACCCCGGGAAGGCCGGGTCTCGCCCACAGAGTAGCTGGGGAAGTTGTACTGATGCATGTAGCGCTTCTCCTCGTCCTCGTCGATGCTATCCAGCATCTGGGCATCGGAGACAGGGCCCAGGGTCGCCACCGTCAGGACCTGGGTTTGGCCGCGGGTGAACAGGCCGGAGCCGTGAACCCGGGGCAGGAGGTTCACTTCGGCGGACAGGGGCCGCATCTGGTCCATGCCGCGTCCGTCCACGCGCTTCTGCTCGTCCAGGAGCCAGCGGCGGACAATGACCTTCTGGGCCTTATAGATGACCTCGCCCAAGAGAGTGGGCTGGTCGGCATATTCCTCGTCGTACTTGGCGTGGATGGCGTCGGTAATGGGCAGGAGCCGCTCCTCCCGGATGTTCTTGTCGTCGGTGTCCAGGGCGTATTTGAACTGGTCACCGAACTCCTCCAGAACCGCGTCCAGCAGCTCGTGGGGGACTTCCTTGGACTCGAAGGCGAATTTGGGCTTGCCGATCTGGGCCTGGATGTCGGCGATGAAGGCGACCATTTTCTTGATCTCCTCATGACCGGCGGCAATGGCCTTGAGCATGGTCTGGTTGTCCACCTCGTTGGCCCCGGCCTCGATCATGACGATCTTTTCGGCGGTGCCCGCAACGGTCAGGTCCAGATCGGACTTGGCACGCTGGTTGGTGATGGGGTTCAGGACAATCTCGCCGTCCACCAGGCCGACGCTGACGGCGGCCACAGGCTCACGGAAGGGGATGTCGGAGATGCCGATGGCGATAGCCGCGGCGATGAAGCCCGCGATTTCCGGGGAGTTGTCGATGTCGGTGGAAAGCACAGTGACGACCACGGAAACGTCGTTGCGCATGTCCTTGGGGAACATGGGCCGGATGGGCCGGTCGATCATCCGGGAGGTCAGGGTCGCTTTCTCGGTAGGGCGGCCTTCCCGCTTGAGGAAGGAGCCGGGGATTTTGCCCACAGCGTAGAGCTTTTCCTCATAGTCCACGGAGAGGGGGAAGAAATCCACGCCTTCCCGGGGCTTTGCGGAAGCGGTGACGTTGGCCATGACGACGGTCTCGCCATAGCGGACCCAGCAGGAGCCGTTGGTGAGCTCGCTGGTGCGGCCGGTCTCCACGGTGAGCTCCCGGCCGGCGAAGGTGGTGGTAAAGGTTTTCACTTCTCTTGCCATTTGTACCTCCAAACCGCGCGAAGCACAGGCTTAGCAATAAATCCTGGGCCCGGGCTCCGGGCACACGAGTTAATGCTAAATCCCTCTCTCCGCGCTGACAAAATGTGTATAGCGGCTGTTTTCCGGCAGGTGCCGAAAAAACGGCTAAAAGGCAGATGGTCTCCCATCTGCCTCTCCGTTCCGAAACTTACTTGCGGATACCCAGCTTCGCGATCAGGGCGCGGTAGCCCTCGATATCCGTCTTCATCAGGTAGTTGAGCAGGCTGCGGCGGCGGCCGATCATTTTAAACAGGCCGCGGCGGCTGTGATGGTCGTTCTTGTTAGTGCGCAGATGCTCGGTCAGATCGTTGATCCGCTTGGTCAGAATGGCGATCTGCACTTCGGGGGAACCGGTGTCGCCGTCGTGGCGCTTGTTCTCCTCGATGATCAGGGTCTTTTCTTCTTTTCTCATCATGATAGAGTCACCTCTTTGAAAATTTTACCGGCACAATAGCCAAGGGCAGGCAACATCCCCGACAACGGGGCATACTCCGCAAAGCCATCTATGCGGCACAGGAACTAGTATAACACAAAATCTTCCGCTTGTAAAGGAATTTTCGCCGATCTCCCGAATTTTTTTCTACCGGATCTTCCCGAACCGGAAATCCGGGGTCCTGCTGTCGAAGCGGTAGGTCACGCCGGTGATTCCCGGCCCGCAGACGAAGTACTCCGCCTGGTAGTAAAACGGCAAAAACCGTCCCTGGCCGATGAGCAGATCCTCCGCCTGGCGGTAAAGCTCCAGAGCCGTCTCCCCGTCGCTTTCCCCGGCGGCCTGGGTCAGGAGCCGGTCCAGCTCCCCGATATGGTAACCCCCGCCCTCCGATGCAAAATAGGACAGCGCCGCCTCCGGTGTCCCGCCGCTGCCGGAAAGGCTCACCAGGGCGCACTCGTAGTCCCCCGCCGCCAGCCGGGCGGCGTAGTCCCCGGCGTCCAGGGCCTCCACCGTCAGATAGAGCCCGAAATCCCGCTGCCAGATCTGGGAAAGGTAGGCAAAGTACTTCTCATGGCCGTACCCCGCCGGAAGGATCAGCCGGACGCCCACCAGCCCGTCCTCGGAAAGCTCCGCCGCCCCGGCCCGGAACAGCTCCTTGGCCCCTTCCCGGTCCAGAGCCGGCATCCGGTCCTCCCCGGCGGCCTCCCGGTAATTTTCCCCGTCCAGGACCGCGTTTTTGGACACCACGGCCCGGGCCCGCTGGTAGTACTCCGGCAGCACCGCCTCCATGGTGGAAAAATCCGCGTCCAGAAACAGTGCCTGTCGGATTTTCTCGTTGGAAAAAGGCTCCGCCTCCACCTGGAAGATCATCCCCCAGACCGCGCTGTCGCTGCGTTCCACCTCTTGTCCGGATAGATTTCCCAGGCTGAGGAATTCCGCACCGCCCATGGCCACAGCAGAGCTGGTTCCGCTGCGGAAGCGCTCCAGCGCCGTCCCTGAGGATGGAACCGCCAGGGTCAGAGACGTCGCCGTCACCTTGCCCCGGTCGTAATAAGTGGCGCTGGGTCGAAGGCAGACCGTTCCGCTCTCCCTCCAGGAGGAAAGGTAAAACGCCCCATTGCCCATAATTTTGTTTCCGGCCAATCCGTACTTGCCCTTGGTGCTCAGGAAAAAATCCTCCTTACAGGGCATAGCAGGAGCCGTTGCCAGCAGCTCCAAAAACCGGCTGTTGTACCGCTCCAATTGAATGGTCAGCGTCCGTTTCCCTTGCGCGCAAACGCCCAGAGCGTCGCTCCCGGCCTCTCCGGAGAGGACCGCCGTCCCGCCCTGGATGCAGAGAAAATCCGATACCCCCGGCGCATTGGTGGCAGGGTCGAAAAGCCGCCGGAAACCGTAGACAAAATCCGCCGCTGTCAACGGGTCGCCATTGGACCACTTTCCGTCCTCCCGGAGGGTAAATTCATAGGTCAGTCCGTCCTTCGAGACCGTCCAGCTTTCTGCTGCCCCCGCCTGGATGCCGCCGAAGGTGTCTACCGTCACAAGCCCCTCAAAAAGATTGGCGATGACCAGCCGGGAAGCCGGGTCTGCCGCCGATTGGGGGTCCAAATTCTGGGGAGCCCCATCTAAATCATATACAAAATTGTTTTTCTCCCGCAGACACCCGGCCAACACCGCCGGGAGCAACAAAAGCAGGAGCAAGATCGCCGGAATTTTTCTGCGCATACCGTCCTCCGGAAAAAGAATACCGGCCTTTGGCCGTCTTTTTTATTGTACCATGAAACTCATCCTCCGGCAAGACCCTTCTGCAAAACCCCTCAAGGCCGCACCAAAGCCTGCAGCTCCGCCACTTTTCCCGCCTCCGCCGCGGGATACACATCGAAGGGAAAGGGAATTCCCATCTCCCGGTACTTTACCCCGCAGACCTTGTGGAAGGGCAGCAGTTCCACCTTTTTGACGCACCGCTTCCCCGCCAGGAGCCCGTTGAGCCGCCGGATGTTCTCCGCCGTGTCGTTGACCCCAGGCACGATGACCTGCCGGACCCACGCCGGGATTCCCCGCTCCTCCAGCCGCTCCAGAAAGGCCAGGGGCTTTGCCAGGGAGCACCCGGTGTGCCGCCGGTACTCCTCATCGGTGGTCATTTTCAGGTCCAGAAGCACCAGGTCCGTCTGGTCCAGGACCTTTTCCGCCGCCGCGTCCAGACGGCAGCCGCTGGTGTCGATGGCAGTGTGGATTCCCTCGGCCCTGCAAAGCCCCAGCAGCTCCGCCGCGAACTCCGGCTGCATCAGGACCTCCCCGCCGGAAAGGGTCACGCCGCCCTTGTCCCCGAAATACCCCCGGCACCGGAGAATCTGCCTAAGCAGCTCCCCCGTCTCCGCCGGGACCCCTCCCGCGGGGTCCCAGGTGTCCGGATTGTGGCAGTACCCGCACCGCAGCGGGCATCCCTGAAAGAAAACGACGAACCGCACCCCCGGCCCGTCAACGGCCCCGAAGCTCTGAACGGAATGGATTCTCCCCGTCATGCCAGGTCCTCCTTTTCCAGCCGGAACCGGGGCCCTTCCTCCCCGTCGATGCCCAAGGGCCGGAACCCGACCTTCAGAAGCACCCGCTGGGACGCCCGGTTCCCCGGCTCCGTCTCCGCCTCCACGGCGCGGACCCCCTCCTGGGAAAAGGCCCAGCCGCAGGCGGCCTTCACCGCTTCGGTGGCGTAACCCTTCCCCTGGTGCTCCGGCAGGAGCCCGTACCCGATCTCCGGCCGCCCGGAGTCCGGCAGCCCCTTGAAGCATAGGTCCCCCGCCATCTCCCCGGTGTCCTGCCGGAGGATTTTCCACGCCGTGTACCACAGCGCCTGTTCCGGATGAGCGGCGGCCCCCGCCGCCATTTCCCGGTAAGCCCCGGAAAGCTCCGGGTCCCCGCAGCTCTCTGCCAGGGCCAGGACCTCCTCCACCGCCATGGGGACCAGCTCCAACCGTTCCGTTTTCATCGAGAAGCGCTCCTTTCGAAAAAAGCACCGCCGCCGGAAACTCCCCGGCGGCGACAAAATTTACAGGCTTTCATGGAAGGTCCGGCTGATGACCTCCCGCTGCTGCTCCCGGGACAGCTTGTGGAAATTCACCGCGTACCCGGAGACCCGGATGGTCAGGTTGGGGTACTTGGAGGGGTCGTTGTACGCGTCGATGAGCTGCTGCCGGTTCATGACGTTGACGTTGAGATGGTGGGCCATCTGCGTGAAGTACCCGCCCAGCACCGCCACCAGGTTGTCCACCCGCTCCTCCTGGGTCCGCCCCAGAGCCGCCGGCGTAATGGAGAAGGTGTTGGAAATCCCGTCCCGGCACTTGGCATAGGGCATCTTGGCCACGGAGTTCAGGGACGCCAGGGCCCCGTGGGTCTCCCGGTTGTGCATGGGGTTCGCCCCGGGAGCAAAGGGCTCGCCCTTCTTCCGCCCGTCGGGGGTGGAGCCGGTCTTTTTGCCGTACATCACGTTGGAGGTGATGGTCAGGGCCGACAGGGTGTGCAGCGCCCCCCGGTAGGCCGGGGTCTTTTTCAGCTCGTCGGAAACGCCGGTGAGCATCTCCTTGGCAATGTCGTCCACCCGGTCGTCGTCGTTGCCGTATTTGGGGAAATTCCCCGTGGTCTCAAAGTCCACAATGAGCCCTTCCTCGTCCCGGATGGCCCGGACCCTGGCGTATTTGATGGCGCTCAGGGAGTCCGCGATTACCGACAGCCCCGCCACGCCGAAGGCCATGAACCGCTCCACATCGGTGTCGTGAAGGGCCATCTGGATTTTCTCGTAGGCGTACTTGTCGTGCATGTAGTGGATGACGTTCATGGTGTTGACATAGAGCCTGCACAGCCACTTCCGATAGACCTCAAACCGCTCCATGACCTTGCCGTAATCCAGATATTCGTCCTCGTAGGGCGCCATCTGTGGCCCGATCACCGTGCCGGAAAGGGCGTCCTTCCCCCCGTTCAGGGCCAGCAGCAGGAGCTTCGGCAGATTGCACCGGGCCCCGAAGAACTGCATCTGCTTGCCGATCTTCATGGCGGAAACGCAGCAGGCAATGCCGTAATCGTCGCCGTAAATGGGCCGCATCAGGTCGTCGTTTTCATATTGAATGGAGTCGGTGTCCATGGAGACCCTGGCGCAGAACCGCTTGAAGGGCTCCGGCAGCTTCTCCGACCACAGCACCGTCAGGTTGGGCTCCGGCGCGGAGCCCAGGGTGTACAGGGTGTTCAGCATCCGGTAGGAGTTTTTGGTCACTAAGGGCCGTCCGTCCTCCCCCACGCCGCCGACGCTTTCGGTGATCCACATGGGGTCGCCGCCGAACAGCTCGTTGTACTCCGGCGTCCGCAGGTGCCGGGCCATCCGCAGCTTCATGACGAAGTGGTCCATGAGCTCCTGGGCCCCCTCCTCGGTGAGGGTTCCCCGGTCCAGGTCCCGCTGGAGGTAGATGTCAAGGAAGGTGCTGGTCCGCCCCAAGGACATGGCCGCGCCGTTCTGCTCCTTGATGGCCGCCAGATAGCCGAAGTAGAGCCACTGAACGGCCTCCTTAGCCGTTTCCGCCGGCCCGGAGATGTCAAAACCATACATCCCGGCCATTTCCTTGAGCTTGCCCAGGAAGGCGATCTGCTGGAACAGCTCCTCGGTCTGCCGGATGGAATCCACGTCGAAATTTCCTTCCCCGATGCGGTCCTTGTCCGCCTGCTTGGCCTTGATCAGCGCGTCCACGCCGTAGAGCGCCACCCGCCGGTAGTCGCCGATGATCCGCCCCCGGCCGTAGGCGTCGGGGAGCCCGGTGATGAGCCCGGCGTGGCGGGCCTTCCGCATCTCCCCGGTATAGGCCCGGAACACCCCGTCGTTGTGGGTGGTGCGGTAGGTGAACTCCTCCTCCACCTTGTGGGAGAGGTGGTAGCCGTAGGCTTCGCAGGCGCTGCGGGCCATGCGGATGCCTCCGAAGGGATTGACTCCCCGCTCCAGGGGGTGTCGGGTCTGGAGGCCGACGATGAGCTCGTTTTCCTTGTCCAGATACCCCGGCGCGTAGCTGGTCAGGGAGGACACCGTCTCGGTATCCACGCTGAGCACGCCGCCGAAATCCCGTTCCAGCTCAAAGAGCCGGTTCAGTTTTTCCATCAGCCGGCTGGTGCGCTGGGTGGGTCCGCTCAAAAAGCCGCTGTCCCCGGTGTAGGGCCGGTAGTTTTTCTGAATAAAGTCCCGGACGTTGATTTCCTCCTGCCAGACGCCGCCTGCAAAATCCTTCCACTGCGTAAACTCCATGTCGCTGCTCCTTCCACTCTGCCCCGGCGGACGCCCAGACAAAAAGGGCAGCCCGGTTTCCCAAGGCTGCCCAGACGGCCGGCATATAGACGCCTGCTGCTCCATGTGGTAAAGTTCCACGGTTCCGTCAGTCACAGCAGACGGGAGGGGCGCTCCCTCCGATGATATGGCTTTATTATACGCCCCTGCCCGCCCTTCTGTCAATACCCGAACCCCCTTTCCGGAAAAACCGCCAAAATTCCGCCCGGAAACCCCGTATTTTTTCCTTCACCACCCCTGAAAAATATGGTATAATATTTCTTAGTAACGATCATGGTGCCCCGCAAGAACCATCCGCAGCGTGCGCAAACCAAGTTTTCGATCCAGCCTTTTCCCAAAAGGCTGGCAGGGGTCTTGGGGGCAGCGCCCCCAAGTCGCCCTCCGCAGAGGGCGAAATCCCCCAATGATCCAACAGGATCAGGAAGGGAAGGCCGGACAGCCCGGTGGGCTGTCCGGCCGAGGGGAACCCTATCAAGGGGTTCCCCTCAGGACGCAGTCCTGCCAAACCACCTGCCCCACCTCAATCCCACTCCCCGCGCCGCGCTGCCAACCTGAAAACCAACGATAGGAACCCCCTTTTTCCCGCCCATTTTCCCTTTCCGAAGCGCCCCTGGCGCTTGGGGAACCCCTTGATAGGGTTCCCCATCCCCTCCTGATCTTGTTGGATCATTGGGGGATTTCGCTTTCTGCGGAAAGCGACCAAAGGCGCTGCCTTTGGAATCTGCCAGCCTTTTGAAAAAGGCTGGACCGAAAACTTTGTTTGTGCTGACAGGCAGGTTCTACGAATCTTACGGGCTGCCAACAATCGCCGCCGCGCAGCCTGTCGCGCGGCGAATGAAACTTAACGCGAGAATGGCAGCCGCGTCGACATGG
Source organism: uncultured Oscillospiraceae bacterium (assembly GCA_934539585.1). Lineage (GTDB taxonomy): Bacteria > Bacillota > Clostridia > Oscillospirales > Ruminococcaceae > Merdivicinus. The sequence goes on along the minus strand of CAKTCT010000026.1, from coordinate 4,006 downwards.
AGGAATCTTATGACCAACCAAGAAGAATTCCGCGACATCTTCACCCGCTGCGTCACCCGCAAGGGCGCCGACAAGCTCCTGGCCTGGCTGGAACAGGGCGACTTCTTCACCGCCCCGGCCTCCACCCGCTACCACCTGGCAGAGGACGGCGGCCTCTGCGCCCACAGCCTTCACGTTTATAAGCGCCTGGACATGCTGGTCAAGGCCGAGGGCCTGGAGGTCTCCGACGAAAGCGTCGCCCTCTGCGGCCTTCTCCACGACCTGTGCAAGGCCGGGTTCTATAAAAAGGAAATGCGCAACTCCAAAATCGGCGGCGTCTGGAAGGAAGTCCCTTACTTCACCATCGACGACCAGTTCCCCTACGGCCACGGCGAAAAAAGCGTCTTCCTCATCGAACGCTTCCTCCGCCTGACCACCGAGGAGGCCCTGGCCATCCGCTGGCACATGGGCGGCTTCGACGACGCGGCCCGGGGCGGCTGCAGCGCCATCAGCGTGGCCTACGGCCAGTGCCCCCTGGCGGTCTGCCTCCACATCGCCGACATGGAAGCCACCTACCTGGACGAAGCCGGACTGTAAGAAAGGAGAACCATTATGGAAGTCACCCGTTACCGCGAAGACCTTTTTTCCATCGCCAGGAAAATTTTCGCCGTGGACAGCCCCTCGGGCTACACCCGCAATGCCATCGACCTTCTCCGCTCCATGACGGAGGACCTGGGCTACCCCTTCGAGACCACCCGCAAAGGCTGCGGCATCATCACCGTGGAGGGCCGGGATAACTCCAGAACCGTGGCCATGTCCGCCCACGTGGACACCCTGGGAGCCATGGTCCGCTCCATCACCGGCGACGGCCAGCTGATGTTCACCCCCGTAGGCGGCCCCATCCTCCCCACCCTGGACGGCGAGTACTGCAAGGTCCGCACCCGGGACGGCCGGGAGTACACCGGCACCATTTTGAGCCTCAGTCCCTCGGTCCACGTCTTCCCCGACAGCACCGACCGAGCCCGGGACACCGAAAACATGGCCGTCCGCATCGACGAGACCGTTCGCTCCGAGGAGGACGTGAAAGCCCTGGGCATCCAGCCCGGCGACTACATCTTCTTCGACCCCAAAACCGTCGTCACCCCCTCCGGCTTCCTGAAATCCCGGTTCATCGACGACAAGGGCAGCGCCGCCTGCCTCATGACCCTCTTAAAGATCATGAAGGAGGAAAACCTCACCCCCGCCTACCGGACCAAATTCTTCTTCTCCGTCTATGAAGAAGTGGGCCACGGCGCTTCCTACCTCCCGGCGGACATCACCGAGCTGGTGGCTGTGGACATGGGCTGCATCGGCCTGGACCTGTCCTGCAATGAGTACCAGGTCTCCATCTGCGCCAAGGATTCCGGCGGCCCCTACGACTACGAGCTGACTACCCGCCTGGTGAACCTGGCCAAGGAAAACGCCGTGGATTACGCCGTGGACATCTACCCCCGCTACGGCTCCGACGTCGGCGCGGCCCTCCACGGCGGCAACGACATCCGGGGTGCCCTCATCGGCCCCGGCGTCCACGCCTCCCACGGCATGGAGCGCACCCACGCCGACGGCCTGGAAAACACCATCCGCCTGGCCGCCCTCTACCTGGGCCTGCAATAATTCCCCAAGCGCCCGCATCCCCGCAAAACCGCCGGGGACCGTCCCGCGTCTCCCAAATCACAGAAAGCGGGCCGCCCCTTCCCGGTCCGCTTTCCTTTTTCCGGGAATCCTCCCCAAAACATCCGCTCGCGGCCCTTCGCCTTCCCAAAACCGACCCCGATTCCCCCAAAAGGTCCGCCGCCCCAACCCAAAATCCCATTCGCCGTCCACTGCGGATAAACCCTCACCATCCAGCTTCCCCATGCGCCCGCATCCCACCCCGGACAAAGCCTGCGAGAATCCCCAGCCCCTCACGCCCGTATCTCGCCTTCCCCCAGAGAGCGACCGCCTCATTTTCCTAGAAGCACCCCCAGAAACCGCCATCCGCGCCTCAAAAACCACCCACTCCCAGCACCGCTTCCCACCCCCCGAAAAATCCACCATCCCACCCCGGACAAAGCCTGCGAGAATCCCCAGCTCCACGCGCCCACATCTCGCCCCCTCAAAGAAGCAGCCATCTCATTCCCCTAAAAGCAATCCCGCAGGCGCCGCCACCCACTCCCCAAAGGTCGCCACCCGCTTTCCCCCTAAAAAGTCCACTGCTACCCGGAAAAAGCCCGAAAAAGACCGCCCAACCCAGCACCCACAACCCCATTTTTCCCTCGACTTCACCGCCGCTTCCCCCAAAAATCCCCGGAAAATGGACAGCATCCACCCCAATCCCACCAAAGGAGCATCCGCCATGACCCCCATCCCCGCCGATTACCACATGCACACCCGTTTCTCCCCCGACGGCCATTTCAGCCCCAGGGAGATGTGCCAGGCCGCCCTGGACAAGGGCCTCGCCGAAATCGCCGTCACCGACCACTTCGAGTGCTTCCACGATAACGCCCGGGCCGACGCCCGTTATACCCCGGAAATCCTGGCCGCCTGCTTCCAGGCCCTGGACGCCTGCCGGGAGGAGTTCGCCGGCCGCCTGACCATCCGCAAGGGCGTCGAGATCGGCCAGCCCCAGGTGAACCCGCCCGCCGCGTCGGCCCTGATGAGCGCCCTCCCCTTCGACTACGTCATCGGCTCGGTCCATAAGCTCAACGACATGGACCTGGGAGAGATGGACTACCCTCCGGAGGCCATCCCCGACCGGGTCCGGAAAAACCTGGCCATGCTTTACGAGCTGGCGGACCGCCAGGACTACGACTGCCTGGGCCACCTGGAGCTGATCAAGCGCTATGCGTCCTTCCACGGCCAGAAAATCGACCTCATGGACTACCGGGAGGAGCTGGAGCCCATCCTCCGCCGGGCCATTGAGCGCGGCAAGGGCATCGAGGTCAACACCTCCGGCCTCCGGACCCCGGCCAGGGAGACCCTTCCCTCCCTGGCGGTGCTGAAGTTCTATCGTTCCCTGGGCGGAGAGATCGTCACTGTCGGCTCCGACGCCCACTATACCAAGGACGTGGCCGCCGGTTTCGGGACAGCCCGCCAGCTGCTCCTGGAAGCCGGCTTCCGCCGCCTGACCGCCTTCGAGAACCGCCGCCCCCACTTCCTCCCCCTGGATTGACACAGGCGGCGAGCCGCCGCTCCCATGACGACGCGGCTAAGTAACTCGCGTCAAGTTTCAATGGCCGCGCGACAGGCTGCGCGGCGACGATTGTGGCAGCCCGTAGGAAACATCCCGCAGTGTTGACAAAACCAAGTTTTCGGTCCAGCCTTTTCCCAAAAGGCTGGCGGATTCCAAAGGCAGAGCCTTTGGTCGCTTTCCGCAGAAAGCGAAATCCCCCTAATGATACCCAAAAAGATCAGGAAGGAAGGCCCGACAGCCCGGTGGGCTGTCGGGCCGAGGGGAACCCTATCAAGGGGTTTCCCCGCAGGGTAAAGTCCTGCAAACCCCACGGGGCACTCAAATCCGTCGCCGCGCAGCCTGTCGCGCGGCAACCAAAGCCCAACGCGAAGTGCATAGCCGCGTCGACATGGGAGCATCGACATGCCGCCACTGGCGCGGTTTTCGCTTTGGATAAATTAGGAATGTGTCATGCCGCAATTTCTGCGAAATTGCGGCCGCGGGGACATCCGCGGGCGGCCTGCGGGCCGCCTTTCCTTCTTTTTGGGTTGCGCCCGAGGCGCAACGGAATAGGAGTTTCGCTCTCTGTGGAGCGCGAGAAGGGCTCCGCCCTCCACCCGTCAGCCTTTTGAAAAAGGCTGGACCGAAAACTTTTCTTGGCTTCCCTACACAAAATCCCCCCAAAAATTCCGGAGCCCGCCCTTTTGCCAAAACCGATTCCGCCAAAACATCCCCTATACAAAAATGCCTCCCGCTTTCGCGGGACCGTCCCCCGTTTAGCAGACAAATAAAAAAGCCTCCGGTCGCAGAATAGCGACGAATTACACGGCCTTGCTC
>CAKTCT010000025.1 GCA_934539585.1 uncultured Oscillospiraceae bacterium | reverse complement strand
CCGAAGCGTCTGCGGCAAAGACGCGGCCTCTGCCCGATTCACCGGCCTCCTGCCGTCTGCACCTTCGCCCAGACCATCCGCACCAAATCGGACCCGCAATGCCGCCGCAGACGCCCCTGGAATCCGCCGCAAAGGCCCCCCTGGACACAACTACTGCGGGGCCTGTCTCCAAGCTCCGCCACTCCATCGAACCCCTCAACGCCGCTAAAATCCCCCACCGTATCCGAGGGCAAGCACCCTGGCCCGGTTCACCGCCTGCCGTCCGCACCAAGCCCCGCACCCCCGAATTGCGCTCCCCGGGCATGACCGCGGCCGAACAAACACCCCTACCCGACTTACCGTCCATCCCCGAAAAAGCATCCGCCCCACAAAAACGCCCCACCTCCCAATACAAATTCAAGCCCCAATCGCCAACGCGCCCCCGGACACAACCGCGACCGACTCCACCCGAAACTCCGCCACTCCATCGAACCCCTCAACGCCGCTAAAATCCCCCCCGTATCCAAGGGCAAGCCCCCTGGCCCGGTTCACCGCCTGCCGTCCGCACCAAGCCCCGCACCCCGAATCGTGCTCCCCCGGGCATGACCGCGGCCGAACAAACACTACCTCCCCAATACAACTTCAACCCCCAATCGCCGACGAATCCCCTCCAACCAAAGGAGCGTTTTATGATCCCCATCGACCTCACCGGAAAACTCGCCGTCATCACCGGTGCGTCCGGCCAGCTGGGCCGGGTCATGGCCCGCACCCTGGCCCAGGCCGGAGCCGACGTAGCCCTCCACTGCCACAAAAACCGGGAGCAGGCAGAAGCCCTGGCCCAGGAACTGCGGGAAATCGGTGTAAAGTCCAGCGCCTTTTCAGCCGATGTCGGCGAACTTTCCGACGTCCTGGCCATGCGGGACGCCATTTTCGCCCAAATGGGCCGCCCCGATATCGTCGTAGACGCCGCCATCATCCAGTACCAGCCCTGGACCACCGTCCTGGAGCAGCCCATCGAGGACTACGTGGGCCAGTTCCGCAGCTGCGTCCTCCACAACGTCAACATGGCCAAAGCCTTCCTCCCCGCCATGGAGGAAAAGGGCTGGGGCCGCTTCATCGGCATCAACACCGAGTGCGCCATGCAGTGCTTCCCCGGCCAGTCCGCCTACGCCGCCGCCAAACGGGGCATGGACGGCGTTCTCCGGGTCCTGGCCAAGGAGGCCGGCCCCTTCGACGTCACCGTCAACCAGGTGGCCCCGGGCTGGACCATCTCCGACCGCTGGCGGGAATCCCCCGGCGACGACCGGGAGTACGCCGCCCGGGTCCCCCTGAAACGCCGGGGCACCGACCAGGAGATCGCCAACGCCGTCCTCTTCCTGGCCTCGGACCTGGCCAGCTATATCACCGGCGTTTACCTCCCCGTCTGCGGCGGAAACGAAATGCCCTGTATCTAAAGGAGTCCCCATGAAACACGTCCTTCTTCTCACCACCGGCGGGACCATCGCCTCCGCCCCCGGCTCCGACGGCCTTGCCCCGGAGAAATCCCCGCCGGAGCTCCTCCGGGAGGTGGACCACCTGAGCCGCCACTACCGCATCCACTGCAAAAACATCCTGAACCTGGACAGCTCCAACATCCAGGCTGAGGAGTGGCAGCTCATCGCCCGCAGCGTCTACGAAGCCCTCCCGGACTACGACGGCGTGGTCATCACCCACGGCACGGACACCATGGCCTACACCGCCTCCATGCTGACCTTCATGCTCCAGAACCTGGAAAAGCCCGTGGTCCTCACCGGCTCCCAGCTGCCCATCGGCTCCCCCCTCTCCGACGCCCCCGGCAACCTGGCCACGGCCTTCGCCGCCGTCCAGGAGGGAATCCCCGGCGTCAGCGTGGCCTTCGACCACAAAATCATCAGCGGCTGCCGGGCGGTCAAGGTCCGGACCATGGGCTTCAACGCCTTTGAAAGCGTCAACGCCCCCAACGAAGGCGAGGTCCTGGCCAACGGCCTCCAGCTCTACCGCCAGCACCACCCGCCCTACACCCGGCCCTGCGCCCTGAAGGACCGGCTCTGCAACGACGTTTTCCTCCTGAAGCTGATTCCCGGCACCAATCCCGCCGTATTCGATATGCTCCGGACCATGCGCTACCGCGGCGTGGTCCTGGAAGCCTTCGGCGCAGGGGGCCTCCACTTCATCCGTCGGGACCTTTCGGAAAAGCTCCGGGAGCTGGTGGACGCCGGCGTCTCCGTGGTGGTGTGCAGCCAGTGCCTCTACGACGCCAGCGACCTTTCCATCTATGAGGTGGGCCGCAAAATCCTGGAAACCGGCGCCATCTCCGCCCGGGATATGACCACCGAAGCCGTAGTCACAAAGCTCATGTGGGCCCTGGGCCAGACCGCCGACCCGGAGGAAGTCCGGACCATCTTCGCCACCAATTACGCCGGCGAAATCACCTTATAACGCACACGGGAGCCTTCCGGACCGCCGGAAGGCTCTTTTTTTCTGCCAAAAAGCAAAATTTCCCGGGAAATCCTCCCGAAATCCTGTACACCCCTCCAAATCGAAAAAAATTCCCCAAACCCCTTGACACGGTCACGGAAAAGGACTATACTACAAACAGATGAACAAGTGCTCATATGTTTTAATGAATACATGTTAACACAAAGGAGGAATTCCATGACATACAATCCCGAAGGCATCCCCGAAACCGCCTGTGAGGAGCACCACCACCACGAAGCGGCGGTTCACAGCGTCCTCACCACCATGCCCGACGATGACACCCTTTTCGATACCAGCGAGTTCTTCAAGGCCCTCTCCGATTCCAGCCGCCTGAAGATCATCGCCGCCCTTCTCACCGGCGAGCTTTGCGTCTGCGACATCTGCGACATCGTGGGCCTGACCCAATCGGCGGTGTCCCACCAGCTCCGGGTCCTCCGGGCCGGGCGCATCGTCAAGTTCCGGAAGGACGGCAAGCAGGTCTACTACTCCATCGACGACCACCACATCGCCGAGATCATCCAAACCACCATCTCCCACCTGCGGGAGTCCGATTAAAGCATTTCAAGGAGGATTTGTTATGAACGACCAAGAAAAGCTCCATGAGGAACACTGCTGCTGCGGCCATGACCATGAGCATGAGCATGAACATCATCACGACCACGACTGCTGCGACTATGAACACGAACATCATCATGACCACGACTGCTGCGGCCATGATCACGAACACCATCACCACGACGGCTGCTGCGACGACGATGACGACGATTGCTGCTGCGGCCACAGCTGCTCCTGCGCCGCATGCAGCGGCGAGGAAAAGGAAGCCGGGGCCAAGGACATCATCCTTCTGGTCATCTCCGTTGCCCTGGTGGGGGCTTCCTTCCTGATTCCCCAGGGCCCCCACGGGATTTTCCGCCTGCTGGTCCAGGCCGTCGCCACCCTTCTGGTGGGCTGGGAGCTGTTCTGGAAGGGCCTCAAGGGCCTGCTCCGCTTCTCCCTGGACGAAACAACCCTGATGACCATCGCCGTAGTCGCCGCCTTTGCCATCGGCGAGGGCTTCGAGGGCGCTATGGTCACGATTCTCTATCAGATCGGCGAGTACTTTGAGGACCGGGCCGTGATGAACAGCCGCAAGCGCATCGACGCCCTGGTCAGCATCGTCCCGGAAAACGCCAACCTCCTGAACCCCGACGGCAGCATCACCGAAGTCCCCGCCTCCCAGCTGGAGCCCGGCGACCTGCTCCTGGTCCGGGCCGGCGACCGGGTCCCCCTGGACTGTGAGGTTCTGGAGGGCGAGGGCCAGGTGGACACCGCCGCCATCACCGGCGAAAGCATCCCCGTCTCCGTCTCCAACGGCAGCGAGCTTCTTTCCGGCATGATTAACCTCACCGCCGCCCTGAAATGCCGGGCCACCAAGCGCAGCGCCGACTCCGCCGCCAGCAAAATCGCCGACCTGGTCAAGGAAGCCACCCAGAAAAAGAGCAAAACCGAGCGCTTCATCACCCGGTTCTCCCGCTGGTACACTCCGGCGGTGGTCATTGCGGCCGTGCTCCTGGCCGTCCTGCCGCCCATCTTCGGCGCCGGCGCTTTCTCGGAATGGCTCCACCGCGCCCTGATCTTCCTGGTGGCCTCCTGCCCCTGCGCCCTGGTGATCTCCGTGCCCCTGACCTTTTACAGCGTCATCGGCGCCGCCTCCAAAAAGGGCGCACTGATCAAAGGCTCCAGCCATGTGGAGGCCCTTTCCAAGATTGAGAACGTCGTTTTTGACAAAACCGGCACCCTGACCACCGGCAACCTGTCGGTCCAGGAGGTCCGCACCCTCTCCGACCTGCCCGAGGAGGAAATCCTCCGCCTGGCGGCCATCTGCGAAAGCGCCTCGGCCCACCCCATCGCCAAAGCGGTGACGGCCAGGTACGGCGCGCCCACCTCCCCCGATTCCTCGGAAGAAATTTCCGGCAAGGGCGTCAAGGCCCAGATCAATGGCAAGACCTACTACTGCGGCTCCGCCCGGCTGCTGAAGGACGCCGGAATCTCCCTGGACGGCGCGCCGGAGTCCGGCCTGTACCTGGCCGATGAAACCGCCCTCCTGGGCTGCATCCAGGTAGGCGACACCGTGAAGCCCGAAGCGGCAGAGGCTCTGAAAGAGCTGAAGGCCATGGGCGTCCGGAAGACCGTCATGCTCACCGGCGACCGCGCCCAGGCCGCAGAGACCGTCCGGGCCGCGCTGGGCGTCGACGAAGCCCGGAGCAACCTCCTTCCCCAGGACAAGGTTTCCGCCCTCCAGGAAATCCGCAAGAGCGGCCCCACCGCCTTTGTAGGCGACGGCATCAACGACGGACCGGTCCTGGCCGCCGCCGATGTTGGCGTAGCCATGGGCATGGGCAGCGACCTGGCGGCTCAGGCCGCCGACGTGGTCCTCCCCGGCAACCGGCTGACCAGTATCCCCGCCGCCATCAGGGCCGCCCGGAAAGGCATGAAGATCGCCAACGAAAACATCGTCTTCATCCTCATCGTCAAGGCCGCCGTCCTCATCCTGGGAGCCCTGGGCCTGGCCCCCATGTGGGCCGCCGTCTTCGCCGACGTTGGCACCGCCCTCCTGGCCGTCCTCAACGCCATGCGGGTCGCCCGGGACTGAACCTCAAAGATACCCCTGATGTACCCAATCCATACCCTAACCGCTCCATCTCACCGCCCACTTCCGGCGAGACGGAGCGGTTTTTTCTCCCCGCCAGCGCTGACTGATAACCAATCCCTAAATCCGCCTAACTTTCCCCAAAGCACCGGTCGCCCTGCCCTTGACTGACCCAAAAATATCCCCAATCTGACCAAATCCATCCCCTGACCGCTCCGTCTCATCACCCCTTCCGGCGATGCCAAACAACCAAGCCCTAAAACCGTCCCCAAGCGCCATTCGTCCCGCCCGGGACTGATCGGGAATCCGCAAACTCATCCCAAAAAATTCAAAGCCGCTCCGTCTCGCCATCACTTCCGGCGAGACGGAGCGATTTTTATCTCCTCTGACATCCGCTAACAAGCTGACCTTAAAACTGTCCAGCTGACGATTTTTTATTTTGGATGATGGGTGCTGCAAGGCAGAAAACCGCCCGTTTTCCGTTGATTTTTGGGTGAAAAATGGGTGCAGTTTGGGTACGGGTTGGGTCACATTGGGGTATCTTTGGGGTCCGTCTCCGACGAGGCGCATGGAGTGTTGGGGATGGTCGGGAGGACAGCACTTCCATCGGGTTTGTATGGCAGGCGAATTCCGGACTCCAAGAATGAGGACGATGGCTTGACATGATTGTTTTGTATTAAACGGAAACGCAGGAACATTTCCGCACCTTCCACCGGGTCACAAATTCCGGTTGAACCAAAGGGGTGATTGGGCACCAGGAATTTTTTACCGGAAAATCCTGAAAGGGCAAGTGTTCCACCTGCCCCGCTGCCTGTGAACGGGCAAATTGCCATTCCAGCAGGAGTTTCCTTGTTTCCGGAAGGCCCTGTTCGTAACTCGCTGCGCTCGATGCTTGAAGCGAAAAAGCTCCATTTGCCGCGGCATAAAACTGCAACAGACGGAGCTTTTGTGGAACGGGAAACGTAGGGGCATTTCCGCACCTTCCACCGGGTCACAATTTCCGGCTGAACCGAAGGGGTAATTGGGCACCAGGAACTTTTTACCGGCAAATCCTGAAAGGGCAAGTTGTTCCACCTGCCCCGCTGCCTGTAAACGGGCAATTGGTCATTCCAGCAGGAGCTTCCTTGTTTTCGGAAGGCCCTGTTCGTAACTCGTTGCGCTCGATGCTTGAAGCGAAAAAGCTCCATTTGCCGCGGCATAAAACTGCGGCAGATGGAGCTTTTTTGAAACAGAATCCGGGATGTTCCGCGGCGGACTGCAAGCCCCGCCGCAGGATACCCTTTGGATACCCCAAAGATACCCTTACGCTTCCTTTTCGGCCTTTTCCGGAACCTCGGCTTCGGGGACCGCCGGTTCTGCTTCTCCGTGGTGCCGGAGATTCTTGATAAAGCTGGCGATGACCAGGCCGATAATGATCATGATGGGCAGCGCCGCGCAGATGGACAGGGTCTGGAGCATGGACAGGGTGCTGTCGTTGAACAGCAGCGCAATGGGCAGCAGGATAAACACGACGCACCAGAACACCCGGAGCTTCCGGGAGGGCTCCTCCCCTTCCTTGATGTTCCTGACGGAGTAGGAGGCGATGACCATGGTCAGGGCGTCAAAGGTGGAGGCGTAAAAGGCGATCATGGCCAGGATCAGCAGGACAATGGCCAGCTTCGCCGCAGGCAGGGTCTCAAAGACGGAGAGAATGGCCTCCGCAGGAGCGACCCCCGCCGCCAGCTGCCCGGCCACGTCTACCTTGCCGGTGACTTGCTGGTACAGCCCGTAATTGCCGAAGACGATGAAAGCAGTAAAGGTGGCCGAAACGCCGCTGATGTACGCGCCCAGAATGGTCTGGCGGATGGTGCGCCCCTCAGAGATCTTGCCGATGAAGAAGGGGGTCGCCACGGCCCAGGAGATCCAGTAGGCCCAATAGAAAATGGTCCAGGTCTGGGGGAAGCCGGTGACGCCGTCGCCGGAAAGCCGCAGCGGGTCCATCCAGGTGGACATTTCCAAGAAGTTGTTGGCCACGCCGCCGATGGCGGAAACGCCGGTCTCAATGATATACCGGGCCGGGCCGCCGAACAGGAACACCGCCAGCAAGGCAAAGAACAGGAACACGCAGATATTGGCCACCTTGGAGATGCCCTTGATGCCGAAAACCACCGCCAGGGTAAACACTACGGCAATCAGCGCCAGAATCCCGATGGTCAGGAAGTGAGAGGGGTTCCAGCCGGTGATGGAGCAGATGGCCTGGGACAGCAGCGGCGTCGCCAGGGAGAAGGTGGTGGCCGTGGCCGCCAGGAGGCCCACTACCGCGAACAGGTCAATGACCTTGCCCAGAACGCCGTCCACCTTTTTGCCCAGAATGGGGCGGCAGGCTTCGCTCATCCGCTGCTTGGGGGATTTTTTTACATACATCATATAGCCGTAGGCCGCGGCGGGAAGGATGTAGAAGGCCCAGGGAATGGGGCCCCAATGGAACAGCGGATACCGGGAGGACCAGTCCTGCTTCTGGGCCAGGGTCATATTTTCCATGGCGAAGGGGGTCTCGTTGAAGTAGTAGGCCCACTCGATGAGGGCCCAGTACAGGATGTCCGCCGCCATGGTGGAGGTGAAGATCATGGTGCCCCAGCTGAAATTGCTGTACCGGGGCTTTTCCAGCTTGCCCAGCCGGATGTTCCCCCACTTGGAAAAGGCAATGACCAGGGAGATCAGCAGCACGCCCAGGCCGAAGATGATGTACAGAAAGCCGATGTCGTTGACCAGGAAGTTCCGCAAGCTTTCGATGACCTTGGCGGAGTTCTCCGGAAAGGCGATGAGCAGCGCGGCCAGCAGTCCGATGGCCACCAGGGGGAAGACCGTCAGGCTCCAGTCCACACGGCTTTCCGGTTTCGTTTGGTTTTTCATGGTATGTCCTCCTTATTTGCCGTAGATTTCCCAGTATTCCGTGCAGAGGGCCTGGGCCCGGCGGAAACGGTCCAGGCCGTAGCTGCCGAAGTCGTCGCCCTTGGCCTCCTTGAGCACCGTCCAGATGCTCCACAGAAAATCCAGGGAAATCTTGAAGATGAGAATTTTCTCCCGGACCGCCGCCGGGACGCCGTCCTCCCCGAAATAGTAGTGGAAGAACAGCTCCTCGTCCTCTGGGGTGAAGTCGTTTTCCAGGAACAGGGCCGCCACGTCGCACATGGGGTCGTTGACGCCGGAATACTCCCAGTCGATGAGGTAGAGCCGGCCGTTTTTGTCCTTGACCAGATTGGCGGCCACCAGGTCGTTGTGACAGGGCAGCTGGTCGTAGCCCATGTCCCTGAGCCGCTGGTACAGGGCCATGACCTGGACCTTCAGCTGGTCGTAGCCCTTGTACATCCGGGCGTTTTCGCCTTTGAGAAGCTCCTCGTAGCGGAGGGATTCCTCAAAGGGGTCGAAGCGGTTCTCCAGGACCATATCCGACCGGTGGACCCGGCGGAGAATGTCAGCGATGAGCCGGATGTTGCCCTCCAGGCGGGTGGTCCGGGGGTTCAGGGTCTCGGCCCCGTCGATATACTCGCTGACCTTGACGCCGGTGGCGGCGTTGCAGTAGACCAGGCGGCAGTTGAAGCCCAGGTCTGAGGCCAGCCGGGCGTTGCGCTCCTCGTTCTGCCGGTTGATGAGGCTTTCGGTCATCCGGCCGGGGAGCCGCAGGATGTACCGGCCGTTTTTCAGCTCCACGTAGTAGTTGGTGTTGGTCATGCCCCCGGCGAAGGAGATCTCCAGGATGTCCTCCGGGGAAACGCCCATGACTTCCACCAGGGTGTCGGCGGCCAGCTTTTCTCGCATCTGGGTCTCCTTCCGCTCGATGCGGGGGTAGAGGATGTTGACCAGGGCCTGGTACTGCCCGGCGGTCTCCACCTTGGTCCAGACCAGGTCGTCTACCATGACCCCCCGGAAGGGGTAGATGCGGCCGATGTTTTCCAGGACGTATTCGTAGTTGAGGTAGGGATTTTCGTTGCCGGAGAAGTACTCCAGCATCATCCGGTACACGCCGCCGGAGAGCTTGACGATGCCGGTCATCTCCCCCTGGATGCGGTTGATCTGGTGGATATCCTTGCTGATGCGGAAGACGCTGCCCTGGCGGTCCAGCTCCACGAAGGACTCGTCGCCGTGGCCGGAAGGGGCCGCCAACAGGGCGCTGAAGGGGCTTTTTTCCTCCAGAAGGGCCGCCACGCCCTTCTGCTCAAAGACCAGGTCGCTTTTCAGCAGGAGAAAGCCGCCGTCCAGCTTCCCGGAAAGCAGGCTCAGGCCGTACATGGTGCCGGTCCACTTGTACCGGGGATTTTCCAGCAAAACGACGTTTTTCCGCCCGGCCAGGTGCTCCTTCAGCCCGTCAAAGCCGAAGCCCCCCACCACGTAGAACTGCTGGATGCCGCAGTCCTCCAGGACGCGGATGGCCCGGTCCAGGACCGTCTGCTCCCCCAGGGGAAGCAGCGCCGCGGGGGTGTCGAAATCCTCCCGGCGGCCCGCCGCCAGGATCACCGCCGTCCGTACCGGAGCGTCCTCCCCGGGGAGGGAGAGCTTCATCTGCTGGCGGTCCAAAAGGGCGTCTTCCAGGGCGCGGCGGCCCCGGTCCGTCAGAGAGAGGCGGCCACGCTTCCCGTCCCGCTCCGAAAGGAGATAGCCTTCCTCCTCGGCGCTGTGGAGCAGGCTGTTCACCTTCCCCACCGACATGGCAAGACCGGCGGCCAGCTCCCGCTGGTTGGCGTCGGGGGTCTGGTTCACCGCCCGGAGTATGGCAAAGAGATCGTCCATGGAACTCCTCCTGTTCATTTTTTGAACGTTCATTACGTTGAGATTATACTGCTTTTTGAACGTGTTGTCAAGGGTTTTCCCTGAATTTTCTAAAGTTTTTTTCCAATGATTTTGATAGTTTCGTTTGCCGGCGCCGGGCTTTCGTGGTATAATGGGGGTAATGACATTTGGCCGCCGGTTCTTTGGCGGCGCACTTCAAGGAGGAATTGACATGCTGTTCAAAAACGGCCTGGTTTTCATGGAAAACGGCGCCTTTGAAAAGGCGGACGTCCGGGTCAAGGACGGAAAAATCGCGGAGGTGGGCCCGAATCTGCCGGAAAACGGCGACGAGGTCAAGGACATCGCCGGGAAGCGGCTGGTCCCCGGCTTTGTGGACATCCACTCCCACGGCTGCGGCGGCTCCGACTTCTGCGATGGCACCCAGGAGGCCCTTCAGACCATGGCGGACACCTATCTGAAGGCCGGCGTCACCACCACCCTGGGCACCTCCACCACCTTGCAACCGGACACGCTGCGGAAGGTCTTCCGCAACTACCGCCAGTTCGCCGAGACCCAGACCCGCGGCGCACGGATGATCGGCGTCAACATGGAAGGGCCCTTCCTTTCCGTGAAAAAGCGGGGAGCCCACATTCTGGAGTACCTGCTACCTGCGGACTTCGACCTCTTTTCCGAGCTGAACGAGCTCTCCGGCGGCCGCATCCGCCAGGTGGACCTGGCCCCGGAGATCGAAAACGGCATGGACTTCATCCGGAAAGCCTCCAAGGTCTGCACCGTCTGCGTGGCCCACACCACCGCCGGGTACGACCAGACCCTGGCCGCCTATGAGGCCGGAGCCACCAGCAACACCCACATGTACAACGCCATGGTGGGCTTCTCCCACCGGGAGCCCGGCACGGTCGGGGCCATCTTCGATTCGGACACCTACGCCGAGCTGATCTGCGACGGATTCCACATCCATCCGGCGGTGATCCGGGCCACCTTCAAGAACCTGGGCACGGACCGCATCTGTCTGATCTCCGACTCCATGCGGGCGGCGGGGTGCCCCAACGGCACCTATGAGCTGGGCGAGCAGGACGTTTTTGTCAAGGACGGCAAGGCGACTCTGGCCGACGGCACCATTGCGGGCTCTGTCATCAACGTCCATACCGCCGTGCAGCGGGTCATTTCCTTCGGCATCCCCATGGAGACGGCGCTGAAAGCCGCCACCATCAATCCCGCCCGGGCCGCCAAGATCGACGGCGTGGTGGGCAGCATCGTCCCCGGCAAATATGCGGACCTTCTGGTCGTGGACGACGACGTCAATGTTGAGGAGATTTACCTGGCTGGCGTCCGGCAGTAATTCTAATTTGCAGAGAAGGCGAACCCCTGTTTCCTTGCGGAGACAGGGGTTCGTTTTTCGCTTTTCTATCGTTCCAAGACAGCCAGCAGCACTTCTCCCGGTTCGATGGCGACAGAAAGGGTCCCGCCGGACAGAGAGGCCGTTCCTCCCAGGATCGCTCTGGCGGAGGAGTAGTTCAGCCTGCGGACGGCCTCCCCGGAAATCACCTGGCCAGCGTCGTTATAAAAGGCCGCCACAGCCCGGTTCTCCCCCTCAAAGAGATTCATCTGCAGTCCCTTCTGCACCGTGGGCCAGAGAGGCGTGGCCCTTCCCCGAAAGCAGTCCCGCCATTCCCGATAGACCTGTTTCCACTGCCGGATGGCGGCCTTCTGTTCCTGGGAAAAGGGCAGCCACGTGCCGAATACGTCCTGCCAAACCACCAGACCGCAGCCGTTGAACATGGCGCGCTTGATCAAGTTGTCTTTTCCCTCGCCCAGCGCCCAGCGCGACGTCATGTGTACGGAATACTCGGGGAAAAGATACCGGAACAGCGGCGCTTCCGGCATTCCCCACTCGTAGAAATACTGATCCCAGGTGGAAGTGACCAGCTCGATGGTCCCCTGATCCTGGGGCGTGAGTTCGATATCCAGGATAAGTCCGGGGCGGACCTGGTCCATGGCCTCCCGGAACAGCGTCGGGGCCGTCTGGGTCGCGTCCAAAAACACGCCGTCTGCATCGGTCTGGCGCAGGACCTCTTTCAGGGCCTCTGCAATGTCCACATCGCTTTTCGATGGCAAGCGGTCCCAGGGCTTAAAGGGCAGCAGCACCCTTACGCTGCGTTTGTGGGCGGTATCCACCGCTTCCCGCAGCGCGGAGATTCCTCCCGGAAAATCCTCGAAAAAGTCCCACTGGTCCCGGCTGTCCAGGCCCAACCGGGGATACTGGTGCCAGATCAGCACGGCATCGTATCCGCCGCAGGCTTCCCCGTCATCCAGCAGGCGGGTCATATTGAACCGCCCGGTATCGTAATCGAAACATTCCTTTCCATAGGCAAAAGCAAAATGGTAGACCATACAGTCTCTGGCCCAGGCGAGGTCCTCCCGCTGCTGCTGGGAAAGGTCCAGATTCCTCCGGATCATTTTCCGGAACCCTTCAAACCCTTCCGGCCAGCCGTTTTGCAAGGGCGTCAGCACCGCATCCATTACGCGGATCGGATGGGCGTCCACCCGCAGCGAAAGACGAAGGGCCTCCAGTTCCTGGTGATTGCGCAGGCAGTTGGGCTGCTGGTTTATGGGATTCCACCCGAGTCCTGCGGCGGCGATGGGAAATTGCACCGCCAATCCGGTCCCGTCCTCCCACAGAAGCGTATAGGGCATGGGAAAGGCCGGGTGTGCCGCCAGGGCATTGCCGCCCCTGGACTTTTCTTCGATCATGGCAGGAAACCGCTCTTGGGCGCCATTGGGGGTCATGCTGCACAGCAGCACGGTTTCAGCCGGGTTTTCTGCGGCGTATCCGGCCAGCGGATCGCCGCCGTATAGATCAGGCGAATCCCATCCGGGTCCTGGGCCGCATCTGTCCGGATGGATACCAGCCCGTCCGGAGAGATGTACCGGGCAGAAAGGAGGGTCTCATCGCCGGTCAGGCAAATGTCGGCCTCCCGGGGGGAATACTGCCCCAGCGTTTCCGCCTCCAGTTCAAAATACGGCTGGACCCCTCCGGTGACAGAGACGCCGTTGATACGGATTTCCAGGCCCTTTTTCGAAAAGCGGAGCTCCAGGTTCTTCTGCTTCAAAATCATTTCATCCATTGCTTCATCCCCTCACCAATCGGAATCCGACCATTCCGGACCGATCCAGATTGTCTGCCAGCAGCTGCATTTTTACGTGGGAATGGATGGGCTGCGCGCCGCCGTCCATGTGCCAAAAATGCGGGCCGCGGTAACAGGAGCCTCCCCGCAGCAGCGCGAAGCGGTGAAGGCCGTCGTCTGTCTCGGATTCTGTCCACTCCCATGCGTTTCCGCACATATCGGCGATTCCGAAAGGGCTTTCGCCGTCGGGATGGGCGTCTACCGACATCAGGACCCCGCCTTTTCCGTTGACCCGGGCGGCATCGAAGTCTCCGCCCCAGGGCCAGGAGCGTCCGTCTGCGCCTCCTGCGGCATACTGCCACTCCGCTTCCGTGGGGAGACGCCCGCCGACCCACTCCGCATAAGCCCGGGCGTCCTTCAGACTGACCCAGACCACCGGCAGATCGTCCCCGGCCTGGTGATTGTTCCGCCAATGCTGCAGAAAATTTCCGCCGCCGGAATAGCCGGTGGCCTTGATGAACTCCCGGTACATTCCGTTGGTAACGGGGTATCTGGTCATTTCAAAGGCCGGAAGATGCACCAGGACCGGGCCGTGCTCGCACTGGCAGTCGCCCTCCATGATGCGGTGGCGCACTTGATAGACAAATTTTCCCCCGGGGATCTGAATCCACTGCTGCTGCATAACGATCCTTTCTCACGGACGGTTGTCCGTGTCCGCAATTTGATACGTTTCATTTTAACAGATTCTGCCCTTTCCGTCAATCCTTTGGGGACGGATTTTCCCCTTTTTCCTGCATAATCCCACCTCCTCCCGGAAACACTACCCACAAGAATCCCAGAAGGAGATGGAAAAAATGTCCGATATGTTTTGCTTTCAGTGCCAGCAGACCGCCGGAAACAAAGGCTGCGTCCGGACCGGCGTCTGCGGCAAGCAGCCGGAGACTGCAAACCTCCAGGACGAGCTGGTCTACGCCCTGATCCGCCTGGCGGAGCTTTCCGAAAAACAGGGGGTCCGCCCGCCCGAAGCCAGCCGCCTGATCATCGACGGCCTGTTCACCACCCTGACCAACGTAAACTTCGACAACGCCGCCATCCGGGAGTTCATCCGCCGGGTTTCCGAGGAGACCGACAAGCTGGGAGGCTGCGGCTGCCCCCTGGCGGAGCTCTGGAAGGGCGAGACCGACATCGTCTCCCTGCGGTCCACCCTGCTTTTCGGGATGAAGGGCATGGCCGCCTACGCCCACCACGCCTGGAACCTGGGCTACCGGGACGACGAGGTCACGGACTGGTTCTACAAGGGGCTCTGCGCCGTCAACCGGGAGCACTCCGTGGAGGAATGGCTCTCCCTCATCCTGGAATTCGGCCGGGCCAACTACCGGTGCATGGCCCTCCTGGACCAAGCCAACACCGAGACCTTCGGCACGCCGGTCCCCACCCGGGTCAATGTGGACGTCAAAAAGGGGCCCTTCATCGTGGTTTCCGGCCATGACCTCCGGGACCTGGCCCTGCTTCTGGAGCAGACCCGGGACAAGGGCATCAACATTTACACCCACGGCGAGATGCTCCCCGCTCACGGCTATCCGGAGCTGAAAAAGTATCCCCACCTGGCCGGGAACTTCGGCACCGCCTGGCAGAGCCAGCAGAAGGAGTTCCAGGACATCCCCGCGCCGGTGCTGTTCACCACCAACTGCCTGATGCCGCCACGGCCCAGCTATGCGGACCGGATCTACACCACCTCGGTGGTGGGCTATGAGGGACTCCGCCATATTTCCGGAGACAAGGACGGGAACAAGGACTTCTCCCCTCTCATCGAGGACGCCCTCCGCCTGGGCGGCTACGAACACGACCGGAGCATGAGCGGCATCAACGGCGGCCACATGCTGACCACCGGCTTCGCCCGGGGCGCGGTCCTGGCCAACGCCGACAAGGTGATCTCCGCCATCAAAAGCGGGGCGATCCGGCACATTTTCCTGGTAGGCGGCTGCGACGGGGCCCACCCCGGCCGGAACTACTTCACCGAATTCGTGAAGCAGACCCCCATGGACACCCTGGTCCTGACCCTGGCCTGCGGGAAATACCGCTTCAACGACCTGGACCTGGGGGAGATCGACGGGCTGCCCCGCATCCTGGACATGGGCCAGTGCAACGACGCATACAGCGCCATCCAGGTGGCTTTGGCCCTGGCCGACGCCTTCGGCTGCACTGTCAACGAGCTGCCCCTGACCCTGGTCCTCTCCTGGTACGAGCAGAAGGCGGTGTGCATCCTGCTGACCCTGCTGGCCCTGGGGGTCAAAAACATCTACCTGGGGCCCACCCTCCCGGCTTTCCTGTCGGAAACGGTGGTCAAGACCCTGGTGGACGCCTACGGCCTTCAGCCCACCACGGCTCCGGAGCAGGATATGGACGCGATTCTGGGCAGAGGATGACAAAAACCGGTCCCGCGGAAGCTCCGTGGGGCCGGTTTTTTATTGGTCGGAAAAAAGCTGCTCCAGCATCAGGGGGTAGCGGTTCAGAAAGTCCCGGGTGATGCGGAACTGGTCGGTCTCCTCGTATTCCTGCCGCCGGAGGCCCTCCGGGGAAAAGGCGTAGATGGTGCTCCCGGGGAAGGCCATGAGGATGGGCGAGTGGGTGGCGATGACGCACTGGGAGCCGCTGTCGGTAAGCTCCTTCAGCCGCCGGAGCATGGAAAGCTGCCGCAGCGGGGAGAGGGCGGCCTCCGGTTCGTCGAAAAAGTACAGTCCCCCGCCGCCCAGGCGGTTGTTGAGCAGGGCGAAAAAGCTTTCCCCGTGGGAGCGCTGATGGAGGTTTCCCCCGTAGCTGGCGCTGATGGGAGCGCCGGGACCCGGCTCTGCGTCCAGCTCCTCGATGTTGGTGGCCACGTTATAAAAGCTCTCGGCCCGGAAAAAGTAGCCGTCCCGGGGCCGCCGGGTCCCCTTGACCAGGCGGATGTAGTCGCTGAGGCAGGAGTGGGAGGCGTAGGTGGAAAAGTGAAAGTTCCGGCTGCCGCCCTCGGGATTGAAGCCGAAATTCACCGCCATGGCCTCCAGGAGGGTGGACTTCCCCGTGCCGTTTTCCCCGATGAAAAAGGTGACCCGGGGGTTCAGCTCCAGGGTGTCCAGCCCCCGGATGGCGGGGATGGAGAAGGGGTACCGGCCAAAGTCCGGGACCAGCTCCCGGCGGAGGCAGACCTCCAGCAGAAAGGGCTCCCCCATCAGAAGTCCAGCTCCAGGTGCTTGCCGCTGGGGACGTAGGGCCGGCAGACGACGCCAGCCATCTCAAACATCTTTTTCGACGCCTGGACCGCCGGGGTGTCGGCGTATTTATCGTGCCAGTACACCACTTCCCGGATGCCGCACTGGATAATGGCCTTGGCGCACTCGTTGCAGGGGAACAGGGTGACGTAGATGATGGTGTCCTTCAGGGAGCCGCCGTCGTTGTTCAGAATGGCGTTGAGCTCCGCGTGGCAGACGTAGAGGTACTTGGTGTCCAGGGGGCCGCCGTCCCGGTCCCAGGCCATGAGGTCGTCGCTGCACCCCACGGGCATCCCGTTGTAGCCCATGGAGAGGATTTTGTGGTCCCGGTTGACGATGCAGGCCCCTACCTGGGTGGAGGGGTCCTTGCTCCGCTGGGCGGAGAGCGTGGCCACGCCCATGTAGTATTCGTCCCAGCTGAGATAGTCGGTTCGTTTCATATGCTTACTCCTTTTCCACGCCGTTTTTCGCCCGGTATTCCTTGGGGGTCAGCCCGTATTCGCTGCGGAACACCCGGTAGAAAAAGCTGGTATTGTCGTATCCCACCGCCGTGATGATGCTGGAGACCGGCAGGTCCGTCTCCCGGATGAGCCGGGCCGCCCGGCGGAGCCGCTTCTGCTGGAGCAGCTCCTTGAAGGTACACCCCGTCTCCGACTTGATGAGCTTGCTCAGGGCGTAGACCGGCTGGTTCAGCTCCTCGGCCAGAGCGGAAAGGCTGCCGTCCCGGTAGTTCTCCTCGATATAGTGGAGGATGGCCATAACGGTGCGGCTGCGGTTCTGGCTGTTGACGTCCAGGGTGTCGATGTGGTTCAGCAGCTCCAGCAAAAGCAGTCCCATGGTGAACTGGTTGGTCCGCCGCTGGTCCGGCTGCTTGTTGACCAGGGACCAGATCATGTTCTCCGCCAGGTTCTGCACCGTCAGCAGCCCCGCCGCCTTGAAGTGGAGGTATTCCCCCCGGCCGTCGTCCTGGCAGAGGGTGCTGACCAGGAACCGGGAAATGGCGTTGTCCTTCCCCACCATCTGGAAGGCGGTGTCGAAGAACTCCGGCAGCACCATGAAGTTCACGGCGATGTCGTCGGGTCCTGCCGGGAGGATTTCGTGGCTGGTGTACTGGTTCAGAAAGAGGAAGTCTCCGGCTTCCAGGACCACGGTCTGGCTGTGGTTGATGATCTGGGTGGAGGTTCCCTGGCAGACAAAGAGGATTTCCACGAAATTGTGCCGGTGCTCCGGGAAGTGGACGAACCGGGTGTGGGGGCGGACGTCGATGAGCTTGCCCTTTTGCAGCATCCGGCTGCTGTCGATGGTGAAGTCCTTGGCCCCGGTGTAGAGGCTGCGGTCCACGCTGGCTCCGCCGTCCAAAATTTTCTGTTCCTCGTCGGTGATCCGGCGGAGAGTCTCCATGAGTTTCGCGTCCATGCCGCGCCGTCCTTTCTGATCGGGGGTTCTGAGAAGCTGTTTTCATCAGGGGCGCCGGCGTGCAGCGGTCATGGGAACAACTTCTATTATAAGGGTAGCAGATGTCGGCCCGCCTGTCAACCGGATTTGGCAAAAACGGTCCCTTTTCCCAGGACTTCCAGCCTTTTCCCCTCATAACGCCGGGGAATCCGCGCATCCTAATGGCAGCAACGGAAAGGCGGGATGAGAATGGAAAAAGGGCTTCGCAGGCTCCGGGATTACAGCGCCGTATGGTTGGTGGGCTCGGCGGGGTACAGTCTTCTGGAGATTTTATGGAGAGGGTTCACCCACTGGACCATGGCCGTTACCGGGGGGCTGTGCTTTTTCCTCCTGTACCGGCTGAACCTGCGCCGCCCCCGGGAGGGGGTCCTGCGGAAATGTCTCCGGGGGACCTTTGCCGTCACCGCCGTGGAGTTTCTGGTGGGCTGCGTGGTCAACCGGCTCCTCAAGTGGCAGGTCTGGGACTATTCCGGCCGGTTCGGAAACCTGCTGGGGCAGGTCTGCCCCCTGTACACCGGACTGTGGTTCCTCCTGTGCATCCCGGTCTACGGTCTGGCCGGGCTGGTGCGGAAGCTCCTGGCGCGGATGTGACCCTTGCCCAAAACCGAAAACGCCCGAAGAATCCGCATCTTCCGGGCGTTTTTCGTTGGGATTACTCGTCCTCGTCTTCCTGGGGCAATTCCTCGGGGAGGATCACCGCCTGGACCTCTATGACCCGCTGGTCCTCCACCTTCCGGACCGTGACCTCCAGGGGGCCGTCCCGGAACTGCTCGCCGGGCTCGGGGACCTTGTCCAGCTCCTCCATGACCCAGCCGCTGACGTTGCGGGAGTCCTCCTCATGGAGGCGGCTGTCCGGGAACAGCTCGGAAAACAGGTCCTCCACCTTCATGTCGCCGCTGACCAGGATGCTGCCGTCGGGCTGCCGGGTCAGCTCGGGGACGATTTCCTCGTCCTCGTCCCATATCTCGCCTACCAGCTCCTCCACAATGTCCTCCACGGTGACGATGCCCAGGGTCCCGCCGAACTGGTCGGTGACAATGGCCATCTGGGTCTTGCTTTTCTGGAAGTCCTTGAGCATTTCGGAAATGGGCTTCTTGGGCGGCACGAACAGCACGTCCTGGAGGATGCTTTTCAGGGGGAAATCCGGGGTCTTTACATACTCCCGGAAAAAGTCCTTGTCGTTGATGATGCCCAGGATGTTGTCGATGGTCTTGTCATAGACCGGCAGCCGGGCGAATCGCTCGGTGAGAAGGATGTTTTTCACCGTCTCCGAGGACTCCTGGATGTCCACGGCCACCACGTCTACCCGGTGGGTGATGATCTCGCTGACCGTGATGTCGGTGAACTCCATGGCCGACTGGAGCAGCTCGCTTTCGTGCTCCTCCAGAACGCCCTCGTCGCCGATCTCGCCGATCATGTATTTCAGTTCTTCTTCGGTCATGGTGGGGGCGGCTTCCTTGGAGCGGAAGGGGCGCATCACCAGGGCCTTCAGGTGGACGAAAAACCACACCAGGGGCTTGAGCACCGTCATGACCCCCCAGAGGATGGAGGAAACCGCCAGCGTCACCGGCTCTGCGAACTCCTTGGCCATGCTTTTGGGGAGAATTTCGCCGAAGGTCAGGACCAGCAGGGTCATGACGATGGTGGAAATGGTGGGCCCTAAGCTCCCGCCGAACAGGGTGGTGAAGACCACCGTGGCGATGGCCGTAGCCGAGATATTCACAATATTGTTGCCGATGAGGATGGCGGAGAGGGCGTCGTCAAAGCGGTCGATGATCCGCAGGGCCCGCTTGGCCCGGCGGTCGCCGTTGTCGGCCTGGAACCGCAGCCGGATGCGGCTGACGGTGGAAAACGCCGTCTCCGTGGCGGAAAAAAAGGCGGAACAGGCGATCAGGACCACCAGGGCCGCGTATAAAAGGGGATTTACCAAAACTCGTACATCCTTTCCAAATTAAGCCTGACAGACACCGCTGTCGCAGAGCATGCTGCGGGCCGTCTGCCGCATCAGGTCGCTGACGGCGTCGGTGGACATGATCCGGGCGATTTCCTCCACCCGGCCCTCGATGTCCAGGGGGAAGACCCGGGTCCGGGTCCGGCCGTCGGAGGTCTCCTTCCGGATGAGGAACTGGGCGTCCCCCAGGGCCGCAATCTGGGCCGAGTGGGTCACGCAGAGGACCTGCCGGGACCCGGCCACCTCCCGGAGCTTCCGGCCGATCTTCTGGGCGGCCTTTCCGCTGACGCCGGTGTCGATCTCGTCGAAGATCAGGGTGCCGATGTCGTCCTTGTCGGCCAGAGCGCTTTTGATGGCCAGCATGATCCGGGAAAGCTCGCCGCCGGAGGCGATTTTCGCAATGGGCTTGGGGGGCTCCCCCAGGTTGGCGGAGATCAGGAGCTCCACCGCCGCGTCGCCGCCGGGACCCAGCTTCACCGGGGTGAACCGGGCCTCCATCCGGAGGTTGGGCATTTCCAGGAACCGGGCTTCCTCCGCCACCTGGGCGGTGAACCGCCGGGCGGCCTCCTTCCGGCAGGCGGTCAGCTCCTGGGCTAGGGCCGCCGTCTCCTTTTTTAAGGCCACGGCCCTGGCGTTGAGCCGGTGAATCTCCTCGGCGGAAGAACGGATCTGGGCCAGCTCCCGCTTGGCGTCCTCCAGATAGTCCAGAATCTCCGAAACGGTGCCGCCGTACTTGAGCTTCAGCTCCCGGAGCTGGCTTAAACGCTCCTCCACCCGGTCCGCTTCCTGCTGGTCGTAATCCAGGCCGGTCAGCTGATCGTGGAGGGTGGAGGCCCACTCGGAGGTCTCAATGGAAAGCCCCTCCAGGGCCTCGGCGGCCGGGGCAAATTCCGGGAAATCCGAAAGCCCCTGGACGCTGTCCCGGGCGGAGGAAAGCAGGTCCAGGGCTCCGGGGCTTTCCTCGTCGGCACCCAGAAGGGCGGCGCAGGCGCTTTCCAGGGCCCGGGCCAGCCGCTCCACGCTCTGGAAACGCCGGGATTTTTCCAGCAGCCGCTCCTCCATGCCGGGGGTCAGCCGGGCGGCCTGAATTTCCTCGATCTGGAACTTCAGAAGCTCCGCCCGGCGGGTCCGGGCCGCCTCGTCGCCGGAGGCCGAACGCAGCTTCCGGACGGCGGCGGACAGCTCCCGGAACTTGGCGTGGTACGCCTCCCGCCGGGGGCCCAGGCCGCCGAAGTTGTCCACGATGGCCACATGGCGCTCCGGGGAGAGCAGAATCTGGTTGTCGTGCTGGCCGTGGATGTTCACCAGCCGGGCCCCCATCTCCCGGAGAAAGCCCACCGTGGCGGGCCGGGAGCCGATCCGGGCGGCGCTGCGGCCGCCGGCGTGGATGTCCCGAGAGACCATGAGCTCGCCGTTTTCGGCGTCATAGCCGTTTTCCGTCAGCATCCGGGCCACGTCCGGGGGAATCTCCCGGAAAACCGCGGAAACGCTGGCCTTCTCCGCCCCGGTGCGGACGATCTCCCGGGAGGTCCGCTGGCCGAGACAGGCGTTGATGGCGTCGATGAGGATGGACTTGCCCGCGCCGGTCTCGCCGGTGAAAACCGAAAAGCCCCGGGGGAAGTCCACGTAGGTCTTTTCGATCACCGCAAGGTTTTCGATATATAACGCTGCTAGCATATCCCGCTCCTTTGCTCAGCTTTGGTTGAGCATGCCCCGGATCTTGTCGGTGATCCCGTGGGCCAGTTCCTCGGTCCGCATGAGAATGAAGATGGTGTCGTCGCCGGCCAGGGTGCCGACGATGCCTTCTAAGCCCATGGTGTCCAGAGCCGCGCAGGCGGCGTTGGCCATGCCGGTGTGGCACTTGACCACCACGGTGTTCATGGCGTAATCCACCAGGACCACCGACTCCACAAAAACGGAGCGGAATTTCTTTTCCATGCTGTCGTTCTGCTTTTTCCGGCTGGTAGTGTACTTGTACTTGCCGTCCTCGGTGACGCTTTTCACCAGGCTCAGCTCTTTGATATCCCGGGAAACCGTGGCTTGGGTGGTGACGAAGCCCTCCTTGGCCAGAAGCGCCAGAAGGTCCTCCTGAGTGTACACCTCGTTTTTCTCCACCAGCTCCACAATTTTCGCAAGGCGCAGTGCTTTCATCCCGATTCCTCCGTTTATTCGTATGCTCTTCCCAGCAATTTATCGTTCAACACTTCGTAAAACCGCTTGCCCGTCAGGTTGATGAGCCGGGCCGCCGTCGGGCTTTTCCGGAGAAGCAGCCGGTCCCGCTCCCCCACCGGGACCCCGTCCTCGCCGTCCACCGTCAGGAACAGCGGCGAGACCTCCGCCCCCTGGGTCCGGATGGTGATCTCGCTGTCCCCGCCCAGCAGGATGGTCCGGCTGAACAGGGAGTGGGGACAGATGGGGGTCAGGGCGATGCTCTCCACTAAGGGGTCCACAATGGGCCCGCCGGCGGACAGGGCATAGGCCGTGGAGCCCGTAGGCGTGGCCGCGATGATGCCGTCGGCCCGGTAGCGGCTCACCGGGCGGCCCTGGCAGGCGATTTCCAGGTCCACGATCCGGGAGGTCTCCCCCTTGGAAAGCACGGCTTCGTTCAGGGCCGAATAGCTCCGCCGGGAGCCGCCGCTTTCCAGGACCACCTCCAGCATCATCCGCTCCTCCAGCTGGTAGTCGCCGGTAACAAGCTTTTTGAGATACTCCAGCTGGTCCGGCTCCAGGGCCGCCAGGAAGCCCAGCCGCCCCAGGTTGATGCCCAGGACCGGCTTTCCCCAGGGAAGGGCCGATTTGGCCGCGTGGATAATGGTGCCGTCTCCGCCGATGGCGATGCAGGCGAAGCTCTCCTCCATGGCCGCCTCCTCCGGGAGGAACCGGAGGTTTTCACAGCCGCCGAACTCCGGCGTCAGGGACTCCTCCATCAGAGCCTCCGCCCCCAGCTGCCCCAGGATGGCGCAGACCCTCCGGGCGCAGTTGGCGGCGTTTTTTTTGGTCAGATTGGGCTTAATCAGCAGCTTCCGCGGCATGTTCCTTTCCGTCCTTTCGGTCCAGAGCCTGATGGGATGCCTCCACCAAAGCGGCCAGGTCGCTGTCGGTGAACGCGCTGGGCTCCGGGGATTTTTTGAAGTAGAAAAGGTACTCGATGTTGCCTTCCGGGCCCTTGATGGGGGAAAAATGGATTCCCTTGACGCAGAACCCGATCTCCCCGCAGAAGGCGAAGATTTTTTTCAGGACCTCCAGGTGGATTTCCGGCTCACGGACCACGCCCTTTTTCCCGACCTTGCCCTTTCCCGCCTCGAACTGGGGCTTCACCAGACAGACCCCCTCGCCGCCGTCCCGCAGGAGCCGGTAGAGCACCGGCAGCACCAGGGTCAGGGAGATGAAGGACACGTCGATGGAGCCGAAATCCAGGGGCTCCGGAATCTGTTCTTCGGTGACGTAGCGGATGTTGGTCCGTTCCAGGTTCACCACACGCTCGTCGGTGCGGAGCTTCCAGGCCAGCTGGCCGTAGCCCACGTCCACGGCGTAGACCCGCCGGGCCCCGTGCTGGAGCATGCAGTCGGTGAATCCCCCGGTGGAGGCCCCGATGTCGGCGCAGACCGCGCCGGTCAGGTCCAGATTGTGGGCGGTAATGGCCTTCTGGAGCTTCAGGCCCCCCCGGCTGACGTAGGGGATGTCCTCCCCCCGGACCTCGATGACCGCGTCGGAGGCCACCATGTCCCCCGCCTTTTCTATTTTTACCCCGCCGGCGTAAACGATCCCGGCCATGACAAGGGCCTTGGCCCGCTCCCGGCTGGGAGCCAGGCCCCGCTCCGTCAGCAGGACGTCCAGTCTGGTTTTCGGCACAGCGCTTCCTCCTCGCTCAAGATGGTTTTCATGGACCCGCAGTCCAGATGATAGGTTTTCAGAAGCTCCGGGACCTTCCCCTGGGGGATGAAGCCGTCAGGCAGCGTCACCGCCCGGAAGCCTCCCCGGAACCCGGCTTCGGCCAGGGCCAGACACAGCCCTTCGCTGACCGAGCCCGCCCGCTCCGCTTCCTCAAAGAACACCACCCGGTCGTATCCGGCGATCTTCCGGACCAGCTCCCCGTCCAGGGGAAGGATGCGGTTCAGCTTGAGAAAATCCGCCGGGAAGGGCAGCTCGTCCATGGCCTGGCAGAGGGCCGCCGCGGTCCTCCCGTAGGAGACCGCCAGGAGCCGGGAGCCGGTCTCCCGGAGCCACCAGTCGGCGCCGGGGTCCTTTCCGAACTCCCGGCCGGGCTCCGAGCCCCGGGGGTACCGAAGGGCCACCACCCCGGGAAGTTCATACAGCGCCTTGGAAAGCTGGGCCTTCAGCTCGGCGTTGGTGGCCGGGGCGTAGACCGTCACTCCCGGGATGCTCCCCAGAAAGGCCACGTCGTAGATGCCCTGGTGGGTCTCCCCGTCGTCCCCCACCAGACCGGCCCGGTCCACGGCCAGGACCACATGGAGCCCGCCGATGGCGGCGTCGTGGAGGATCTGATCATAGGCCCGCTGCAAAAAGGTGGAGTACACCGCCGCCACCGGCCGGAACCCCTGGGAGGCCAGCCCCGCCGCAAAGGTCACGGCGTGCTGCTCGGCGATGCCCACGTCGAAAAAGCGGTTCCGGTGCCGGGCGGCAAACTCCGTCAGGCCGGTCCCCGCCTTCATGGCGGCGGTAATGGCGCAGATGGTGTCGTCCTTGTCCGCCAGAGCGGCCAGCTCCCGGCCGAAAACCGCCGAAAAGCTGTCCTCTGAGGACACGTCGGGGTTGCCGGTCTCCACGTCGAAGGAACCCACGCCGTGAAAGACCGCCGGGTTCTTCTCCGCGTATTCGTAGCCCCGGCCCTTTACCGTCTCCACGTAGACGAAGGCCGGCTGCTTCAAGGATTTCGCCCGGCGGAGGGTCTGCTCCAGGGCCGGGAGGTCGTGGCCGTCCACCGGCCCGAAATAGGCAAAGCCCAGCTCCTCGAAAAAGGTGGAGTGGTACAGAATGAATTTCAGCAGAGACTTGGAGGACCGCAGCGCCTCCTTCATCCGCTCCCCCACCAGGGGGATGTGGTCCAGGACGAACTCCGTCCGCTCCTTGAGCCGCAGATAGGAGGGCTTGGAGCGGATCACCGCCAGGTACCGGGCGAAGGCCCCCACGTTTTTGTTGATGGACATGGAGTTGTGGTTCAGCACGATGACCAGGTTGGTCTTGCTCCGGCCCGCGTTGTTCAGGGCTTCGTAAGCCATGCCCCCGGTAAAGGCCCCGTCGCCGATAACCGCCACGGCGTAATGGCCGTTGCCCTTCATCTTATTGGCGCAGGCCACCGCGTAGGCGGCGGAGATGGAGGTGGAGCTGTGCCCGGCAATGAAAACGTCGTAAGGGCTCTCCGCCGGTTTTGGGAACCCGGCCAGTCCCCCGGGCTGCCGGAGGGTGTCGAACCGATCCCGGCGGCCGGTGAGGATTTTGTGGGTATAGCACTGATGGCCCACGTCCCAGATCAGGCTGTCCTCCGGGGTGTCGAAAACCCGGTGGAGGGCCAGGGTCAGCTCCACCACCCCCAGATTGGAGGCGAGATGCCCCCCGGTCTGGGCCACATGGGTGATGAGAAAATCCCGGAGCTCCGCGCTGAGGGCGATGAGCTCGTCATAGCTCATGGGCCGGATGTCGGCGGGGTCGTTGATCCGGCTCAGGATGGGATAATGTTCCATAGTCTCGCCTCAATGCAGCGGCATGAGGAAGGCAATGAGGATGCCCAGAGCCGCGCCGGCAAAAACCTCCAGGGGCGTATGGCCCAGAAATTCCTTCAACGCCTTCTGGGGGTCGGCATGCTGGTCCTCCATGAGCCGGTTCAGGACCTTGGCCTGCTCCCCTGCCGCCCGGCGGACGCCGGTAGCGTCGTACATGACCACGCAGGCCAGGATCACCGCAATGGCAAACAGCGGGGAATCCAGCCCGCAGTTCCGGGCCACCGCCGTGGTCAGGCCGCAGACCGTGGCGCTGTGGGAGCTGGGCATTCCTCCGGCACCGATCACCCGTTCAAAGCTGAACCTGCGGTTCTTGATCACATAGAACAGGACCTTCAGCGCCTGGGCCACCGTCCAGCACAGCAGCGCGGTCCACAAAATGTAGTTTTGAAACAGTTTCAGAAACGTATCCATTCCTTACGCCTTTCCGCCCATTGGGCCAGTGGTCATTTTCTGCGGGAGAGAAGCCCCTCCGTCAACGCGGCCAACTCCTCGCTGCCGGGGAAGGCGGCCAGGGCGTCCAGGGCGCTGCCGCTGTACTGGGCGGCCAGACGGCGGGCGCCGTCCAGACCCTCCAGGGTCACAAAGGTGGTCTTTCCGTTGACGGCGTCGCTGCCGATGGGCTTGCCCAGGACCGCCGCGTCGCCGGTAACGTCCAGAATATCGTCCACGATCTGGAAGGCCACGCCCAGATAATAGGCGTAGGTCCCCGCCTGCTGGACCTGAAGCTCCGTGCCGCCTCCGGCCAGAACTCCTAGACGGCAGGCCGCCTGGAGCAGCGCGGAGGTTTTCAGCCGGTAGGTCAATTCCAGCACCGAAGCGGTGGGCGGCGTTTTCTCGTTGACCAGATCGATCATCTGGCCCGCCACCATGCCCTCGGGACCGGCAAAGGCGGACAGGGTCCGCACCGCCGCCGCAATGGTCTCCCCGGAGAGCCTGGCCTCGGCCAGAACGCCGAACGCCTTGGTCAGCAGACCGTCCCCGGCCAGGAGCGCCGTGGCTTCGCCGAACTTTTTATGGCAGGAGGGGCGGCCCCGGCGGTAGTCGTCATTGTCCATGCAGGGCAGGTCGTCGTGGATCAGGGAGTAGGTGTGGATCATCTCCACAGCGCAGGCGAAGGGCAGCGCCTTTTCCGGCTCGCCCCCCGCCAGGCGGCAGAATTCCAGGGTCAGCAAGGGCCGGAGCCGCTTTCCCCCGGCCTCGGCGCTGTAGGCCATGGCCTCCGCCACCGAGCGGTAGGGCATTTCCGGCACGTCCAGGTACCGTTTCAGGGCCTGTTCGATAACAGGGAGCCATTCATTCATCCGACGGTTCCTCCTCTTTCTCCGCAGGAGCGCCCTCCTGCAATTCGGTGATCTTCAACCGGGCGCTGTCCAGGGCTTTCTCGCAGAAAGCCGTCAGGGCGATGCCCTCCTCGTAAAGCTTCAGGGATTTTTCCAGAGGAAGGCTCCCCTCCTCCAGCTTGTCCACCAGCCCGGAGAGCTTCTCCAGGGCTTTTTCAAAGGTCATGGCGGTGCTCATTGGCCGCTCCTTTCCGGCGAAACGGCGGTGACGCGGGCTTCCGCAGAGCCGTCGGCCAGTCGTATTTCAACGGGGGTCCCCGGCTCCAGCTGGGAGACGGAGGTCACTGCCCGGTGGTCTGCAAAGGTAATGGAATAGCCCCGGCAGAGGACCTTCAGGGGGCTCAGGGCCTCCAGGGCCGTTTCCAGCCGGAGAAGCTCCGCCGACGGCCGGGCGGTGAGCTGGGCTCCCGCGGCCCGGAGCCGGTCCTCCAGGGTTTTCAGCCGGACCGCCGCCCCATCCAGGGCCCGGGCCGGGGAGCAGAGCCGGAGCCGCCGGTTCCACTGCTCCAGCAGCGCGGCGGATTCGTCGGCACAGACCCGGACGCCGCGGTCCAGGCGCCTGCGCGTCTCCGCCACGGCGGCCCGGATGCCGGAAACGTCCGGCGCGGCCAGCTCCGCAGCGGCGGAGGGGGTGGGGGCCCGGAGGTCCGCGGCGAAGTCGGCGATGGTGAAATCCACCTCGTGGCCCACGGCGGAGATCACCGGCACCCGGGAATCGTAAATGGCCCGGGCCACCCGCTCGTCGTTGAAGGCCCAGAGGTCCTCCAGGGAGCCGCCGCCCCGCCCTACGATGAGGACGTCCAGCCCGGCGCTCTGGGCCCGGAGGATGCCGGCGCAGATGGACTCCGGCGCGCCCTCCCCCTGGACCAGGGCCGGGATCACCACCAGCTCCCCGATGGGGTACCGGCGGCTCAGAATGTTCCGGACATCCTGGAGCGCCGCGCCGTTTTTGGACGTCACCATGCCGATCCGCCGGGGCAGCGGGGGCAAGGGGCGTTTGTGGGCGGGGTCGAAAAGCCCCTCCCGGGCCAGGCGTTCTTTTAATTGCTCAAAGGCAAGATACAGCGCTCCCACGCCATCGGGATGGATGTCGCTGCAATAAATCTGGCAAACGCCGTCCCTGTCGTAAAGCTGGATGCTGCCGAAAACCACGACCCGCATCCCGTTCCCCGGCAGAAACCGGAGCCGCCGGACGTTCCACTGGAACATGACGCATTTGATGGCGGCCTTTTCGTCCTTCAAAGTGAAGTACATGTGGCCGCTTTTCATGTGGTGGACGAAATTGGAGATTTCCCCCTGGACGAACACGGTTTTCAGCCGCGGGTCGCCGTCCAGAAGCTGTTTCAGGTACCCATTGACCTGAGAGACAGTGTAAACCTGGTTCATGCGCGCCTCCGTCCCTCCGCCAGGGCGGCGAGAATGGCCGTTCCGGCGGCGTTATCCGAGGAAAACGCCGGTTCGGCGAAGATGCCGCCGAATTTCTCCTCCATCTGCCTGCGGATCAGGGTGCTGGCCATGACCCCGCCTGCGTAGAGCAGCGGCAGAGGCCCGTACTCCTCCTGCAAGGCGGTGGTCATGCCCTCCAGGGCCGCCCGGATGGACTCCAGGCAGACCCGGGCGATCTCCTCCCGGGGATGGCCCTCTGCCAGCAGCTTCCGGCACTGGTTTTCGATGCCGGAAAGGCAGCAGCTGCTCCCCTTGAGGGTGGCCCGGACCCGGACCGGCTCCTTCCATTGAAGGGCCAGGGCCGTCAGCTCCGGTCCGCAGGGAAAATGCAGCCCCAAAAGCAGCCCCACCCGGTCCACGGCCTGTCCGGCCTTCAGGTCCAGGGAGCCGCCCACCTGCCGGATGTTCAGGGGAGCATCCTCCGAGGGCGTCACCAGCAGGGCGTCGGTGGTGCCGCCGGAAAGGTGAAAGGCCAGGAAGGGCCGTTCCAAAAGGTCCAGCCGGCCGGCGCTGTACAGCGCGGCGGCCACGTGGCCCTCCTGATGGGAAAACCGGTGGAGGGGGACCCGGTTGGCCGCGGCGTAGGTCCGCATCACCGTCTCCCCTACCAGGAAGCACGGCATGTAGGACCCTTGCTCCCGCCGGGGAAAGGCGGAAACACCGGCGGCGGAAATCTCCCCTTGCGGCAGGTCCGGCCGGGAAAACAGGGTCTCCGCGATGTCCCCCAGCTGCTTGACGTGGGCGAACACCGCGTCGCTCTGCCGGAGGCCCAGGGCCCCTTCCGCCGTGGGCAAAAGCCGTTTTTCCATTACAATCACCCCCGCTGCGGCGTCATAGACGGCGGCGGAGGTGGTGTAGTTGCTGGTATCGACGCCAAATGTCAGCATATCATTTGGCCTTGCTGCGGACGATGGCTCCCAGCACGCCGTTGACGAAGGAAACGTCGTCGTCGTAGGCGAAGGTGGTGGCCAGCTTGACGCACTCACTGACGACGATGTCGTCGGGCACGTCGTCGGAAAAGAGAATCTCGTAAACGCCCAGCCGCAGAATGGCCAGGCTGACCTTGGAAATCCGCTCCTTGGTCCAGTTTTTCAGCGTGGGGGCGATGGTGTTGTCGATGATGCTCAGGTTCTGGACAACGCCGCGGAACATGGCTTCCACCTGGTCGGTGACTTCAATGGCGTCGCAGTCCCGGGCGACGTCCAGGATGTCCTCCACGGAATCCTCGGAAAAGCTTTTTTCAAAAACCAGCAGGAAGGCGTTTTCCCTCATCTGATGGCGGGTGATTGTTTTCATAGTTTCCTCCAAACGAGCGAATTTTCAGAAGTCAGACGGCCTCCCTGGCCTTGATCCCGGCGACGTAGACGTCCACACGGCTGACGGTAACGCCGGTCATGTCCTGGACGGCGTCCTTCACCCGCTGCTGAATCTGCTCGGAGACCGTCTTCACCCGGTACCCGAAGCAGAGGTTCACCGCCACGTCGATGGCGGCGATGTCCGCGTTGAGGGTGATGGAAATGGGCTTCAAAAGCGGCGTCCGGAGCAGCAGATCCGAGGCCCCCGCAGACCGGGCGGCCAGAGAATGTACGCCGTCGATCTCCTTCAAGACCGTTTTTACCACGGTTTCCACAACTTCCTCAGAAATTTTGATGCTGCCGCTGGCAGCGGTATTTTTCTGGTCCATACTCTCCTGTCCTTTCTTTTCCCCGGGCAGAACCCCGGGCGGCATGAGATTCCAACGCAGCCGCCGGAACGGAAAGCTGCGGGCATTTGCGTATACATTTTTATTATAGCACACTTTCCGGAAGAAACAACCATTTTCCGCGAAAAAGTGCATATTCACGAAAAAACTTTGGAATATACAGGGAGAATATTCACATTTCCCCAGCAAAAATCCCCCTTCCGCCCGGACGCCGGGACAAGAAGGGGGAAGTGCTCACTGGACCTCGCCGACCGAAACGTTTTCCGCCAGCACGCCGGTCTCCTCTAAGATGATGTTCTTGATCTGGGCCGCCTGCTCCGCGTCCAGGCCCTGGGTCTTGACCACGACCTTGACGCTGTCCGTGTCCACAATGGCCAGGCAGTCGGCGAAGCCCTTGGCCTTGACCAGGGTTTCGATGTTGGCCTCGCTTTCCATCTGCCGGGAGACCTCCAGGGCCTTGGCCGTGGCCAGCTCCTTTTCCTCGTCGGTGAGCTCGGCGTCCTTCAGGGTGTTGGCCAGAGTCTCCACCGCCTCGTCCCGGGCCTTTTTCCGGTCCAGACGGGCCTGGACGAAGTAGGCGTCGGCCTCCGCTCCGGTGAGCTGGGCCTCGCCGTAGGTCTCGGTGTTCCCGGTGTCGGAGACTGAGGTCCCGGCGGTGATGTCGTAGGGGTTCCCCTCCTTGGAGAAGGCGTAGTTCAGGTAAATGGCGACGCCCAGGACCAGCACCAGAGACGCCAGTACGATCTGTTTCTTCCCTAAAATCATGTTGAGCTTCATAATCATCCTCCTATGCGCATTTTGTTATGCAGACCTTGGCCGAACTGACGCCAAGGGCCGTCGTCACCGCTTCTAAGATTCGCGTCACGGTGAGCGGATCGTCACCGCCCTCACAGACCACCACCACCCCTCTGACCACCGGTTCCATCCGGGTCCGTACCAAGGCGCTGCGGCCGCCGGACCCGTCCACCAGGACGTAGCTTTCCTCCCGGAGCAGCCGTTCCGACACCATCCCCTCGCCGGAGGAGGGCCGGGCGGAATCCTGGTCGGTCTTTTCCTCCCGGACGTAGAGGGTCTCCCAGCCGCTTTCCAGGGTGATCAGCACCGTGGTTTTCCCCGCCCCCTGAATCTGGCCGATGAGCTGGGACATCTGGGTCTGGAGCGCCTGGACATAGACGGCGGAGTCCTCCTCCACCGTCTCCGGCTGGGCCGTCCCCTTTCCGCTCCCCCAAAACTGGGAAAGGAAGATGAGGAGAATCCCCGCCGCCCCCAGAATCGTAATGAGCTTCACCTTCCGGTCCCCGGCCCTGAAGAACTCCGCCAGACCGGCCCACGCTTTTTTCTCTCCCATAATGCGCTCCTTATTTTTCACCGCGGCTGTACACCACGGAGGCCGCCGCGCCCAGGTCCCTCTGAATCTCCGCCAGAGCGTCCCCCAGGCCGCTGGCTTCCTCCTCTAGGATGATTTTGATGGTAGTAATTTCTATGCTCCGATCCGGGCCGATATGAACGCCCGTCTCGATTTTTTCCGCCTCCACCCCGTGGCGCCGGAGAATCTGCCGGACCTGTTCCCGGAGGTTCCCGGAAAACGCCTCCAGCAGCTGGGAGTCGGCCAGGGCCTGCAAATCCGTCTCCACCGCCTGGCTCCGGGAGAGGTAGCGGCTGACATCCAGCTCCAGGTCCACCCGGTTCCGGACCAGGGGCACGGCGATGCACAGCAGGAAGAACAGCCGCACCGCCAGCTTCAGAAACCGGTGATCCCCGGTCTGCGGGATGAGCATGGAAAAAATCGCCGTCACGATCAATGTTCCACACAAAGCAGCCGCAGCGCTCCGAAGCATTTCCATAACTCATCCCCCTTTATCCCGGCGTTCCCAGAAGCAGCACCACTGTTACCGACACCAAAATCATCATCCCGTAGCAGAGGATCAGCCCCAGCATCACCGCCAGCGCCGACGACACCCCCCGCAAAACCCCCGAAACCCGCTTCTGTCCCAGCAAATCCCCCAACGCTCCGGCCAGATTCAATGCCAGCATGGTCAGTGAAAGATCCAGCACTGCAGGCAGCAGGCTGACAGCCATAATCACGATTCCAAAGACCCCGATGGTACTTTTTACTATACCCAGGCAGCCAAACAGGGAACTGTACGCTTCGCTTAGGGCTCCGCCCACTACCGGCACCGCCGAGCTGATGACGAATTTCAGCGTCCGGTTCCCCACGGTGTCCGCAGCCCCTGCCGCCATACTCTGAACCGTCAAAAGCCCCACGAACACCGTCAGGCATAGAGCCAGAATCCAGCACGCCGCCTTTTTGACGCTCTGGGCGATTCCCTGGACGTCTACGGTATCGGAAACGCTGCCCACAGTGGAGATGGCCAGAAAAATTCCCAGCAGCGGCACCACCGCTTTGGCGGCGATCTGGGAGAAAAACTGAGCCGCCGCAAAGGTCACCGACTGATAAACCGCCGCAGACGTAGGACGTCCCGCCACCGCCGCCACCCCGGAAAACACCGGAATAAAGCTTAAAACGAAGTAAGAGAGCTCCTCAATGGCCCGGGCCCCGTGACGGATGCTCTCCGTTGTGCCGGAAATCAACGCCGCTGAAACGGAAAGAGCCGCAGCCGCTCCAAAAGAGGCCGCCGGACCACCCTGCTCCATGCCGTCTCGAAAGGCGTCCAGCAGCGCCGCCAGCAGCAAAATTCCACAAACGGTAAGGAGCATCCGCAGCGGGGCGGTCGTTCGCCGGCATACCGCCTGCCAAAGTTTTCCGAATACCGCCGAGGGCGTCCATGTCCCAGTCTCCCCCTCCAGAAGAGCTTTTCCGTCCACCAGTTCCCGCCCCTCCCGGGGAATCAGCGGAAGCAACTGCTCCACGCCGCTGCGGCGGAGCTGTTCCCCTGTCATATCCTCGGCGTCTTTTGCTGAAACCGCCGCTGGAAACAGCAGCAGCACCAGCACCAGCAGCAAAAGAGCGGACACCCTGCGCATGGTTTCACTCCTTACAATTCAATGAGAGATAACGCAATCTCCAAAAGCTGTTCAAACATGGGCAGAGTCAGAAGAAGAACGGCTGTTTTTCCAGCCAAGTCGATTTTTGCGGAAATTGCCCCTTGCCCCGCCTCTCTGCAGATTTGTCCCGCCAGGTCGCAGAGAAAGCAGATTCCCAAACATTTGATAAGGATTCGGACATATTCCCCGGAAAATCCCACCCGATCCATAAGCCCCCGCATCATGGAAAAAGCCGGAATCAGGTCCGCCACCAGCAGCCCGAAAATGAGCCCGGCCGCTGCCAGAGAAACCACCATAGCGTATTCCGGCTTGTACTGCCGAAGCAAAACTGCCGCCGCCGAAGCAATGAGCCCGATCCCTGCCACCGCAATCAAATCCATTGGATTCTCCCTCACCACAATCCAAACAGCTGCTTGATGGTGTCAAACAGAGCGCTGATCTGGGTAATGACCATCATCAGCACCACAATCAGTCCTGCCAAAGTGGTCATCATAGCCTGTTCCTCCCGGCCGGAGCGGATAAGCACCTGATTAAGCACCGCAACAATGATGCCGATTGCTGCAATTTTGAAGATGAGATCCACATCCATGGGCGTTCCTCCCGCGTTTTATAATAACTATAGTGCCAATACGAGAAAAAGCAGTCCGCCCAAGACCCCCATTGACCGGCAGAGCCTGCCTTCCACCGCGGCTCTTTTGGCCTGTTCTTCCAGGATTCCGTCCGCCCGACTGGCCAAAAGGGCAAGCGCCGCCACCTGACTATCCCGATTTGAAACTCCAACAATTTGCCCCATCTCCAAAAGAAGTTCCCGTTCCTCGGGCGGACAACTGCTTTGCCCCACCGCCGCCTCCCATACTCGAGAAAAAGACACAGATCCGTCAAAGCTCTCCGCTGCCTTCCGCAGAAAGGGCAGCGCCGCAAATTCCCGGCTCCCGGCGGCCGCCTGAAGCAGCTGGCCCGTAGGCGTCCGGCGATAGGCAAGCTCCCCGGAAAACCGTTCGATAAGCCCCCGCACCGCCCGCAGCCGTTCCACACGTTCAGCCAACCTCGACGCCAGCCGGGATCCGGTCAATACGCTGGCCCCCAACAAAAGCAGTGCCCCCAGCCATTTCACATCCGCTCTCCCCTTCCCGTAGATTCCAAATTCCCCGAATTTGACAAGGCCGCTCCCGGGAGCCCAACACCACTGCCCAGTCAAAGGCACCGGTTTCCAGCAAAATTCTAAGGGGTCTGCGGCGTTTTAATTGGAGAAAGCTCCCGGCGTGGACGGTACAGAGCAAGGCCACCCCGGCGTTAAGGCACTCCGCCACAGCGGCGGCCTCCTCCTCCCCGCCGATCTCATCGCAGACCAGCAGATCCGGGGAAAGGCTCCGCAGCGCAGCGGACATTCCCTCGCCCTTGGGATAGCCGCGAAGGAGGTCGGTGCAAGGTCCCAGATCCCCGCCGGCCAGTTCGCTGCGCTGATCCACCACGGCAATGCGGAAATACCGCCCGGTCTCCCCGGAGGAAAGCCGCCGGACCAGATCTTTCAAAAGCGTGGTCTTTCCTGAGCCGGGCTCCCCCGCCACCAGCACCGACGGCGGATGGCCGCTTCGGTAAAATCGGGAGGGCAAGTCCCCGGCGGCTCCGGGAATGCTCCGGGCAATGCGAAAGTTTAAACTTCCCACCTGCCGCAAAGCTCGGACCCGACCCTTTTCTAAAGAAGCTGTTCCGGCGACGCCTACCCGGTGGCCCCCTTCCAGCGTCAAAAAACCCTGGACAGCCTCTTCCTCCCAGCTGTGTACCGAGTAACCGCAGGCCCGACGAAAAATTTCGTCGATTTCCTCCGGCAAAACCCGCAGAGCCCTAGGCGTGTCAAATTCCGTCAGTCGCCCCTCCGGGAGCAGAAAACGGATTCCCTCCGCCGTCGTCAGGGCCACCGGCTGCCCCTGCCGGAGCCGAATTTCTCGGATCCCCCGGCGTATCTCCGGCGGAATCCGCCTCAGCGTCTCGCGCAGCCCCGGATTCATACAGGCAGCAACCGCTTCGTATCTGTCCATACGTTTCCCGTCCTTTGCTTGTCTGATACTCCCATCCTATGCAGCCGGGACAGCCGGTA
The DNA here is from genome assembly GCA_934539585.1 of uncultured Oscillospiraceae bacterium. Classification (GTDB taxonomy): domain Bacteria; phylum Bacillota; class Clostridia; order Oscillospirales; family Ruminococcaceae; genus Merdivicinus. The sequence goes on along the minus strand of CAKTCT010000025.1, from coordinate 617 downwards.
GAACTGCCCGTCCGAATTTTCATGGTGGACTTTTCCCCGATTTTCTGATAGAATAAGAGCATCTCAACGGAGGTGCAGCTATGAAAAAGCGTTTTCTTCTGCTGATTCTGCCGTTCCTGGCGGCGGCGGTCTTTCTGGTTCTATGGCAGTACGCGCTCCACGACCGCTCTGACCTGAAAAGCTTGGCCCAAGCCAGCGCCATCGAAGCCTATACACGATTTTCCGGGTTTCAGGAAACCGGCGAGGACAGCGATTACTGGGGCGGGGTGGCCGCCTTCCATTCCTTCCAGTCAGCCTGCCGGCTCCTAACGGAGAATACCGAAAAATCCCTCAACGGCACCCTCTGCAGCGCGATTTACGGGAACCTGCTGCTCTTTCCCGACCGAGGAAAAGCCCATATTTCAGAACTTGTAGAGGCCATGACCCTCCTTTCCGAAAATATTGCCGACGAAACCGGTTATGTCCAGCTTTCCCGGCTGCGCATCGCCCTGGAACACGAAGCAAGCCCCGACTGATGATAAAAGCACCTCCTGCTATAGTTTGGGACCGTCCCCCGTTTAGCAGACAAATAAAAAAGCCTCCGGTCGCAGAATAGCGACGAATTACACGGCCTTGCT
>CAKTCT010000024.1 GCA_934539585.1 uncultured Oscillospiraceae bacterium | reverse complement strand
ACTTCATTCTACCAGAGTCTGCAAACTATGTCTTCTTCTATGCCTTTTCCTTTTTGCGCAATTTATCTTACAATATCGATTGGCATTTTCCATTATACGATTGTCCATGTGAAACGATAGGAAACTCCATTCCAATTCCAGGTGGAATCCGATATAGTAAAAGCAGGACCTATCCCGTCAATTCAGCCTTCCCGCCTTCCGATAAGCGGTGGGGCTGACCCCCTGATGCTTTTTGAAGACCCGGCTGAAATAGAGAGGATCGTCTATACCGATCATCGCGGAAATCCTCTCGACAGGATAGTCGGTGTCCAGCAAAAGCTCCTTAGCCGCCTGCATCCGGAGGTCCAGCAGGTACTGCTGGGGCGAGGTCCCGGTGACGCTGCGGAAGGACCGCAGAAAATGGGGCAGGCTGACCCCGCACCGGGCGGCGTATTCGGCGTTGGGAACCCGGAGCATGTACTCCGTCTGCATTTTCCCGCAGATGGCCTTGATGGCCGTTTCCCCTGCCGGGAGCCCGCCGGTCCGCTGGCCCCGGGCCAGGGCCACCAGGATGGACACCAGCAGGGCGTTGGCCTTTTCCTCAAAGGCGAAGTCCTTCTGCTGGAGCTCCCGGACCAATTGGCGGACACCGGACTCCATTTCCCGGCTGTCCCAGAGCTCCCCCAGACGGAAATCCCCCAGGCCCAGCCGCTCCACCAGAGCCGGAGCGTCGCTGCCCCCAAAGTGGACCCAGCAGGATTCGGTGCATTCGTCTTCGAAATAGCGGTAGATCTGGGGCTCCCCGGGCCGGAACAGGACTCCCTGACCGGCGGTCAGCTCCGAAACGCCGTCGGACCGGCCCTCCAGGCGCAGCCGCCCGCTTTTCACCCACAAAAGCTGCCAGTCCCCCAGTCCCTCGGGCCGATCGGTCCGGGAATTGTACGCCACCTGGATGTACCCCGCCGAGACCACCCCCAAGGGCCCGTCCACGGTATGGGATTTGTGATAGTTCTCGTTGAACCCCCAGTGATAGTACATAAATCGTCCCCCTTGTGCTGTCTGCATTGTATCACAGGCAGAATCAAATGTCAATTTTTTCAGGAGGTTACAAAAATGAACCCATCCACCTTCCGCGAATTTTTCTACTACGACCCCGCTCTGCCCAACGCCCCCCACGACTTCACCGACCCCACGGTGCTGTCCAAAAAGGAGCGCCTGGAATTCCTCACCAAGTACGCAGAGTTCTTAGAAAAGAGCTATGGGCTCCCGGAGAACCCCGTCCCGGTAGTCACCGAGGAGGCTTCGGAAAAGGCTGCCCCGGAGCTCTGCCCGGCCCTTCCCGCACCCCGGGTTTCCCGGCGGATTTTCTTTGACCGGATGGACGCCGCCCTGGAAAACGCCCCCCAGCCCTTTGACGGCTGGAACCTCTACACCAAAAAGGTGTCGGTGGAGGACGGCTGCCTCTGCTTCGCCGACCTGCCGCTGCCCCCCACCCCCGCCGCCGCATACGCCTTTGACGGGCGGCTTCAGTCCTTCACCTTTTCCTTCTTCATTGACAAAAAGTTCTTCTACCCCCTCCCCGCCGGGATTCTGGACACCACCTACGGCCACACCGTGGAGCTGCGCTGCGGCATCCAGGACCTGGTGAAGCTCCAGTTCTACCCCAACGGCAGCCTCCGCGCCCGGGCGGCGGAGCCGTGCCCCTACCATCTGCGGAACTTCCTGGTGGGCGAGTACGCCTTCGGCCAGTGGCAGACCGTCACCGTCCTTCTGGGCGACGGCGAGTTCCGGGTGGTCTTAAACGGTAAGGAAAGCCGCCCTCTGCCCATGCCCGCCGGGTTCTCCCCGGACCTGCTGTTCCTCAGCAGCGGGATGTTCCACACCGGGGAGTGGCGGCTCCGGCCGGAGAAAATGGTCCTGGAAAGCGGCGCCGTCACCGATTTCTTCCGCCCCGCCGCCCCCTATCAGCCTGACCGCCGGGAGCTGGGAGAGGTCGCCCTCCCCTACGCGGTGGGGAACTACGAAAACCGGAACCGCCGCCTGATCCTCACCAAAGAGTTTGAAGCGGAGGACTTCGCCAACGCCCGGCTGACGGTTTCCTCCCTGGACCCCGGCGGCAGCGTCTGGCTCAACGGCATCTGCATCACGGAGACCGACTCCTTCGAGACCCTGGAGTTGGACGTGACCGCCGCTCTCCGGCCCGGAAAGAACCGGCTGCGGCTCCTGGTGGAGCCCCGGGCCCCGGAGGTCTTTTTCAACTGGCACCGGCAGAAGGACTCCTATGTCGGCTGGTTCAGCGAAGGCGCGGCCCTGACCCTGTTCCGGTCGGTGGAAATCCGGAACCTGGAGGCCGTCACCACCGCCGTCACGGAAACCGGCGCGGCTTTCCGGGTCACGGCGGACATGAAGGGGGCTTCCCGGGCCCGGGTCCTGCTGCGGCAGATTCACCCCGTTTCGGGCGAAGAGTTGGCCGCAGGGGAATTTCCCGTGGAGGACGGGCGGCTCCAGGCGGAACTCACCGCCCCGGTAACGCCCTGGTCCACGGAAAATCCGGCCCTCTACGCCCTCCGGGTGGAGGCTCTGGACGAAAACGGCGCGGCCCTGGACGACGAGGTCATTGAGACCGGCTTCCGGACCATCCGCCAGGAGGAAGGCCGCTTCCTCCTCAACGGCAGGCCCATCGTCCTCACCGGCGCGCTGCTGATGCAGTTCCTGCCGCCGTATGACAAGACTTCCACGGCCCACATCTGCCCCTCCACGGCCCAGGTGGCCCGGCAGCTGATGATGCTCAAGGCCATGAACGGCAACACGCTGCGGCTCCACATCCTGGGCTACGGCACCAACGATGCCCGGTACGCCCGCATCGCCGACCGGCTGGGGATCATGGTCATCTGGATCACCCGCTACATCGACAGCGCGGAGCACATCCCCCCCTGCGGCGTCTGGCACGCCCGGGAAGGGTACCTCCGGCAGATGCGCCAGCGGATCAACCACCCCAGCATCATCATGTGGGAGGGCAGCAACGAGTACCATCCCGCTCTGCCCGAGGTGGACGCCATCTACGACGCCTTTGTCCCCGCGGTGAAAAGCGTCGATGAGAGCCGGCTCATCTGCCCGGTCTCCCACCTGTATTACGCCGGGGAGCTTTACCCCATGAAAGGCTGCGGATACTACAACGACGCCGGGACCACGGACCAGGACGGCCGCCCCGCCGTCTCATCGGAAGGCTGGCGGGACCCTCTGGTGGTCCGCTCCGCCCACACCTACACCCTCCTTTTGGGCTACGGCGAAAAGTGGAGTAGCCTGCGCACCCAGCCCTGGAACCTCCAGCCGGAGCTCTGCGAAAGCAAGGATCACGGCTACATCGTCTCGGAGTTTGCGGTGATCGGCCGGCAGAATCCCCATGTTCCCGAGGCCGGGGAGTATTTCAACCCGTATTCCTACGAATTCCCCGACGAGGTCTCCCTGGGCTTTTCCACCACGCCGGACCAGTGGCGGCAGAGCCAGGCGTACCAGGCCCTGGCGGCGGCCTGCACCGTGCGCCGGATGCGGCAGCTGGGGGTGGACGGGATGCTCTGGTGCTGCCTCATGGGCGGCGCCAACGACGGCGGCTATCTGAAGCCTCCCATTGATTTCTACGGCTACCCCAAGCTGGCCTTTTACACCCTCCGGGACGGCTACGCCCCGCTGACAGCGGCCTCCGACGACGTCAACGTGGTCAAGGGCGGCGGGTTCTCCTTCACGCCGGTCCTGTACGGCACGGCTCCGGGGGCGCGCTACGCCCTCACCGTCACCTTCCGGGACGAAACAGGCGCGGTCTGCGCCCGGCAGCAGATGGAAGCCGTCGGCGGCGCGGAAAGGGTCTGCTTCCCCGCTATGGCTCCGGAGCTGCCCGCCGCGGGGTATTATTCCGCGGAGATGGCGGTGGAGGAACGGTAGAATTTTGGGACAATCGGTTATCCCCCGGCTGCGGCCGGGGGATTTTTGTGGGCGGGGAACATGATAAGAGGATACGGTCCATATGAATTTCCGACTTCACTCAAACAAACCGCGCCGCATCCCCGGAATTACGATTCAGAGGGATTCCGGATGAAAGGGCGCATCAACCGCGTTTCTATTTCGCATAGAGGAAACGCTCCTGTCTTATTGACTTTTCCACCCAAAAAGCGTAGGATAATACCAAAGAACCGCCCATAAGGAGGCTTTCACCATGGAACCGCGCAAATTCATCCTGGACACCGACATCGGCGACGACATCGACGACGCTCTGGCCCTGACCCTTGGCATCACGGAACCGGGGCTCCGGCTCCTGGGCGTTACCACAGCCTTTCACGACACGCAAAAGCGGGGCCGGATTGCCAAAAAGCTCCTGCACCTCTGGGGCGCTCCGGACATTCCCGTCTACGCCGGAATTCAGGGAGGCGGCAGCGTCAATTTCAGCTACCTCTGCCAATACACCCCGGACCTGGAGCAGCCGGAATACGAGCCCCTGAACAACGCCTACACCGACGGCGGCGCAGCTGCCATCGACTTTATCCTGGACATGGCCCGGACCTATGGAAAAGAGCTGACCCTGATCCCCATCGGGCCCCTGACCAATATAGCCGCTGCTATCCGCAAGGACCCCTCGGCCATGAAAAGCCTGGGCGGCATTCTCCTGATGGGCGGCTGCTTCTCCCGGCCCTGCCCGGAATGGAACATTCTCTGCGACCCGGAGGCCGCCAGAACCGTCCTGGAAAGCGGCTGCGCCATTACCTGCGTGGGCCTGGACGTCACCAGAGAGACCCGCCTGAGCGACGCCCAGCAGCACGCCGTCACCCAAAGGCAGCCCGATGAAAAGCGGGAGTATCTGGCGGGCCTGATCCGCCTTCACCAGCAGGTCGCCAAAGGCAATTCCATCCTCCACGACCCCCTGACGGTATATTCCCTCGCCCACCCCGACATTCTCACCACCGAAGCCCTTTCCGTCCGGGTGGAGACCGACGGCCCCGACCGGGGAATGACAAAGCCCGATCCCACCGGCTCCGGTCCCGTTTCCGTCGCCAGAACCGTAGACGCGCCCCGTTTTCTGGCAGACTTTATCCAGACCGTATTCCCCTGAACGCACCGGCGCCTCCGCAAGCCCGTCCTGAGCCTGCGGAGGCGCCGCTTCTATTTTTCTTCCAGATCCCACAGCTTCCGCACCGGCGACCCGTCCTCCGGCAGCACGGAAAACCCGATCTGCTCAATGCCGTCCTGCCACTTGTCCCGGCCGTTGTAGTAAAGGCGCAGCCCGCCCCCGGACCGGACCAGGTCCAGCTGGTACACAAAAGCGCTTTTCCACCCGCCGTCGCCGGTGGGAGCCAGAATGGGATTGTAAGGCGCTTCCTCCCACACAATGCCATCGGCGCTGCGCAGGACGTTGATGGCCGAGTGCTGATACCCGCCGTCGTCCTGATAAATGGAGTTGTACAGCGCCACGAGCTCCTCGCCCCAGCCGAAGACCTTGATGGCTCCCGCCCCCAGGTTCCGGTGGGGGACCGCCGGGTCCGGCCCCAGAATGGGCCTGCCGTACCTGACAAAGGGCCCCAGGGGCGTGGGCCCATCGGCAAAGCTGATGTACTTGGGCTCCTCGTAGCCGCACTTGTCCAGCTTCACCGTCCCGGCGCTGTAATAGAGCCGGTAGCGCCCCTCCCCCAGCTTCACCATGCAGGGGTTCCGGACCGCAACGGCCCTGTACCCTACCGGGTCGTACTCCCGCTCCCAGGGAAGCTCCGGCAGCAGCAGGACCTCCGGCTGGCTCCAGACCTCAAAATCCCGGGTGGTCCGGGCGAAAATGAAGTTGTCCGCCCCGTACCGGGCCTCCTGCTCCCGGTCGGCGATGCCGGTGAAGTAAAAGACCCACTCCTCCCCGTCGTGAAACAGGAACGACGGGTTCACCCGCCAGGGCCACTTGCTCCTGAGCCGCCACTTCACCCCGTCCCCGGAGACCAGGTGGTGGTAAAAGGGCTGGAAATCCTTGTAAAACCCGTGGTAAAAGGCGTGCCACTCCCCGTCGAACTGCCCGGGGACCAGAATCTGCGGGTCCCCGATGGCGTACCCCGCCTCCGGCGTCTCAAAGTAGCCGATGACCGGGTTTTCCGCCGCGTCCTGCCACCGCTCCCCCTCCCAGCGGGGGAAATCCTTTTGGGAAACCATCATCCTCTCCGACTCCTTTCAGCCCTGGGGCCAGAAATGCGCCTCCACCATCCGGCAGAGGGCGTGGTACACCGGCAGCGTCAGCTCCTGGACCAGATAGGTCTCCTTCTCCGGCAGCAGGACGCAGACGTTGCAGAGCCCCTTGAGCTTTCCCCCGGACCCGCCGCAGATGCCTACTACCCGGACCCCCATGGCCCTTGCCACCTTAACGGCGTTCAGGACGTTGCCGGAGTTTCCCGAGGTGGTCAACGCCACCAGCACGTCCCCCGCCTTGCCAAGGCCGTAGAGCTCCTGGGCGAAGATCATCTCCGGGTCCGCGTCGTTGGCGTAGGCCGTGGTCAGCACCTGGTTGAGCCCCAGGGACATAGCCGGCAGCGCCGCCTGGAGCCGAAGGTCCAGCCGGTCCTCGGGGAACATCTCCCGGAGCCGCTCCGGCGTCCCGTCCCGGAAGCTCCGCCGGGCGGTGAACTCCTTCATCAGCTCCCCCACAATGTGCTGGGAGTCGGCCTCGCTGCCGCCGTTGCCGCAGATCAGCAGCTTCCCGCCCCCCTCGAAGCACTCCTGCCAGGCGGCGGCCGCCGCGGCAATGTCCTCCCGGCAAGGCTCCAGCACAGGCAGCCGCCGGATGAGATCGTCCAGAATCCTATTCATCATCTTCTCCTCCTGATTCGCCGTTTACCAGGGAAAGGGCGGCGTAGTCGCCGATCTCCTCTCCCAGCCCCGCCGGGACCACCCGGCACGCCTGCCGGGACGCCGCCAGGGTCTCCCTCTCGATGACCTCCCGGGCGTGGGGCCAGAGCAGCTCCCGGCACCGGGCGAAAATACTGCCGATGACGATGACCTCCGGGTTCAGCAGGTCGATGAGCAGGGAAAGCCCCTTCCCCAGGTACTGCCCGCTGAGGGCGTAGATTTCCCTGGCCGTCTTGTCGCCTTCCTCCGCCGCCCGGGCCACGTCCCTGGCTGTCAGCTCCCAGGGCCTGGCCCCGCCGACCAGCAGCGCCGGAGCCTCCCCCCGGCCCAGCTGCTCCAGCACCTTCATCTGGGCCAGCTGGGCGATGCCGCCGCCGCTGCAGAACCCTTCAAAGGAGCCGATTTTCCCGTATCCCACCGGCCCGCACTCCGCCAGGCGGAGGTGCCCCGCCTCGCCCGCCATGTCGCTGGCCCCCCGGTAGAGCCGTCCGTCTAAGATCATCCCCATGCCCAGCCCTGTGCCGAAGGTCAGGAACAAAAGGCTGCGGCTGCCCTTCCCCGCGCCGTACTTCCACTCGGCCAGGGCGCAGGCGTTGGCGTCGTTTTCCAGCACCACCGGGATCCGGTACCGGGCCTTCAGCAGCCGGACAATGGGCACGTTGTCCCAGCCGGGAAGGTTGGGCGGGCTCAGAATGACCCCGGTTTTCCGGTCCAGAGGCCCGCCGCAGCTGATGCCGATGCCCAGCAGCTCCCTGGCCGGAATCCCGGATTCCTCCAGCATCCCGTCGATGATCTCCATGAACCGGCCGATGACCGCCTCCGGCCCCCCGGTCTCCCGGGTGGAGAAGGCCCTTCGCCCCCGGATTTGTACGTTGTCTTGACTATCCGTCCCGTATTCTCCCAAGATCACGGCGCATTTGGTCCCGCCGATGTCGATTCCAATGCCGAATCCCATAAAATCCTCCCCTTTTCCTCCGGACGATTTATTTTTTCCACGTTCATCATACCATGAGAAGCGGATAAAATCAATAGTTTTTACTCGGCCTGTCAAAAAATTACCAGATACCGTTACCTCTTTCGTCATCTTTTGTGCAGAGTCCTCTACTTTTATAAAATGTGAACAGTTTTTAATAAACTGTAAAAACCATTCTCCCTCCCGATTTTTCTCGCGAAAATTCCCCGGGTTTTTCGTAAAATATCTGGACTTTTCCGCTCGTTGGATTTATAATAAACAGTACGGAAGTATACTTTCCCCCTTACCGGCGGGAAGAAGGAGGTTCCTATGGCAACCCAACACGGCAACAATCTGACCAGCATCAAAGAGAAGAACCGCGCCCTGGCCCTGCAGCTCATCGCCACCGGACAGGCGGTTTCCCGGGTGGAGCTGGCCCGGAAAATGCTGCTGACCAAAACCACCCTGGGCAACATCGTTTCAGAGCTCATCGCCAAAGGCATCGTCAGCGAGTCCCGGCTGCCGGAAGCGGAGGTCGAGGCCGAAACCGCCCTGGGCCGCCGTCCCATCACCCTGGACCTGGCCCCCACCTCCCCGCTGATCGCCGGCATGCTGATCAAGCGCAATATCCTCAGCGTCATCCTGGCCGACCTGAAAGGCGTGGTCGTCGATCAGGCGGACTACGAGTACGAAACCATTGACGCCCAGAGCCTCACCGACCGGCTGCTGTACCTGTATGACCAGCTCTCCGACCGGCAGTCCCGGCCCATTGTCGCCATCGGCATCTCCTCCCCGGGCCCCGTGGACACCACCCGGCAGATGATCATGGCCCCCATCAACTTCTGGGGCATCCGCAACCTGCCCATCTCCTCCATCATCCAGGAGAAGACCGGCCTGCCCACCTTCCTCATCCACGACTGCAGCGCCGGGGCCCTGGCGGAAAAAATCTACGGCGCCCGGGCCGGCCAGCTGGACAACTTCCTCTACCTCCATATCATGAACGGCATCGGCGCAGGCTACGTCCTCCGGGGACGGGTCTACGGCGGCGACCTGGGCCAGAGCGGCGAGATCGGCCATATGTCCATCAACTTCGGCGGCCCCAAGTGCAGCTGCGGCAATACCGGCTGCCTGGAGCTTTACGCCAATATCCACCAGATGAACGCCCAGATCCGTTCTCTGCAGAATTCCGTCAAGGTCCCCTCCATTTTGCCTGTGGGCAAGGGCTTCTACCGCTGGCGTGAGATCATGAACGCCGCCGCCGCGTCGGATTTCTACGCTCTGACCGCCGTGGAGACCTTCTGCGACTACCTGGCCCTGGCCCTGCGGAACGTGGTGAATCTTTTAGACATCCATACCATCCTCATGGGCTATCACGCCCCGGAAAACTCCGCCATCCTGGAGGACATCCTCCGCGCCAAGCTCAGCGAGTCCGGCACGGACCCCCTCCCCGTGGCCATCGAGCGTTCCTCCTTCGGCCAGAACGCCCCCCTTATCGGCTCCGTGGCCGTGGTCGCCAATAAAATCTTCAACGGCTCCCTAACCATTTAATTCGCCGCGACGGCGAGCCTCGCGCCAGGCTCTGGCAGCCGCGCGACAAGCTGCGCGGCGCGGTGCTGTATATTGAAAACCGCTTTGACGAAAGCATTACGCTGCCCGATATCGCAAAAGCCGCCGGAATAAACCACACAACGCTTACGGCGCTCATGAAAGAGGAACTGGGACTTACGGCAATAGAGTACCTTATGAAATATCGCATAACAGTTGCGAAAAAACAGCTTGAATTTACAAGCGTACCGATAAAAGATATTGCAAATATGACAGGCTTTAAAACCGTGCAGCATTTCAGCCGTGTTTTTAAGGCTCATACAGGCTTCACCCCGGCAGAGTTTCGGAAAAACGCCGTGCAAAAACGAAAGGAAGATTTGAATGGAAAACAGAATAGCAGAGCTTGAAAAAAGAATTTCAGAGCTTGAAGAAAAGCTGGAAAATGTGATGATTTATTCCGAGGGGGCAAATATATCGTTTAATAATTCTAATATCAATATGCTGCAAATTCTCGGCGACGGGGCAAATGTTGCGCTGGAAAATGTGCCGCTTGACAGTGTGGAAATTTCCGGTGATGGAAACAATGTAGCCTTTTCCGATTGTCCTATCGCCGCTTGTACAAACGGGAATGACGCCAACCTTGACAATATAGAAGACAAAGCGGACGATTTGGATTGCCGCATAGAAGATATAAAATGCGCGGCACTGGACGCAAAAGCGATTTTAGACGAAGTGCAGGCGCATTTTGATAATCTCTCAACCGAAATTGAAAGCCTAAAAGCCGAAAGCGAGGAATAAAAATGCGCGCACCGTTTCAGATTTTAGCCGTTCCCTACCGTTTTATAAAAGGTGAACTGTGCTTTTGCATATTTCGTCGCGCAGACTCTGATGTTTGGCAATTTGTTGCCGGCGGCGGTGAGAATAACGAAAAACCGTCGGACGCCGCCCTGCGCGAAATCAAGGAAGAAACCGGCGTGACAGCCGAAAAACTCACCGAGCTTAAAAGTGTCGCTTTTGTTCCGGCGGAAGTGGTGGCGGAAAACATGAGAACGCATTGGGAGAAAATATCTTTGTTATACCCGACTACAGCTTTGCTTTTGAGTGCAACGCCGATCCTACGCTTTCGCGCGAACACTGCGAATATAAATGGTTGCCGTATAACGATGTACGAAAGCTGCTAAAATGGGATTCTAACAAAGTGGCAATGTATGAGGCTATGTGTAGATTAAATTCGGAAATGAATTATAATACAAAAACTTTTGTAATTAACGGGAAAATAACTGTTAATGATAATATAAGTCTTGAGACGCTTTGTAAACTGTTCAATCAATTTCAAGATGAAAACAGTTTCGGTTTTAACGGGAGCATAAGAGATGAAAACCGATAAAGGGGAGGTCCGACAGCCCGGTGGGCTGTCGGACCGAGGGGAACCCTATCAAGGGGTTCCCCGCAGGACGCAGTCCTGCAAAAAATGCACAAACGATAACCGCGCCAGCGAGAAGAAACGACAAACGCTTCGACTCGCTGGCGCGGTTTACGCTTTGGATAGTTTAGGAGTAGGTCATGCCGCAATTTCTCCGAAATTGCGGCCGCGGGTATCCCGCGGGCGGCCTGCGGGCCGCCTTTTCCACTTTTTGGGTTGCGCCCGAGGCGCAACGAGTAAGATTTCGCTTTCTGCGGAAAGCGACTCAGGGGCTTTGCCCCTAAGAACCCTACCAGCCTTTTGAAAAAGGCTGGACCCAAAACTTGATTTTGTCACTCAAACTCCGGCAAATCCACCAAATGATACAGCTTCCGCAAGGACCCTCCGTCCCGATGAATCTCCTCCTCAAACACATGGGTCCAGTGCGCATGGGGCGGAGCCTTCCGGCAGACATGGGCAAACACGATGTGGTTCCCCACCATCAGCTTCCCCACGGCCCAGAAGGACCGCACCATGGCCCCCTTGACCTCCGCCGCCGGGAAAACGTACTCCCGGCTCTCCCCGGGCCCGACCTCCACGGCCACCGGCCCCCAGTCCAGGTCCAGGAGCGCATGGGGATTCCACTCCCCGCCCCAGGTCTCAATAGGCGACGCCAGCTGCAATTCCCCGGAAAGGACCTGGTCCGTCCGGTTGACCACCGTGGCCGCCAGAACGTCCCCCCGGTCCTCCAGGGACATCTCCGGGACAAAGCTGCCCCCCAGCTCCAGAATATCCTCGAACCGCTGGCCGCCGTCCTTGTATTCCAGCCGCAGAATCGCGTGGTCCTCCCCGTCGCAGAAGACCTCCACCGGCCAGACCCCGGCCTCCCCCGGCCCCAGCCGGTAGGGAATCTCCGCCGTATCGCACCCCAGCCCCCGGCTGACCCGGAGCCGTGCCGCGCCTGCCGCGCCGGCGTCCGCCCGATTGTTGGCCAGGTGTACATGGAGCCGCCACCGCCCGGGAACCGGCTGTTCCACCTTCCGGTCCAGGAATCCGGCCACTGCCAGATACCCCATGGGCATGCTGCCCCGGTCCTGCTCCCAGCTCCGGACATACACCGGCTGCACCGGTTCTTCTTCCTTCACCAAGGCCCCGGAAATGCACGGCTCCGGCAGCTCCGGCTCCAGAGCCAGGGTCTCAATGGAGAACCCGCCGGCCTCCAGCCGGACGCAGTTTCCTTGCACCTCCGCCGGGACGGGATTTTTCTCCAGCAAATCCACCCGCGCCGCCGACCGGACCCCAAATCCGCAGGAAAGGGAGATCGCGCCGCCGTCCCCGTTGGACTCGAACCCCCGCAGGACCAGCCCCCGATCCCCCAGCCGCCGCCGGGGCGTCCTCATACCCGCCAGGTCGTATCCCCCAGCCTTCATGGCCGTAAGGGTGAACCCCTCCGGACAGGAAAGATACCCGTGCTCCCGGGGCAGCGGACCGCCCTGGGGCGCAAATTCCCGGCCAATGAGAGGGTCGTTGAACTCCATGGCCCGGCGGTACAGCTGTCCTTCCCGGTAATCCCCGGCATGCGGGCAGAAGGCGTAGGACGCGTGGAAGGTCTTCTGCTCCGGAATCAGCTGCTTTCCGCCGGTGGTCCGGCCCATGTTGCCGTAAAAATCCGCCGTGTGGAACAGCATCAGGGTCATCAGGTTCTCCCCCTCCACCGAGCAGGCCAGATTCCCGTTGTTGAGCAGTGCCGCGCCGCAGCCGCCCATCTCCCCGCAGGGATCGGCGGCAAAAGCCCCGGCGGCGTCTATCCGGCGCTCCTCCCGGAGCCCCCGGGCCGCCTTTTCCGCCCAGGTATTGAGGGATTCCTCATCCCGGCCCCAGACCAGCACCACCCGGATGGGCTTTTCCAGCTCGTTTTCCCGGTCCACGGCGTAGAGGACCGCCGTCCCCTGCTCCCGGACCTGTTGGGCAAAAGCCTCCCGCTCCTCCCCGGAAAGCCGGGCCAGGAGCTTTTCCGCGTAGGCGAAGGGCTCCCCATCCGCCGCCAGCACGAACCGCACGTCGGTGTTGGTCACGTCCTCGTTGAAGTCCACGATCCGCCAGCCGTCGGTCTCCCGGACCCGCTGGTCGGAATAGAGCGTCACCGGCACGGCCCGCCGGGTCAGCCCCTCCAGGAGCCGGTCCCCGGCGTCCAGCGCCGCCCCTTCCCGGCGGACAATGGCGGTCATGCCGATACCGAAGGCCCCCTTCTCCCCCATATCCACCCGGGGACCCGGCCCCAGGTCCATCCACTGGTTCACCGGAGCCACCCGGCTGAAGGAATAGTTTAAAAACTGATGGGTCTGGAAGGAGAGCTTCCCGAGGCTTTTCCCGGTAATATGGGGCGCGAACCGGTCGTCATAGGTCACGACCCCGCCCCGGACGTTGACCGGGAACGTCACGGCGAACAGGTCGTCCCGGCCCTGATAGTCCTCGATGACCGTCTCCAGGTCCACCCGGGCCACGCCCTTCCACAGGGTGATCCGCTGCCGGGCCACGGCGATAACGTCCAGCCGCAGGACCACCTCCAGCCGCTGGAACCCCTCCCCCCGGACCCGCCGGACCTTTGCCCGGGAATCGGAGGAAAACAGCTTCTGCCCGGTGGTGTAAAACTCGTGCTGGGGCTCCATCCGGTCCGGGGCCTCCCGGAGAACGGCAATGCGGTTGCCCGGACCGTCCTCAGAAAGGTCCATCCACTCCCGTTCCAGCCGCTTATCCCACACCGAAACGATGCCCCCGCCCCGCTCCGGGTCCACGGTAAGCCGGAAAAACTCGTTTTCAATGACGGTCCCGCTGTCCACCCGGGCCTCCGGGACCTCCGCCTCCTGCAAATCAAAGACCCGGTAGCCCAACGCGGGGACCGGCGCCAGGAAGCAGCCCTTTTCCCGTCCGTCGGGATACCTTCCGGCCCGTTCCACGGGATACTCCCGCCCTTCCCCGTCCACGGCCCGGAAATCCCCGCCGCCGGGCAGGGGGAAACATACCGGCTCCGTCCGCTCCCAGGGATGGGGGTTAAAGACGTAAACCGCCCGTTCCCCCTCCGCCGCCGTCTGGGCCGTGAGTTTTTCCAGGGCCCCGTCGATGACACCCTGGGCCAGCTCCGCCGCCTCCCGGTATTCCAGCATCAGGTCCACGAAGGAAATCTCGTTGTTGGTCCCGGTAATGGAATCGTGGTGCTGCCCGCAGAGCAGCTGCCGCCAGGCTTTGTCCAGAGCCGCCTCCGGATACTCCGCGCCGTGAAAAGCCGCGATGACCGCCAGCTTTTCCGCCGTGACCAGAAGATTTTCCGCCAGCCGGTTGGCCTGCTTGAAGTCCTCCCGGGTCAGCAGCACCCCGGAGTGGTGCTGGGTCAGGTCCCGGGAGTGGGTCTGGAGCAGCTCCCGGCCTGTCTCCGCAAAATGCCGCTGCCGGTCCTCCTCGAACCCCTGGGACTGGATGGAAAACAAGGAGTACGCCGCCTGAGTGGCGCTGTCCCGCTGCCACCCCGGATCGTCGGCCAGATAAGGCGGGTACCATCCGCCTAAGCTGGAGCTGTCCCCGCAGTGGGTCAGCCCCAGCCGCGCCGCGTCGTCCATGCCAAGGCCCCGGTTATGGGTCAGGGCCGTGCCGTCCGGCGACATGTGCCGGAACGCCCGGTCCAGCCCCACAATGACCTTCCCCCACCGGCAGGCCAGGCACTCCCCCTTGGCGCAGAGCTGAGACATCTGGTTGGGATGACCGAAAACGTCCCCCGGCGTGTACACCAGCGACGGCTGCCCCAGATACTCCATGTGGTACTTCTGCCCATAGACCAGATTCCGGGTCAGCGCCTCCGGAGAGGAGGTCAGCTCGTTGGGCTGGTTGTAGAAGCAGTCCGCCTCGGCCCGCCCCTCACGGAAGGCTTCCCGGATCAGCTCCCGGTCCTGGGGATACAGACTGAAATAGGGGTGGAGATAATCGATCTCCGACAGCACGATGCGGAAATCCGGGTTCTCCCGGAGCTGCCGCAGCATCTCCTTGGCAATATGCAGCGCCCCGATGGCGTAGGTCCGCTGCTCCAGATGATAGGTGGTGTCAAAGTGGAAGTCGGAGAAGATGTGCTCCCGGATTCCCCGATCCGTCCAGGGCCGGGCCCTGACCCCAAAAACCCCCTCCGCCGTATCCCCCTCTGTCCGGAGCCGGACCTCCATGTCCTGAAGGCCCTCTCCCCCGGAAAGCGGCGCCCCGACCCGGAGGATTTTCACCTCCCCGGAAGCCAGCCTTGGGACCTCCACATCCTCCCCGAACCCTCCGGCCCGGTAGGAAAGACGCCCTTCCGCCTCCCCGCCGAAGGCCCCGGCAAAGACGTAATGCATCTGCCGCAGCGCTTCTCCCCGGCCCAGATAGGCCCCGGTGGGCTGGGGATAGGTGATCCCCAGGTTCCCGCTGACCAGCCCCACGGGATGCACCGCGAAAAAGCTCATGGAAAGGTCCGCCGTGTCGGCCAGATACCCCGTCCGGAGCTTGAAAAGGATCACGTTGAGCCCGTCCCGGAGCCGCACCGCCACCCGGTGCCCCATGGTGGTCAGGCTCTTGACCCGCCCGTAAGGCTGGCTGTCCGCCAGCTCCCCGTTGACGTAAAGCAGGCACCCGGAGTTCTCATAGGAAAGGATGGCCAGCTGCTCCCCCTGGCACCGGACATAGGTGGCCGCGTAAAAAACGCAGTTCCCCTGGACCGTGGCCGAAAAGGCGTCGTGAAAGGCTTCCTCGTCCTCGTCGAAGCGGAGGCACCCCCACTTCCGCAGCCCCTCCCGCCAGGTCAGGACTCCGGGCCCGTAGTCGGAACGGTTCTGCACCCGCCCGCCCAGCACCGGCCGGACGCCGGCCTCGCCGCCGTCGGCTTCCAGATAGTCAACGCTCAGCACTTTCTCCCGCTGATAAAAGTATTCCGTCTCAAAAGCCCCGTCGGTTTTCACCACAAAGGGCCCTACGGTGAGGAAATCCGTGATCCATTGGTTGGGATAGGGCTCTCCCGCCCTGGGAACAAAGGAGGAAAAGTCCGCCACCGGCGCTTTTCCGTTGAGGGACGGCAGGTATTCGTAGGCGTTTTCCATGTTTCCATTCCTTTCTGTCTGAAGCAGGTTCCATCGACACCATTATAGGGACCCCAAAGCCCCTTTGTCAACGCAAAATCCCCAGTCCCGCCCACTTTCAGCGAATGAAACAACTGCCCGCCTATTTTGTTAAGCAACTTTACTAACTAAAAACAGCGTCCGCCCCGGAACCCTCCGGAGCGGACGCCGCACCTTTAAATCTTCAACTGAACAAACACGATCCGCCGCCGCTGCCAGGTGTACGCCGCGTACAGCGTCCCGCCCTGGCACACAATGGCGGGATAGGAGTACTCTCCGGGCTCCGTCTCCAGATCCAGCGCCTTCTCCCAGCTCTCCCCGTTGTCCCCGGAGACCAGCAGCGTCAACGGCGTCCGGACCCCCCAGTCCTCCCCCACGGGGTTGCACAGGAGCCACAGCCGCCCGTCCCCGGACCGTGCCAGGTCCACGCCGCTGTTGTTGTTGGGGACCTCCGTGGGATAGGCGCCGCACCAGGTCAGCCCGCCGTCCACGGAGTCGCTGCGGTAAAGCCGCCCGGCGTTGGTCCGCATCAGGGCGTGGACCTGCCCCTCTGGAGCCTCCCACAGGGTGGGCTGGATCATCTGCACCACCCGGCCTTTTTCGTCCCTGGGCCGCCCGATGAAAGCGGTGCGCTCCCAGGTCCCGCCGTCGTCCCGGGACCGGTCCAGAAAGGCCCGCCAGTCGTTTTCCTGCTCCGTAGACGCCGGAGCCAGCAGCGTCCCGTCGGAGAGGAGCAGGCACTTGTTCTTCACCGGGCCCCGTCCCCCGCTGGTGTCGTCTTCCACCAGCAGCCGGGGCTCCGACCAGGTCCCGCCGCCGTCCCGGGAGACCGTCACCCAGGTCTTCCACCCCTGGATGGTCCGCCCCGCTTTGTAAAAGAGCCGGACCGCCCCGTCCTTTCCCCGGTACAGCACCGGGTTCCAGTGGGGGACCCCGTCCTCCGGCGTAATGCGCCTGGGGCAGCTCCACGCCCCGTTCTCCCGAACAGAGAGCCAGATGCCCACGTCGTCGGCGCCTTCGTGGGCCCCGGCGAACCAGGCCGCCAGGACCCGTCCCCCCTCCAGGGGCAGCACCGTGGAAGCGTGGCAGGAAGGCGCTTCCCGGTTTTCCTCGAAAATGAACTCGCGGATTTCACTCTGGATCATCGTCTTCACTCCTTTCGGATTTCAGCCCCATTATAACCGCTCCCGCGCCGATTGTCAAGACGTGCCCGCAATTTGCACAAATATGCACTTGACCCGAAAGTGAATTGACTTCCCCTCATTTTTTCGTTATAATAAACATGATTCCGTCAAAATCCGCCTTACCGGCCCATGTACCGCTCCATGGCGTCCATGACCGCCCGGGCGTTTTCCAGGGGCACCCCCGGATACAGCCCGTAGATCATCATCAGCCCCCCGGCCGGGTCCGCGATGGCCTCCACCTCGCCCCGGATCAGCGCGTCGATCTCCTCCGGCGTCCCGAAGCGGGTGATCTTCTGCCGGTCGATGTCCAGCTCCACGCAGGTCCTGCCCCGGAACCGCTCCGCGATCCAATCGATGCCGTTGACAAGGTCCTGCAGATTGATCACGTCCACCCCGCTGTCGATGATGTCGTCCACCAGCAGCCGGATGTCCCCGTCGGAATGCATGTGGATCAGCTTCCCCTTGTCCCGGGCCGGCTGGATGATCCTCCGGTAGCTGGGCTGGATGTATTTCCGGAAGTTCTCCCGGGAAAGCATGGGCCCCACCTGCATCCCCAGGTCCTCGGGATAGCACATCATGTCGATGTCCATCCCCACCAGCTTCTCCACGATCACCCGGTTGAAGTGCTCCACCATCTCGATGAGCTTCCAGAGCATGGGCTCCTCGTCCTCCATGTCAAACAGCAGCTCCTCGTACCCCCGGATGTCGCAAAGCTGCAAAAAGGTGTGGCCGTGGCGCAGGTACCCGCTGTTGAACTCTCCCGCGGCCCGCTCCTCGGCGAACCCCTCCGCGAGAATCCCCCAGTCCACCGGCCCGACACCCATGCACTTCTCCGGGTCCGGCGGAGTGTACGAATCAAAATCCTCCCAGTTCGCCAAAGGATGCTCCACCACCGTCCCGACGATGCCGTCCTCCGTGGTCTTCCACACGCAGCCGAAATCATCGATAAACGGGTGATCCTTCCGGGCGTTGGGCCCGTATGCCAGCTCCATGGGCTCCTCCGGCCGGACCCAGTCCGGGAACAGCCGCGGATGGCTCTCGATCAGCTCAAACAGCACCTCGTGCTCATAGTGGTTCCAGCACGACGGGTTGATCACAAAGGACATGGGAATCCACTCCGGGTGCTCGAAGGTAATGGCCCTCCGCATATTCTCTTTTGGCGTCATAAAAATTCCTCCTTGATTCTTTTCACAAAGTCCAACGTTCTGCCGCTGCCGGAAAGGAGCCGCCTATGCGCATCGACGACCTGCCGGACCTCGACCAGCCCGGCCGCCGGGTGATGAATTTCGATTCCCTGGGCATAGACTGCCTGATCCGCCTGGGAGAGGTCTGCAACAACGCCAGCTGCCCGCCCCTGGGCCGCCACGTCCACCGGGACAGCTTTGAAGCGGTGTTCTTCCAGACCGGGAGCCAGAACTACTCCACCGACACGGCCCAGTACACCGTGAACAGCGGCGAAATGTTCCTGAGCCTCCCCAACGAGCCCCACAGCTCCGGCCGCTGCCTGGAGGAAAAGTCCCGCTTCTTCTACTTCATCTTCTCCCTGCCCGCTTCGTCCTGCCTCCCCGGCTTTTCCCCGGAGGAAACCGACCAGGCCCGGGCCCTCCTGTCCTCCGTAGGGGAGCAGCGGGTCTTCCCGGTCCCCCGGCAGGTGTTCCCCCGGATGAAGCAGCTCCTGGACCTGTACTTTTCCCAGCGCCCCTTCCGCCGTACCCTGATCCAGAGCGCCGCCAGCGAGCTCCTCTGCGCCGTCCTGGCTGCCCTGACCCCCGCGGAGCCAGCCTCCGCCCGGAACGGGACCCTGGAAACGCTGAAGGCCTACATCGACCAGAACCTTTTCCGCAGAATCACCGCAGAAGAGCTGGCCCAGTACGCCCACTTTTCCAAGTCCCGGGTCCACCAGCTTTTCCGGGAAAGCGGCCTGACCCTCCACGACTACATCCTCCGCCGGAAGATCGAAATGGCCAAGGAGCTCCTTTCCCGGACCGACCTCACCGTCACGGAGATTGCCTACCGCCTGGATTTCAGCACCAGCCAGCATTTCGCCACAGTCTTCGCCCGGTACCTGCGCCAGTCCCCCACCGCCTACCGGAAAAGCCGCCAAAGCGCCCCGCTCCCGGAGAAGGACGGGGAGACTTCCCCCTCATTATAAAAAACCTTTCCCGCAGAAATCGTCCGGATTTTTGCAATTCCCCTTTTTGAAACGCCCCAAAACCAAAGGCTTCCCGCCCCGGACCGGCACGAACCGGTCCCGGAACGGGAAGCCTTTTTCATTGCGATGGAAAATCCTCACCTTCCGCAGCAGACCCGGATGGCCCGGGCCGCAAACTCCGCTGTGCCCTCGCCCCCGGCCCTGTCGATGTTCCGCCGGAAGCGCTCATCCGCCGCGTACATCTCCCCCAGCCCCGCCAGAATCTCCGGCGTGCAGGTGTAGAAGTGCCTGGTGATGAACTGCTGCAGCCCTCGGACCGCCTCCTGGACCTCCGCAGCCTCCGCCGGGAGTCCTTTCAGCCTCCCCAGAACGGCAAACTGCTCCATAAGTCCGGCGGTATCCGCGCCGCCGTCCTTTTCACGCTGCTGATACTCCTGATAAGCGGCGGTGCCGCCCCACTTTTCCCTGACCTCGGCGGCAAAACGCTGCTCGCTGGTCTTATCGAATCCGTCAAAATCCATGGGATTCCCTCCTGTTTTCAAAGTCTCACGGGCAAGGTCGATGAGCCGCCCCAGCCTTTCCCGCCGCAGCTCCAGGAGCCGGATCTGGTCCTCCAGCGCTGCGGCCCGGTCAAACCGGGGGTCGTCCAGGATTTGCCGGATGTCCTTTAACGGAAACTCCAGCTCCCGGAACAGCAGAATGGTCTGCAGCCGCGCCAGAGCCGTATCGTCATACAGCCGGTAGCCCGCCTCCGTGAGTCGGGTGGGCGGCAGCAGCCCGATGGCGTCGTAGTGGTGCAGCGTCCGGACGCTGACCCCCGCCAGCTCACTGACTTCGTGAACGGTCCTCATGCAGTTCCCTCCTCCGTGTACCCTAAGCATACACGATGACGCCGCGTCAGAGTCAAGGCTTTTTTGAAAAAAAACTGCACATCCTTCGCAACGACAAAGCCGTAAAAAAAAAGCGGGAGCGCATTTCACCCCTCCCGCCCCGCCTGCCGGAGATACTCCCGGGCGGAAATCCCCGCGTACTTCCTGAATAACCGGCTGGCGTAGTTCTCGTCGGGAATCCCCACCGCCTCCCCGGCCTCCCGCAGCGTCAGCCGCCGGGAAACCATCAGCTCCCGGATGCGCTCCACCCGGATAGCGTTGCCGTAATCCACCAGGCTCCTGCCGGTGTAGGCTTTGAACAGGGCGCTCAGATAGCTGGACGAGATTCCCAGCTCCCCCGCCACAGCCTCCACCGACAGCTTTTCCGTCAGATGCTCCGCCAGGTACCGGGCGGCCCGCTGGGCGTACCGGATTCCCGACGGGCTCACCTGCCCGGCCTCCACCATGGCCCGCCGGAGGACCTCGTCGGTCAGGGCCGCCAGCAGCTCCAGAAAAAGCCCGGCGCACCGCAGCGCCGACGAAGCCCCCGGCACCGCATAGAGGTTCACCAAGCTCCGCAGCAGCCCCGCCGCCCCGTGGTCCCGGCCCAGGACCAGAGGTCCCCGGGGCAGCAGCGCCGCAGGAGCCGCCCCCTCCCCCTTCCAGCCGCCTACTTCTTCCCGGCTGACCGCCTCCAGCCGGAAGGCCCCCCGGACCCCCACGGTAATGTGGCTGCACCCGGCCTCCTCCGAAAACATCCGGAAGGGCCGGTCAAAGGTGGTGAAGAAAAACGCCCCCTCCGGGATTTCCACCCGGCTCCCGTCCCTTTCCACCCGGGTGACAGCCCCCTTCTCAAAATAGGTCAGCTCCATCATCTCCGGACAGCTTTGGAAAGCGATGTCGTAATGGGCGGCCGTATAGGGATGGGCGAACCGGATCTCCGGGAATTCCTCCAAAATCAGCTTCTGATACACAACAAACCGCCTCCGGCAATGGATTTGCTTCCAGTATACCGGATTTTCCCCGTCTCCACAAGGCCCGGGGAAAATTTTATCATAGGATCGTGCTGCTTTTTGGGAATCGTACCTGGCGCTCTCCCCCGGCTCTGCTATACTGGAGTGGAAAGGAGCGATCCCCTATGACACAACTGGAAAAGCTGCGGCCCGAAGCCTCCGCCCCCGCCGCCTGCGCCCCCGGATACCACGACGTTCTCTACGCCCAGGGCCTTGCCGCCCACTTTGACGACCCCTCCCCCATTGCCCGGGCCCACGGCCTGGCCCGGCTCCTCACCGGAACCCCGAAAGTAGTCTACCCCCACGACCGGATTCTCGGCTCCCTCCGGGGCGGCGTTTCCGTACCGGTGTCTCCGGCCCAGCTGGATGATGCCCGGGCGATTCTCCAAAGCTACGGCCGCCGCACCTTCCTCACCAACGCCGACCACTTCGCCTCGGATTACGCCGGTTTCCTCCGGGACGGCGTCAGCGGAACTTTAGCCCGCATCCGCCGCTCCAGGGAGGTCCACCGCAGCGGCCCCGACTCCGCCAGAAAGCTCCGCTTCCTGGACGCCGCGGAAATTTCCATGGAAGCCTTCGGGACCATGGCCGCCCAGTACGCCGACGCGGCGGAAGCCCTGGCCGCCTCCTCCCCCGCCCCGGAGCGCCGGGAGCTCCTGGAAGCCGCCAGCGCCTGCCGGGCCGTCTCCGCCCGCCCCCCGGAGACCTTCCGGGAAGCCTTGCAGCTCACCTGGCTTGCCCACCACGCCTTTGTGCTGGAAGGCCGGGACGCCATGGCCTTCGGCCGGATGGACCAGTTCCTCTGGCCCTACTACCTCCGGGACACCCAACAGGGCCGCCTGACCCGGGAGGACGCCACGGACCTCCTGGCCTGCACCCTCTATAAGATCGCCGACGTGGGCCACTACGACACCTGCAACATCGCCATCGGCGGCATCCTCCCCGACGGGACCGGCGGCGTCAACGAGCTCTCCTACTGCATCCTGGAAGCGGTAAAGCGCTGCCGCATCCCCGGCCCCAACCTGTCGGCCCGGCTTTACCGGGACGTCCCCGAGGAATTCCTGGACGCCTGCCTCCAGGTCATCGGCACCGGCATCGGCTACCCCGCCCTGATGAACGACGAGGTGAACATCCCCGCCCTGGCCCGCCACGGCTACGACCTTGCCGACTGCCGGAACTACTGCATGGTAGGCTGCATCGAAAACTTCCTTCCCGGCCAGCAGCCCCCCTGGAGCGACGGCCGCTACAACTCCCCCAAATACCTGGAGCTGGCCCTCAACGACGGCAGGTGCCTCCAGACCGGCCTGCAGATGGGCCCCGCCACCGGCGGCCCCGAGACCATTCATTCCATGGAGGACTTCCTCACCCGCCTCCGCCTCCAGATGGAGGCCGGAGCCGCCCGGTACATGGCCTTTTTCCGCAACGAAAACGACCGCCTGAACCGGGAGAACTACGCCCAGCCCTTCCTCTCCTGCTTCTGTGAGCTCTGCATCGAACGGGCCTTGGACCTCAACGACGGCGGCACCAAGTACCCCTCGGCCCACGGCGCAGGCTGTATGGGCATCGCCACCGTAGCCGACTCCCTGGCTGCCATGGAACAGGTGATCTTCACCCAAAAGAAAGCCTCCCTCCCGGAGCTCCGGGACGCCCTGGCCGCAGATTTCCAGGGCTATACAGACCTCCAGGCCGCCCTTCTCCAGGCCCCCAAGTACGGCAACAATGACCCCCTCCCTGATAAATACGCCGTCTGGTACGTGGAGGAGCACGTCCGGATCTTCGACCGCTACCGCACCCCCGACGGCGGCCCGGTCTACGCCGCCATGGCCTCCAACGTCAACAACATCCCCGCCGGGCTGGAGGTGGCCGCCACCCCCGACGGCCGGCGGAACAAAGCCCCCTTAAGCGACGCCGCCTCCCCCATGCACGGCATGGACCGCAAGGGCCCCACGGCAGTGGTCCTCTCCCTGACCAAGCCGGACTACACCCTGGTGTCCTGCGGCTCGGTGGTGAACCAGAAGTACAGCCCCTCGGTCTTTTCCGACCCGGAAAAGCGGGCGAAGCTCCGGGCCTTGCTCCGGGTCTACTTCCAGAAAGGCGGCCAGGAGATGCAGATCAACGCCGTCTCCCGGGCCGTCCTGGCCGACGCCATGGACCACCCGGAGAATTACCGCTCCCTGGTGGTCCGGGTCTCCGGCTTCAGCGCCTTCTACACCACCCTGGACCGCGCCGTCCAGGAAGACATCCTCCAGCGCACCGAGCAGGCATAGTCCGCCCACCCACCCACCAACCACGAGGTGCCCTATGAAACCAGCATTTCTCACCCAGATTCAGCACTTTTCCGTCGGCGACGGCCCCGGCATCCGCACCACCGTCTTTTTCAAAGGCTGCAATCTCCGCTGCCCCTGGTGCCATAACCCCGAGACGGTGACGGCCCCGCCCTCCCTCCTGTACTTCCCCTCCCTCTGCGCCAGGTGCGGACGCTGCGCCGCCTGCTGCCCCCGACACACCCTTGCCCCCGACGGCGTCCACCGCTTTGACCGCACCGGCTGCACCGCCTGCGGCTCCTGCGCGGCGGCCTGCCCCACCGGAGCCCTCTCCCTCTGCGGCCGCCCCTGGACCCTCCCGGAAATTCTGGAAGAAATCCTTGCCGACCGGGACTTCTACGCGGCCTCCGGCGGCGGCGTGACCCTCTCCGGAGGAGAAGCCCTCCTCCAGCCGGAAGCCTGCGCGGCCATTGCCTCCGCCTGCCGCAAAGAGGGCGTCCCCGTCCTCCTGGACACCGCCGGGAACACCGGCTTCGACGCCTTTGAGCCGCTGCTCCCCTTTCTGAACGACTGCTACTTTGATCTGAAATCCGCCGCCCCAGAGGGCTACCGCAGCTTAGGCGGCAGCCTGGACCGGACCCTCCGGAACCTCTCCCGCCTCACCGCCCACGGCGTCCATACCGTGGCCCGGATCCCGGTGATCCCCGGCTTCAACGACTCCCTGGAGGAAATCGGAAAAATGGCCGCCCTCCTCCGTGCCGCCGGGGTAACGGAAGCCCACCTCCTCCCCTTCCACCGCCTGGGCAGCGGCAAATACGCCGCCCTGGGCCTCCCCTACCCCTACGCCGATACCCTCCCGCCCCCGCCGGAGCGCCTCTCCGCCCTTCTTTCCCGCCTCCGCGCCGCCGGACTCACCGCCAGAATCGCCGGATAACCCCCCAAAAACGAGGGCCCTCCCCCAAAAGGAGCCGCCCTCGTTTTTCCATTGACAAAGCACCCCCGATATGATAGAATGGTCCAGTAGTTAGAACGCGCTAACCGCCGGACAGGCGGCCTTTTTTCTGCAACGAAGTTAGCTTTTGCTAACAAAAGGAACCGAGGGATTCTATGATGATCGACAAGCGCCTGATCGGCACGGTCAGGGAAAGCAAAAAGTACATCGCCGGAAACGTGGCCTTCCAATGGCTGTCCCTGGCGGCCAATATCGTCCTGATGGCCGCCGTCGCCCGGCTGCTCCAGAGCCTGTACGCCGGGACCGCCGGCGGCAGCCGCCTGGCCCTGACGGCGCTGATTGCCGCGGCCGCCGTCGCGGTCCGCTTCGCCTGCACTGCGGCTTCCAGCCGGATGAGCTTCCTTTCCTCCAAGGCGGTGAAAAAGCTCCTCCGGGAAAAGATTTACGGAAAGCTCCTCCGCCTTGGCTCCTCCTACCGGGAGCAGGTCAACACCTCCGAGGTGGTCCAGATGGCCGTGGAGGGCGTGGACCAGCTGGAAACCTACTTCGGCAGCTACCTCCCCCAGCTTTTCTACGCCATGCTGGCTCCCCTGACGCTGTTTGCCGTCCTGGGGTTTGTAAACCTTCCCAGCGCCGTCCTCCTGCTGATCTGCGTCCCCCTGATCCCCGTAACCATCGTCCTGATCCAGCGCTGGGCCAAAAAGCTCCTGTCCAGATACTGGGGCCAGTACACCGCCCTGGGCGACACCTTTCTGGAGAACCTCCAGGGCCTGACCACCGCCAAAATCTACCAGGCCGACGGCTTCAAGCACCAGGAGATGAACGAGCAGAGCGAGCATTTCCGCAAAATCACCATGAAGGTCCTGACCATGCAGCTCAACTCCATCACCATCATGGACCTGATCGCCTACGGCGGAGCCGCCCTGGGCGTGATCCTGGCCGCCGCCCAGCTCCGGGCGGGCCGGGTGGACCTGTCCGGATGCATCCTCATCATCCTGCTGGCGGCGGATTTCTTCCTCCCCATGCGGATGCTGGGCTCCTACTTCCACATCGCCATGAACGGCATGGCGGCCTCGGACAAGATTTTCCGCCTCCTGGACCTGCCGGAGCCTCCCCCGAAAACCGTCCCCGTCCCGGAGACCTGCTCCATCCTCTGCAAGGACCTCCATTTTTCCTATGAGGAGGGCCGGGAGATTCTCCGCGGCGTGGACATGGCCTTCCTCCAGGGCAGCTTCACCGCCATCGTCGGCGAATCCGGCTGTGGGAAGTCCACCATCGCCTCCATTCTCATGGGCCGGAACCAGGGCTACTCCGGCAGCGTCTCCATCGGCGGCATCCCCCTCCGGGACATCGCCGAAAGCAGCCTGATGGAGCACCTCACCTACATTTCCCACCAAAGCTACCTCTTTAAGGGCACCGTCGGGGAAAACCTCCGCATGGCCTCCCCCAACGCCTCCGACGACGCCCTGTGGCAGGTCCTGGAGCAGGTGAACCTTTCCTCCTTCCTCCGCAGCCAGCAGGGCCTGGATGCCCCCCTCCTGGAAAAAGGCGGCAACCTCTCCGGCGGCCAGCGGCAGCGTCTGGCCCTGGCCCGGGCCCTGCTCCATAACAGCCCGGTGTACATCTTCGACGAAGCCACCTCCAACATCGACGTGGAAAGCGAAAACGAGATCATGGCCCAGATCCACGCCCTGGCCAGAACGAAAACGGTGATCCTCATCTCCCACCGCCTGGCCAATGTGACGCAGGCGGACACCATCTACGTCCTGGAAAACGGCGTCGTCGCCGAAAGCGGCCGCCACGCAGCCCTTCTCGCCCGAAACGGCCCCTACGCCCGGCTCTGGAACACCCAGCAGACCCTGGAAACCTTTACCCAAGGAGGTGCGGCAGAATGAAACGCAGCGGATTTCAGGTCATGTCCCGGCTCATCGGCCTGGTGAGGCCCCTGAGCGGCTATATGCTTCTGGCCATCGTCATGGGCCTCATCGGCCACCTCTGCGCCGCCTTTATCACGGTGTTCGGCGGCTATGCCGTCCTGGCCGTACTCCGTCAGGAGCCCCTGGCATGGATTTTCGGCGCCGTCCTGGCCTTCGCCCTGGCCCGGGGATTCCTGCGCTACGCCGAGCAGTCCTGCAACCACTTCATCGCCTTCAAACTCCTGGCCCTGATCCGGGACCGGGTATTCGGCGCGCTTCGCCGCCTGTGCCCCGCCAAGCTGGAGGGCAGGGACAAGGGCGACCTTATCGCCGTGATCACCTCCGACATCGAGCTTCTGGAGGTCTTTTACGCCCACACCATCTCCCCCATCTGCATCGCGCTGCTGTTCGGCGTTTTCATGGTGGTCTATATCGGGAGGATTCACCTCGCCCTGGGCCTCCTGGCCCTGGCGGCCTACGGGACGGTAGGCGTCCTCATCCCCCTGATCACCTCCAAGCGCAGCGGCGGCAGCGGCCTCCGCTTCCGCACCCAGTCCGGCGGGCTCTCCGCCTTTGTCCTGGACAGCCTGCGGGGCCTCTCCGAGACCATCCAGTTCGGCCAGGGCCCCGCCCGCATGGCGGAGATGGATGCCCGGACCCAGCGCCTTTCCCGGACCGAGGAGGCGCTGAAGCGCACCGCCGGCCGGAACACCGCCGCCACCTCCGCCGTCATCCTGCTTTTTGACCTTGCCATGCTGTTCCTCTCGGCCCGCCTGGCCGGATTTGAGGGCTGCCTCCTGGCGACCCTGGCCCTGATGAGCTCCTTCGGTCCCTTTGTCTCCCTGGCGGCCCTGGGAGCGACTCTGCAAAACACCTTTGCCGCAGGCAACCGGGTCCTGGACATCCTGGACGAAGCCCCCGCGGCCCGGGACATCACCGGCAGGGAGGACGTCGCCTTCCACGGCGCCGCCGCCGAAAACGTCACCTTCTCCTACGGCCGGGAGCCGATTCTGGCGGACTTTTCCGTGACCATCCCGGAGGGGAAGATCGTTGGCATCACCGGCCGCTCCGGCTCGGGGAAATCCACCCTGCTGAAGCTGCTGATGCGGTTCTGGCCCGTGACCCAGGGGACCGTCTCCCTCTCCGGCAGAAGCGTGGAGGAGATCAACACGGCCAATCTCCGGGACATGGAGGGCTTCGTCACCCAGGAGACCCACCTGTTCCACGACTCCATCCGCAGCAACCTCCGCCTTGCCAGGCTGGACGCCGCCGACGAGGAGATCGTCGCCGCCTGCAAAAAGGCGTCGGTCCACGACTTCATCATGAGCCTCCCCAAGGGCTACGATACGGAGGTCGGCGAGTTGGGGGACACCCTCTCCGGCGGGGAGCGGCAGCGGCTGGGCCTGGCCCGGGCCTTTCTCCACGACGCCCCCTTCCTGCTCCTGGACGAGCCCACCTCCAACCTGGACAGCCTCAACGAGGCCGTGATCCTGAAATCCCTCCATGAGGAGTGCCGGGGCAAAACCGTCCTCCTGGTCTCCCACCGGAAGTCCACCATGGGCGTCGCCGACTGCGTTTACTCCGTGGACCACGGGAGGATGAGCTGATGACCACCGAAACGAAGCGCCAGCGGGAGAAGGAAACCGTCTCCCGGATGATCGCCCTCTATTGCCGGAAAAACCACGGCGGCAAGACCCTCTGCCCGAACTGCGCCGCCCTGGACGCCTACGCCCAAAGCCGCAGCGACCGCTGCCCCTTCATGGAAAACAAGCCCTTTCCACTCCAACTGCCGGACCCCCTGCTGCCGCCCGGACACACAGGAAAAAATCCGGAAAGTCCTGGGCTTTTCCGCCCCCCCGCACGATCTTCCACCACCCCGTCATAGCCATCCGCCATCTCATCGACTCCCGCAAGGAGAAAAAACGACCGGAGGAAACCCCTTGAAAAAAACGTTCTACATCATCCTCGGCTGCATCGGCCTGGCCCTCGGGGCCCTGGGAGCGGTGCTGCCCATCCTCCCCACCTTTCCCCTTCTGATGCTGGCGGCCTTCTGCTTCGCCCGGTCCTCGGAACGGCTGGACCGCTGGTTCAAAGGCACCCGGCTCTACCAGGACAACCTGAAGGACTTCGCAGCCGGAAAAGGCATCGTCGCCGGCTGCGCCGTCCTGGCCGTCGTCTGGGCGCTGCACCTGGTCTATTTCATCTTCGCCGTAAAAACCATCCCCGCGGATAAAGAGCCCTGATCTCCCGCAATCCGTCTGCCCGGAAGCCCGCCCCCGGCCGCAGCCCATCGCCACCACCCCGCCGTTCCCCATGCCAAAACGCCGTATTTTCTGCTCGACGCAAAATTTTCCCGCGACAAAAACCCTGATTTCCAAAAAGCCCCCTGCCCCCGATGAGCCGCCGATTTTCAGACGCCATCGGGGCTTTTTGATTTCCCCAAAATGCAGCCGGAAAGGGACCCTCCTCCGGGCCGCCGGATCGGTCACAAAATCGCAGAATCACCCTGAAAGCCAGAATCGCCGTCCAAGAGCGTCCGCCCTCCCGACTTTCCACGCTAACCCGACTTCAAAGCCATCGGCTCCGCCATCCTTCTCCCGCATCAAAAAAGCGAGCTCATTGGTTCAAAAATGGGCCCGCTCTTTTTCAATTCTCACCGGGACGGCCTACCCCATTTTCGATTGGCCAGGGGGCCCAATTTTCTCAAATCCAACCTCGCACCCAGCCATGACCCAACCCCTACCCTTCCCGCACCCATCCGATACCCAAAAACCGCGGTCCGGATGGAATCCCCCTCCCGGGCCGCGACTGAATTTACACCAATATAGTCTTGATATTTTTCCTGAAGCCCATCCTCCAAACCGCCAGACAGAATTCTGCCAAAGGGTACTCCTGGTCGCAGACCGGCCGCAAAAATGGTTCCGATGGACTTTTCCTTTCGGAGTACAGCCCCTCAAAACAGCCCCGTCCGATCTCCACCGGCGGATCGCTTTTCCGAATCCAATCCCATACCCAACCATGACCCAAACCTCACCCTTCCCGTACCTATCCGGCACCCAAAAAACCGCGGCCCGGAAGGAAATCCACTCCGGATCGCGGCTGAATTTATACCAATATAGTCTTGATATTCCCTCTGAATCCCATCTGCTAAACCGCCAGACAAACTTCTGCCAAAGAGTACTCCTGGTCGCAGACCGGCCGCAAAAATGGTTCAGATGAACTTCCCATTCCGGAGCGCAGCACTTCAAAATCACTCCACACGATTCCCACCGGCAGACCATTTTTCCGAATCCAATCCCGAACCCAGCCATGACCCAAACCTCACCCTTCCCGCACCCATCCGACACCCAAAAAACGCGGCCTGGAAGGAAATCCCCTCCGGGCCGCGGCTGAATTTACACCAATATGATCTTGATATTTCCTCTGAATCCCATCTGCCAACCCGCCAGACAAACTTCTGCCAAAGGGTACTCCTGGTCGCAGACCGGCCGCAAAAATGGTTCCGATAGACTTCCCATTCCGGAGCGCAGCCCCTCAAAACTGCCCCGTCCAATCTCCACCGGCAGAGCGTTTTCCCAATCCCACACCCGCACCCAGCCATGACCCAAACCTCACCCTTCCCGCACCTATCCGACACCCAAAAAACTGCGGCCCGGAAGGAATTCCCTTCGGGCCGCGGCGATTTTTACACCAGCATGGTCTTGATATTTTTTCCGGAGCCTGCGTCCTGAATTGCCAGGTTGACCTCCTCCAGGGGGTACTCCTTGGCCAGGGAACGGATGCACTCATGGAGCTGAGGATTCTTCTCCAGGAAGTCCAGGTAGTCCCTGACCTCCCGGACGGAGTACTGGCTGGACCCGATGATGTGGAGGGCGTTGAAGGTGATCATCTGGGGCTCGATCTCCACGGGGCCGCTGTTGGAGTACTGGCCCGGGACCAGGTAAACGCCCCGGTTCCGCAGCATCTGCATCCCCTGGGGGACCGCCCGGGGATTGCCCGAGGCTTCAAAGACCAGGTCCGCCCCCAGGCCGTCGTTGCCCTCACGAATGTGGGCGATGATCTCCTGGGCGGGGGTCCGGTCCAGGTTCAGGACCTCAGTGGCCCCCAGCTTCCGGGCCAGCTCCTCCCGCTGGGGATTGTTCCCGGCGGTGACGGCGATGACCCTGGGGACACCCAGCGCGGCCAGGTGCATCACCGCAAAGGTCCCCACGGGACCCAGGCCCTGGACCACGGCCACCTGGGCCTTTTCCGCATGGACCCCGGCCTGCTCCGCCAGGCGGAAGGCGTGGAGGGCCGTAGGACCGGCGCAGGCAAAGACGCAGACCATCACCGGGTCCAGGTTCTCCGGGATTTTAATGAGATTCTTCACCGGGGAGTAGTTCACCTGGGCGTAGCCGCCGAAAAGGTGGGGCGGCGTTTCAGGGTCGCCGCCGTTGGTGACGCCCATGTGGACGCAGTTGGCGTCGTCCCCCTCCCGGCAGAGAAGGCAGTGGCCGCAGGGGCAGGCGATGTCCACGATGACCCGGTCCCCGGGGCGGATGCCGTAGGTCCGGCTGTCCTCCTCAGACAGGGCGCTGACCCGGCCCACGAACTCATGGCCGATGATGGCCGGGGTGTGAACCGGAATCTTCCCCCGGTGGATGTGCAGGTCGGTGCCGCAGATGCCGCTGGCGATGAGCTCCAGCTGGGCCATGCCTGGGGGAGGCGGGGTCAGGGGATATTCCTTGATGGCGAAGGGCTGGCCCACGCTGGTCATGACGGCTGCTTTTGCTGTTTTCATAGAATTACCTCCAATTTGTAGAATCCGCGGGCTCCGGAATCCCGCCGGCCGCTTCCAGGATATTTTCCAACGCGGCCGCATAGATGCGGTGCCCGCGGTGGTTGACGTGCCAGGGATCGTCGAACAGGTACCGCCGGGCCTCCTCCGCCGTCAGCCCGGCAAGAGCCGCCTGCATCAGGGCGTTGGCGTCGCAGAGGACCGCCCCGGCGTCGGCGGCAGCCATACGGCTGGCCGCCACATACTCCGCATAGGGCCGGGTGCAGAGGCCGTTGTCCACCGTCTGGGGCCCCGCCGCCGGAGAAACCGTCAGCAGGACCGCCAGGGCCTCCAGTTCCCGGGCTCGGCGGAGCATTTCCGCCAGCTGCCGCCGGGAGGTCTCCGGCGGAACGCCGTTGAGCCAGTCGTTGATGCTGTGGGCCTCCAGGATCACGGCGGCGGGACGGAGGTCCTCCAGATACTCCTTCCAGAAGTGCTTCCGGTAGGCCAGGGTGGTGGTGCTGCCCACTCCGGAGTTGACCACCGCCCCCTCCCCGGCGTACCACTCCCCGCGGAAAAGCCCGGTAGAACCGCCGGAAACCGTCAGGCGGATGGTGTGGACGCCGTCGTCGGGGAACCGCAGGAGCAGGTTGCGGATGGGCCGGAGGCTGCCGTCCTCCCGGCGGTCGGAGAGGGTCAGGGGCGGGAACCCCTCCGCCTCCACCACCGGGGATTCCGGGGTGCAGCGGAACTGGAGCCGCACCAGCCTGCCGGGCAGGCGGAGCGCCGCAGTCCCCGGCTCCAGCAAGGCAAAGGGCGGGGAAAGGGACAGGCCCAGCTGCTCCGCCAGCTCCCCGGCGGAAAGCTCCCCGGCCCGGGAGCCGGTCCGGGCGTTGAACCAGTCCCGGAGAAGATTGACATAACAGGGATAGGAAAAGCCCGCCAGCCGCAGCTCCCCGGCCTCCGCCGGAGGGGAGATGGAGGAGAAAAGCCCGTCGGCTCCCTGGCCCCAGGTGTGGGAATCGCCGGTGCATACAATGGTTTTCATGGGCTCGCCTGCTTTCGCGGAAACTTCCCCCTCATTATAGCGGAATCCCCGGGAAATTTGTATGGACGATCCTACTTTTACAAGCACAATCGTGGAGGAAAAACCGTCCGGTGGATTTTTGCAGATATTTTGCCGGTTTACAGAAAAAATTTGGGCAGGATGTGAAGATTTTCCAATGGAAACCACCGGAAATCTCTGGTATAATGAAAACTGTATATCTTCCGTTTTCAGTCCGAAACTCTCGTTACCTGCGGAAAGGAAGGAATCGCCATGCAAAGCCCTCCCCGTTCCATCGTCACCAAGCTGTTTGTGTCCATGCTGCTGATCCTCATTCCCCTGATCGCCGCCGGGCTGGCGATCCTGTCCCGGGGACGGTCCAGCGCCGAGGCCGGGGCCAGGAGCAGCGCCGCGGACAACGTTTCCTTCCTCACGGAGACCCTTGAAACGGAAATTGAGCACATCCGCCTGCTGCAATACGCCCTGTCCGGGGACACCTCTTTGCAGAAGCTGCTGATCCAGTCGGAGTCCATGGCCCCCTACGAGTACTACGAAAAGGTGGGAGACGTCCAGACCCGGCTGAACATCATCAAAAACAGCAGCAACTACATCGAGGACATCTTCCTCTACCTCCCCCAGGTCCGGATCAGCATGTCCACCAACCGGTACTACCGGGAGACCGACACCCTGAACTACCAGGAGAACCTGGCCCTCTACCAGCGGCAGAGCGGCCCCATGCTCATCGAAAACGGCAGGCTGGTCTCCCTGACCTTCTACCCCCTGGGGCAGCGGGGCGGGGAGGACCCCTTCTACCTGGTCAAGGTGGTGCTTTCCCGGAAAAAGATCGGGGAGCTGCTGGAAAAATTCAACCATTACAGCACCATGGACGTGGCCTTTTACAGTTACAGCGATGACGCCTGGATCTTCCAGAACCGCTCCTCCGGGGCCGTGCCCTGGGAGCGCTGCGCCCTGGTGGCCGGGAGCCGGGGGCAGAATCTGGACGTCCTCACCCAGGTGGACGGCCAGGATTACTTCATCATCTCCTCCTACTCCGGGTATCTGGACGCGGCCCTGGTCCAGTACGTTCCGGCGGAGAACATTTTCCAGAGCGCCTCCGCCTACCGGACCCTTCTGTGGGTCTACATCGGCATCGCCCTGGCGGTGCTGCTCCTTTACGCCGTGCAGATCCGGCGGTACGTCAAGCGGCCGGTGGAGACTCTGCTGGGGGCCTTTTCCCAGGTGGAGAACGGCCGGCTGGACGTGGCCATCCACACCCGGACCGCCCAGGAGTTTTCCTCCCTGTTCGAGGGCTTCAACTCCATGGTCCGCAGGCTGGACGCCCTGATCTACGAGCTTTACCAGCAGGAGCTCTGCCGGAAGGACGCGGAGTTAAAGCAGCTCCAGGCCCAGATCAACCCCCATTTTCTCTTCAACACCTACTACATGCTGCGGCGGCTGATCCAGTACGGCGACCTGGACAGCGCCCAGGAGCTCTGCGCCCATCTGGGGACCTACATGGAGTACATCACCCGGAACGCCGCGGCGGAGGTCCCCCTGGAGGACGAGCTCCACCACGCACAGAGCTACGCCAGCATCCAGCAGATGCGCTTTTCCCGGCAGCTGCGCATCGAGATGGGGGAGCTGCCCCGCCGGTGGCGGTCCCGGCAGGTGCCCCGGCTCATTTTGCAGCCGCTGCTGGAGAACGCCTTCGCCTACGGCGTCCGCCGGGTGGAGCAGGACGGCCTCATCCGCCTGTCCTTCCGGGAGGAGGGCGGCGGCCTTCACATTGTGGTGGAGGACAACGGCGGGGCCATTTCCGACGAAACCATCGCGGAGCTGACCCAAAAGCTGGACCACGCCCCCAAGGACGCGGAGATCACGGCGCTGCTCAACGTCCACCGGCGGCTGCGGCTCCGCTTCGGGGAGGAAAGCGGCATCTTCCTCTACCGCAGCCCCTTAGGCGGCCTGGCCGTGGACCTGCGCATCTTCCCGGAACCTGCAAATGCAAAGGAGGACCCCCATGTACCGGGTACTGTTGGTTGACGACGAGCCTTTTATCGTCGATACCCTTTCGGACCTTCTGGAAAGCCAGGAGGAACTGGAGGTGGACGTCTGCCGGGCCTATTCCAGCGCCCAGGCCCTGGGGTGGCTCCGGCGGGCGGCGGTGGACATCCTGGTCTCCGACATCGAAATGCCCGGCGTCAGCGGCCTGGAACTGGCGGAGACCGTCCAGCGGGAATGGCCCCGGTGCAAGGTGCTGTTCCTGACGGCCCACGCCCAGTTTTCCTATGCCTACCGGGCC
The DNA here is from genome assembly GCA_934539585.1 of uncultured Oscillospiraceae bacterium. GTDB lineage: Bacteria > Bacillota > Clostridia > Oscillospirales > Ruminococcaceae > Merdivicinus. The sequence goes on along the minus strand of CAKTCT010000024.1, from coordinate 1,616 downwards.
ATCCAGAGCAACGTCGTCAGCTACATCCTGAAAACCGCCGGGGACCGGGAAATCCTGGACGAGATCAAAAAGGCCGCCGCCCTGCTGGAGGAGGAGCTCCGGACCGAGGCGACCCTGGCCGACGCCCACCACCGGCTGGAAAGCTCCGCCGGGCTGGTCCGGCGGGACCTGCTCCTTTCCCTGTTGGAGGGGCCCGAGGACCCGCCGGAGACGGTCTTTGCCCAGCTGAGCCAGGCGGGAGCCTCCTTTCAGGCAGAGGAGCCCTTTCTGGTGGCCTGCGGCCGGATGGGCCGCTCCCGGGTCCCGGAGACCCGGGGCGAAAAGGTCCGGCGACTGGCCGCAGTGGAGGAAATCGCCGGCCGGCTCCTGGACGGGGAGTACCGCTGGGCCTGTGTCAACTACGACGGCCTGAAAACCGCCTGGCTCCTCCAGCCGATGACTCCCCGGACCGCCCTGTTCGCCGCCGATCTCCTGGAGCGCATCCAGCAGGCGTGCGCCCAGGCCCAGGGCGTCACCGTGTCCTTTGTCCTGGCCGGGGAAGGGGTCCCGGCGGGGGAGATTCCCGGGGCCTTCTCCCGGGCCGACGCCATGATCCGCAGCTACACCCAGCCCCTGGACGCCTTTGTCCGCGTGGCGGGGCCGGAGCCCGAGGAGTCCCGCCCGGCCCCCGGGGGACGAAGGAGCCGGACCGACCTCCGGGCCCTGTTGGAGGAGGGCCGGGAGGAAGCCCTCTCCGCCCTTCTGGCCGATATCCGAGGGACTCTGGCCGCCTGCCGCAGCTGGAACGACCCGGCGGCCACGGAGCTCTATTTCGACACGGCCCTGACGGTGTTTTCCTGGGCCTGCCGCCAGGAGGCCGGGCGGGACCCGGAGGTCCGGCTCCAGGCCCGGCAGCTTCTGGAGCCCCAGACCTTCCCCGGCTGGGATTCCGCCATGGACGCCCTCATCCAGGCGGTCCGGGGCCTTTTCCGGGAGGAGAGCCGGAAGGAGACCAGCCTTTCCGGCAACATCGTCCGGTTCCTCAAGGAGTATATCAAGGGCCACATCCAGGAGGACGTCTCCCTGACCAAGCTGGCGGAGGTGTCGGGCTACAACGCCACCTACCTTTCCCGGGTGTTCAGCGAGAGCACCGGCCAGACCCTGAAAGCCTACGCCATGGAAAAGCGCCTCCAGCGGATCACCGACCTGATCCGCCAGGGGATGCCCCTGAACGACGTGCCCCAGGCCGCAGGCTTCGAGGACCGCAGCTACTTCAACAAGTTCGTCCGCCGGGCCACGGGGCTTTCTCCGGCGGAGCTGCGGAGCCGTCTTTTGAACTAGCCCTTTTCAAGCGGACGCGGCGGCGTTCGCTTTTTCTTTGGAAAAATGCCCAAAATCAGCGTGCTGCATCGTAAAGTTTTTGCCGGAATGTAAAGAAATCCCAATCGACAACGGGGGAAAAATTCGGTATGATGGACACAGAGTCCAAAACCCACCGGTTTTGGCGAGGTTCCGCCGGCAGTCGGGAGCTCCCTGCAGGGCGGAACGGTTATTTGTGCGACTAAGGCAACACCGCATAAATTGCAAAGTTTCCGTTTAGCAGAGGTCTACCAGCATATTCTGTGGATAACCTCGGC
>CAKTCT010000023.1 GCA_934539585.1 uncultured Oscillospiraceae bacterium | reverse complement strand
TAACATTCTCTGGCTCCCATCCGATCCGTTCCCATCCTTGCCCCTGCGGGGGTAGGGGGATTTGATTGGATAGGATTGCCCTTGAAGGGTGGTTATTCCGGGGCCTTGTCCTTCTTCTTGCCCTTGTCCTCCGCGAAAATATCCGGGAGGAACACCAGCAGCAGAAGGATCGCCCCGGCGGAAATGGCCACGTACATTCCCGGGGGATGCTGGATGTAATCCGCGAGATACCCCAGGTAGGGGATGGAGAACACCGGCGTGCCGATGACGTTTTTGTAGTGGACCAGGGCCCCGTCCTCGGCCTCGTTGGCGTCGCCCTTGGTGCGGAACCGGATAACGCCGGGGTCCTCCTCGTCGGGGACCACCCCCACCACCCGGTGGGTGGCCACGGTGTCCTCGTCCAGCAGAAAGGTGATGGGCTGGCCCGGCTGGATGGTGAAAGGGTCCACCTTTTTCACATAGATCAGCGACCCGGTGTGGTAGGCGGGCTCCATGGAGCCGGACAGCACGGTGAACACCCGCAGCCCCACCAGCCGCGCCCCCACAAGCAGCAGCGCCAGGATCACCACCAGGGCCACCAGGATGCTGCTGACCACGTTCCAGACCTTTTTGATTGCGCGGTTCATGACGGTTCGACCTCCAGAAGCTCCTGTCGGACGTTGGGCACGACGAAGCTGTAAATTTGTTCAAAGACCCACCCGGCGGTTTTTTCGCTGTTTTCCAGCTCGCCGTTCAGCACCCGGGAGGCGAAGAACAGCATGGTGGAAAAAATCTGATGGATGAGCATATCCAGGTTGGTCCCGTCCCGGAAGGCGGGGCGCACCCGCTCAATGATGGGCTGGTAGCATTGCAGATGGGCCTCATACGCATAGGCCCGGCAGCCGGCGGAATAATAGTACCGGATGTAGAAGATGCAGTCCTCCGGCTCCGCCAGGACGAAGTCCCAGCTGGCCTTCCACAGCAGGACGCCGAACCTGCACGGGTCCAGGTCCGCCAGCAGATAGTCCGCCAGCCGCTGCTGCTCCTCCCGGGAGAGGACCCGCATCTCCTTCCGGCCGCACTTGGGGTAGGGAATCTCGACGGCCGGGAAAATCCCGGGGAACTGGGCCGCCGTGTACTTCAGCACCCCGTGGAGCACTGCCAGGATGTCGCGGACGGTTTTGGGGGACAACCCCGCCTCCAGCAGCTCCCGGGCAAAGGCGCCCGTGAGCCCGCCGGTGATGCCCAGGGGGAAGCAGCCGCCCAGCCGGGGCTTGATGTGCTTTTCCAGGGCGGTGCTGTATTTGATGTAAGTGGCCTCCTTGACCTTGGGCCGCCGCAGCTCCAGCCACCGGTCGCAGTAAAAGGCCAGCCGGTGCCGGGAGCCGGTCTCCGGCGCCGGGGACCCGTTCAGAACCGCCGCCTTGCGCTGGGTGACTTTTTCCTTGGCCTCCTTGTAGGTCCTGCCGTAGCAGAACCCGTACCGGATTTTCCCGGAAAGCTCCCGACCCTTGATGTACCGGGCCTCCCACCTGCCGTCCCTGCGTTTGAAAATGTTTTCGCCTTTTGCCATAAAAACCTCCTGATTTTCTTCCCGCAGACTGCGCCCCTGACTGCGGCGGCCCGCCCGGAAGGCGGTCTCCGCGCTGCAGTCAAGGACAGATCCGCGGATTTGTTTCTGCGCTGCGGCCGTTTTTGAAAAATTGTTCCAAAATCCCTTCTTTCTATTGATTTTGCGCGGCCGCCGTGCTATAATTATCGTAACAAATCGTTCATGGAGGGACGAACTCCACGAAGGTTTTTGTGATTTCTGTTGCTTTTGGACAAGCAATGTGGTAGAATAACCGTAGCAGAACGTTCATGGAAGGACGAACTCCATGGGCGTTTTCTTTTCCCCGGTGAGTCCGGCGCTGCCATTCGTCTCTGCGGCCCGTGGTTTTCTATGTTTTCCTGCGGACCGTCGGCAGGACGCCGTTCTCATATACTCAAAGCCAGGAAGGGCCGTACTCACCCCTCCTGGCTCTTTCTTTTTGCAAAAAAGTTTCCGTTTTCCCTTGACAAACCCTCCAAAGTCTGGTATGATAAGAGCAATCAATTTAACGCTTTAAAGCTTACATGCTTTAAAGCGAATTCAAATCTTGGAGGAACCCGTCATGGTGATCAAGATTCTTCTGCTCCTTGTCTTTTTCGGCGTTATGGTGGGCGTGGGCGTTTATTCCCGGAAGCACGCCACCAGCGTTTCCGGCTTTGTGCTGGGGGGCCGGTCGGTAGGGCCCTGGCTCACGGCCTTTGCTTACGGCACCTCGTATTTTTCCGCCGTGGTCTTTGTGGGCTACGCCGGACAGTTCGGCTGGAAGTACGGCATGGCCTCCACCTGGATCGGCCTGGGCAACGCCATCATCGGCAGCCTTCTGGCCTGGGTGGTCCTGGGCCGCCGGACCCGGGTCATGACCCAGCATCTTTCCTCCTCCACCATGCCGGAGTTCTTCGGCCAGCGCTTTGACAGCAAGGTCCTGAAGATTGTGGCGTCGGTGATCATCTTCGTCTTCCTCATCCCGTACACGGCCTCCATCTATAACGGCCTGTCCCGGCTGTTCGAGATGGCCTTCCACGTTCCCTACGCGGTGTGCGTGGTGGTCATGGCGGTGTTCACGGCGGTGTACGTCATTCTGGGCGGATACATGGCCACGGCCATCAACGACTTCATCCAGGGCATCATCATGCTCATCGGCATCGTGGCGGTCATCGCCGCCGTATTGAACGGCCAGGGAGGCTTTACCCAGGCCGTGATGCAGCTGGCCCGGATTCCCAGCGACGTGGAAGCCACCGCCGGCCAGCCCGGAGCCTTCACCGCCTTCTTCGGCCCGGACCCCAAGGGCCTCCTGGGGGTGGTGGTCCTGACCTCCCTGGGAACCTGGGGCCTTCCCCAGATGGTCCAGAAGTTCTACGCCATCAAAAACGAAAAAGCCATCCAGACCGGCACGGTGATCTCCACCATCTTCGCCGTGGTGGTCTCCGGCGGATGCTACTTCCTGGGCGGCTTTGCCCGGCTCTTTGACAGCGACGCTATCCGCAATGCCCAGGGCGCAGTGGTCTACGACAGCATCATCCCCTTCATGCTCTCCAAGCTGCCGGACATCCTCATCGGCGTGGTGGTGGTCCTGGTGCTCTCCGCGTCCATGTCCACCCTGTCCTCCCTGGTGCTGACCTCCAGCTCCACCATGACCCTGGACCTCCTCAAGGGCAACGTCTTCAAGAAGATGAGCGAGAAAAAGCAGATCGTCACCATGCAGGTCCTCATCGTTTTCTTCATTGTAATTTCCGTGGTCCTGGCCCTGAATCCCCCCACCTTCATCGCCCAGCTCATGGGCATCTCCTGGGGAGCCCTGGCCGGAGCCTTCCTGGCCCCCTTCCTCTACGGCATCTACTGGAAGGGCGTCACCAAAGCCGCCGTCTGGGCCAGCTTCCTCTGCGGCGTGGGCATTACGGTGTCCAATATGTTCTTCCGCTTCATCGCCTCTCCCATCAACGCCGGAGCCATCGCCATGGTGGCCGGGCTCATCGTGGTGCCGGTGGTGAGCCTGATCACCCCGAAAATGAAGAAGGAGCGGCTGGACGAAATCTTCGCCTGCTACCAGACGGAGACCGTCCTCCACAAGAAGCTGGTGGTGGGCTCCGAAAAAGATAACGAAGACTGAGGGCAAACGCAAAAACGCGGCTGGGAAACGGTTCCCGGCCGCATTTTTTTCGTAGGGATTCCACTTTCTTGCACAAGGCTTCACAGTTTTTGCTTTTTTCGGCAAACCGGTGGACAGGCGCAAAAGAGTGTGCTATACTGGGGTGGTATCACAGAAAGGAGTCGGATATTGATGACGAAAACCGCCCGGCCTGGCAACGGTATCACCGAGGGCGTCATTTGGAAGCAGCTTCTGCGCTTCTTTTTCCCGATTTTGTTCGGGTCTTTTTTTCAGCAGCTTTATAATACCACCGATGCCGTCATCGTGGGAAATTTCGTGGGCAAGGAGGCCCTGGCCGCCGTTGGCGGCAGCACCGGGACCCTCATCAATCTGCTGGTGGGCTTTTTCGTGGGCCTTTCCTCCGGCGCGACGGTGATGGTGGCCCAGTACTACGGGGCCCAGCAGCCCCAGGAGGTCAGCAAGACCGTCCATACGGCCATGGCCCTTTCCATCGCCAGCAGCGTCTTTCTGACGGTGCTGGGCATTGCCGTGGCTCCCTGGGCCCTCCGGGCCATGGGCACGCCGGAGGACATCATGGACTACGCCGTGACCTATATGCGCATCTACTTCGGCGGCACTCTCTTTTCCCTGGTCTATAACATGGGGGCCAGCATCCTCCGGGCCGTGGGAGACTCCAAGCGGCCGCTGTACTTCCTCATCGCCTCCACCGGCGTCAACATCGTCCTGGACCTGCTCTTTGTGGTGGTCTTTAAGCTGGAGGTCCTGGGCGTGGCCGTTGCCACGGTGCTGTCCCAGGTGTTCAGCGCGGTGCTGGTGGTCATCGTCCTGGTCCGGACGGAGATGCCCTACCGCCTGGTCTTCCGGAAGATCCGCTTCCACATGGACTCCCTGAAGCAGATCGTCCGCATCGGCATCCCGGCGGCCTTCCAGTCCGCCATGTACAGCATCTCCAACGTCATTATCCAGAGCAGCATCAACAGCTTCGGCACCGACGTCGTGGCCGCCTGGACCGCATACGGCAAGATCGACAGCGTTTTCTGGATGACCGTCCAGGCCTACGGCCTGTCGGCCTCCACCTTTGTGGGCCAGAACTTCGGGGCCCAGAACTACCCCCGCCTCCGGAAGACCGTCCGGACCTGTATGCTCATGGCCGCCGTGACCACCGTGGGGCTGAGCACGGTGCTCTACTTCTTCGGCGGCATCGTCTACCGGCTGTTCATCAGCGACCCGGCAGTCATTCAACAGGGCGTGGAGATTCTCCGCATGCTGGTCCCCACCTACATTACATACATCAGCATTGAGATTCTGGGCGCCGCCGTCCGGGGTACCGGCGATTCGGTGATTCCCACCGTTCTTACCTGCTTCGGGGTCTGCATCCTCCGGGTGGTGTGGATCATGGCGGTGGTGCCCATCCGGCCCAGCGTCCTGATGGTGGCGGCCAGCTACCCCATCACCTGGTCGGTGACGTCCATTCTGTTCATTATTTACTATCTCCAGGGCGGATGGCTCCGCCGGCGGATCGCCGCCAACGGCTTCCCCCCCGAGGAGCGCCGCCGGAAAAAGGCGAAAACCGCTTGAGCACCAAAGCCGCCGGAAGGGTCCTTTCGGCGGCCTTTTTCATAAGAAAATCATGAGGAGGAACATCATGGGATTTACAAAACGACTGCTGCTTCTGGCCAGAAAGCACTGGGGGACCCTCTGCATCGCGGCCCTGGGAATTGTGGGAGCGGCGCTGCTGAATCTGGTGACGCCGGAGGTGGTCCGGCGGCTCACCGCGTCTCTGAACACCGACGGCGGCGTGGCCGGAAGCGTCCTGCTGACCTACGTGATCATTCTGGCGGCGGCCTACCTGCTCCGGGCGGCCTGCCGGTTCATCAGCATGGCCATCAGCCACCTGGCAGCCTGGCGCTTCGTGCCGGAGCTGACCCTGACCATCTACGATAAGCTCCAGTCCATGTCCATGGGCTACTTCCAGGATAAACAGACCGGCGAGCTCATGAGCCGGATGGTCAACGACACCCGGCAGATCGAGCTCCTGGTGGCCCATGCAATTCCGGACCTTGCCAGCAACCTTCTGGTAGTGGCGGCCGTGGCGGTGATGCTCTTTGTCATCAACCCCACCCTGGCCCTGCTGACCCTGATTCCCGTGCCCTTTGTCCTGGCGGTGAGCACCCTCTTTTCCAAAAAGGTGGCCCCCATGTTCCAGCGGAACCAGCAGGTCTTAGGTCGGTTCAACGGCATCCTCCAGGACAAGCTCTCCGGTATGCGGGAAATCCAGGCCTTCGCCCAGGAGGAAGCCGAGCACGCCAAGCTGGCCGAGGAGTGTAAGCTCTACACCCGCGTCAACGTCCGGGCCAACTTCGCCGCGGCCCTGTACCACCCGGGGGTGGAATTCCTCACCGCCATGGGCACGGTGATCGTGGTGGGCCTGGGCGGCTGGATGGCCAGCAAGGGCTCCATGAGCGTCTCCGACGTGGTGGGCTTTGTCATGTACCTGAGCCTCTTTTACCAGCCCCTGGCCGTCCTGGCCCGGCTGGTGGAGGACGTCCAGACCGCCTACGCCAGCGCTGTCCGGGTCTTCGACATCCTGGACGCCGACTCCCAGGTGCAGGAAGCCCCCGACGCCAGGGAACTCACTCACTGCAATGGCGAGATCGCCTTCCGGGACGTCAGCTTCCGCTATAACGAGGAAGAACCGGTCCTGGACCACGTCAGCTTCACCGCTCATCCCGGGGAAATGGTGGCCATCGTGGGCCCCACCGGCGTGGGCAAGACCACCATCCTCTCCCTGCTGGAGCGGTTCTACGACCCCCAGGAGGGCCAGGTCCTCCTGGACGGAAACGACGTCCGGACCCTGACCTACAAGTCCCTCCGGGGCCAGATTTCCATGGTCCTCCAGGATACCTTCCTCTTTGACGCCACCATCGCCGAAAACATCGCCTACGGCATGCCCGGCGCGACCCTGGAGGAGATTCAGTCCGCCGCCCGGGCCGCCCACGCCGACGGCTTTATCGAGGCCATGCCCGACGGCTACCAGACCCGGGTAGGGGAGCGGGGCGCCCGGCTCTCCGGCGGACAGAAGCAGCGCATCGCCATTGCCCGGGCCGTCCTCCGGAACACCCCGGTGCTGGTCCTGGACGAGGCCACCTCCGCCGTGGACACCGAGACCGAGCGGGAGATTCAGGCCGCCATCCAGCAGCTGGCCGGCACCCGGACCATCCTGGTCATCGCCCACCGGCTGTCCACGGTGAAGCAGGCCGACCGGATCTTGGTCCTCCAGAAGGGCCGCATCGCCGAGGAGGGCTCCCACGAAGAGCTCCTGGCCAGGGGCGGCCTCTACGCCCGGCTCTGTCAGGCCCAGCAGGCCGGCGCAGAGACACTGAGTGGCAAATAAGGACATAGTTTTTGTCAAATCAAGACCTTTCTTTTTGGAATACCGGACGATATAATAAAAATAGCAGACGAATTCCCGATTTTGAAACGAGAAAAGAGGATTTGCATGAGAATTTCAAATCTGAAAACCGATCATTTGCAAAACCCCCTGGGATACCGTATCTCCCGTCCGGTATTCACCTGGCTGACGGAAAGCGACGGCCGGACCCAGACCTGGGCCCGGATCGAGATCGCCGCCGATGAAGCCTTTGCGAAGGTCCTCTACGACAGCGGCCGCCGGGAGGACATCTCCTGCACCGGCTTCCAGCCGGACTTCGACCCCGCCCCCCGGACCCGGTACTTCTGGCGGGTCTCCGCCGCCGCAGATAACGGCGATACCGCTATGAGCGACCCCGCCTGGTTCGAGACGGCCCTGGCCAGGGACGGCTGGTCCGCCCGGTGGATCACCCCCGGCTTCGATAAAAAGACCCACCCCATCTTCCAGAAGAGCTTCACCCTCCCCGAGGACGTGGTCTCCGCCCGGGCCTACGCCTGCGGCCTGGGGATTTATGAGCTTTCCGTCAACGGCAGGAAGGCCGGAGACGAGTACCTCCTCCCCGGCTTCCACGCCTACGATTTCTGGCAGCAGTACCAGACCTTCGACCTGACCGGCCTGCTCCGCGCCGGGGAAAACACTGTCTCCGCCGCCCTGGGCAACGGCTGGTATAAGGGCACCTTCGGCTTCAACGGCGCAGGCGGCGACCACTACGGCAACGAGTTCCGCTTCCTCTGCCAGATCGTGGCCGCCCGGAAAAACGGCCAGGAGATCGTCATTTCCACCAAGGAGGACTGGTCCTGCCGCCCCGGAAACTGCCTGGACAGCAGTATCTACGACGGCGAATTCACCGACGGCTCCATGGAGCTTCCCGGCCTGGACGTTTTCGGCGGCGAGACCGGCCCGGACTGGACCCCGGCTCGCCTGGCGGACATGGGCCTTGACCAGCTCTCCCCCCGGATGAGCCCGCCCATCACCAACCAGGAGTCCTTCTCCGTGGCCCAGGTCATTCATACCCCCGCCGGGGAGACGGTTTTCGACTTCGGCCAGGAAGTCACCGGCTGGGTGGAGTTCATCTGCCGGGCCCCCAAGGGAGCCAGGGTCTCCCTCTATTACGGCGAGCTCCTTCAGGAGGGCAACTTCTGCCAGACCAACCTCCGCAGCGCCAAGGCCACCTTTACCTACATCTCCGCCGGGAAAAATGAGACCGTCCGGCCCCGGTTCACCTTCTTCGGCTTCCGCTATGTGAAGGTGGAGGGCTTCGACGCCCCGGACCCCAAGGATTTCACCGCCCGGGCCATCTACTCCAGACTGGATACCATCGGCGAAATCGAAACCTCCAACCCCCTGGTGAACCGGCTGTTTCTGAACGCCATGTGGGGCCAGAAGGACAACTTCCTGGACGTCCCCACCGACTGCCCCCAGCGGGACGAGCGCATGGGCTGGACCGGCGACGCCCAGGTCTTCTGCGCCACCGCCTCCATGAACCTGGAATGTGAAGCCTTCTACGCCAAATACATGCACGACGTCCTTCTGGAGCAGACCTACCTGGGCGGCAGCGTGCCCCACGTCATCCCGGAGATCAAAAAGGACGGCAAGGGCATGATCGGCAAGGACGCCTGCGCCTGGGCCGACGTGGCCACGGTGATCCCCTGGACGGTGTACGTCATGGGCGGCGACAAAGCCCTGCTGGAGGAACAGTACCCCTCCATGAAGATGTGGGTGGAGCGCATCCGCTCCTACGACGAAGCCGACGGCGGCAAGCGCCTGTGGCAGACCGGCAACCACTTCGCCGACTGGCTGGCCCTGGATAACTATAAGGAGCCCAAGTCCTGCGTGGGCGGCACGGACCCGTACTACCTGGCCTCGGCCTACTACGCCTATTCCGCTACCCTGACGGCCAAGGCCGCCGCGGTCCTGGGCAAGGAGGAGGACGCCGCCCGGTACAGCCGCCTGGCCCAGGAGGTCCGGGACGCCATGGTCCGGGAGTACTTCGCCCCCAACGGCCGCTGCGTCACGGATACCCAGACCGCCTACGTGGTGGCCCTGTACATGGAGCTGACCCCGGCCTCCATGCGCCCCCGTCTGGTAAAAGAGCTCCTGCGGAAGCTCAAGGAAAATAACGGCAAGCTGACCACCGGCTTCATCGGGACCCCCTACCTCTGCCGGGTGCTGTCCCGGTACGGCGCTGATGAGGAAGCCTACGCCCTGCTCCTCAACGAGGAAATGCCCGGCTGGCTCTATGAGGTGAAGATGGGCGCCACCACGGTGTGGGAGCGCTGGAACTCCCTTCTCCCCAACGGAAAGCTCAGCGACATCTCCATGAACAGCCTGAACCACTACGCCTACGGCTCCATCGTGGAGTGGATGTACCGCTGGGTCTGCGGCCTGAACCCCGACGAGACCGCCCCGGGCTTCGCCAAAGCGGTGCTGACCCCCCGCCCCGGCAAGGGCCTGGACTTCGCCAGGACCCGGGTCCGCACGGCCTCCGGCGTCTACGAAAGCGGCTGGAAGCGGCAGGACGACGGCTCCATCCGGTATGATTTCCGGGTGCCCTTTAACTGCGAAGCCCGCCTGGAGCTGCCCGCCGGCCTTTCCGCCCAGGTGGACGGCAAAGAAATCTCCGGCCCCGTGACCCTGGGCCCCGGCCTCCATACGGCAGTCTCCAAAGAAGCGTAACAGTTCCGGCCCGGCGGCGGAGAGCGATTTCCTCTCCGCCGCTTTTGGTTCCAAGGAGGAATGAGAATGAACATTGTCAATATCATGAACTTCGTCCGGGGCTGCGAACCCCGGTGCGAAATGGACCTGGTGGAGCCCGTCCGCCAGGAGCTGGCGCTCTGCCGGAAATATGACCTTCCCAACACCTTTTTGTTCCAGTACGACGCCCTGGTCCGGGAGGACCTGGTGAGCATCGTCAAGGGCGCGCCCAAAACCGAGGTGGGCATCTGGCTGGAAATGACCAGGTGCCTGACGGAGAAGGTGGGCATCCCCTGGCGGGGCCGGGAGGGCTACGACTGGGACTGGTACGTGGACCCCGGCTTTCTCCCGTCCTACACCCAGGAGGAACGGGCCCGGCTCATCGACGAGGTCATGCGGCTTTTCAAGGAAATTTTCGGGGAATACCCCCGTTCGGCGGGCTCCTGGGTCATCGACGCCTTTTCTATGGAGTATATGGCCAAAAAGTACGGCGTGAAGGCCTTCGGCATCTGCCGGGAGGAGTGGGCCGTGGACGCCTACACCCTTCAGGGCGGCTACTATAACCAGGGCTATTATCCCTCCCGCCTCAACAACCTCTGCCCCGCCCAGACCCGGGAGAACCAGATCAACGCCCCGGTCTTCCGGCTCCTTGGCCCGTGCCCCGTTTTCAACTACGGCCTCCACTGGTACGAAGGGGAGTACGAGACCCCTCCCACCATCGAGCCCTGCAGCCAGATGGGCACCGAACCTCAGGTGGTCCGGTGGTTCTTCGACAACTATTTCCATAACGAAAGCCTGGCCTTCTCCTATATCCAGCTGGGCCAGGAAAACTCCTTCGGCTGGGAGGGCATTAAAAAGGGCCTGCCCATGCAGTTCGAGATCCTGGACGAATACGTGAAAAGCGGCCAGTGCCAGGTCATGACCATGGGCGATACCGGCGAATGGTTCCAGACCCGCTTCGACCGGACCCCGGCCACCTCCCTCATCGCCGACTCCAACCCCCTGACCGGCACCATCGATAACAGCGTCTGGTACGACTGCGTCAACTACCGGGCCAACCTGGTCACGGAAAACGGGCGGCTCTACTTCCGGGATATCTACAAGTTCCGGGAGGACTACGTGGAATCCTGCTACGACCAGCCTTGCCGGGACTGGCAGATCACCTACGACAACCTGCCGGTGATGGACGGCTACCTCTGGCGTCGGGAGGACGACAACCGGGCCGGGATTTACTTCGACGGCCAGCTCCAGAACTTCCGGACCTTCCGGGACGGGGACTCCCTGGTGGCGGAAGCGGTCCTTTCCGGGAAAACCGTCCGCATCGAAATGGCGGAAAAGGGGATCATCGTCTTTATCGACGGCAGCCTCCGCTTCTCCAAGAAGCCCGGGGAGGAGCTGACCTTCTCCGACACCGCCATCCGCGGCACCCATAAGGGCTATGCCTATGAGGTAGGCGTCACCGGCCGGTGCAGCGCCGACGGCGTGATCGCCCCGGAAAACGGGAAGATCATCCTGGATATGACTCGCTGATCCCTTGACAATCCCGCCCTTCCCGTGCTATACTTCCCTTAGAAACCAAGAAAGGGACAGGGTAACGATACGATGAAGCTCCGCTGAATTCTCACAAAACAAAACGCTTTGGCGCGAGGGCACGGACCCTCTGTTTTGTGCTGGATTCAGCGGATTTTTGCACCTTCGGCGGCCTTCTGACCGGCGGAGCCTGCCCCCGCGCCTCCAGTGCAGACCGCGCCTGCATGGGAGGATTTTTTTATGGCAAAATTGCTTTTGGAAACCACCGGCCTGACCCAGGACTTCGGCCAGCGGAGAATTCTGGACACCGGCCCCCTCCGGATTTTCGCCGGGGACCGCATCGGCGTCGTCGGGGCCAACGGAGCGGGGAAGTCTACCTTATTGAATCTGCTTTCCGGGCGGCTCCCGCCGGAAACGGGGACCGTGACCCGGCGGTGCGCCGTGGCCTACCTGGAACAGTTCGGTTCGGCGGCCTCCCCGGCGGAGGGAAAGCTCCTCCGGGAGTTCGGCATGGCGGACCGCCCTGACCGGGAGGGCCTCAGCGGCGGGGAGGAAATGCGTCTCCGCCTGACCGCCGTCATGGGGGAGGGGGCCTTGCTCACCTTCGCCGACGAGCCCACCTCCAACCTGGACGAGGCGGGGATCCGGTTGGTCTGCGAAAAGCTGGCCGCCTGCGGGACCTTTCTCCTCATCAGCCACGACCGTGCGGTGCTGGACCGGCTCTGCACCTGCATCTGGGAGGTGGAATCCGGCAGGGTGACGGCCTACCCCGGCAACTATTCCGCCTACCGGGAGCAGAAAGCCCTGGAACGCCGCCGCCAGCAAGGGGAGTACGACAGGTACCGGGAGGAAAAGTCCCGCCTGGAAGCCGCCCTGGCCGATCGGGACCGCCAGTCCCGCAAGGTGCGGAAGGCCCCCTCCCGGATGGGCAATTCCGAAGCCCGGCTCCACAAGCGGGAGGCCACGGAAAAGGAGGAAAAGCTCCACAGCGCCCGGAAGGCCCTGGAATCCCGCCTGGCCCGGCTGGAGGTCAAGGAGCCTCCCCGGGACCCCGCCGCCGCCAGAATCGACTTTTCCCTCACTGATCCCCCGGCCAATAAGATCGTCCTCCGGGGGGAGCGGCTGACCTTCGGCTACGGGGACCGGCTCCTGTTCCGGGACGCCTCCTTCGAGCTCCCCCGGGGGAGCAAGACCGTCCTCTGGGGAGAAAACGGCTGCGGAAAGACCACCCTGCTCCGGCTCATCGCCCAGAACGGGGAGGGGATCACCCGGGTCCCTAAGGTCCGAATCGGCTGGTTCTGCCAGGACCTCCGCCAGCTGGACCCGGAGAAAACCGTCCTGGAAAACGCCCTGGCCGACGCCGTCCAGCCGGAACCGGTGATGCGTTCGGTCCTGGTCCGGCTCCTGCTCCGCCGGGAGGACGTGGACAAAAAGGCCGGGGTTCTCAGCGGCGGCGAGCGGGTGAAGCTGGCCTTTGCCAAGCTTTTCGGCTCCCCGGCCAACCTCCTGCTCCTGGACGAGCCCACCAACTACCTGGACCTTCCGGCCATCGAAGCCTTGCAGGAAATGCTCCGGGAGTACCCAGGAACGGTGCTCTTCGTCACCCACGACCGGGCCTTCGCCGACTGCTGCGCCGGGCGCACCCTGACTTTTTCGGAGGGGAAGCTCCTGGCCTCCCAGGGCGGCCCCTCGGCCCTGGACGCGGAAAAAGCAGCTCCGCCGCCCTCCGTGTCCCGGGCGGTGCTGGAGCTGCGGCTGGCCCAGGTCATCGCCCGGCTGTCGGACCCCGCCTGCCCGGACAAGGAGACCCTGGAAGCCCAGTTCCAGGAGCTTCTCCGACAGAAAAACGCCCTTTCGGACTAAAGCAAATCCCCGCAGCGGAAAAAGCTCCGCTGCGGGGATTTTCCTTATTCCGGGAAGGTGATGCCGTTCTGGTCCTTGTACCGCTTTGGGGAAAGGCCGTAGACCTTCTGGAAGCAGCGGTAAAAGTGGCTCAGGTTCCGGAACCCGCATTCGTAGCAGATGTCCAGCACCGACAGATCGGTGGTCAGAAGCAGCCCCCGGGCGTAGCGGATGCGCATCTGCTGGGTGTAGTCGGTGAGGGTGGTCCCCAGGTATTTCCGGAAGCACCTGGCCACGTACTCCGGGGAGTACCCGGCCAGGGCGCAGATTTCCCGGGTCCCCTTGGTAAAGACCTCCGGGAGGGTCAGCCGGGTCAGCAGAGTAGAAAACCACTCCGGATAGGCCGCATCCAGGGGGACCGGCGCCGCCTGGAACCGGGAGAGACACGTCACCAGGACGGATTTCATCAGCGCCTCCCGGACCGACGGCTCCTGGGAAATGGCGGCCCGCTTGGACTCCCGCAGCAGATAGTCAATCTCCTCCGGGAGGAACCGGTGCCGCCGGGGAATCTCCTCCAGGTCCAGATTCAGCAGGTCCGCGATCTTTCCCATCAGCGAGGCCGAGAAGGAAATGCACATGAGCAAGGAATCCCCTTGAGGTCCACCAGGTGGCAGTTTTCCGGGAAAACCAGGGCAGCGCTTCCGGCGGACATGATCTCCTTCCGACCGTCGATGGTGTGGTGGACCTCCCCGCTGAGCACGGCGAAGAACTCATAAAAATCGTGGGTGTGCATGTAGGGAAAGGAGTGGTCCCGGTCGTTCAGATGAAAATAGGTGTCCGTGTTGGGGAACAAAGCGTGCCGTTCCAGCAGCATGGCGGCTCCCTCCTTATATCAACACAGTATAATTTTTGTCATCGCAGTGGTAGAGTTTTGCTCCGATTCCATTATAATAGAATGGAATCCAAGAGTCAACGCTGAAACGGAGGAACTCTTATGATGACTGCGGAAAACCACCTGCACTATATTGAAAAATTTCTGGATACCTACTTTTCCTTCCCGGACAGCGAAAAAGAGCTGCGGGAAGCCGCCTGCCTGGAGCTGCAATTCACCGAAAGCTTCCTTCCCCCGGAGGGGGCGGAGCATCTCTGCGGCAAGTGCGCCCCAATGGCCGTGGGCTTCGGCATGCAGGAGTCCGGCATGGGCTATTTCGTCCGGGAGGAGGTCATCCGGAAGCTCAGCGAGCAGCTGCCGGACCAGGCCGAAAAGCTCCGCGCCCTTCTGGAAAAATGGCGCCCCGAAACCGGCAGGGAGCAGATGATCCGGGAAACCCCGGAGCACGTTCTCCGGGAAATCCCCAACGACCGCTTCACCAGCGAACCCAACGTGGGCTTCTGGCTCTGCCGGATGAGCAGCACCCAGTTGGACTTCGATAAGCTGCTGATCCTGGGCATCCCCGGCCTGCGGGAGGAAGTCTCCGCCCGGCTGGACCGCTGTGAAACAGATGCAGAGCGCGCCTTCTGCCGGGGCCTCCTGGCCATGTTGGACGCCTTCTGCAAAATCCTGGAAGCCGTCGCCCGGAAGGCGGAGGCCTCCGCCGCGGACCACGGGAAAGAGATTACCCAAATTCTCCGGAGCCTCGCCGTGAGAAAGCCCGGAACCTTCTGGGAAGCAACCCAGCTGATGTACCTCTACGCCGTGGCGTCGGGCACCTACAACTACGGCCGCATGGACGAATACCTGGGAGATTTCCTGGCTCGGGACCTGGAAAACGGGACCCTCACCGAGGAAGAAGCCCAGACCATCCTGGTGGACCTGTGGCGGCTGTTCATCTACCGGAAAACCACCTGGAACGGCCGGGTCATCGTCGGCGGCAAGGGCCGGCGCAACGAAAAGAACGCGGACCAATTCGCGCTGCTGGCCATCCGCGTGGCCGGGATCGTCCGGGACGTGCTGCCCCAGTTCACCTTGCGGTTCTATGAGGGCCAGGACCCCCGGCTCCTGGACAACGCCCTCCAGGGCATCGGCACGGGCTGCGTCTACCCCCTGCTCTATAACGACGATGTCAACATCCCCTCGGTGGAGAAGGCCTTCGGCGTGTCCTATGAGGAAGCGGAGCAGTACCTGCCCTTCGGCTGCGGCGAGTACATCATGTACCATCGGTCCGTGGGAACCCCCAGCGACATCATCAATCTGCTGAAAGCCCTGGAAGTCACCCTGTTTAACGGCTGCGACCACATTTCCCAAAAGCCCATGGGGCTGAAGACCGGCGAGTTCCGGGACTTCCCCGACTTTGAAGCCTTTTACGCGGCCTACTGCCGCCAGGTGGAGCATTTCACCGCCCTGATGGCCGACCAGCAGATGGCGGAGTACCAAAGCGCGGCCAGAAACTCCCCCTTCCTCATGGCCAGCCTCCTGTACGACGACTGCATTGCCCGGGCCAAGCCCATCTTCGGCGGCGGCGTCCACTACCTGGGCGGCACCTATGAGACCTACGGCAACATCAACACCGCCAACTCCCTGACTGCCATCAAAAAGCTGGTCTTTGAGGAGAAGAAGATCACCCCGGACCAGCTCCTGGACATGCTGGAAAAGAACTTCCAGGGCTACGAGACGGAGCGGAAGCTCCTTCTGGACGCGCCGAAATACGGCAACGACCTGGAGGAAGCCGACGCCATGGCCGTTCGGGTTCATGAGCACATCTGCCGCTTCACCCAGGCCCAGGCCAGGCGGGTGGGCCTGGATACCTACCTGGTGGTGGTCATCAACAACTCCGCCAACACCACCCCGGGCCACTTCACCATGGCCTCCGCAGACGGGCGGCTGGCAGGCGACGCCCTGGCCAACGCCAACAACCCCGCCGGCGGCACCGATACCCACGGCCTTACCGCCATGCTGAACTCCCTGGTCCGGCTGAAAACCGACATCCACGCCGGTTCCGTCCAGAACATCAAGTTTTCCAAGGAAATGTTCCAGAAGCACTACCCCCAGACCCGCGCCGCCCTGGACGTCTACTTTGAAAACGGCGGCTCCCAGATCATGATCAACGTCCTGGGCCGCAAGGACCTGGAGGAAGCCCTGAAGCACCCGGAGCAGTACCAGAACCTCATCGTCCGGGTCGGCGGCTTCTGCGCCCGGTTCGTGGAGCTCAGCGCCGACGTCCAGAAGGAAGTCATGTCCCGGACCATGTATTGAGGAACGGTGCGCTTCACAATGGAAACAATTTTTGACATTCAACGATGCAGCGTCAACGACGGCCCCGGCCTGCGGACAGTCCTCTTTCTGAAGGGCTGCCCGCTGCGGTGCCGCTGGTGCCACAATCCGGAGTCCCAGAACCCCCGGCCGGAGCTGCTTTTCAACTACGAAAAGTGCCTGGGATGCGGCCGGTGCGCAGAAGTTTGCTCCTGCCACATCCTGGAAAACGGCGTTCATACAATCCGCCGGGACCAGTGCGCCGCCTGCGGCAAATGCACCGGCGTCTGTCCCGTGGACGCCCTGGAGATCAAGGGCCGGGAATGTACGGCGGAGGAAGTCCTGGACGAGCTGCGGAAGGACAAAAAGTTCTACGAAAAATCCCACGGCGGCGTCACCGTTTCCGGGGGAGAGCCCCTGATGCAGCCGGAGTTTCTCCGGGAGGTCCTGGAAAAGTGCCGCCGGGAGGGCATCCACACCGCCCTGGAAACCAGCGGCTGCGCCTCCCGCCAGGTCCTGGCCGGGGTCCTGCCCCTGGTGGACCTGTTTCTCTGGGACTATAAGGTCACGGAAAACGCCGTGGAAATGATCGGCGTCCCCACGGACCGCATCCTGGAAAACCTGAAATTCGGCGTGGATTCCGGGGCAAACGTCCGGCTCCGCTGTCCCATCATCCCCGGAGTCGGGGACAACGAGACCCACCTGAAAGCCATTGCGGCGCTGTCCCGGGCCTACCCCCTGGACGGGGTGGACATTCTCCCGTATCACAATATGGGCGTATTCAAAAGCCGGCAGCTGGGCCGTACCCCCTGGGACGCGGACCTGGCCAACATGTCGGAGGAACGGAAGGAATGGATTTCCGGCCTGCTCACAGAGTATGACTGCCGGAACTTCCAGATCTTATAAACACCATCAAGGAGGAAACAACCATGAAACTGGCATTTACCACCCTGGGCTGCCCGGATTGAGATTTCAACCACATCCTGGAGGAAGCCGGAAAACTGGGCTATGAGGGCGTTGAGGTCCGCGGCGTCAACGGCGTCATGCGGGCGGAGGAAATCCCCGAATTCTTCCCGGAAAACCTGGAAGCCACCAACGCCTTGCTCCGGGAAAACGGCGTGAAGCTGGCGGGCTTCGGCACCTCCGCCGCCTTCCACAACGAGGAGCGGGCCAAATCCGGCGTCGAGGAGAGCAAGAAGGCCGTGGACGTCTGCGTCACCGCGGGCATCCCCGCCATCCGGGTCTTCGGCGACCAGATTCCCGATAAAGACAACGCCGCCGCCACCGTGGCCAAGGTCTCGGAATGCATCGCCGAGGTCTGCCGCTACGCGGAAGGCAAGGGCGTGGACGTGCTCCTGGAGGTCCACGGCGACTTCAACACCATCGAGACTGTCGGCGCCGTCATCGAAGCCTGCAAGGAACATGCCTGCTTCGGCATCCTCTGGGACGTGGAGCACAGCGACCGGGCCTACGCCGATAACTGGGAGCCCTTCTACCAGGTGATCCGCCCCTACGTGCGCCACATCCACATGAAGGACCATGTCCGCAACGCCGACGGCACCTTCACCCTCTGCCTCCCCGGCGAAGGCGACATCCCCATGGGCCCCATCACCAAGGCCCTGGAAAAGGACGGCTTCGACGGCTACTACTCCCTGGAATGGGAAAAGAAATGGCACCCGGAGCTCCCGGACCCCGACGTGGCCCTGCCTGTGTATCTGAAGCTCATGCGGAGCTTTGTGAAATAATGCCTGCAATTGTCTAAGGAGGACAAAACCATGGAAAAAGTAAAAGTTGCCGTTATCGGCTACGGCCGCAGCGGCCGTGACATCCACACCCACCTGATGAAACAGCACCCCGACCTCTTTGAGATCGTGGCCTACGTTGACGCCGACGAACAGCGCCGGGAGATGATCCTCCAGGAAACCGGCATCCACGCCATGAGCGACTACACCGAGCTTTTCGACAAGAAGGGCCAGTTTGACCTGGTGGTCAACGCTTCCTTCACCATGGACCACGCCCACATCTCCCAGGAGCTGCTGAAACGGGGCTTCCGGGTCCTCAGCGAGAAGCCCGCGGCCAACACCGCCGCGGAATTCGACCAGATTCTGGAAGCGGAGCGCACCGGCGGCGGGGAATACCTGGTGTTCCAGCAGTACCGCTTCTCTCCGGCCCACCAGAAGGTCAAGAGCGTCATCGCCTCCGGCGTCCTGGGCGACATCCTCGAAGTGGAGCTGCGCTATGACAACTTCGCCCGCCGCTGGGACTGGCAGACCCTCCAGGCTTACCAGGCCGGCGGCCTGCGGAACACCGGACCGCACCCCGTGGACCAGGCCCTGGACCTCATGGGCTTCCCCGAGAACGTCCGCGTGACCTCCAGCATGCGCTGCGCCCACACCTTCGGCGACGCCAACGACTACGCCAAGCTCATCCTCCAGGCCGAGGGCGCGCCCCTTCTGGACGTGGAGATTTCCAGCGCCAACGGCTACACCAAGTACACCTGGCTGGTGGAAGGCACCCGGGGCTGCCTCATCGGCAACGTCTCCCGGCTGGACTGGAAGTACTACATTGAAGGCGAAACCGCCCCCCACGAAGTGGTCTGGGGCCCGCTGCGCAACGAAAAGGGCGAGCCCATCTACTGCGGCGAAAAGCTTCCCTTCCACGAGGAATTCTGGGAAGCCCAGGGCGAGGAAACCAACGACTTCAACTGCAAGGGCCTGATCTTCTACCGCACCCTGTACCGTCACCTGACCGAAGGCACAGCTTTCCCCATTGAAAACAGCCAGGTCCGCAAGCAGATCGCCGTCATGGAAGAAGCCCACCGCCAGAACGCCAAATACATGCCCCAGAAGTTCTTCAAGGACTGAGTCCCCGAAAAACGAAAGGAATATCCTATGGAACGACAACCCACAGATTTTGGCAAAGTTGTCCGGCTCCCGGAGAAGGTTTATCCTTCTCCGGAGGTCTATCCGGAGAAAAACGCCCATCCCCGGCTGATGTTCACCAGAAAGTCCCTGGAAACGGTGCGGAAAAACCTCTCCGCCGAGGAAAACCAGCCTGCTTACCGGCAGTACCTGGCCTTTTCGGAGGAGCCCGCCACCGGCGTGCTGGAGACCCTGACCACCCGGGACCGGCACAACATGGACTACCGCGTCCTGGCCGCCATTGAGGCCAAGGCGTTCCGCTACGCCCTGACCGGCGACGCCGCCTACGCCCGGGAAGCCCTGGCCGCCATCAAGAACTATATCCGGACCCTGGACATCCCGGAGGGGGTCCTCCCCGACGAGTGCCGGGCCTACGGCTACGTCATCTATATCGCGGCCTGCGTCTACGACTGGTGCTATGACACCCTGACGCCCCAGGACCGGGAGCAGCTGGTGGCAGGCTGCGAGACCTTCCTTGCGCCCCATCTGGAGGTGGAAATGCCCCCACGGGCCAGGGCTCCGTCACCGGCCACGGCACCGAGGCCCAGATTCTCCGGGACTGTCCCTGGGCATCGCGGCCTATGACGAGTACCCGGACATCTACGAGTTCATCGGCGGACGGGTCTTCCACGCCTACCGGCCGGACAACAACTACTACCTGGCCTCCGGCTCCCACTGGCAGGGCAGCGCCTACGGCTCCCACTGGCAGGGCAGCGCCTACGGCTCCCACTGGCAGGGCAGCGCCTACGGCCCCTACCGCCAGTTCTTCCTGGCCTACGCCCAGCATATCCTGGACCGGATGACCGACGGCAGGTGCGTCCTGTTCCGCAAGGGGCTCCACGACGCCGCCCGGACCTTCCTCCAGTACCTCCGGCCCGACGGCCAGCTCCTCCGGGTGGGCGACGACTTCAACGAGGACGGGACCAGCTACGCCCTGGGCGTGGTGGACCTCCTGGCCTTCCTGACGGGAACCTATTATCAGGACCCGGTCCTCAAGAGCTTTGCCAAAAAGGGCATGGAGGGGTTCTCCTCCTTCTCCCTGGCCAACTCTGTGGTTTCGCCGACCATGTTCCTGATCCTCAACGATCCGGAACTCCCCTGCGCCGGCCTGGAGGACCTGCCCCTGACCTGGTACAACGGCTCGCCCCTGGGCAGCGTCATCGCCCGGTCGGCCTGGAACGACCCCAACGCCTTCCAGGTGTACATGAAGATCGGCGAGTCCTACTCCGCCAACCACGAGCATAAGGACGCCGGCTCCTTCCAGATCTACTACAAAGGCATCCTGGCCTCGGATTCCGGCGCTTACGACTCCTATTTCACCCCGGAGGACATGGCGTACAACAAGCAGACCATTTCCTCCAACGCCCTCCTCATCTTCAACCCGGAGATGCAGGACAACGACGGCTGGGTCTACTCCGGCGGCCAGACCATCCAGGGCGACGCCAATACCGAGAACCTCACCGCGGCGGAATGGCTCCGGAAAAGGACCGCCCGCCAGGCCAGAGTCCTGGGCCACGACTGCGGCGCGGCGGACGCTTTCCGTTACGCCTACCTGGCCGGGGACCTGACCAACGCCTACGACCCGGAGACCGTGGACCAGGTGACCCGCAGTATGCTGGCCGTATCCACGGAAAATCCGGCGGCCCCCTGGTCTTTGCCGTTTACGACCGGATCACCGCCAGGGACGCCGGGTTCAAAAAGACCTTCCTCCTCCACATGCAGCAGGAATCGGCTCTGACCGAAGACGGCTTTGCCATCCTCACCGGAAAGTACGGCGGGAAGCTGGTGGCCCAGTCCTGCCTGACCCCCATGGTCCATACCGCCATCGGCGGCCCGGGCCGGGAGTTCTGGGTCAACGACCGGAACTACCCCCTGGTCCGCTCCTACGTGGAAGGCACCGCCCTGGAATCCGGCTGGGGCCGGGTGGAAATGACCCCGGCGGCCCTCGCCCGCACCCACCGCCTGCTGACCCTGATGTATGCCGCCGACACTGTCGGTTCCCCGGTGAAGGCCGCGGAGATCGAAACGGAGCAGCTGGCAGGCGCGGCCATTTTTGACTGCGTGACCCTTTTTTCCAAGGACGGGGAGCCGTTACATGCGCCCCTTTCCTTCTCCGTGACCGGGGAGTCCCTCCAGAAGTACTTCCTTGCCGGACTGACCCCGGGCCCCTGGACCGTGACCGTCAACGGCAAGCCGGTCTGCACCGCGGAAGTCTCCGCCGAAAGCGGCCTTCTCGCCTTCACGGCCCCGGCCGGAGCCGTCGCCCTGACCCCCGCAGACCGGTAACTCCCAATGAAAAAACCGCAGGCAGCGTCCTTTTGGAAACGCTGCCTGCGGTTTTTGCTGTTTGGCGCTCAATACACCGAGAGGGTCAGCTCAAAGCAGTCCCCGTCGGCGATAGGCGTGGTGTCCACGCCGGTGTAGACGTCCTCGCCGCCCTTGGTGACGCACCACCACTGGTTCTGGGAGTCGTCGGCCTTCACGCCGTCCACCGTGGTGACGAAAAGGCCGTATTCGCTGTTTTCGCCCTCGATGAGCCCTTCATTTTCCAGAGCAGGCCCCAGGAATTCCTCGGTGGTGTTCACCGTGAACTCCCGGACGTCCTCCTCGGAAACCACCACCTGAACGGTAATGGATTTCTCCCCCGGGGAGGTTTTGGGCCGCAGCACCCGCGAACCGAAAATCAGCCCGACCAGCAGAACCACTGCAGCCGCAGCACTGAGAATGATTTTAACGCTTTTTTTCATCGTATTCCTCCTGCATGGAAAACCCGCCCGGAAGTCCGGGCGGGCGCAATTTTTATTCCGCGATGATCTCGTTCCACAGGTCCTGGATCAGCGTGTTGGTCTCATCGGGCAGATTGATGAAGCTCTCGCAGATGGACAGGGTGGCGTCGTCGGGGTAGATGATGGGGTTCCCCTTGATCTCGTCGTCCAGGGCGTCAAAGACGTTCTGGAGGGGAGTGGAGTAGCAGATTTTCTCGATGTTGGCCTGACCGATATCGGTGGAGCACATCTCGTTGATGAACTTCTCCGCCAGCTCCTTGTTGGCGGTGCCTTTGGGGATGCACATAGCGTCGATAAAGACGTTGGAGCCCTCCTTGGGCAGAACATAGGCCAGATCGGGATTCTCGGAGATCATGGTCACGGCATCTCCGGCGTAGTAGGGGGCCACTGCGCCTTCGCCGATCTCCATCTTGTCAAAGATCTCGTCCATAACGTAGGCCTGGAGCACGCTTTTCTGCTTTTTCAGCAGCTCGGCGGCCTCCCGGATCTGGGCCTCGTCGGTGGTGTTCTGGGAGTACCCCAGGAGCTTCAGCGCAATGCCGAAGGCGTCCCGGGAGTTGGAGAACATAAAGACCTTCCGGGCGTACCGCTCATCCCACAGAGCGTTCCAGCTGTCGGGAGCTTCCTCCACCATGGTGGTATTGTAAATCAGGCCGACGGTGCCCCAGGTGTACGCCACGCTGTATTCGCCGGTGGGGTCGTAGTCGGGCTTCTTGAACTGTTCCATAAGATTTTCCGCGTTGGGGATGTTGGCAAAGTCCAGCTTTTCCAGCATATCGGCAGAGATCATTCGGGAGACCATGTAGTCCGAAGGGATGATCACGTCGTAATCCACGGCGCCGCTCTGGATTTTCGTGAACATTTCCTCATTGGTGGAATACAGGTCGTAATCAATGGAGCATCCCAGGCGCTTTTCGATCTCGGCAATGGAATCCAGGGTGCCGTCGGAGCCGTCGGAAATGTACTCGCCCCAGTTGTAAACGGAGAGGGTGCCGTTCTCGGCATTGCCGCCGGAACCGGTGCCGCAGCCTGCGGCCAACGCGCTCGTGCCCATGAGAAGGGCGGCTGTCAACGAGACAGCGAGAAGTTTTTTCATCTATCTATCTCCTTTATAAAAATTTGCCGGGCAGGGTCAATTTTGCTTCAGGCGCTTCGCCCGGCGCGCCTCAACGATGTTCATCACCGCCAGCAGCGCCAGAACGATCAGGAAAATGATGGTCGAAAGGGCGTTGATCTGGGGGTTGACTTTCTTCTTCACCATGGAATAGATGGTGACGGGCAGCATCTTGAACCCGCTGCCGGAGGTGAAATAGGTAACGACGAAATCGTCCAGGGAAATGGTAAACGCCATAAGGAACCCCGCCGTAATGCCGGGCATGATCTGGGGAATGACCACCTTGAAGAAAGCGGCCATGGGGTGGCACCCCAGGTCCATGGCGGCCTCAAAGAGGCTCTGGTCCATCTGCCGCAGCTTGGGGAGGACGTTCAAAATCACATAGGGCAGACAGAAGGTGACGTGGGCGATGAGCACCGTGCCGAAGCCCATCCTGAACCCGAACAGGTTCTTGAAGTAGACAAACAGCAGCATCATGGAGATGCCGGTGACGATCTCCGGGTTCAGGACCGGCAGGTAGGTGACGTTCATAATCACGCCCCGGGCCCGCTTGCCGAACTTGGAGATGCCCACCGCCGCCGCCGTGCCCACCACCGCCGAAATGGCCGAAGCCAGCAGGGCGATGAGCAGGGAATTGAACAGAGAGGTCATGATCAGCTCGTTTTCAAAGAGCTGCCGGTACCATTTAAAGGTGAAGCCGGTGAAAAACGCCCGGGATTTGGACTCGTTGAAGGAAAACACAATGAGGACCAGAATGGGGGCGTAGAGAAACAGCATACAAAGACCGATGTAGATCTTGGAGCCGACGCGATGGTTCTTCATACCAGCATCCCCTCCATTTCCTCATCGTCGAAGTGATTGATGATGCCCATAATCAGCAGGATCACGATCATGAGAATCAACGACATGGCCGAGCCCACGTTGGGGTTATAAACGCTGCCTAAGAACTGCTGCTCGATGAGGTCGCCGATGAGCATGTTCTGTCCGCCGCCCAGCATCCGGGAGATGATGAAGGTGGACACCGACGGCACGAACACCATGGTCACGGCGGTGATGATGCCGGGGACGCTCAGAGGCAGCAGCACCCGCCAGAACACGTGGAAGCCGTTGGCCCCCAGGTCCTGGGCCGCCTCGATGACGGACTTGTCAATCTTGATCATGATGGAGTGCAGGGGCGTGATGGCAAAAGGCAGGTAGTTGTAGACCATGCCCAGCACCACGGCTCCCTGGGTGTTGATCATGTGGAAGGGCCCGATGCCGAACAGCCCCAGGAACCGGTTGATGAGCCCCTCGTTTTCCAGCAGCGTCATCCAGCCGTAGGTCCGGAGGAGAAAGCTCATCCACATGGGGAGCATAATGAGCATCAGCATGGTCCGCTGGCCCACCTCGCTCATCCGGGACATGAGAAAGCCCAGGGGAAAGGCCAGCACCAGGCAGATGGCCGTGGCAATGACCGAAAGGTAGATGGACTTCCAGAAAACATGGGCGTACTTCACGATGTTGGTGAAGTTATCAAAGGTGAACTCCCCGCCCTTGGTGGTAAAGCCGAAGAACAGCACCAGCCCCAGGGGGATGATGATGAACACCAGCATCCACACCAGGTAGGGGATGGCGGCGATTTTGGACTTAGTCTTCATCCCCGCGCACCTCCTCCTCCGGCAGCGGCTCCACCAGGATGTTCTCGGTGTGGAACTTGATGCCGATGTCGGTGGCCACCTGCTGGTCTAGGTAGGAGTGGAGCAGCAGGCTCTGTTCGTGATTGTAAACGTAAACGATCAGCTCATTGTAGTCGCCTTTATAGATGAGGGATTCCAGATAAACCGTCAGATCGGCGTGGTCGGTGGAGACCACCTCGATGTCCTTGGGGCTGATGGTCAGCCGGACCTTCGTGCCCTCGGGGAGCCCCAGGTTTTCCCGGGTGAACTCCACGTCCAGGAAGGTGATGGTGTCCTCGGCGGTGACTTCGCCCTCCACCACGTTCTTGTCCCCGTCAAAGAGCCGCTTCATAATGTGGATGTCGTCGGGCCCGAAGTCCAGCCCCACCTGGGCGCCTACGGGCTGGCACTTGGTGGAATGGACCAGCCAGAACAGCCCGCCGCACTTGATGGTCATTTCGTAATGAACGCCCTTGAAGACCACGTTGTCCACCACGCCGGTGAGAGGAGCCTTCCCCGGCTCCACCAGGTCGATGTCCTCGGGACGGATCACCACGTCCACGGGCTTGTTGACGCCGAAGCCCCCGTCCAGACATTCAAAATCCCGGCCGCAGAAGGAGACCTTGTAGTCCTCCAGCATCACGGCGTCGAAGATGTTGCTTTCGCCGATGAAGTCGGCCACAAAGGCGTTTTCCGGCTCGTTGTAGATGTCCTCGGGCCTGCCCTGCTGCTGAATGACCCCGTCCTTCATGACCACTACCATGTCGCTCATGGTCAGAGCTTCCTCCTGGTCGTGGGTGACGTAGATGAAGGTAACGCCGGTCTTTTTATGGATGTCCATCAGCTCGATCTGCATGTCCTTCCGGAGCTTTAAGTCCAGCGCCCCCAGAGGCTCGTCCAGAAGCAGCACCTTGGGATTGTTGACCAGGGCCCGGGCAATGGCCACCCGCTGCTGCTGGCCGCCGGAGAGCTTCTGGATGCGCCGCCGCTCGTAGCCCTTCAGGTCCACGATTTCCAGCATCTTCAGGACCCGTTCCCGGATCTCCGCCTTGGGGACCTTCTGGATTTTCAGCCCGAAAGCCACGTTGTCAAAGACGTTCAGATGGGGAAACAGGGCGTACCGCTGGAAGACGGTGTTCACCGGCCGCTTGTAGGCGGGGAGGTCGTTGATCCGTTTCCCGTCGAAGTAGACGTCGCCCTTGTCCGGCTGCACGAAACCGGCGATGATCCGGAGGGTCGTGGTCTTGCCGCAGCCCGAAGGCCCCAGCAGCGTCACGAAATCCCCGTCCTTGATGGAAAGGGAAACGTTGTCCAGGATCCGGTCGTTTTCGTAATCGAGATAGATGTTTTTCAGTTCAATGGAAGCGCGTTCCATACTTGCATCCCCCTTTGCGGATTTTAAAGTACATCTGTACCCACCGGCCTTTTGACGCCAACCGCCCGCAAAAGGCTTTTATCCGGCATTGGGCCGGAAACAGCGGCGCATAGGGTCCGGTGTTCAACAGCAGACACAAAAACACAAGATATAATATAGACCCTGTTCCCCCAAATGTCAAGGGATTTTGTAAAATAATTCGGAAAATTCGGGAATTTTCTGCACCTTTTTCGGAATTATCCGAAACCTGTTTTCCGGCATCCTGAAAATGCTCCGGAATCCTCTGATTTGCTCCAAAATCCTCGAAAATGCGGAAATCCTCCCCCGAATTGCGCAATCTGTGAAAAGTAACCGGACAAATCCCCTCCGTTTTTGTCTGTTTTTCTCTTGAAATGTTCATCTTGTCAGGATATAATAGACCCATGAACGATTTGCGCAGGAGGTCGATCCCTATGGAGCTTTCCAAAAAAGAATTCGAAATGCTTGTTTATATCGAGCGCTACAACGGCGAAAAGCTGAGCCAGCGCCGCCTTTCCGCCGGAACGGGCTTTTCCCTGGGCGTGGTGAACAAGCTGCTGCCGGTGCTGACCCAGCGGGAGCTCATCGATATCCCCGAGACGAAAAACGTCTACATCACCAAGGCGGGCCTGGCCGCCCTGGAGCCCTACCGGGTGAAGCGGGCCATTTTCATGGCGGCGGGCTTCGGCTCCCGGCTGGTGCCCATCACCCTGAACACCCCCAAGGCCCTGATCCGGGTCCACGGCAAGCCCATGATCGAGACCATGCTGGACGCCGTGGTCCGGGCGGGCATCGAGGAAATCTACATCGTCCGGGGCTACCTGGGGGAGCAGTTCGACGTGCTGAAAAAGAAGTACCCCCAGATCATCTTCGTGGAGAACCCGGACTATAAGGAAGCCAACAACATCTCCTCGGCCATGAAGGTCAAGGACCTGTTCGGCGGGGCCTACGTCCTGGATTCCGACCTCTACCTCCAGAACCCCGACCTGATCCGCAAGTACGAGTACTGCGCCAGCTACGTGGGCGTCCACATGGACCGCACCGACGACTGGCGGCTGGTGATGAAAAACGGCCGGGTCACGGGGATGAAGGTGGGCGGCACCGACTGCTACCACATGTACGACATCACCTACTGGACCCCCGAGGACGGGGAAAAAATGGCCCGGTACCTGCCGGAGCTCTACCAGTCCCCCGGCGGGAAGGAAAACTACTGGGACAACGTCCCCCTGGACGTCTACAATAAGGACTTCTACATCGAAGCCCGGGAGTGTAAGGAGGGCGACGTCATCGAGATCGACACCCTTTCCGAGCTCCAGGAGCTGGACCCGGTCTACCGCTTCTGAAAACAAAAAACCGCGCCGCGAAGCTGCCAAGACGCAGTCCGCGGCGCGGGATTTTTTTATTCAGGAGCAGCCTCAGCCGCAGATGTCCGCAATGGCCTGGGCGTAGATGGCCGCCGACAGCAGCAGCTGGTCGATCTCGGCGAATTCGTCATCGCCGTGCATCCGGTTGTCCACGCCGTCCCGGGCGCAGCCGAAGGCCACGCCGTTTTTCAGGTGGTGGACATAGGTCCCGCCGCCGATGGCGATGCAGCGGCCCTTCTCCCCGGTGTACTCCTCGTAGCACCGCAGCAGCGTCTGGACCAGAGGCGTTTCCGCCGGAACGTAATGGGGCGCGTACACCGCGCAGGGCTCCAGGGTCACGCCCTCCCGGGCCAGCTCCTCCCGGATCACGTCCCGGAGGTTCCCGTCGTTGGCCAGGATGCTGGCCCGGCAGTCGAACTCCCCGCGGAACCCGGTCAGGCCGTAATGGAGAATGTCAAAGCTCAGGGTGGTGGCCCCGGAAAGATCGTCCTTCATGGCCACGCCCGCAGCCTTTCCGCTCCAGTCTCCGTGGGGGAACAGCTTTTCCACGGCCTTCAGCCGCCGGAGCCCGTCGCAGTCCGCCAGAGGCAGCTCTACGATGAGCCGGAGCAGCGCCGTCACCGCGTTGCAGCCCCCTTCGGGCTGGGAGGCGTGGGCCCCGTGGCCCTTGACGTCGATGCGGAGCAGCCCGTTTTCTTCGGAAACGGTAAAGGCTGCGCCGGTCTCCTCCCCGGCCTTCCGGCAGAACCCGGAAAGCGCCTCAGCGTCCATGCCCTCCACCAGGGCAAAGGACTTGTCCGGCACCACGTTGAGCTTGGTGCCCCCTTCCGCGGACACCAGCCGGGGCAGCGCCCCGCTTTCCTCATAGGAAGCGGTCATCACGCCCCGGAGCCCGCCTTTTTCCAGATTGATAATAGGGAAGTCCGCGTCGGGGGAGACGCTGGCCGGAGCCTCCTCCTCCCTGGCATAGTAGTGCTCCAGATCGGAGCTGCCGCACTCCTCGTCGGTGCCCAGGATCAGCCGCACCCGCTTTTTCAGGGGGATCCCCAGGTCCTTCACCGCCTTCATGGCGTAGAGGGCCGCCACCGCCGGCCCCTTGTCGTCGGCGGTGCCCCGGCCGTAGATTCTTCCGTCCAGGACCAGGGGCTCAAAGGGCTGGGTCACGGTCCAGCTGTCGCTGACCGGCACTACGTCCAGATGGGCCAGAATGTCCAGCCCCGGTTCTTCGCCGCCCAGATCGGCGGTCATGACGTAGTTGTCGTAGTTGGTCACGGCAAAGCCCATCCCCCGGGTCAGCTCCATGGCGTCGTTGAGGGCCCGGAGAGGCCCCTCGCCGAAGGGCGCGCCCTCCTTTGCCTCTCCCCGGTCGCTTCTGATCCGGACCAGCCGGCAGACGTCCCGGACCAGTTCTTCCCGGTGGACGTTCATGTACGCGGTAATTTTCTCTTTCATTCTAAGTTTCCATCCTTTCGGAAAAGATTGTCCTTGCTTCGGGATTGGTCCCGAAAGACCTTGGGGGTGGTCCCTACGACGCTTTTGAACTGCCGGAAAAACTGCCCCCGGTCGCCGTAGCCCGTGCGGACGGCGATCTCCTCCACCGGGAGGTCGGTGGTCAGCAGCAGCTCCTTGGCCCGTTCCATCCGCTTTTCCCCGATGAATTCGGTAAGGCTCCGGCCGCTGTATTCCCGGAACACCCGGCTGAAATAGGAGGGGTTGTAAAAGCACCGCCGGGCTAAGTCGGAAAGCCCCAGCTTCTCGCAGCAGTGCTCCTCGATGTAGGCCAGCAGCTCCGGCGCAATGGCCTTCTGCCGCTTTTCGCCTCCGGATTCCGGCAGCGCCATCTTCCGGAACAGCTTGGCCAGCACCACCGTCAGGTACCCCCGGAGCACCGTGCGGTACCCGGCCTCCTTCCGGCAGAATTCCCGGTACATCCCCTGGAGTGCGGCCTCCACCTCCGGCAGCTCCCGGTCCCGGAAGGTGCAGAAGGACCCCATGCCCTCCTGGGAGAGCCGGAAGTCCTCAAAGGCCGTCAGGCTCAGAAGGGAGAAGGCGTTTTCGGCGTCCATGAGCTCCTCCCCCAGAAACTCCGGCTTCAGCAGGATGTTGTAGTAGGTCAACGACCCCTCCGGCCGGAAGGCGTGGGTCTGTCCGTAGT
The DNA here is from genome assembly GCA_934539585.1 of uncultured Oscillospiraceae bacterium. Lineage (GTDB taxonomy): Bacteria > Bacillota > Clostridia > Oscillospirales > Ruminococcaceae > Merdivicinus. The sequence continues at coordinate 9,337 of CAKTCT010000023.1, read as the reverse complement.
TGATGAACAGCAGGTCCCCCCGCTGCACCCGGTACTCCCGCCCTCCGACGTTCTGGACCCCGGCGCCCTGGAGGATGTAGACGATCTCCAGAAAATCGTGGGTGTGGACCTCCTGGTCCTGGGTGTGGACCACCCGCTGCACCGTAATGTTCTCCCGGGGGTCCAGGAGCTGCTCCGCCGTAAACTGCCGCATCCTTCCGCCTCCTTGCACCAGCCATTATAGCACGTTTCCGGAAAAAAATCCATGGCCCGCGGACAAAAACTCCGGACTGCCCCTGGGCACAATATCTTGTGTCTGCCGCCAAAAAGAGACAATCCACACTTTTCACCGGCCGAATGTGGAAAACTTCGCAAAAAAAGACCGGTTTTCCCGGCTTTTCCAAAGATTTCCCACCGATTTGTGGAAAACCCCGGCGTTTTTCTCCCCGCGGTGTGAACAACCCTGTGGAATGTGTGGAAAAGCTGTATTTCCACCGCCTTTTTTACGTTCTGTATTCCCTCCGCGGAGAAAAACCCTTGATTTCCGGCCTTTTCCCTCCTTCGACCGCCTTCGGGGGATTCCCCCTTTTTTCCACACGCTTCCCGAAAAACGGAAAAACCCGGAAAAGTTTTCCTCCAAGGGCCGTCTTCTAAATATGGACATGCCTCGCCCGGATTTCCCCCTTGAAAAACCGGTCAAAACCGTGTATGATAGGTTATAGCCGAATCAGGTCCAGTTCCAGCCCCCGGGACCTGGCGTAGCGGATGGTGTACCCGGTGCCCCCCTCCTCGTTGCGGCAGACCCCGATGAGCCGGGAGGAGTGGTTGACCAGGTACCGATTCCGTTTCAGATAGCTGTCCCGGCCGTAGGCGTCCTCCACGGTGATCACCTGGCTGCAATACCGCAGGAGCCGCCGGTGCCGGATGGCCCAGTCCCGGGCCCAGTCGTCGGCCTGGCCGGGGAAGGGGAGCACCGCCACCAGCTCCAGGTTCCGGAAGGATTCCCACAGCCCGGCCACGATTTCCCCGGCCCAGATGTCCGTTCCCCGGGCCATGCCGCAGAGGAAGGTGGTGTACCCCTGGTCCACCGCCGCCAGGATCCGGGCCTGCAACTGGTGCTTCACCCCGTCGATGAAAGGGGACGCCTCATTGAAAGGCGTGCAGATTTTTTCAGGCCGGTGGCCGGTAAAGCAAAGCGTGGTCTCCCGTTCCACGGGCACCCCTCCTTTTGTTTGCGCATCTTACCTTTATTGTACCAGATATCCGCGCCGATATGTTACGAAAGTGTGAATTTTTAAACATTTGTTTGAAAGGTTGCAAGGTTTTATGGAGTTTTTGAAGCGAACCTGGGCAGAGATCGACCTGGACGCCCTCCGTTATAACGCGGAGGCGGCCCGTTCCTGCCTTTCCGATACCACCGAAATGCTGGCTGTGGTCAAGGCCGACGCCTACGGCCACGGGGACCGGATGGTCTCCCGGGAGCTGGCGGATATGGGGGTGAAGCGCTTCGGCGTTTCCAACCTGGAGGAAGCCGTGGGCCTGCGCAATGCCGGCATCACAGGGGAAATCCTCATCTTCGGCGTGACCCCCGCCTCCATGGCCCGGGAGCTGGCGGAGTACCGCGTGACCCAGGCCATCCTCAACCTCCAGTACGCCCATGAGCTCTCCGAAGCCGCCCGGGCCGCAGGCGTCACCGTGGAGGGCCACCTGAAGCTGGACACCGGCATGGGCCGCATCGGCTTCGTGGTGGGACGGCCCTCCGGCTCCACAGAGGTCCTGCTGGAAGCCTGCCGCCTGCCGGGCCTGAAGATCACCGGAGCCTTCTCCCACTTCTCCTCCTCCGACGACCCCTCGGAGGAAGGCGTCGCCTATACCCGGGAGCAGTACCGCCGGTTCAGGACCGCCACCACTGCCCTGAAAGCCGCCGGAGCCGGCCCCCTGTTCCTCCACCTGCAGAATTCCGCCGGGATTATCAGCTACCCCCAGTACCAGTTCGACGGGGCCCGGGCAGGGGTGGTCCTCTACGGCCAGCCCCTGGACCTCCTCCCCGGCCGGAGCATCGACCTGAAACCGGTGATGAGCCTCCGCTCCACCGTTGCCATGGTCAAGGACGTGGAGCCCGGGGACTGCATCAGCTACTCCCGGACCTTCCGTGCCCGGAAGTCCATGCGCATCGCCACAGTGCCGGTGGGCTACGCCGACGGCTACCTCCGGGCCTTCTCCAACCGGGCCGATGTCCTGATCCGGGGCAAGCGCGCTCGGGTGGTGGGCAACGTCTGCATGGACCAGATCATGGTGGACGTCACGAACATCCCCGACGCCGCCGAAGGCGACCAAGTGACCCTGGCCGGCCGGGACGGCGGGGAGGAGATCACCTTCAGCGAGCTGGCCTCCCTGGCCGGGACCATCCACTATGAGCTCCTCTGCCTGGTAGGCAAGCGGGTCCCCCGGCTGTATTTCCGCGGCGGCCAGGTGGTCAAGGTCCTGGACTTCAACCGAAGCTGACCCCGGTATCCCCCTCAAAAAACGCCAAGGAAAAGGAATGGAAAAACACCATGGAACAGGACGCCCGGATTTTTCACACCCCTTCGTACAAAAGCGCAAGAAAAGCCTATATTGCCCAGTGTACCTTTGAATACCTTTCCGCCCTCCTGGTCTCGGACGCCTTTCTGGCCAAGCTGCTGGCGTCCATCGGGATCCGGGACTCCCTGATCGGCATCATCTCCTCCTTTATCTCCCTGGCCTTTGTGGTCCAGCTCCTGTCCCTGATGGTCTCCGCCCTCCCCATTGACCGGAAAAAGACCGTCGTCGCCTTTAACGTGGTGAGCCAGCTGCTGTTCTGCTCCCTGTACCTGATCCCCTTCCTCCCCGTGGGCACAGGAGCGAAGACCGTCCTCGTCATCGTAGGCGTCCTCCTTGCCTATGCCGGGCAGTATATCGCGTCGCCCATCTGCTTCCAGTGGGCCAACTCCTACGTGGACCCCGACCACCGCGCGGAGTACTCCGCCGTAAAGGAAATCGTTTCCCTCCTGTCGGGAATGGTGTTCAGCGCAGTCGTGGGCTATATCATCGACCGCTTTGAGGGCTTAGGCAATCTCAACGGAGCCTTCCTGTTCATCGCCTGCTGTATGCTCATCACGGCGCTGCTCAACATCGTTTCCCTGCTGCTGATCAAGGGCGACGGGAAAAAGCAGACCGCCGTCCCCCTGGGCGGCATGGGAAAAGAGACCTTCGGGAACCAAAAATTCCGCAGGCTGGTGGTCATGACCATCCTCTGGAACTGCGCCCAGTACTTTTCCGTGGGCTTCCTGGGAGTCTTCAAAACCAAGGACCTCCTCCTGTCCCTTTTCGCCGTCCAGATCATCAATACTGCGGGGCAGCTCGCCCGGATGCTGGTGTCGGTCCCCTTCGGCCGGTATTCCGACCGCAGGGGCTTTGCCAAGGGCTTCGAGCTGGCGGCGGTCATCGCCGGAGCCGGCTTCCTGATCAATATCTTCATCACCCGGGACCTGTGGTTCCTCATCATCCTCCAGACCCTCTGCTACAATATCGCCATGGCGGGCACCAACGCCAACGCCTTCAATATCACCTATCGCTGCGTGGATTCCCGGTATATCGCCCAGGCCATCGCCATCAAGAACAGCATCGGCGGGATCTGCGGCTTTCTTGCGGCGCTGCTGGCCGGAAAAGTCGTCTCCCATATCCGGGACGCCGGCGATACCCTTTTCGGCCTCCCGGTTTTCCCCCAGCAGGTCCTGTCGGTGATCTCCCTCCTGCTGACGGCGGCGACCATCCTGTACATAAAGCTCGCCATCGAAAAGACCCCGGAGCCCTCCAGATAATCCCTCTGGATTTCCACCGGGGACAAGCCCTGAACGGAGATGCAGTATGAAAATCCTTCCCGCGGAAAGCAGCGATATCCCGGCCCTGTACCGGCTTCAGCTGCTGGCATTTGAAAGCGAGGCGGAGATGATCGGGAGCCGCGCGGTCCCAGCCTTGCAGGAAACCGAGGAGGAGCACCGCGCGGATTTCTCCAACTGGCACACCCTGAAGCTGGAAACCGATACCGGCAGAATGATCGGCGCGATCCGATATAAAAGAAACGGCGGGACCATCGAGGTCGGCCGCCTGATGATCCACCCGGACTACCGCCGCCAGGGGCTGGCCCGGAAGCTGCTGTCCGCCGTGGACACCGCCGCCCCGGCCCCCCAAAGCGCTGTACACCTGTACAAAAACCTGGACCAATCTCCGCCTTTACGAAAAATGGGCTGCCGTCCATATAAGGAGCACCAGGACTCCGGCGGGCTGTCCTTCGTGCATCTGAGAAAAGCTCCGCCCCCGAAAGGAGACCCCATGAACAACTGCCTTTTCCCCCGCACCTTCGCAAACCTCCTCTTTGTCACCCTCCGCATCCGGGACCGGGAGGCCGCCGCCCTCTTTGACACCGGCGCAGGCATGACCGTCATCGCCCGGAGCCTTCTCTCGGAGCTGGAAATCCCGGCGGAAACCGCCTCCCTCCGCGCAGGCAACAATAACGGCCTGGTCCGCACCCTCCGGACCGCCGTCCTTCCCGGCGTCCGGATCGGCGGCGTCTCCCTGGACGGATGGAACGTCCTGGTGACAGACGACGCCGATTTCGCCTTCACCGACGATAACGGCACCCCCTTTCCCGCCAGAATCCTCCTTGGCTGGGACGTAATCTCCCGATTCTGCTGGGAGTATTCCGCTCAAGAGCCCTCCCTCCGGGTCCGTCCCTCGGATAAATCCCCCAATTCGCTGCCCCCGGACGTCCGGCAGGGCCCCATAGTCTTCCCGGAGTACGCCGGAGCCCCCTTCAAGGCCCGGGTGGACACCGGACATACCGAATCGACCCTGGCCGCCTCCTGGCGCACCCGCCTCCCCGATGTGGAGTACCATGACGCTGAGACGGTGGGCATCGGCTCCGCCCAGTCGGCCCTCACCCCCTATGTGCGGACCTTCCCCATCCGGTTCCAGAACCGCTCCATCCAATTGCAGAACATCGACATCGGCGAGCTCTGCGGCCAGCCCTCCGACATCGAAGCCTTGCTGGGCTACGACTTCCTGGAAGGCCGCGACTGGCAGCTGGACCAGGACTTCCGGCTGCGATAAAACAACAGCAGGAGGCCCCCATGGACATCCAACTCCACTATCAGGAAGCAGGAACCGGAACCCCCTTCCTCCTCCTCCACGGAAACGGCGAGGACCACACCTATTTCCGTCACCAGATCGAATACTTCCGGACCCGTTACCGCGTCATCGCCCTGGATACCCGGGGCCACGGCAAATCCCCCCGGGGCACCGCCCCCTTCACCATCGAACAGTTCTCCCGGGACCTCTGGGGCTTCATGACGGCCCATGAGATCGCCCAGGCCGTGATCCTGGGCTTCTCCGACGGAGCCAATATCGCCATGGAATTCGCCATGGCCCACCCCCAGATGGTCAGGGCCCTGATTCTAAACGGCGGCAACCTGGACCCCTCCGGGGTCAAACGGACCACCCAGCTCCCCATTGAGCTGGGGTACAGAATCGCCCGCCGTTTTGCCGCCAGATCGGAGGACGCCAGGAAAAACGCCGAAATGCTGGGCTTAATGGTCAACGAGCCCCATATCCGCCCCCGGGACCTGTCCGGAATCACCGCCCCCACCCTGGTCCTCTGCGGCGCCAGGGATATGATCAGGGAATCCCATACGCGGAAAATCGCCCAGAGCCTCCCCAACGCCCGGCTGGCCATCCTCAGGGGCACCCATTTTATCGCCAGCCAGCGCCCGGCGGAATTCAACCGGGCCGTCGACGACTTTCTGAAAACCACTTTCGGAGGACAATAATGAACTGGTTCAACGTTTTCGGGCTGGCCATGGTAGCGGTCATCCTGATTCCCAACATCGTCTTCGCCATCCGCTGCAAGGACGGCTTCGCCAACCAATGGCACAATCCCGCCGTGGAGACCGCCAAGCAGATCGGCCGGTTCGGCTGCTTCGGATTCATGATTTTCAACATCCCGGGGACCTGGTTCGGCTGGTGGTCGGACGAGGCCTTCACCCTCTACCTGGTGGTAGATGCCATCCTGGCGGCCCTGTACTGCCTGATCTGGATTCTCTGCTTCCGGAAAAGCAGCGTTTTCCGGGCCCTGGCCCTTTCCATCCTGCCGTCGCTTCTGTTCCTGTTCAGCGGGATCATGAGCCGGTCCATCCTGCTGACCCTTGCTGCCGTCATTTTCGCGCCCAGCCACATCCTGCTTTCCTATCAGAACGCCAAAAAATCCCTGCAACCCGCTACGGAGGAATGACCCATGCTGCTTCTGCAAATCGCCCTGTATTGTCTCCTGTATTTCCTGCTGGTAAAATGCGCCGTGCAGAACAGCGGCCGGAACTGCCTGTACTTCTACCCCAAGGCCTACCTGGACGAGGCCCAGAACCGCGGCCTTGCGGATAAAGCCGCCGTGATGAAGCAGGGCAAACACTTCATGACGTGTTTCTGCATCCTGATTTTTGCCGCTCTTATCCTGATTCTCGCCCGCTGGAACCGCGTGGCGGACTTCAGAACCGCCTATTTCCAGGCCGCCCTCTTTCTGGTGGCCGTAAACTGGTTCGACGGCATCGTCATCGACCGCCTCTGGGTGGGCCATAGTAAAATCTGGGCCGTCCCGGGGATGGAGGGCGTCCCCTACGTAAAGCCCTGGAAAACCGTCCTGATCAAACGGACCGCGGCCACCGCCCTCTACCTGATCCTGGCCCTGGGCATCGCCGGAATCGCCCTGCTCGTCGCCAGAATCTGACCCTTTGGGAGGAATCATGTACCGAGAACTGGTTTTAAAGCTGTCCCAGGGAATCCCCTATGTAACCCCCCAGCCCCCTTGCCCGGAGGAATCCATCGCCGCCGCGGAGCAGGCGGCAGGCGTGCCCTTCCCCCAGCCGCTCCGGGACCTCCTTGCGGAAATGAACGGCGACCGCTGGCTCCTGCTCTCCGCCCAGGAAATCGCGGAAAACGTCCGCCTGAACCGGGAAGCCCTCCTGCCATTTTTCGAGGAGGAATACGGCGCTCAGGGCCGGGAAATCTATTGGGAGCGGGTGGGCCGCTTCCTCTTTTTCGCCTCCAACGGCTGCGGCGACTACTACTGCTACCGCTTTTCCCCCGACGCCGTCCCCGAGGACACCCTCTACCTCTGGGAGCACGAAAGCATCGGCGAAAGCTGCTGCTGGAAACCGGTGGCCCGCACCCTGGAGGAGCTGATCACCCGCTACTACCACAACGAAATCTGACCCCGCCGCCCCGCCCACCAGACATGCGGAGGCGGCCTTCCCATTCCCCAACAGTTGAAAAACCCGCCAGATCATGCTATAATAAAGCATCACCCCCAAAAAATTCCCGGAAAGGAGGCCGGACATGGGCGCCGACGCACAGAAAATCCAAAACGCCGCCAGGGACCCCGAAGCCCTTGCCCGGCTGGTGGAGGAGTACCGCCCCTTCATCCTCCGGGAGGCCTCCGTGGCCGCCCGCCGGTACCTCACCGACTCCGACGACGAGTGGTCGGTGGCCCTGGGCGCATTTTCCCAGGCCGTGGAGCAGTACGCCCCGGAAAAGGGCGGCTTCCCCGCCTTTGCCCGGCTGATGATCCGTCGGCGGCTGGTGGACTACTACCGGAGCCAGAAAAAGTTCCAGGCGGAGATTCCGGCCTCCCACGCCTTTGACGGTCCGGAGCCCGGCGAAGACCCCGACGCCCTCACCGGCGAGGTGGCGGAGCGCCTGTCGGAGCAGCCCGCGGAAAATCCCCTCCCCGAGGAAATCCGGGAGGTCAGCGCCATCCTCATCGGCTACGGCTTTTCCTTCATGGACCTGGCGGAGGTCTCCCCCAAGGCGGAAAAGACCCGCCGCGCCTGCGGAAAAGCGGTGCGGTACCTCCTGGTGAACCCGGCCCTCCTCCACGAAATGCGCCGGAGCCGGACCCTCCCCATCAAAATTTTAGAAAAAAATGCGGAGGTACCCCGAAAAATCCTGGAGCGCCACCGAAAGTATATAATAGCGGCAGCGGAAATCCTTGCAGGGAACTTCCCGGGACTTGCCGCATATCTGCACTTTGTAAAGGAGAACGGATTCGGATGAAAGCGGTTATCGTCGCAGTGGAGGGCCGGTATGCCGCCGCCCTGACCCAGGACGGCCGCGTGACCCGGGTCCGGAACCGGGGATACGCCCTGGGCCAGACGGTGGAACCCGAGGCCCTGACGGCGGCATCCCCCCTCAGAAAGGCTTCTGCGTGGGCCGCGGCTGCTGCTGCGGCGCTGGTCCTGCTGGGAGGCGGCGGGTATCTTTACGCCTCTCCCTACGCCTATGTGAGCCTGGACGTCAATCCATCGGTGGAGTACGTCCTGAACCGGTTCGACCGGGTCCTTCAGGCAACGGCGGTCAACGAAGACGGCGGCCGTGTCCTGGAGGGGGCGCGTCTGGCCAATAAGACCATCGACGCCGCCGTCCGGGAGACCCTGGACCGTATCGCGTCCTCGGGCTATTTTGAGGAAACAAAGTCCAACGGCCTGATTATCGCAGCATCCTGTCAGAATGAGCAAGCGTCGGAAAAGCTGGCAGCGCGCCTGGAACAGAGCGCGCAGAAAGAGACCGGCAATCTGAACGCCCAGGTGGAGGTGGCAGCCGTCACCGTCACCCAGGAGCAGCGGGAGGAAGCAAAAATTCTGGGCGTTACCCCCGGCAAGCTGGACCTGGTGGAGCAGCTGAAGGCGTCCGCAGAGGACCCTTCCAGCGTAGACACCCTGGCGTGGCTCAGCCAGCCGGTGGGGGAAATCATGAACGAGTTGAAAGCCTTCCAGGACGGCCGTCCGCAGACGCCATCCGAGGACTCCGGAGAAACAGAATCGGAGCCCGGAGAAACCAGCGCCGAAGAATCCGCCATTGAGGAACCTTCTTCATCCGAAAGCGCGGAGCCCTCGGCAGACATTGCAGAGCCCGGGGAGGAGGAATCCTCACTCCCCGAGGAGTCCTCGTCGGAGTCCTCTGACGAATCCTCGGAGCTGGCCAACGTAGCGCCGCCCCTGGGCGAACCCATGGAGAAATCAATGAATGATACGAAATGGAAGGAGGGCATTGGCGGCACGGCGATCCCGCCGGCTTCATAAAAGCCCCGGAATACCGGAATCCAGACAGAGCTTTGCAAGTTGGGGGCAGAGTTTCTGTCGCTGAACAAAGAAAAAGAAAAGGCGGGGAACGCAATACGTTCCCCGCCTTTTGCACCACCTGCCGCCCCCAAAAACCCAAGTTTTCGGTCCAGCCTTTTTCAAAAGGCTGGTGGGGATGGAAGGGGCAAAGCCCCTTCCTCGCCCTCCGCAGA